>CAZFAQ010000045.1:14252-17037 GCA_964517055.1 uncultured bacterium | reverse complement strand
GCCGTCGTCGGCAAGTGGATCGTGCTGGCGTTGTTGTTCGGCTGGCTGGTAGGGGGCCCGTACAGCCTCGACCGTCTGGGGGCCGTGGCCGCTGTCGAGGGCGCCCTCACCGTCGCCGCCGGCCTGCTCGTGCTGCCGTGGAGCGCCGCGCTACTCGATCGTAGCCGCGTGCTCCAGAAGGAGCTCCTGTAGTGCTAGGCAGGATGCGCCTGCTGCTCGCCTTCCTGTTCACCATCCTGGCGGTGTTCACGGGCAGGCTCATCCTCCTCCAACTCGTGAGGAGCGAGGAGTACGCGCTGCGCAGCATCCAGAACGCCAACGAGCAGCGCCGCATCGAGCCTCTGAGGGGCCGCATCCTGGCGCGTGACGGCACGGTTCTGGCGGACGACCGCGTGGCCTTCGACCTGCTCTACACGGGTGGCGAGGCCCCGGAGTGGCCGCGCATCCGCGCCCTCCTGGGCGTGACCACCGACCTGCGCCCTCCCGACCGCACCAAGCCGGAGGAGGTCATCTACGGCGCGGTGGTGGCCTGGAACATCCCGGACGCGCTGGTACCAGCGGTCGAGGAGAGGGTCGCCGGGAGCCCGAACCTCTACCTTCGTGAGCGCATCGAGCGCACGTACCCGACGAACCTCGCTGCCCAGGTCGTCGGCTACACGCAGCAGGCCGACCCCATCAACAACCCTGGCTACTCGGTCAACGACCTGGTGGGCGTCACCGGCATCGAGGCCTCGTACGAGGCGGCGCTGTTCGGCTACGCAGGGTCCCGTCGTGTCGAGATAGATAACCGAGGCGCCGAGATCGCCTCGCACGTCCTGTGGTCGGCGCAGCCAGGCTATGACGTCGTGCTGACCATAGACCCGCAGTTACAGCGCCTCGCGGAGGACGTGCTGGCAGGGTCGCTCTCTTACGTGAACGAGGACAGGATCCGAGTCGGCCTGCCGACCCAGGACATCGCCAAGGGAGCGATCATCGCCATGGACCCGCGCACCGGCGAGGTGCTGGCCATGGCGAGCGCGCCGACCTACGACCAGAACGTCTTCACGCACCGGCCATCGGACCCCGAGGCTGTCGGTGAGGTCCTCCAGAACCGCGACCTGCCGCTCACGAACCGCTCGGTCGAGGCGTACGAGCCAGCCTCGACGTTCAAGATCGTCACGGCCCTGACGATGCTCGACAACGGTTGGGCGACGCCGAGCACGCGCTACCCGTGCTCGGCCAGGTTCCGTTTCGGCGGCATCACATGGCAGAACTGGGCGACCTACGACAAGGGCGCGTACGACGTTTACGACGCGATCGCCGACAGCTGCAACACGTACTTCTGGTACGGGGCTTTCGACACACCAGGCTTCACGACGGGCTGGGCGCCCTTCATCGAGGACCTCGTCGAGACGGCACGCGAACTCGGCTTCGGGTCGCTGACGGGCGTCGGGCTGATGGGCGAGAAGAGCGGCCGCATACCGGACGACAACTGGATCAGGGCCGAGCGCGGACACGGCTGGCTACCCGGCTACACGCTGAACACCGTCATCGGCCAAGGTGACGTCCTCTCGACCCCGATACAGCTCGCCCAGTTCGTCAGCACCATCGCGAACCGCGGCGCCATGCCGCAACCGCACCTGGTCAAGCAGGTTGGGCAGCAGGTCATGGAGCCCGAACTGGAGCACCTGGAGAGCGCCCACTGGGAGACCGTCATCGACGGCATGGAGCTGATGTTCACGGCCTACCCGTCGGCGAACACGATGGGGCCGCGTGTCTACCCGTGGACGGTGGCTGGCAAGACAGGCACCGCGCAGACCCCCCGCGGTGGAGACTGGACGCACGCCTGGTTCATGGGCTTCAGCCCCGTCCAGGAGCCGGAGATAGCCGTCGTGGTATTCATCGAGTACGGTGGCTCCAGTTCACGTGTCTCCGTCCCGGTCGCCAGGGACTTCCTCGAGGGGTACTGGGAGCTGAGGGGCGTGGAGGTGTCTGCTTCACAGTGAAAGCCAGAGGTACGCGCGGCGGCATACTGCTGACCCTCGAGCCTGGCGACGACGTCGCCAAGGTAGAGGAGTCGTTGACCGCCCATGCCGAGCTGATACGGGAGAAGGTGGCCGTGGAGGTCACCGACCGCACCCCCTTCGAGGTCGTCGAGGCCGTTGCTAGACGCGTGCGCGACGCAGGCGGCACGTTCACCGACGTGAGGCCACCAAGCGGGAAGCTGCAGGCCAGGGGCGAGACGGTGATCATCGCGCGGACCGTGAGGAGCGGCGGGCGCATCGAGTCGAACGGCTCGGTGGTCGTGCTCGGCGACGTCAACGCCGGGGCCGAGGTCCTGGCCAACGACGACATCATCGTGATCGGCACGCTGCGTGGCCTGGCCCACGCGGGGGCCGGAGGCAACGAGAAGGCACTCATCTGGGCCGAGAGGATCCTCAGCCCACAGCTACGGATAGGCGGTGCGGTCGCGCAGGCGGCCGGCCACGATGAGGCGAACGGGCGTGGTCCAGAGGTCGCGCTCCTCAAGGACGGAGCCATACTCATCAGGCCCTGGTCGAGCACGGACCGGGGCGCGTAGCGTTGACCCTCGGCCGCGTTCGCGCGGGAGGGCGCCGCTGCTTTGGAGGGTCATGCGAGAAGCGGTAGTCACGACAGCCATCAGGACGCCCGTCGGCAGGGCGCACAAGGGCATGCTCAAGGACACGAGGCCAGACGACCTGGCCGCCCACGTGATCAGGGCGGCGTTGGAGCGCACCCCGGGACTCGAGCCGGCCGCCGTAGATGACGTCCTGCTCGGCAACGC
>CAZFAQ010000045.1:0-14152 GCA_964517055.1 uncultured bacterium | reverse complement strand
ACATCGATGGAGAAGCTCGCCACGCTCAAGACGGTGTTCGCTGAGGACGACGCCGCCACGGTGACGGCCGGCAACTCGAGCCCGCTCAACGACGGCGCCGCCATGACGGTCGTGATGGCCGAGGAGGACGCGCGGGCGCGCGGTCTCACCCCGCTCGCCAGGCTGGTGCAGGCCGCGGTGGTCGGGGTCCCGCCCGAGGTCATGGGCATCGGCCCCGTGCCTGCCATCCGCAAGCTTCTGAATAAGGTCGGCATGACCTTGGGCGACGTCGACCTCATCGAGATCAACGAGGCGTTCGCCAGTCAGGCTTACTACTGCCAGACCGAGCTCGGCATCCCGGACGAGAAGCTCAACGTCAACGGCGGCGCCATCGCCATAGGTCACCCGCTTGGGGCCACCGGCGCGCGAATCGCGGCAGACCTCTTCGCAGAGATGAAGAGGCGAGGCGCCGAGCACGGGATCATCTCGATGTGCGTGGGCGGCGGTCAGGGGATGGCGGCGCTCTTCAGGCTCGTCGGTTAACGGTCCGTCAAGGCCTCTGACCACCCGGGACATTCGTCTCGTGGGACCGTGGGTAGAGTTGGTCGTTGGGTCTGGGACGGGGCATCTCGTGGTCTGCGACCGCGTCGTGCCAGCAGTAGCGGCCCGGGCCACGGAGGTAGTCGATGCTGGTCAAGCCCCTCAACAAGCCACTCCTACGCGCTTGCGTCGTGCTGGTCGCTGCCTTCGCGGCCGTTGCCTTCGCTCACGTCACCAAGACGGCAGGGGACGGTGACTACGAGCTCACGATCGGGTTCGTGGGCGCGCCTCTGTACGTCGGCGAGATCGAACAGGTCGAGCTGAGCGCCAAGGACGCGGCCGGTGAGCCAGTCGTGGGTCTCGAGTCGAGCCTCGTCGTCGAGGTGCTCGGACCCGACGGCGCGGTCCTCGAACTGACGCTTCGCACGGTGCACGGCACGCCGGGCCTGTACCTGGCAGACTTCCGTCCGACCGCCGTCGGCAACTACGACGTGCGCCTGCACGGCTTCGTCGGTGAGTTCGAGTTCGACGAGGTGTACTCGGGCGTCGACGTCGCCCACAGCGACCCGGTCGTTAGCGACCCGGCGAGCATCTCCTTGCCGTGAGGGCGCTGCCCAGGGCCCTGACCGGCCTGCTGATCGCGGTTCTGGCCACAGCTAGCGCGCACGCGGTGCTCACCACCAGCGAGCCGGAGGACGGAGCCGTCCTCACAGCGTCGCCAGAGACGCTCTTGTTGAGCTTCACCGAGGGCGTCGAGGTCGACTTCTCGGTGTTCAGGCTGGTGCGGCTGGACGCAGAGGTGGACCTGTCGGCCGACAACGCGCGACTGCGCCTCAACGGTCTGGCCTCGGCGGTCGTAGGCCCCTACCTCGGCGGGGCGCCAGGCGGTGAGGAAGAGGCGGCTGTCGAGGCGGTCTCGGTCGAGGGCGACCGGTCGCAGGTGAAGCTGACCCTGAGTGAGCCGCTGTCCCCAGGCCACTACGTGCTCATGTGGCGCGTGCTCTCTGAGGACACGCATGTCGTTGACGGTCACATCGTGTTCTCAGTCGAGGATGGCGAGTAGGAGCTAGTCCCAAGAGCCGATCGCCGCGTACCTTGCGAGGGCTTGCCGCGAGAGCGCGGCAGCCACCCCTAGAACACCGTCCACTTGGCATCGCTGGCCGCGCTCTGCACGGTCCGCTCGATGAAGCGCACGCCGCGTGCGCCGTCCTCGACGCTGGGATAGTCACCTGTCACGTCCAGGCCGCGTTCACGCCGCAGGACGGCGGCGTGCACCTCCCGGTAGACGTTCGCGAACGCCTCTAGGAACGCCTCCGGGTGGCCTGACGGCAGCCGTGAGGCGCGTTGCGCCGGCTGGCTGAGGTACGGGTTGCCGCGCCGCAACAGCTCGACCGGGCCCTCAAGCGGGGCGAACCACAGTGCGTTCGGGTCCTCCTGACGCCAGGTCAGCGCGCCCTTCTCGCCGTACACGTTGAGCTCTAGGTCGTTCTCGCGTCCGGTCGCGACCTGCGACGCGATCATCACGCCCTTCGCCCCGCCCTCGAACCGCAGAAGCAGGTTGCCGTCGTCGTCTAGGCGGCGGCCTGGCACGAACGTCGTCAGGTCGGCGCAGATCGCCTCTAGCTTCAGGCCCGTAACTGTGGACACGAGGTTCTCGGCGTGCGAGCCGATGTCGCCTATGGCCCCAGCCGCGCCACTGCGGGCTGGATCGGTGCGCCACTCGGCCTGTTTCGCCCCCGACTCCTCGACGTTCGTCGCGAGCCAACCCTGGTGGTAGCCGACGACCACCTTGCGCAGCGCTCCGAGGTCACCACGCCTGACACGCTCGCGAGCCTCCTTGACCATCGGGTAGCCGGTGTAGTTGTAGGTCACGGCGAAGACCACACCGGTCCGGCGCGTGGTCTCGACCAGGTCCTGCGCCTGCTCGCTGGTGTGCACGAGCGGCTTGTCCGAGACGACGTTGATGCCGGCCTCGGCGAACGCCTTGGCCACCGGGTAGTGCACGTGGTTGGGCGTCACGATGACGGCGAGGTCTATCCGGTCGCCCGCCGGCCGCTTCAGCTCGCCATCTAGCATCGCCTCCCACGTCGGGTAGTTGCGGTCTGGGGCTAGACCCAGCGCTTCGCCCGAGCGCCTGGCTCTCTCGGGCGTTGAGGAGAGCGCGCCGGCGGTGAGCTCGTAGAGGTGGTCGAGCGCCATGGCGTGCCTATGGACCCCGCCGATGAACGCGCCCTCGCCGCCGCCGACCATGCCGTAGCGCAGGCGGCGGGTCACGAGCGGTTCCCGAACGCCGCGTCGAACGCCGTGGCAGACGGCGCGAAGTCTATGTGCCTGCAGAACGCGGCAGACTCGGTCGCGCCGTGGACGCGGTCCATGCGCACGTCCTCCCACTCGACCGACAGCGGCCCGTCGTAACCGATGTCGTTGAGCGCCACGATGATCTCCTCGAAGTCGACGTCGCCACGCCCCAAGCTGCGGAAGTCCCAGTAGCGCCGCGGGTCTCCGAACTCTGTGTGGCCGCCGAAGACGCCCGCCTCGCCGGTGCCACGTCCCCACCAGACGTCCTTCATGTGGACGTGCACGATGCGGTCAGGGAATCGGCGCAGGAAGCCGACGTAGTCGACGCCCTGGTAGGCCAGGTGCGATGGGTCGTAGTTGAAGCCGAACGCGGGGTGGCCTCCGACAGCTTCGATGGCGCGATCTGCCGACGCGATGTCGAACGCGATCTCGGTCGGGTGCACCTCGAGCCCGAACCTGATACCGAGGTCGGCGTACGCGTCCAGGATGGGGGTGAAGCGACGGGCGAAGTCGTCGAACCCGGCTTGCCAGTACTCCTGCGAGGTGGGCGGGAAGGCGTAGAGGGAGCCCCAGACCGAGGAGCCTGTGAAGCCGTTGACCACCTTCAGCCCGAGGTTGGCTGCGGCTCGACCGGTGAGGATCATCTCCTCGGCGGCGCGCTGTTTGACCCCCTCTGGGTCGCCATCGCCCCAGACGTGTGCAGGCAGGATCTCGCGGTGCCTAGCGTCGATTGGGTCGCAGACCGCCTGGCCGACGAGGTGGTTGGAGATGGCGTACAGCTCGAGCCCGAGCTTCGCCAGCAGCTCCCGCTGGCCTTCGGCGTAGACCGGCTCGTCGGCAGCCCGGCTCACGTCGAAGTGGTCTCCCCAGCAGGCGAGCTCGAGCCCGTCGTAGCCCATGTCCTTGGCCAGCGGCGCCAGCTCTGCGAGAGGAAGGTCTGCCCATTGGCCGGTGAACAGGGTTACGGGTCGTGACATCGAGGGCCTCCAGTAGGGACGTTCTGCGCCTGGCGCGGTGTCCCCCAATGATGCCTCAAGACAGGGGGCGAGCGCCCGCCGCCGCATGGCCGCCTCCGTCGCGCCGCATAGTGGTGCTCACACGCGGGCACCGCGGCGACCAGCCGCTCCCGTCAGCAGAGGAAGACATGGACGTCCTGATGGTCATGTGGGATGGCGGCGGGAACGTCCCGCCGGTCCTGGGGATAGGTCGGGAGCTGGCGGGCCGCGGCCATCGTGTCAGATGTCTGGCTCCCGAGCGCCTTGCCGACGCCATCCGGCGTCACGGCTTGAGCTTCAGGCCGACCAAGCACGCCCTCGCCTTCGACCCGACCGAGCCCCTACCCATCGAGGAGTCGCAGCGTCGACAGGGAGAGGTGTTCCTGGGTGAAGGATACGTGCGTGACATCGAGGCGGAAGTGGGTGGCGACCGACCTGACCTCGTGGTCATCGACTGCTTCCTGGCTTCGTCCCAGGCGACGGCTGAGACGCTGAAGCTCCCGTCCGCCGTGCTGGTCCACACGCTTCCTGGCTGGTTCGTGCCCTTCTGGGACGAGACGCTGCTGCGTCCAATGAACCTCATGCGCCAGCGTTCGGGTCTTGAGCCGGTCGCCTCGGTGACGGACATGTGGGCTCACGCTTCAGGGGTTCTGGTGACCAGCACGCGGCTCCTCGACGTCACGTTGCCGAGGTTGGAGACCATGTCGAGCCTGCGCTACGTCGGGCCAGTGGGACAGCCCTCCTTGCAGGCCCTCGTAGATCTGCGCGGTACCGCGGACGGATCGGGCCTAGCCGAGCGTGTCGTGGCCGGGGCCGAAGGGTCGCCGCCGCTCGTCCTCGTGGCGTTCAGCACCACGGCGATGGGGCAGGAGGACGCGCTCCGAAGAGTCGTCGTGGCGCTCGGTTCTCTGCCCGTCAGGGCACTCGTCACCGTGGGACCGGCCGTGGCCGCGGGCGCGCTGCCGCAGGCTCCGAACGTCGAGGTCCGGGACTGGGTGCCTCATGGCTCCGTCCTGCCGCATGCTTCACTCGTGATCACGCACGCTGGGCACGGCTCCGTCATGACGGCGCTCGCACACGGCGTGCCGCTCCTGTGCATGCCTCTCGGCCGCGACCAGGAGTTCATCGCACGGCGCGTCGAGGCCCTCGGGCTGGGGCGGCGCGTGCCGGTGGACAACGCCCCCGACGACATCGCCGCCGCCGCGAGCGAGGTCCTGAGAGACCCTGCTTACCTGGCGGCGGCGACGCGAGCTGCTCAAGAGATCCGTGCCGTGGGTGATGGGGCTGTCAACGCAGCAGGCGAGTTCGAGCTGATGTTGCGCTAGTTCGTGCCCTGAACCGAGTCATCGCCTCTTGGGTCGGGCTGGAGCCAGGCGAGCATCGCCCACGGCAGCAACCCCACCAGCGGAATCAGCGCGAAGGCTGCCCATACGAAGTCCATCGGGCCCTGGAGCGAGTTCGTGAGCGTAGCGATGACGTTCCGTGCGGTCGGCTCCGAGACGAGGTACAGGATGATCATCAGCACTGGCACCACAAGTACGACCATGGCCAGCACCAGGAACGACCGCAGGTAGACGTCGTAACGGACCTGCTGTTGGCGCTCGTCGAGCCCTTGAGGGTTCAGCTGGTTCCAACCCCATCCGAAGAGGAACGCGCCGGATAGCGGCCCGATGATCTGGAGCACCTTGGTGAGCGCGTCGAGCTGAGGGAAGAACGTGCGAACGAGGAGGCCGCCGAGGGTGCCACCGATGAAGGCGACGACGAGAAGGCGGCGGAGGTTGCGGGGGACGACTGGGCTCACCGATGTCGACAAGCCTAGCTACGAGGTTGTTAGCCGCGGTGTAGGTCGTCCCTGTCAGTGCCCTTGACCTCGACCGACCAGTTGAGGTCAGCACTGTTGGTCTGTTGAGCACCGACAAGGACTTCGCCGATGCCGCTCGGCATTGCGGGTTGCGGCTGTGGACGAGCCCGTAGTGTGAGAGCTTGCTGTTATCAGGCGTCTCGCTTAGAGAGCCCCGCCGCCTCCTCGAACCCCCGCAACACGAAGTCCCACCCCGGCTCGTACTGACCGCGTAGCTCCTCGGCTCGGTCGCCGAACTCCTCCCAGCCACGGTGCTCGACGTATAGCTCGGTTCCTCCTCCGGGCGCCTCGGTGAACCGGACCTCTAGGATGGAGGCCGCGGTCGGCTCCTTGCTCGGGTGCCACGAGACCACGAACCGGTGTGGGGGGTTCCAGGCGAGCACCTCGCCCCAGCTCCACTCGGTGCCGTCCTTCGCGACCTCGACCAGCCGCCCGCCGACTCGCCCCTCGAACCTGAGCTCGGCGACGCCGTCACCCTCTATGGAGTGCGTGGCCACTGGCCACCACTCACCTATGCGCCGCGTGAACAGGTCGAAGGCCTCGCCTGGCGGCAAGGGCACCCTGCGCTCCTTGGTCACGGGAGCGACCGTGCGGTTCGTATGGGTCATCGCGTGCTCCTTCCGCGCGGCCGCTTCATAGGCGTCCAGCGCGTCTTCCCATATGTCCTCGAGCCACTCACGCAGCTCCTCCAGCCCGTCCTTGTCGACCTGATAGATGCGGCTCGTACCCTGTTGCTCGGCCGTGACGAGGCCCGCTTCCAGAAGCACACGCAGGTGCTGCGAGACCGCGGGTCGGCTGACCGGTAATCCGGCGGCGATCCGACTCACAGGAGTTGGCCCTCTGAGCACGGCCTCGAACACCTGTCGTCGCGTCTCGTCGGAGAGAGCAGTGAGCTTCTCAGCCGCGGGCATCGCCCTAGCGTAAGTGGCAGCTAACGGTAAGTCAACACTTACTTACATAGGCGTGCGACCTCGGAGTGGATGATCGGGCGCGCGTTCGCTCGCCAGGTCAGCGCCGGAGAGGTTCGTACTCTAGGGGCATGAGCTTCTAACCTACGCGTCGCCAAGGTCAGAGCTCCAGCGGCCGCCCACCCAGGTGCCATCCGCCGCAGAACTCGCACTCGTAGATACCCTTGTCGTTGGCGTAGGCCAGGCTGACGTACTGCTGGGCCGCCCGCGCCTCCTGCGCGTTTCGATACCGCTTCTTGCCCTTGCAGGCCCGCTCCTGCCGCTCCCGCTCACGTTCAGGTGACGGCTTTGGTGCCGGCTTGCGCCTCGCCTTCCTGCCCACGCCCTGATAGTCGCATGAGGACCGCGGCGGGGCGGCTACGCGCCCGACGCTCCCGGGTCGGGGTCGACCTGCCACGCGCCAGCACGGCCACCGGTCCACGAGACGGCACCCTCGGACGGCCTAACAGCCACCGCCACGGCGACCTCTTCCAGCGGCACCCGGTACGCGAAGCGGGTCTTGAGGTACCAGACCTCTAGGCCCTGACGTACCTCAACTGGGTCCTTGGAGACTAGGCCCAGCCGTAGCACGTACTCGGCGGCCTTGTTCACGGCCAGGTCGAACAGGACGTCGCGGGAGGAGGTCATCAGGTCAGGTTAGCGGCGACGCCCGGGCCGGGGCTCGCCGGCCGATGCATCCGCTCGACGAGCCGCACCCGCCACGAAGAGAAGCTACCCGCCGTTGCGGCTGCGCACCGAGTACCCTGCCGCCTCCAGCGCCGCCCGCCCGGCGGCCAACGAGGAGGGGTCCTCGAACGCCAGGCGCACTGCGCCGCCCGACTCGCGGACGCTCAAGACCTCCAGGTCCTTGATGTTCACGCTGGCCTCCGCCAGCGCCGCCGTGATGCGGGCGAACTCGCCGGGGCGGTCTAGCACTGCCACGACCAGCTCCCAGCGGGAGGCGAGCAGCCCTCTCTTGACGACGGGCACGGCGTCGCGCGCCCGTTTGGCGGCCTGAGCCCGCTCCAGCAACGCCTCCGAGTCTTCCAGCACGCTCTCCAGCTCGTCCAGCACGGACCGGAACGACCGCAAGGCAGACCGCACAGGCCCGGCGTTGTCCGCGATCATGTCGCGGCTCATGCGCGGGTCGCCGCTGGCGACGCGCGTCAGGTCGCGGAAGCCACCGGCCGCCAGCAACGACTTGAGGCCGCGGTCATCGCCCTCGTCGACGAGGGTCGTGAGGGCCACCGCGGCCAGGTACGGGAGGTGACTGACCGCGGCCACCAGCTCGTCGTGCTTGTCTGGGGTCGTCACCAGCGGCCTGGCGCCGAGGGCCTCGACGAACGACCGCACGAGGTCGAGGGTATCAGGAGCCACGTCGTCACCGGGCGTCAGGACCCAGATCGCGTTCTCGAGGAGACCTGGGTCGGCGTTCAGGACGCCGGCGCGTTCGCTGCCCGCCATGGGGTGCCCTCCCACGAATCGGCCGCCGCCGCCTGGCCAACTGATCGCCCCCACCGCGTCGGTCACCGAGCGCTTCACGCTGCCGACGTCTGTCACCACGGCCCCCGCGCCGAGGTGCGGCAGCAGGGCGGTCGCCATGGCTGGCAACGACTTGGTCGGCGCCGCCAGCACCAGCAGGTCGACCTGCCTCAACCAGTCGCCCGGCTCGAGCCTGGCCTCGTCGATCGCCCCCATCCCGAGCGCCGCGTCCAGAGTCACCGCGTCGTGGTCGAAGCCGATGACGAGGTCGGCCAGGCCGCGCTCGCGCGCGCTCAGCGCCACCGAACCGCCGATGAGCCCTACTCCCGCGACCGCGAGCGTGCCGAGCCTGGGCGTCTCTGGCACCGTCATGGCGTCGCTCAGAGCGACTTCCCGAGCGCCTCTACCACTGGCCCGAGGCGAGCCATCAGCGTCGCGAACTCGTCCGCGTCCAGTTGCTGTGCCGCGTCCGACTTGGCCTCCTCTGGCTTGGGGTGCACCTCGACGATGATGCCGTCCGCGCCCGCGGCCGCGCCTGCCAGCGCCAGCGACGTGACCAGCGAGCGCTTGCCGGCGGCGTGGCTGGGGTCCACCCAGACGGGCAGGTGCGTTAGCTCCTTCAGGACAGGCACGGCAGCTACGTCCAGCGTGAACCGCGTCGAGGTCTCGAAGGTGCGGATGCCGCGCTCGCACAGGACCACGTTCGGGTTGCCCTGGGACAGGATGTACTCGGCTGCTTGCAGGAACTCGGTTATCGACGTCGACATGCCGCGCTTGAACAGCACAGGCTTGCCTGCCCGCCCGACGGCGGCCAGCAGCGCGAAGTTCTGGGTGTTGCGCGCGCCCACCTGGAGCATGTCGGCGGTCTCGGCGACCTTGTCGACGAGCTCGGGCGCCGTCACCTCGGTGACGATGGGTAGGCCCGTGTTCTCACGGGCTTCCGCGAGTATCTCGAGCCCCTGCTCTCCCAGTCCCTGGAAAGCGTAGGGGCTGGTACGCGGCTTGTACGCGCCGCCGCGCAGGACCTGGCCGCCGCCGACCTTGACGATGTCGGCGGCCTGGAGCGTCTGCTCGCGGCTCTCGACCCCGCATGGGCCGGCCGCCACGACGAAACGGCCGTTGCCCGTCTTGACGTCGCCGATCATCACGAACGAGTCGTCGTGCCTGAACTCGCGTGACGCCAGCTTGAACGGCTTGGTTATGCGCACGACGGTCTCGACGCCGCCGAGGCCCGAGAAGTGCTCCCTCAGCTCCTCGGTCGGGGCCGGCCCGATCGCGCCGATGAGGGTGCGCGACTCGCCCGCGCTGACGTGGGGGGTGAATCCGAGGCTCTCGACCTCGGACAGGACCTTGCTTACCGACGCCTCGTCGGCGTCCTTTCGCATGACGATGACCATGGGACCTTCTCTCGCGCTGTGGGTTCTACATGAGGGCGCCGGGAATGCGCCCAGGCGGTCGCGCTGGCCCCGTTAGCTGCTGCTGTGAAGGGTGTCGCCGGCGCGTGTGGAGGGGGTCAAGCGGAAGTAGCCATAGCCGTCTTCCACGGCACCACCTCCTGTCACCGCTGAGAACATGCGCGGAAGTGTAACAGGAAAAGTTGACTCAGCCCACGAGTTGCGCTGTCGTCGCCTCGATCAGCACGCGGAAGGGTGCGAGGTGCTCGGGATAAGTCCTGAACATCATCTCGGGGTGCCACTGGACGGCGACGACCGTGGGCCCGTTCGTCGCCTCGATCGCCTCGACGACGCCGTCGGCCGCACGCGCCACCGCGCTGAGGCCCGCTCCGAGCTCGGAGATCGCCTGGTGGTGGTAGCTGTTCGTGGTCACCCTGGTGGCTCCGTACGCGCTCGCCAGCCGGCTGCCTGCCACGAGTTCCACAGGGTGGGACGGGAAGCCGCGCAGGTCGCGCTGGTCGTGCTGGTGCGTGCCATCGACGCTCGGCAGGTGCTGGTGGAGCTGGCCCCCGTGCGCCACGTTGATGACCTGGCAGCCGCGGCAGACGCCGAGGACCGGCTTGCCGACCTCACGGAACGCGGCGTACAGGGCCAGTTCGAACGCGTCACGCTCTGGGTCGACCGAACCCAGGTCACGGTCGGGGGTCGCCCCGAAGATGCCAGGGTCCATGTCACCGCCGCCCGTGAGCAGCAGCGCGTCGTGGTTGCGCGCGTACGCCTCGGCCAGTCCGGCCTCCAGGTTCGCGACCATCACCGGCAACCCGCCGGCCAGCGTCACGGCCTCGGAGTAGTTCCTGCCCGTCATCGCGTCGTCGCGCCGAAGCGACGTCGTACGCGGGACTGTCGAGGTCGAGAGCAACACGGTCGGGCGGGCGGCGGGCTGGTTCATGGCGCTAAGGTTACTCTGGCCTCGGCCCAGATGGTGGAGCGGAGTCTACGTCCGTCGCCGCCGCCTGGGCGCCGGCGGCCGCGCCCCTAGACGACGCGCGCTGCAGGCGAGGAGGCAGGGTGCCTGGCATCGCGATCCTAGGCGCGCAGTGGGGGGACGAGGGCAAGGGCAAGGTCGTCGACGCACTGGCGGACGAAGCGGACCTCGTCGTGCGGTACTCGGGCGGGGCCAACGCCGGCCACACGGTCGTCGTGGGTGGCGACGTCTTCAAGCTCCACCACCTCCCGTGCGGCACGCTTCACGACCGGCCAGCGTCGGTGCTCGGCGGCGGCATGGTCATAGACCCGTGGGACTTCCTGGTCGAGCTCGACGGACTTAGCGCCCGGCGCGACCCGGGGGACGTGTGGATCTCGCACGAGGCTCACCTCGTGCTGCCGCATCACAAGAAGAACGACGAGGGCGGTGGCTTCGTCGGCACGACGGGCAGGGGCATCGGGCCCGCTTACTCCGACAAGGCGCGGCGCGTCGGCCTGCGGGCAGGCGACCTCGTGGATGAGGCCGTCCTGCGCGAGCGCCTGGGCCGACTCCTGGAGGCCAAGCCGAACTCGACAGCGAGGGTCGGGTGGACGACGGTCGACGCTGCCATGGCCGAGCTCGAGCCGGTCAGGTCGCGGATAGCCGGCCACGTGCGCGACACGGGCGCCATGGCTAGGGAGGCTTTGGCCCGCGGCGAACGGGTCCTGTTCGAGGGCGGCCAGGGCACGATGCTCGACGTCGGCTACGGCACCTACCCGTACGTGACGAGCAGCCATCCCACCGTCGGCGGCATCGTGGTGGGCGCCGGCGTCAGCCACAAAGCCCTCGACCAGGTGCATGGCGTGGTCAAGGCCTTCACGACGCGGGTCGGCCACGGGCCGTTCCCGACCGAGATACAGGACGAGGCCCTGGCGGCCCGCCTGCGCGGCAGCGGCTCCAACCAGTGGGACGAGTTCGGGACGACCACGGGCCGGCCGCGGCGGGTCGGATGGCTCGACCTCGCTCAGCTCCGCTACGCCTGCGAGCTCAACGGCTTCGACGGCCTCGTGTTCACCAAGCTCGACGTGCTGGCTGGCCTCGACACCGTTCGCGTCGGCGTCGGGTACGACGACGCCGGCGAGCCCATCTACCGCGACCTGCCAGGTTGGGGCGACCTGACGGGCCTGGACTCCAGGTCCGCCCTGCCGAAGGAGGTCCACGGCTACCTCGAGCTCATCGAGGAGGTGACGGGCGTGCCCGTCGTCATGTACTCGACGAGCCCAGACCGCCACGCCACGTTCGGTCGGGTCGGGTGGTGATGCAGAGGGTGCTGACAGCCCTGCTCGTGCTGGCGCTGCTGGCGGCCATCCTGTTCGCGGTCGGCTGGGTCTTCTCGAGCCGGGTGATCGTCCCCGCCCCGTACGGCCTCATGCCCGAGTTCGAGGTCCTGGCCTCGAGCACCGCCCCCGACCCGCGGGTGACGTTGCCGCGCCTGGAAGACCCGGCGCAGCACGCCCGCATCGACGTCGTCGGCACCTATGGCCTCGTCTGGGAGGGCGGTTACGGGCGCCTGGGGACTATCGTCGCCGACGACCCTGCCAGCGTGACGCGGCGCCTGAGCGTCGTCCAGGGCCAGCTTCCACCGGCCGGCACACCCGCGCGGATCGACAACTTCGTGTACCGGACGGACCCCAAGACCGCGTTGGGGCTCGACCACGAGGCCCTGCGCCTGCAGGGACCGGTGGGGGAGATCCCGGCCTGGTACGTGCCGGCGCCCCAGGAGTCTTCCGGCACCGGAGTGGTGATGCTCCACGGCCGCCGCCGTGGCGAGCTCATCGAGACGCTGCGGTACATACCGGCCTTCCACGCCCAGGGCATGCACGTCCTGGCCCAGTCGTACAGGAACCACGACACCTCTGACGCCAGCCCGGACGGCCTCTACCACTACGGCGCCAGCGAGTGGGAGGACGCCCTGGCGGGCGCACGTGAGCTCGCTGGTCGCGGCGTCGACCGCATCGTCCTGTTCGGCATCTCGATGGGTGGGGCCGTAGCTCTTGAGGCGCTTGAGCGCTGGCCGGCCGACCTGCCAGAGGTCGTAGGGGTGGTCCTAGACTCCCCGCTTGTCGACGTGTTCGCGACGGTGCGCCTTGGCGCCGAGAAGGCCGGTCTGCCGCTGCCTGGGGTGCTGACGCGCCTGGCGCTGCTGGTAGCAGGCTGGCGGACAGGGGCAGACTTCGGCGACCTGGTGCAGGCCGACGACGCGGCCGAGGTGCCGGTGCCCGTGATGGTGATTGCCGGCACCGCCGACTCCACGGTGCCAGTGGCGTCGGTCGACGCCTTCGTCGACGCCCTGCGTGTGCCGGTCACCTACCACCGGCTGGAGGGCGTCGAGCACGTCGAGGCGTGGAACTCCGTCGGTCCGCAGCGCTACTCGGAGTGGGTCCAGGCGTTCATAGCTGGGCTGGAAGTCCGGGCGCTGGCGGCGCGCTAGGCCCGATCAACGACAGTTCCATGCCAGTCGCCTAACGGTGAGGAGTTACCCCCGCCGCTCGACCGGCACGAACCGCTTGTCGCGCGGACCCTCGTAGACGAGCCTGGGCCGCATCAACCGGTTGTCCGCGTACTGCTCGTATAGGTGCGCCATCCAGCCAGCCACCCGCGCGACCGCGAAGATCGGCGTGTACATGTCCGACGGGAAGCCCAGCATGCGGTACACGGAGGCGCTGAAGAAGTCGACGTTGGGGCGGACCTGCTTGCCCTTCCTCTCCATCTCGCGCTCCATCACGCGTTCCATCTCGAGGCTCATCTCGAACCACTTGCTCTCGCCAGACTCCTCCGCCAGCCTCCGGCTGACCTCCTTGAGGATGACCGCGCGTGGGTCGAGGACACGGTAGACGCGGTGGCCGAAGCCCATCACGCGGCCGCCAGGCCGCGAGAGGATGTCGAGCACGTAGCCCTCGACGCCCTCGACGCTGCCGATCTTCTCGAGCGCTTCCATGACGGCCTCGTTCGCACCGCCGTGCAGTGGGCCCTTGAGGGCGGCGGTGGCGGCGGTGATGGCGCTGTAAACGTCGGTGAGGGTCGAGGCCGTGGCGCGTGCCACGAAGGTGCTGGCGTTCGAGCCGTGCTCCGCGTGCAGCACGAGGGCGACGTCCATGACGTTGGTCGCTGCCTCCGTCGGCAGCTCGCCGGTGAGCATGTAGAGGAAGTTGCCTGCGATGCTCAGGTCGTCACGGGGCTCGACGGGCTCCAGGCCCTGTCTGGTGCGCTGGATCGCGGCCACGATGGTGGGGAACTGGGCGAGGAGCTGCTTGCCGACCCTTCTGACGTTCTCGGACTCGACGCCGTCGGCGTCCGGGTCGAGCGCCCCGAGCAAAGCGACCGCGGGGGTGACGGCGTGCATCGGGTCGACGCCGGCCGGCATGGCCTTGAGCAGGTCGTAGACCTGGCTCGGCACTCGGAACGCGCCGCTCAGGTCCGCGCGCAGGCTCTCCAGCTGGCCCGCGTTCGGCAGGTCGTCGTGCCACAGCAGGTGGACGACCTCCTCGAAGCTCGCCTTGTCGGCCAGCTC
Source organism: uncultured bacterium (assembly GCA_964517055.1). Classification (GTDB taxonomy): domain Bacteria; phylum Deinococcota; class Deinococci; order Deinococcales; family Trueperaceae; genus DASRWD01. The sequence goes on along the minus strand of CAZFAQ010000045.1, from coordinate 121 downwards.
GCGGATGTCGTAACCGCGGTAGATGAGCTCACCCTTGCCGCCGTCGATGAAGCAGATCGAACTGGTGTCGATGTTGACGCCGTCCAACCCGCGGTTGATGGTCTGTTCCACCTTCGCCTCT
>CAZFAQ010000044.1:0-18885 GCA_964517055.1 uncultured bacterium | reverse complement strand
TCTACTCCATGGGCGGCCTGATGATCTACTCGAGCTTCTTCCTCGGCGGGGCGCCGGACATGGGCTGGACGGGCTACGCCCCGTTGACCACCCTCAGCAACAACCCCGGCCACGGGGTGGACTTCTACGCCTTCGGCCTGCTCATCAGCGGCATCGGCACCACGGTCACCGCCATGAACCTGATCGTCACGATCGTGAACATGCGTGCGCCAGGCATGACGTTCATGCGCATGCCCGTCTTCCCCTGGCTGATGCTGATCACGTCCTTCATGATCATCTTCGCGTTCCCGCCGCTCACGATCGCCTTCGTCCAGATCATCACCGACCGCACGTTCGGCACGCTCTTCTACGAGCCTGCCGCGGGAGGGTTGCCCATCTTGTGGCAACACCTGTTCTGGATCTTCGGTCACCCTGAGGTCTACATCATCATCCTGCCCGCCTTCGGCATGATCTCCGAGATGGTGCCGACGTTCAGCCGCAAGCCGCTGTTCGGCTACCCGGTCATGATCCTGGCCAGCATCCTGATCGCGTTCATGGGCTTCGCCGTCTGGACGCACCACATGTTCACCACCGGGCTTGGCCCCGTCGTCAACACGGCCTTCTCCTTGACGTCGTTCATCATCGGGATCCCGACAGGCATCAAGATCTTCAACTGGCTGGGAACGTTGTGGGGTGGGAACATCAGGTTCACGACGTCCCTCATGTACTGCCTGGCGTTCATCGTCACGTTCACGCTCGGCGGCATAACCGGGATCATGGTCGCCATGCCGACGTTCGACGCCCAGGTCCACGACACGTACTTCGTCGTCGCGCACTTCCACTACGTGATGGGCGGCGGCGCCCTCCTCACGTTCCTCGGAGCCATCTACTACTGGTTCCCGAAGATGACCGGCAAGCTCCTGGACGAACGCCTCGGCAAGGCCGCGTTCTGGTTCGTCGTGCTCGGGTTCCACACCATCTTCTTCCCTCAGCACCTCGCAGGGCTCATGGGCATGCCGCGGCGGATCCAGACCTACCCGGCAGGCATCGGGCTCGAGCTCTGGAACTTCATGTCGACGTTCGGGACCTTCATCATGGGCGTCGGCATGGTCCTGTTCCTCATCAACGTGATCCAAGGGTTCAGGTCGGGCAAGCCCGCCGGCAACGACCCGTGGGACGCCCGTACGCTCGAGTGGGCGACGACGTCCCCGCCCCCTTACTACAACTTCGCCACACAGCCGGTCGTGAACTCGCTTGATGCCCTCTGGGCGTACAAGCACCCCGAGACGCTCAACGTCGAGCCCATAGACCCGAAGACCGCCGGTAGGGAGTACGACGCAGGCGGGATACACATCCCGGGTCAGTCCTGGTGGCCGATACTGGCCTCTGGAGCGATAATCGTTGGCTCCTACGGTCTTATCTACGACAACTGGATCCTCGCGATCATCAGCGGGTTCGTCTTCATCTTCACGATCTTCGGCTGGGCCTTCGAAGGTATCGGTGGCCACCACGTGCACCCCGAGCTCGAAGGGGGTGCGGCGTGAGCGCCCCGGCAGACGTAGCGGCGCACGGCGCCCACACGCATCCGGTGACCCAGGGCCAGCCAGGGCAACCCGGCTCGAGGGGAGCAATGACCGCTCAGGGCTGGCGCAGCACGCGCCTGCCGGACGTCAAGCTGCTCATGTGGGTCTTCCTGGCGTCCGACTGCATGATGTTCGGCGCGCTCATCGGGACCTACCTCGCGTACCACAACCGCAGCCTGGTCCCGCCCTTCCCCATCGACGTCTTCGACATCCCGCTGACCACCGTCAGCTCGTTCGTGCTCCTGGTGTCGAGCTTCCTGATGGTGTTGGCTCTGCACTCGTTGCGCATCGACGACATCCCCAAGTTCCGGCTCTGGACCTTCGGGGTAGCGCTGTTCGGCTCGATCTTCCTAGGCTTCCAGGTCTACGAGTTCGTGCACTTCGTCAACGCCGGCCTCTCGATCCACCACAGCCTCTTCGGCACTACGTTCTTCATCCTCACGGGCACGCACGGCATCCACGTCGCCGGCGGGGTGCTGTGGCTGCTATCGTTCCTGATCCAGTCTTACGTCAGGCCCACGAGCAGCAAGGACGCTGTGTACCTCGAGATCGCGGGCCTCTACTGGCACTTCGTCGACATCGTCTGGATCGTGATCTTCACGGTCGTCTACCTCGTCGAGTTCGTGTGAGCCGGGAAAGCTGAGATGGCCAAGAACCATAAAGGTGCAGTAGGCACTTACACCCTGATCGTCCTGATCCTCGGCGTGATCACGTACGCCGAGTTCGCCATCGTCGAGTACCCGCAGGCCTGGCTCGGCCAGACAATGACGTTCGTCGTCCTGGCCGTCCTGTCGGTGCTCAAGTTCATCCTGGTCGTCATGTTCTTCATGCACCTCAAGGGCGACGACCGCATGTACTCAGGCTTCTTCACGTCGGGCATGGTCATCGCGCTGGCGACGTTCATAGCCATGACGGCCATGTTCATCCTGCCTCGCGCGATGTCGTACAACGAGGCGCGCGACCGGGCAGAGGCGCTAGAGGGCGCTGCCGTTCACGGCGAGGCGCATGTACCCGCAGACGTCGAGGAGCTCATAACCACCGACGGACGCTCGCGCCCCGCCTCCGAACGCGCCGACGTGCCGGCCCCGGCCGACCGTGCCACCCAGATCGAGGCCCCTCTCGCCTCCAACGACGCCTCGACTTACGAGGTAGCCGGAGCCGAGGGGCCCGTCGACACCGCTGCCGGGACCGACGAGGAGCCTGCAGGCGAGGGCGAGGTAGCCGGAGCCGAGCCTGCAGAGGCCGATGAGACGGCCGCCGACGACGCCGGCGAGGCTGCCGCCGAAGAGCCGGTGGCCGCTGCCGAGTGGGACCGCGACATGGGGACGCAGGTCTACAACGCCAACTGCGTCGGCTGCCACCAGGCCGCCGGCCAGGGCATCCCGGGCGCCTTCCCGCCGCTCGCTGGGCACGCGGCCGACGTCTACGCTGCCGGTGGCGACGAGTACCTCCCGCAGGTACTGCTGTTCGGGCTTACCGGGCAGATACAGGTCGAGGGCATGACGTACAACGGTTTCATGCCGGCGTGGGCACAGCTCAGCGACGACCAGATCGCCAACGTCCTCAACCATGTGATCGCCGATCTCGGCGACGCGCCGGACGGCTTCGTGCCGTACGCGGCGGCAGACATCGCAGGTCACCGCGGCGACGGCCTGGCAGCCGGCGACGTGCACGGTATCCGGGCCGAGCTCGGCCTGGACTGACGCGGCCTACCCTTAGGCCATGAACGACCCGCTCTTCCTCGGCTGGCAGTACGGTCCCGTCCTCTTGGGCGGGATCGTCGCCGCCGCGGTCACGTACTACCTGGCGGTCGGCCCTCTGCGCAGCCGCCTGGCACCGGGAACTCCGTATCCCAAGGGCAGGGCGGTCGTGTTCGGGCTGGGGCTCGTCCTCCTCTACCTGAACGAGGGCTCGCCGCTCCACGACCTGGCTGAGCGCTACCTGCTCTCGGCGCATATGATCCAGCACCTGCTGCTGTCGTACGCCGTGGCGCCTGTGATCCTCGTGGGGATCCCGACCTGGCTGCTGCGCGCGGTGCTCGCCAACCGCAGGACGCTCCCCGTCTCCCGGGTGCTGCTCAACCCGGTCGTCACCTTCTTCGCGTTCAGCCTGGTGATGGCCATCTATCACGTGCCTGCCATCTACGACGTGGCCCTCGCCAACACGTCCTTGCACCACGCGGTCCACTTCGTGATCCTGGTCGCCTCGCTGATGATGTGGTGGCCGCTCATCGGCGGGCTGCCCGAGCTTCCCAAGCCGGCGTTCCTGCCGCGTCTGGCCTACACCTTCCTTCTGCCTGTCGCGCAGATCCCGATCTTCGCCGGCGTGACCTTCTCCGACATACCTCTGTACCGGCAGTACGCGGTCATCCCCACCCGAGCGTTCGGGCTGGCGGTGCTCGAGGACCAGGCGCTGGCAGGCGTCGTGATGAAGGTGCTCGGCTTGTTCGCCTTCGGCATCACGTTCATCGTCACGTTCTTCAACTGGTACCGCGAGGAGCTGGCGCCCTCGACGGACGCCGGTGGGCCGGGCGGGCGCGTGGCGCCCAACGCCAACCTGTGAGCCCCGGCGGTCCCAAGGCCGTCGCGTTCGACTGGGGCGGCGTCTTCACGGTCGGCACGTTCGACTCGAACGCAGTGGTGGCGCTCGCGGACCTGATTGGCGTGTCCGCCGACGAGCTCGAGCCGACCTACCTGCGCCTGATGGTGGACTTCGAGGCCGGCGCGCACGGCTTGGACGGCTTCCACCGCAGGTTCTCCGAGGCCACCTCGAGCCGGACAGACCCCGAACGGTTCAGGAAGGTCTTCCTCGGGGCGGTGCGCGAGAGGCCCGAGACGTACGCGCTCGTGGCGGCGCTACCGGCGCGCCTCAGGCTCGGCGTGCTCTCGAACAACGTCGCCGAGCTATGCGACCTGGTGCGAGACGACCCGCGGCTCTCCCGCGTCGAGACGTTCGTGTTCTCCAACGAGATCAGGGTCAGGAAGCCAGACCCCGCCGCCTACCAGGCCCTGGTGGACGGCCTGGGCGAAGAGCCGTCCGAAGTGGTGTTCGTCGACGACAACGCAGGCAACGTCGAGGCCGCCAAGCGGTTCGGCCTGCGCGCTGTGCTGTTCGGGCCCGGCTTCCCTGACAGGTTCACAGAGCTCTTCCCCGACGCCGAGATCCCCAGCGCCTTCACGGCGCCGGGCTGGCGCTAGCCACCGCCCACCGCTCGACCCGGCGCGAACGCGCTGGCTGGCACACCCGCTGTAACGTGGCCCAGATGAGCGCACTTCGTGACGACCGAGACCTATGGGAGGAGCCGACGGACGGCCCCCGCGCGGTCAAACTCCTGCAAGGCTACGTGTGGCATCCACTCGAGGACGACCTCGACCTGGCCGCCGACCTGACGGGCGAGTTGGCACCGCAGGTCCACCTGCTCGTCGACGCGATGCCGCGTGCACCGTTCACGTTCTTCGACGACGGCACGCCGTCAGATAGTCAGGTCGTTTACCAACTCACTCTGCTCGCCAGGGTCGAGCCCGGTGTCGACCCTGGCAGGCTGCTCGTCGAGGTGGCGCCGCTCGTCGAGAAGCGCCTCGATTCGACGCCGAAGAGCGTCGGCTGGCAGCTCATGGAAGACCTGCGCGAGGTGGGCTGAGGCCTTGCCGCGGCTCCCAGCATGACTCGACGTGAAGGTCGCTCGGGGCCAGGCTCAGCTGGGCGGCAGCGGCAGCTGACGGGTCGGGATCGTCAAGCCCTCCTCGTCGAACCGCTCCTTGACGCGTTGTTTGAGGTCGGACTGGGTCGTCAGGAAGTCAGACGCTGTCGTCCAGTACTGCGCCAGCAGGTCGACGGATAGGTCCGTTAGAGCCTTCGTCGTGAACAGCGGCGCCGGGTGCGTCAGGACCCGCTGGTCCGCGTTGACGACCTCGGCGAGGACGTCAAGCGCCCGTGCCACGTCGTCGCCGTAGCTGACACTCACCAGCAGGTCGAAACGCCGCCTCACCGACTGCGAGTAGTTCGATATCTTGGTGCCCCACACCGTGCTGTTGGGCAGCATCACGACGACGCCGTCCCAGGTGACGATCCTCGTCATGAACAGCCCGATGTCGGTGACGGTGCCCGCCGTCGCGCCCACCTCGATGCCGTCGCCGAGCTTGAACGGGCGCAGCACCATGACCATGATCCCGGCCGCGACGTTTGACAGGGTGCCCTGCAACGCCAGGCCGATCGCCAGGCCGGCGGCGCCGACGAGGGCCGTGATGCTCGCGGTCTGCACCCCGAGCTGTCCGAGCGCGATGATCACGGCCAGGGTTAGGACAGCGCCACGCGCGATGCGGGCCAAGGCAGGCGTGTAGTCGAAGGTGGCACCCGTCGAGCGCTCGACGAAGCGGCGGGTAACCCGCGCCGCCAGGCGCGACAGGTAGAAGCCGACAACGACGATGGCCAGAGCGGTGAAGATGTCTATCGCGAAGCGTGAGAGCGTCGCGGTAACGTCGGCCCACGACCAGGTGATCTCCATCAGCGCGGCGGTTCGGCCGTCACGATCAGGTCCTCGTATGGGTAGACGTAGCCCTGCTGCCTAGCCAACGCCTCACGGTAGGCGACGTCGCCGCCGCGGGAGGCCACCTCGTCGAGGCGCCTCAGCTCCGTAGTGAGGGCGCTCACCTCGCTCTCGAGCCGGGCGACGTCGCGCCTATGCACGAGGTTGCGGTCGAGCTCGACACCGACGATGAAGAACAGGTGCAGGCAGCCGAGCACGGCGAGCACGACCAGCACCGGGTGGACGCGCTTGCCGCGCTCCTCTTCCGCTCCGCTCACCCAGCCACCTGCTGGAGCGCGAGCGCCTCCCTGAGGAAACGCGCCGCGTCCTCGGGAGGGGTCGGGTTCACGAAGAAGCCGGCACCCCAGTCGTAGCCAGCCTGCGTGGTGAGGCGAGGCAGCACTTCGAGGTGCCAGTGGAACCCGTTCTGGTCGGGGCGAGGTGCCGTGTGCAGCGCCATGTTGTACGGCGGGGTGTCGAGGGCGTAGTTCAGCGCGCGCAGCACGCCCTGGAGGATATCAGCGAGCAGCGGCAGGTGGTTGGCCGGCACCTCGGCGAAGCCCGAGGCGTGGCGCCTGGGCAGGATCCAAGTCTCGAAGGGCGTCTTGGACGCGAACGGGGCGAGGGCGACGAACTCGGCGTTGGCCGTGATCACACGCTCCCTGGCAGCCACCTCGCGGGCCAGCACGGCGCAGAACAGGCACTCGCCGTGCTCCTCGTAGTACTGCCTGCCCGCCTCCATCTCCTCCTCGACCCATCGGTTGGGCACAGGCAGTGCCAGCAGGTGCGCGTGAGGGTGGTCGAACAGGGCCCCGGCGGCCTTGCCGACGTTGCGCGTGAGCTGAACGTGCCTCACGCCAGGACGCTTGCCCAGGAGCGCCAAGCGGTCGCGGTACAGCCTGAGGACGTCGACGACGTGGTCCCGCGGCATACCGTCGAGGGTCTGGCGAGCGTCTGGGTGCTCCACGACTAGCTCCTGGTACCCCAGCGGCGAGCCGGAACGGAAGAGCTCGTCGCCCTCCTGAACGAAGCTGCGCCCGGACAGCAGGTCGCTCGGGTGCGATACGACGCGCATGGTCCAGGGCGCGCTGCCATCGCCCCCCTTGAAGGTCGCGATCTCCTTGACGGGCCCCTTGGCGCCCGGGGAGAGCGGCGAGCGCTCTGGCGCCAGCGGCACGCTGCCGAAGTCGGACGCCAAGAGCCCGCGCTCGGGAGAGAGCAGGACCCAGGCGCGACCGAACGCGTCCTTGCGGAACACCGACATGTGACGTGGAGTCTAGCAACGGCGCTTACGTGAGCGACGTCGGTTGTTCCACGCTGGGGAAGCTTGAGGAGGACTCAGAACAGTGGTTCCTGCACGACGCGCTCGCGGTCCTGGTCGGGCAGCGCCGTGACCTCCCGGAACTCGAGGCCGAGGGCTCCTAGCCGGTTGAGCGCTGGCGCGGTCACGGCGGGGGCCGCCAGGATGCCACGCACCGGGCCCTGCCAGATCGCCCTCACGCTCTCGACGTAGCGCGCGAGCTGGTGCACGGCCTCGTGGTTGGCCTTGCCGCGCTTGAGCTCGACGACGACCAGGGCGCCATCCGAGTCGCGCGCCAGCAGGTCTATGCCGCCGACCTCCGTCGGGGTCTCCAGGTCGACGAGCGTCAGTCCAGGCTCGATGATCTCAGGGTTCGAGGCCAGCGCAGCCTGCATCTCGGACTCGCTGCCCAGCAGGACGAAGCCGCCGCCCTCGCGCAGGCTGAGCGACTGTGCGACAGCGGGAGCGAGGAGGCCGATGCGCAGGGTCTCGGGAGGCGTGAACCGCTCGGCCAGCAGGACCGCGTACCCGTCCTCGCAGAAGACCCTGATGTCGTCCGTCTGCGGCTGCCAGTTGACGGGCTTGACGCCGCGAGAGCCGTGCACCTGCACGCTGCCGTCAGGCTTGATGATCAGGAGGTAGTCGCCGGCCTCGGCCACGCTGGCGGCGCGGCCGGAGTAGAAGACCTCGAACTCGCCAGCTACCTGCACGAGGGCATCGCCGGCTCGCAACGCTTCGCTCAGGAACGCGATCAGCTCGTCGGGACCTGGCCGCGTGAGGGACGTCCGCAGCACGCGGCGCAGGTTACCACCGGGTACACTCCCGCCCATGGGTCTCATCGGCGCGCACGTCTCTACAGCAGGTGGCCTCTACCACGCGTTCGACAGGGCTGACGAGCTCGGTTGTGAGAGCCTCCAGATCTTCGTGAAGAGCCCGAACCAGTGGCGCGGCAAGGTCCTTACAGAGGACGACGTGAACGTTTACCGCGAGCGGCAGCAGCAGGACGGCCAGCCCGTCATCGCCCACGCCGCCTACCTGATCAACCTGGCATCCAACAAGGAGGACATCCTCGAGAAGTCGGTGAACGGGCTGCTTGACGAGCTGACCCGCGCCTACCGGCTGGGCCTGGACGGCCTCGTGCTACACCCGGGCGGTCACCTGGGCGCCGGGGTCGACGCGGGCGTCGAGCTGGTGGCGAGGTCGCTCGACGCGGTGTTCGCCCGGCCGGAGACCGGCGATGCCCGCGTGCTGCTCGAGAACACCGCGGGCCAGGGCACGGCGCTGGGCTCCCGCTTCGAGGAGCTGGCGGCGATCATCGACCTGGTAGACGCCAAGGACAGGGTCGGGGTCTGCCTCGACTCGTGCCACGCCTACTCGGCCGGCTACGACCTCGCTCAGAGCGACGGCTACGAGGCGATGTTCGACGCTGCCGACGAGACGTTCGGCCTGGAGCGCATCGCGGCTTTCCACCTGAACGACTCCAAGCACCCGCTCGGCAGTCACAAGGACAGGCACGAGCACATCGGGCAGGGCCACATCGGCGAGTGGTTCTTCGGACGGCTGCTTGCCGACGAGCGCTTCGAGAAGCACCCGATGACGATCGAGACCCAGCCGGGCGACGACAACGAGGGCCACAAGCGTGACATGGAGACCCTCCGCCGCTTGAAGGGCTGAACCCACGAGGCTCGCCTCGCTGCCCGGGACCTCGTCCACATCGGCACGCGGCAAGGGCCAGGCGCCACGGAGGGACAACGTGACGACTCTCAGGCAGCTTCGCAAGACCGCGCTCGGCCTACCCGAGGTCGAGGAGGGCACCCACTTCGGGATGGTCGCGTTCGAGGTGCGTGGCAAGGGGTTCGCCAACGTGACGAAGGAAGGCGTCGTCCAGCTTCACATGGCGGACGAGTACGCACATGGCGTCCTGGAGCGCTTCCCGGCCGCCGAGCCTCTGACGCGCCTGGGCAAGCCCCTCGGGGTGCGCGTCCCACTGGACGCGGTCAACGGCATGCAGCTCAACTCGCTCGTCGAGAAGGCGTGGCTGAGCCGCGCCCCGAAGCGCTTGGTGGCGGAGAGGCTGGCGGCGAAGGGCGGCGTGGCACCCGCGGGGCCGGAGGCGCTGCCGAAGGCAATCGGCAAGCCGGCGACCCGGGCTCTGCTCGCGGCAGGAGTCAAGGACCTGAAGGACGTGGCGTCCAGGACCGAGAAGGAGCTCCTGGAGCTGCACGGCGTCGGACCACGGGCGATCCGGATACTGCGAGAGGTCCTCTCAGACAGGGGCATCGCGCTGAAGCCTGGCGACTAGGGCCGTGACCTGGTTGCTCCAGGAGCCCGATGGCTGCGCGACGCCGGCAAGCCGCACCCTCCTACTGCCCCAGGTAAGCAGACGCCACCCGCTCGTCGCGCGCCAGCTCCGCCGCCGGAGCCGAGAGCAGCACGTTGCCAGTCTCCAGCAGGTAGCCGCGGTCGGCGAGCCGCAGCGCGGCACGGGCGTTCTGCTCGATCAGCAGCACTGTCGCCCCGGTCTCGCGCAGCCGAGCGATCACGCGGAAGATCTCCTCGACGATCAGGGGTGCGAGGCCGAGGCTGGGCTCGTCGAGCAGCAGCAGGCGCGGCTCGGCCATCATGGCCCTGCCCATGGCCAACATCTGCTGCTCGCCGCCCGACATGGTGCCTGCGAGCTGTCGCCTCCGTTCGGCCAGCTGCGGGAAGGTCTCGTAGACCTGCTCCATGGACCGCTTCAGGTCGCGCTCGCCGCGCACGTAGCGGCTGTAGGCGCCGAGCAACAGGTTGTCGGCGACGCTGAGCGCAGCGAACAGCTCGCGGCGCTCCGGAACCAGCACGACGCCCCGTCCGACCATGCGCTCCGGCGTCCAGGTCGTGACGTCCTCGCCCTCGTGCAACACCCTGCCGCCAGCCTTGGGCACGACCCCGACGACGGCGTTGACGAGGCTGCTCTTGCCTGCCCCGTTGGCGCCGATCACCGCGACCAGCTCGCCACGGGGCACGGTCAGGCTGACGGCGTCCAACGCCACCACGCCGCCGTACCGGACGGTCAGCTCCTCGACGACGAGCGCAGCTTGGCCGTTCACGTCGGCGACGCCTTCGCGGGGCGCGCCGGCCGCGGGGTCAGAGGCCGGGCTCACTCAGGCCTCCTTGCCGAGGTAGGCCTCGACGACCGCCGGGTCACGCCTCACCTCGCCGGGCGTTCCAACCGCGAGTCTCTCGCCGTGGTTCATGACGACGATCCTGTCAGCCAGGTCCATGACGACGTCCATGTCGTGTTCGACCAGCAGCACGGTCACGCCCTCGTCCTGCAGGCGTCTGACCAGCGCCTTGAGGTCCTCCTTCTCGTGCACCCGCAGACCGGCGGCCGGCTCGTCCAACAGGAGCAGGGCCGGGTCGGCCATCAGCGCCCTCGCCACCTCGAGCAGGCGCAGCTTGCCGAGGGGCAGGCTGTCGGCGCGCGCGAACGGGTCGTCGGCCAACCCGACGCGCACCAGCTGCCTGTAGGCCTCGGCGCGCACGCGCTCCTCCTCGGCCCTACCCAGGCCGACGAGCCCGCTCCACAGGCCCGAGCTCGTCCGGGAGTACGCGCCAAGCGCGACGTTCTCCAGGAGGCTCATGCTGGCGCTCACGTTCAGGTGCTGGAAGGTGCGCGCCAGCCCGAGCCGCGCGATGACGTGAGGCTGGCGGCTGGTGATGTCCCTGCCTGCGAACGTGATCTTGCCGCTGTTCACGTCGAGGACGCCCGTGATGAGGTTGAAGGCCGTCGTCTTGCCGGCGCCGTTGGGGCCGATGAGGCCGACGACCTCGCCCTTGCCGACCTCGAACGACAAGCGGTTGACGGCCGTCAGCCCTCCGAAGGAGCGGGTGACCTCGTCGAGCACGAGCAGCGGCCCGGTCACGCTCACGGCAGGACGCGCCGGCAGCGGCGCGGCCGTGGTGACGACCGGCCTGGCCGGCTGCCGCGGCAACAGACCGTCGAGCATGGGGACCAGCCCGCGCCTGGCGTACTGGAGCACCAGGACGAGGATCAGGCCGAAGGCGATGACCTCGTAGTTGCCTGTACGCCCGATCAGCCCGGGCAGCAGCTGCTGTAGCTGCTCCTTGAGGAGCACGAAGACGGCCGAGCCCGCGATGGCGCCCCAGATGCTGGCCAACCCACCGACGACCGTCATGATCATGTAGTCGATGCTGGCGCCAAGCGACGCGAGGTTCGGGACGATGAAGAGCTCGCGGTAGGTGTGCAGCCCGCCGGCCAGCGCGGCCAGGGCGGCGGCCACGAGGAACGTGATCATCTTGATCCGCTGCACGTCGACCCCGAAGCTGGCGGCGGCGATCGCACCGCCCTTCAGGCTCTTGATGGCCCGACCAACACGCGAGCGCATCAGGTTGGTCACGAGCCACACGGAGAGCAGCACGGCCCCCCACACGAGCAGGTAGTAGGCGCGGTCGCCTCGGATCGGCTCGCCGAGGAACGTCAGCGGCGGGATGCGGTTGCCCGTCGCGCTGCCGAAGCCTGTGTTGCCGCCCGTGACGTCGAGCCAGTTGCGCAAGATACCGGTGATCACCAGGCCCCACGCGAGCGTCGCCAGCGCCAGGAAGTGCCCCTGGAGCCGCAGCGTGATCAGGCCGATGAGCCAGGCGATGAGGATGGAGGCGAGGATGCCGGCGACGACAGACAGCCACGGGTCGAGCCCGTAGGTGCTGGCGAGTATCGCGGCGACGTACGCCCCCGTGCCGACGAAGGCGGCCTGGCCGAGCGACGCGAGCCCGGCGTAGCCGGCCAGCAGCACGAGGCCGAGGACGACCAGCGCGTTCATGCCGATGACGTTGGCCAAGCGGAGCGTGAACGCGTCTGCCACGAACGGCAGGGCCGCGAGCAGGGCGAACAGCGCGGCCAGGCAGGCGCGCCTGACCCACATGCCGACCCGCGAGCCACCGCTAGCCACGACTGCCGGGAGGTCGCGTCCGTTCGGGGCGGTCACTCGACGTGCTCCTCGAAGTCGACGTGCTGCAGCGAGCGCACCAGCAGCACGGGGATGATGAGCAGGAACACGAGCACGTCCTTGTAGGCAGAAGAGATGTAGAAGGCGCTGAACTGCTCGGCGAGGCCGACGAAGACGGCCCCGATGACGGCGACAAGCGGGTTGGCTAGGCCGCCGATGATGGCGCCGACGAACCCCTTGAGGCCGATCATGAACCCGAAATCGTAGGCCATCTTCGTGATCGGCGTGATGAGCACGCCGGCCACGGCCGCCAGGAAGACCTGAAGCGTGAACGCGGTCCTGCCTGCGCGCACGACGCTGATCCCGGACAGCCTGGCGCCGAGCTTGTTGACGGCAGCGGCCCTGAGCGCCTTGCCGTGCAGCGTGCGGCTGAAGAACCACCACAGGAGCACAAGCAGCAGCAGGCTGAGCACCAGCAGCCAGATGTCCTGATGGTCCATGAGCACCGGCCCCAGTCGCACACGGCCCTGAGTGAAGGGCGGCAGCGTGTACGGCTGCGGACCCCAGAACGCCAGGCCCAGGCCGGTGAGCGCCAGGTGGAGGCCGATGGTGATGATCAGATAGATGAGGGCCGAGGCCCTAGGGAGAGGCTGGATGATCACGCGGTGGGCGACGGGTCCGAGCGCCGTGGTGAGCGCGACCGCGACCGCGATGTGAGCCAGGTACGGCATCTCGGTGCGGCTGAGCAGCACGACGAGCAGGTACGCCAGGGCGGCAGCCGCCACCGGCCACGCCAGCGACCACAGCGCCTTGACGCCGCGCCCTGTGCGCAGGTCCTTGATGGCCCCGTACACGGCCCACATGAGCAGGCCGGCGATGAGCAGGTAGATGGTGCCTGGCACGCTGCCGGCTCGCAGGCTGGCGACGGTCAGCGCCGAGATCATGACGAACTCGCCGATGGCGACGTTGATGACCCCCGTCACCGAGTAGAGGACAACGAGACCCAGCGCCATGAGGGCGTAGATGGCCCCGTTGGTGAGGCCCTCGAAGAAGAGGATCAGGGGGATGTCGAGCAAACGGTCTCCGTGAGGGGGCGTCCAGGAAGGGGCAGGCGCTCAGGAGTGCCCGCCCCTTCCAGCTGTTCCCGGTTTCGGTCTAAGCCCTCAGCGCGCGAGGGTCCAGTCGCCGTCGACGATCTCGACGATCACGAGCGCGCGGGTGTCGAGGCCGAGGTGGTCCTCGGCGGTGAAGTCGAAGACGCCGCCGACGCCGGTGAACGCCGGCATCGCCTCGAGCGAGTCCCGGATTGCCTGCCTGACGGCAGCGCTGTCGTTCCAGTCGACCTCGCCCTGGTCCATCGCGTACAGGACCGCGAGCTCGATCGCCTTGACGGCGTCCCAAGCGTGGCCACCGAACGTGCTGGCGGTGCCGGCCCCGTATATGCCTTCGTACTGAGCGACGTACTCGCTGGCGACCGGCGCGATCTCGTTGTCAGCGGACAGCTCGTCTACGACGATCATCGGGCCGATCGGCAGGCGCACGCCGTTGGCGGCGTCGCCGGCAAGCTCGAGGAAGCTCGGGTTGCCGACGCCGTGGCTCACGTAGATCTGGCCTTCGTAGCCGCGGTTGGCGAGCTCCTCGACGACCAAGGCCGTGTCACGCACGACGCCCCAGATGAGGACGGCGTCCGGCTGGGTGATCGTGGCCGACAGCACCTGGGCCGTCACGTTCGTGTCTGAACGCCCGTAGCGCTCGATGGAGACGACCTCGATGTCCGTGCCCTCGATGGCGGCGTTGAGCTCGTTGAGGCCGCCCTCGCCGTAGGCGTCGTCGATGGCCAGGTAGGCGAGCGTCTGCATGCCGTTCGCGACCATGTCCTCGACGATCCCCGTGATCATCAGCCTGTCGGTCTGCGGGGTCTTGAAGACCCAGTGCCGCTCGGCGACGGGCTCGATGATGTTGGCGGCGGCGGCCATGCTGATGTTGGGAACGCCGGCCTCCTGCACGGTGTCGATGATGGCCAGGCTGTTGGCCGAGATCGTGCAGCAGATGACGACGTGGACGTCGGACTCCTGGATGAGGCGGCTGACGTTCGTGACCGCCTGTCCGGTGTCGGATGCGGTGTCGAGGAAGATGATCTCGACAGGGATGCCACCGATGCCGCCAGCCGCGTTGATCTGGTCCTGCAGCATGCGGAAGGTGTTCGCCTCGGGCTCCCCGAGCGCGGAGGCCGCGCCGGTCGCGGCGGCGGTCGCGCCGATCCTCAGCGTCTGGGCCAGCGCCAGCGGCGAGAGGGCCAGCAGGAGTGCCAAACCTAGTTGCAGCGTCCTTCTCATCGACTTTCCTCCCTTGGAGTTGACGTACACGGCGGGGCGAGTCATCTCGCCACCACCGGCCTTACCGGTAGTCGTGGCTGCCGCGGCTCTACGCCCTCGAAGGGGCTGCCATCATCGAACCAGCTCTTGGGTGCGGCATGGCCCCAGAGCGTCTGCCTGCGCGGGTCGTCAAGGTCCCATCTTATGGGCGGGAACTCGGGGTCGAGCGTCCGGTAGTCGCCTGTGAACAGCTCGACGCGGTGCCCGTCAGGGTCGCGCAGGTAGAGGAAGAAAGCGTTGGAGATGCCGTGCCTGCCTGGGCCGCGCTCGATGGCGGCGCCCATCCCGGACGCGGCCAGCACGTCGCATGCGTGGATGACGTCCATCTCGCCCCGCACCCACAGCCCGACGTGGTGCAGCCGTGGGCCGATGCCGTTGGTGAGCGCGATGTCGTGCACGTTGCCCTTGCGGTGCAGCCAGACGGCCCACAGCCGCGCGGGGTCCTCTGCCGTCTCGGTGTACTCGCTGACGCGGAACCCCAGGTCGCCGGCCAGCCAGTCGTACGTCTCCTGGAGCTCGGCCGCGAAGATGTTGACGTGGTCGAGGCGCTGCACGGCCGCGCCCCGGTAGCGGTCGTAGCTCTGTAGATGCCTCTCGACAAGGTCCTGGCGCTGGTAGAACGCGAGCGGCACGCCGAACGGGTCGCGCACGTGCAGGGTGCGGCCCTGGCCGCGCTCCTCGACCTCGATGGCCTCCAGGCCACGCTCCTTGAAGTAGCGCAGCGCCCTGTCCATGTCGGCCTCGGAGCGCACCCGGAACGCCAGTCGGCGGCAGGTGCCTGGCGCGCCGCGCCGCAGCACCACGGCGTGGTGGCATGTGTCCTCGAGGCCTCGGAGCCACAGCGTGTCGTCGTCCTGGGCCGTGACGACCATGCCGAGCGCCTCCTCGTAGAAGGCGCGCGAGGCCGCCAGGTCGCTGGCGCCGAGCTCGACGTGGGAGACGCGCAGTACGTCGAAGGGCGGCGCAGTGTTCGGTTCGGTGAGGGGCATGGGCTCAGTCCGCCCCACCGGGCGCGGCGGCGGCCTCCAGCTCGTCGCGTGGCTCGGCCGTGCGCTCTAGGAACGCGTCGATGCGCGCGACCATCCCAGACGCGTCGTAGCCCTGGTAGAAGGCGCCCTGTGTCCTCACAGGGTCACCGAAGAAGAACTTCTCGTAGAGGTTCTGCCTGCCGCCGAACGAGGAGATCGTCATGTCCCACGCCAGCCTGAACAGCTGGATGCGCTCCTGCGCCGTGGCGTTGTTGGCCTGGAGGAACCTGTCGACGGCGTCGGCCATCGGCCCGACCTGGTCGGCCTCCGTCGGGATCATGATGAGCCCGCTTGCCGCCAGGAGCTGGACGACCTCGACCATCCGAGGGTAGACCTGCGGGAAGTAGTTGCGGGCGGCGTTGAGCGCCTCCTTGCCCGGGGTCATCGTCCCGAACCGGTCGGGCGTGGCCGTCTCCTCCGCCTGCGTGCGCAGCGCCTTCATGATCTCGAGCACGATGATCAGCTCGGCCATCTTCTGCTGCACGTGCTGGAACTGGTCTGAGCCGATGGTATCGACGATCTTCTTCGCGACGCCGAGGAACGCCTCGGCCTTCGCGATCTTGACGTTGATGACCTGATGAGCCATGTGGAACAGGGCGCCGGTCTCGCCGTACGCGCGGTTGGCGAGCTTCACGTCGTTCATCAGGAAGACGCGGTCCCACGGCACCAGGACGTCGTCGAAGACGACGAGGGCGTCCATCTCGTCGAAGCGCGACGCCAGCGGGTGGTCCTTGTGGCTCCTGCCCAGGTCGAGCGGCTCGCGCCCAACGAACGACAGGCCGGGGGTGTCTGTCGGCACCGCGAACGCCAGCGCGTAGCGCGTCATCTCCTCCTGCTCCTTGAGCACGGTGGAAGGGTAGATGAGTATCTCGTCGGCGATGGGCAGCGTGGCCAGCATGCGCGCGCCGCGCACCACGATGCCGCCCTCCGTCTCCTGCACGAGCCCGAGCGCGATGTAAGGGTCTGGTAGCTGGTCGGCCCTGACCGACCTGTTCACCTGAGGGTTGGTGAGCGCGTGCGTGAGGCACAGGTCGTTCTCGCGAACGTGCTCGTAGTAGTCGCGAACGTTCTCGCCGAAGCGCTGGTCGTTGGCCGAGAAGTAGTCGGCCGCCCGCGCGGCAGCCATCAGGTTGACGTTGAGGTAGTCGGGGCTGCGGCCGATGAACCCGAGGCTGTGGTCCGCCCACTCCTTGTGCATCCGCGAGCGGCGCCTCAGGTCTTCTTTCGTCGTGGTCTCGAGGAAGCTCATGCCAACCCGGTCCCCGCTTGTTGGGCTCTCGTACGTCATGACGTCAAGCAGGTCTGGGCGGTGCTGCAGGTCGTACAGCTCGGCCACCGACCTGGCGATACCCGCCGTGGCGGGGTGCGTCGTCGGGTCCTTCACCCGCTCGCCGCCCAGGTAGATGGTGGGCGGACGGCGTCTCAACCCTTCGAGGAACTCGGTTCCGGTACGCGCTGGCATGTCTCTACTCGCTCCCCTCTCGCAACGGCCTCATGCGCCCAGCCGGGGCAGTCGGTGCTCCCCCAGCGCGACGGCGATGTTCTGCGTCTCCATGTAGAAGTCGAAGCTGTAGTCGCCGCCGTCCCGCCCGATGCCGCTGGCCTTCATGCCTCCGAACGGCGTCGGCAGGTGGCGCACGTTGTGGGAGTTGACCCACACCATGCCGACATCGAGCGCCTGCGAGAAGCGGTGCGCGCGGGCGACGTCGCGGGTCCACACGTAGGCTGCTAGGCCGTAGTCAACGTCGTTGGCGATGGCCAGCGCCTCGGCCTCGTCCTCGAACGGGATGGCGGTCAGCACCGGCCCGAAGATCTCCTCGCGCGCGATGCGCATGCTCCTATCGGCGCCGGTGAACAGCGTGGGCCGCACGTACAGCCCGCCCAGCTCGCGGTGCTGCTCGCCGCCTGCGGCGACATGCGCGCCTTCCTGGCGCGCGAGGTCCAGGTAGGCGGTCACCTTGGCCAGGTGGTCAGGGTGGATGAGGGGCCCGACCTCGGTGGCCGGGTCGAACGGGTCGCCCACGCTCACGTTGGCGGCGCGCTCGGCCAGGGCCGCCGTGAACTCCTCGTAGACACCGTTCTGGACGAGCAGGCGGCTACCTGACGTGCAGCGCTCGCCGTTGAGGCTGTAGATCATGAAGCTGACCGCGTCAAGGGCCCTTGCCAGGTCGGCGTCGTCGAACACGACGGCCGGGTTCTTGCCGCCCAGCTCGAAGTGAACGCGCTTCAGGGTGGGGGCGCCCTGCGCCATGATCCTGGCGCCGGTCGCGCTCTCGCCCACGAAGGCGATGGCCTTGACGTCGGCATGCTCCGTCAACGCCTTGCCAGCCGACTCGCCCAGCCCGTTGACGACGTTGAGGACGCCGGGAGGCAGTCCGGCCTCCAGCGCTAGCTGCGCGAGGCGGGCGCCAGAGAGCGGGGCCCATTCGGCCGGCTTGTGCACGACGGTGCACCCAGCCGCCAGGGCGGGCGCGATCTTCCAGGTCGAGAGCATGAACGGCGTGTTCCATGGCGTGATCACGCCGACAGGGCCGATGGGCTTGCGTGTCGTGTAGTTGAGCAGGTCCGGCGTCGGCAGGCTCTGGCCGTCGCGGGCGCCGGGAGAGCGCTCGGCGAAGAACCGGAAGTTGTCTGCGCCCCGCGCCGCGGCCTGGCGCATGAACCGCAGGGCCTGCCCGGTGTCTATCACCTCAAGAAGCGCCAGCTCCTCGGCGTGAGCCTCGATGACGTCTGCCAAGCCGAGAAGAAGCCGCTTGCGCTCCTTGGGGTCGAGCGCCGCCCAGGCAGGGAAAGCGTCCTTCGCGGCGCGGGCGGCGGTCGCCACATCGGCCGCGTCCGACGACGCTACTTCGGCCAGGTCCGCCCCGTCGAACGGGCTCTTGCTGATGAACGTCGCTCCTGACTTCGCCGGGCGCCACTCCCCGCCTATCAGGTTGCCGACCTGCGAGCCGCCGGCCGTGTCGACGAGGCGCCTGGCCGCGGCACGTGCCGCGTCGCGTCTGGCGTCTGTCTCGGCGCTCACGCCCGCTCCCTCACCGCGGCCTCGCCGCGCACCGGCAGGTCCTCCTCGGCCACGACGGGGTTCTCGAGGGGCGGGAAGTCGCCGACCTCGCAGCGGATCACGTCGCCTGCGTGCACGTGGCTGA
>CAZFAQ010000043.1:0-18951 GCA_964517055.1 uncultured bacterium | reverse complement strand
ACGGCATCGAGAAGTCCAACGAGCAGTGGAACGCGATCCCGGTGCGCGGCGGCCAACTATTCGAGTGGGACGACTCATCGACCTACATCCAGGAGCCGCCCTTCTTCATCGACATGCCGGACGACCCGCACACCGCCCAGCCGATCAACGGCGCTAGGGTGCTCGTGAAGGTCGGCGACTCCGTCACCACCGACCACATCTCGCCGGCCGGCTCGATCGCTGTCAACAGCCCAGCGGGCCAGTACCTCATGGACCATGGCGTCGAGAAGTGGGACTTCAACTCGTACGGGTCGCGCCGCGGCAACGACCGCGTCATGACACGCGGCACGTTCGCCAACATCCGCCTCAAGAACCAGATGGCGCCCGGCACCGAGGGCGGTTACACGACCGACTTCACCGACGGCGAGGTCAAGAGCATCTACGAGGCGAGCCGCAACTACCTGGAGGCCGGCGTACCGACGATCGTCCTGACCGGCCACGACTACGGCATGGGCTCGAGCCGCGACTGGGCGGCCAAGGGCACGTACCTGCTCGGCGTCAAGGCGGTCATCGCCAGGAGCTACGAGCGCATCCACCGCTCCAACCTCGTCGGGATGGGCGTCCTGCCGCTGCAGTTCCTCGACGGCCAGGACCCTGACGTGCTCGGCCTCACCGGCCGCGAGACGTTCGACTTGAAGGTGCCAGGCACCCTCGAGCCCAAGCAGCGCGTCCCGGTGATCGCGACACGCGAGGACGGCACCACCGTGGAGTTCGAGGTGCTCAGCCGCCTGGACACGGTCGTCGAGGTCGACTACTACCTCAACGGGGGCATCCTGCACACGGTGCTCAGGAACATCAAGTCGACCACCGCCAAGGGGGTAGCCTCCTAGCATTCACTAGGTGGTCGGGCACAGGCGCCGGGCCGTAGGGCGGGTACGCCCTCCCAGGCCCGGCGCCGCTCCATGGCCCGACGCGGCAAACCGCACGGAAGAGCTGGCGGGGAGCGCGTTATCATCTTCCTCACATGCGAGACCTGCTCGGGTTCCTGTTGGTCGTCGTCGTCATCTTCTTCGTGGTCGGCGAGTTGCGGGGCTGGTACTTAGGGGTGCCCACCCAGACGCCGATCCTCGTCTACAAGATGGACCACGTCGCAGATACCTCCCGCCGCACCGTCATGCGCGAGGACATGCCCGTCGGCTTCCGCGGCAAGGTCAGGCGTGGGCAGGTGACCGTCAGCGTGTTGCACGAGAGGTCGACGAGCTTCCAGACGGGGCGGGAGGCCAGCCCCCTGACGACCGTCTTCGAGCGGACCTTCCGGGTAGGAGAGACCATCGCCATAGACGAGCTGTTCCAGCTGGGCGGGGGCGTGTACACGGTCAGGGTGGCGTATCAGGACGCGACCGGCCTCTTCCACATGAGCCTGCCGGGTGGCTCCGAGCTGTAGTCAGCGCTCTGGCGAACCAGGTGACCCCGAACGGGACGAGGCGGGACGACATCCCGCGGCCTCAGCCGCGTCTTCGCGCCAGCTCGTCCCAGTCGGACCCAGTGAGCTCGCTCAGCAGGTTGAACTCGCCTGCGTTGTATGTGCTCTCGCCGCCGTCTATGTAGACGAGCGCGCCGTTGACGTACCCGCCGCCGTCGCTGACGAGGTACACGGCCAGGTCCGCGAGCTCTCGGTGCTCGCCGACGCGGCCCAGGGGCACGCGTTCCATGAAGCGTTCATGCAGCTCCTGGGTAGGCATGAGCCGGCTCCACGCCCCCTCGGTGGGGAACGGGCCGGGCGCCACGGCGTTGAGCCTGATGCCGTGTCGGCCCCACTCGGCCGCGAGGGACCGCGTCATGGCCACGACGCCGGCCTTGGCCACCGCCGAGGGCACGACGTAGCCGGAGCCGCTCTCGGCGTAGGTCGACGCGATCGACAGCACGGTGCCGCCGCGTCCGGCGGCGATCCAGCGCTTGCCGAGCTCGAGCGTCATGTACACGGTGCCGTGGAGGACGATGGCGAGGACGGCGTCGAAGGCGCGGTGCGAGAGACGCTCGGTGGGGGAGATGAAGTTGCCAGCGGCGTTGTTCACGAGGACGTCGACGCCACCGAAGCGCTCGTGAGCGGCGTCGAGGGCTGCCTCGACCGACGCAGGGTCTCTCACGTCCAGCTGCAGGGATAGCACCTCCCCGCCGGTCTGGTCGGCGAGCTCGTCGGCGCTGGCACGCACGACATCCTCCCGCCGGCTGGCGATCACGGCCTTGGCGCCCAGCTCCATGAACCTCTTCGTCATCGAGAGCCCCAGGCCCGTGCCGCCGCCGGTGACGAACACGACCTTGCCGTCGAGCAGGTTGGGTACGAACATGAAGTGATGTTCGCACGCCCCGAGCCGCCGGTGTGGGTTTGTTCCGGTACCCGCCGTGGTCAGAAGCAGGATACTGAGCCTGTCATGCGTGCCCGCACGCACCGTCCTCTCTCCACCTTGCGCAGCGTCGGGCAGGCCCTGTTCGTCGTGCTGATGGGCGTAGTGGGCCTCTCGCTCGGTGCCAACGCCCGCGCGCAGGGCACAGTCGTGCGCGTGCTCCTCGCCTCTCAGCCGACGGTCGAGGTGGTGGTCGTCGGTCCGCATTCGGGCCACGTAGACGGCCTGGACCACTTCCACACCCCTGCCGGCCTCTCCTGGCCCGTCTCGGCCAGGTCCGGTGTCCTGCACGTCGACGGCGTGCCGATCGGGAAGCAGCTCACGCTCGAGCCCGAGGTCGAGCCGTTCGTCTTCGACGGCCGCCGTTACCGCGGGGCCGCGCGCCTGACCGCAATCGCCGACGCGGTCGAGGTCGTCAACGTGGTGAGCGTCGAGGACTACCTGAGGGGCGTGGTGCCGTCCGAGATGGCGGCGTCGTGGCCGCTCGAGGCGCTCAAGGCGCAAGCCGTAGCAGCGCGGAGCTACACGCTCACCTCCCTAGACCCCAGCGCGCGCTACGACCTGTGCGCGACCGACGACTGCCAGGTCTACCGCGGCGTCGACGCGGAGCACCCACGCACGGACAGCGCCATTGCCGCGACGGCCGGCGTCGTCGTCACGTACGACGGCCGCGCGGCGCGCACCTACTACCACGCCGATTCCGGCGGCACCGTGGCCTCCAGCTCCGAGGTGTGGGGGACGTGGTCGCCCTACCTGCTCGCCAGGCAGGACGCGCGCTCCAACAGCCCGCACCGCTCCTGGGCCGTCCGGCTCGACGGCGTAGCCCTGGGCGCGTCGTTGGCAGCCGCCGGCGTCGACGTCGGCGTGGTGGCCTCGTTGAGGGTCGTCGGCCTGTCGGAGTCGGGCAGGGTAGACGAGCTCGAGGTGACCGGAGCGCGGGGCAGCAGGGTCCTCCGAGGCAGCCGGCTCACCAACCTGGCGCGGTCCTGGGGCCTCAAGTCCATGGCGTTCAGGGTGCAGGGCGGGTTGAGCGTCACAGGCGACGGCTGGGGTCACGGCGTCGGCATGAGCCAGTACGGCGCCCGCGCGCTCGCGAGCGCCGGCTACGACTTCGGGCAGATCCTGGTCTTCTACTACCCGAACACCGGCCTGACGCGGTTCGTGGCGAGCTCGCAGTGACCGGCGCAGCGTAGCCAGGTAACGGTAGCCAGGGCGTACCTGGGCCGTCTGGCGTGCGCGGTACCGTAGGCGGGTGACAGAGGGCACCGGGCCTGAAGCCGAGAGGCGCCTGACGCTGGTGCCGACACCGATAGGCAACCTGGCGGACATCACCCTGCGCGCCATCGAGGTCCTGAGGCGCGCAGACGTCGTGGCCGCCGAGGACACGCGCCGCACGCAGACGCTCCTCGCCCATCACGGCATCACCGCCCGACTGGAGAGGCTCGACGCCCACACGATCTCGAGCCGGGGCGCTGCCCTCCTGGCGGGCAACGCTTGGGTCGCTTACGCCACGGACGCCGGCACTCCAGGCATCTCCGACCCGGGCGTCGAGCTGGTCGCCATGGCGCTGGAGGCCGGCAGCGTCGTCGAGGTCCTACCTGGCGCGACGGCCTTCGTCCCGGCCCTGGTCGGCTCCGGCCTGCCAACGGCCCGTTTCACGTTCGAGGGCTTCCTGCCGCGCAAGGGCTCGGCGCGCTCGCGGCGCCTGCGGCAGGTAGCGGGATCGCACGCTACCAGCGTGCTCTACGAGTCGCCGCAACGGCTCGTCGAGACGCTCGGCGACCTGATCGACGCATGCGGGCCCGAGAGGCGCGCCAGCGTCAGTCGCGAGCTCTCCAAGCTCCACGAGGAGACGCGTCGTGGGACGCTGACGGAGCTCGCCGAGCACTTCACCGACGTCCCGGCCCGCGGCGAGGTCGTCGTCGTGGTAGGTCCCAAGCCGCACGCCGAGGACGACGAGGACGAGGGTCCCTTCGCTGGCCTGGGCCTAGGTGAAGCGGCCAGCAGGCTGGCGGACGCCGGCGTCAGGGGTAGGCTCTTGCGCGGCGCCCTCACCGCGCTCGGCGCCCCGCGAAACGCGGCGTACCGGGCCGCTATCGACCACCCCGAGGACGGCGACGAGGACTGATGGCTACCAAGGTGCTGACAGCAAGGACGACGACCGGCCGCGTCTTGGGGCTACCAAGCGTCGGAAGGTTGGCGCTGTTCGCCAGACACGAAGGCCCGGCCGTCCTACTCACCACTCCCGACCGGCTCAGCCTGTTCGGGGACGCGGACGCGTTCGGCGCCAGCGTCACGGTGGAGCCCGCGCTGGCGACCTGGAGCGATCTCGAGGACAAGGTCGTGCTCAGCCTGGACCGTGCCCTCGAGGCCTTCCCGCGCGAGCCGTCATCGCTGGCGCTGCGCCTGGAGGCGGGCAACGACTACCCGCGCGAGGAGCTGCTGGCGCGGCTCGTGCTGCTCGGGTTCGAGCGCGACGCGGCCCCGGGCTTCACCGTGCGGGGCGACACGCTCACCGTGCACCTTGGCGACGACGGCGAGGAGCGGGAGCTGAGACTGGAGTTCTTCGCCGACGAGCTCGAGTCCCTGACGCTGGCGGGGGACGCTGTCGAGTCGTTCGCGCTCGCGCCCGTATCGTTGGCCGAGTACGACCGGTCCGACTGGACGACGCGCCTGCTCGAGCACCTGCCAGGGACGGTCTTCCTCGACGCACCGGAGCTCATGCCCGGAGCTGTTGGGGAGGGTGCCGCGCGACCGGGGGCCACGGCGCGACCAGGGGTCGCGGTACCGGCATCCGAGGACGACGAGTCGGTCCCGGCCGACGCCCCATCGACCGCCGCCCCCGGCTCCGCCTGGCTCTGGGACCACCTGTCACAGCGCGAGGTCGTCTCGTTCGGGAGAGACCCCCTGGACCTGAGCCCGGTCACGGTACCGATAGAGCCCCTCGGCTACTACCGCGGCAAGCTCACGACCCTGGCGCAGGACGTGCACATGTGGCTGAGCGATGGTCACTCCGTCCACCTGCTCCTCAAGTTCGAGCGCACCGGCCGGTACCTACGCGAGAAGGTGCTCGACCAGCACGAGTCCCACTGGCGCAACGCGGTCGCAGACCACCCAGGCCAGGTCTCGCTGCTGCTGGCGCGCGACGTGCAAGGCGGCTACAGGGACCCTGAGCGCAAGGAGGTCGTCCTCACCGAGGAGCTCCTCTACGGCTACCAGGGCGGAAGGCGCCTCAAACGCGCCCCGGGCAAGGCCGTCCACGACGCCTCGCAACTGACGGTCGGCGACTACCTCATCCATCCAGATCACGGCATCGGGCGCTTCCTGGGCCTGGAACCGCGCGAGGTGGTTGGAGTCACGCGCGACTACCTGCAGCTCCAGTACGCGGGAGAGGGCAGGCTCTACCTGCCTGTCGAGCAGCTACCGCTCCTGCGCAGACACCCTGGCACGACGGACGACCCCCCGCGGCTGTCGACGCTGGGCACCAACGAGTGGGCCAGGGCTCGCGAGCGGGCCCGTGTCAACGCCTCGGAGCTGGCTGCGGAGCTCATCAAGGCGTACGCCAAGCGGCAGGTGGCGACCGGCCAGGCGTTCCCACCGTTGCCGGAGTGGGACCCGCTCATCGAGAAGAACTTCGAGTTCGACCTGACGGACGACCAGGAGAAGGCCGTGCAGGACGTCTTCGCCGACCTACAGCGCGCCGTGCCGATGGACCGGCTCATCTCGGGCGACGTCGGCTTCGGCAAGACAGAGGTCGCGCTGCGGGCGGCTCACAGGGTCGTCGGCAACGGTCACCAGGTCGCGATGCTCGTGCCGACCACCGTGCTGGCCAAGCAGCACTACGAGACCTTCAGGGACCGCTTCGCTGGACTGCCCGTGCGCGTCGAGATGCTCTCGCGCTTCACGCCTGACAAGCACGCGCGTGACGTGCTGAAGGGCCTGAAGGACGGCGGGGTCGACATCGTCGTCGGCACGCACAGGCTGCTGGCCGAGAGCATCGAGTACAAGCGGCTAGGCCTGCTCGTCGTTGACGAGGAGCACCGCTTCGGCGTCGGGCAGAAGGAGCGGCTCAAGGGCATCAAGGCCGACGTCGACGTGCTGTCGCTGTCCGCCACGCCCATCCCGCGCACGCTGTACATGAGCCTCGTCGGCCTGCGCGACGTCAGCCAGATCCTCACCCCGCCGAGCGGCCGCAAGCCTATCCAGACGGTGCTGCAGCCGTACGACCCCCTCACCGTCCGTGAGGCTGTCCTAGGCGAGGTCGAGAGGGGCGGCAAGGTCTTCTACATACATGACCGGGTCGGGTCCATGAGCCTGCGTGCCCGCACCCTGTCGCAGCTCGTGCCCGAGGCGCGCATCGGCGTGGCCCATGGCCAGATGCCCGAGGACGAGCTCGAGCAGGTGATGCTCGGCTTCGACGAAGGGGCGTACGACGTGCTCCTATCGACCACGATCGTCGAGTCCGGCCTGGACATCACCGGCGCCAACACGCTGGTCATCGAGCGCGCCGACCGCCTGGGCCTTGCTCAGCTCTATCAGCTGCGCGGGCGCGTCGGGCGGCGCGAGACCGAGGCCTGGGCTTACATGCTCTACCCGGGGCGCCTTACCGAGCAGGCGCAGCGTCGCCTCTACGCCATAGCCGAGCTCAACGACCTCGGATCTGGCCACCTGCTGGCAGAGAAGGACATGGAGATAAGGGGCGTCGGGAACCTGCTCGGGCCCGAGCAGCACGGCCACATCAGCGCCGTGTCGCTCGAGGTCTACACGGAGCTACTGGCGGAGGAGATCGCCAAGCTCAAGGGCGAGCAACGCGCCGCCGAGAGACCGCAGGTGACGATCGACCTGTCCGTTGACGCTCGGCTCAGCCCTACTTACGTGCAGGACGACGACGTGCGCGTCAACTTCTATGGTCGCTTCGCTGAGACCGACAGCCTGGCCGAGGTGGCGCGCATCGCCAAGGAGCTACGCGAGGCCTACGGGCCGTTCCCGGCCGAGGTGAAGGCGTTCGTGGAGCTGACGAGGTTGCGACTGCTGGCTGGCGCCAAGGGCGTCGCCACGGTCAAGGAGCACATGACCGACGTGCACGTCACCTTCCAGGGCGACGACCTGGACGTGATCGACTACGACGTCAAGGCGCTGAGGCAGCTGCCGTTCCAGGTGGAGGCCACTCGGTACCCACCGGGGTTCAGCATCAAGAAGCGTGGGCTCAAGTCGGCGGACCTGCCTGGCTACGTGACCGACCTGCTCTACGTCGTCGGGTAGCCGGGGACAAGAAGAACCCCCGCCTGCGAGAGGCGGGGGCTGATCGCTTGGACTGCTGAGCCTGGGTCTAGAAGTGGTAGTTGAAGCCGAGCTTGGCAGCTACGCCGAGCTGGAAGGGGCTGAAGCCGACCGACGGGCCTGCTTCGAGGAAGATGCCGCCCTCTGGCAGACCGGCTCCGGCAAGGCTGAACTCGCCGCCGACGAAGGCGTTCACCGCGACGTTCACGCCGGTGCCGATACCGAGACCCACGCCGCCGCCGATGTAGACATCGATCGGGGCCGTGCCGGTATCGACCTGGAGGTCGTACAGGACGTCAGCACCAAGGGCGAAGCCACCGGCGCCGATGTAGTTGTAGCCGGCGTTGACGCGAGCGGCCAGCCCTGGGGCTATGCCGTCGATGCCGAAGTGGAGGGCCGCACCGGGGTAGCCGACGCTGAAGCCCGCCCAGTAGCCGCCTTGTGCGAACGCGGTGCCGGTACCGAGCGCGGCCACGGCGATCAGGGAAACCAAGAACTTACGCATGCGAAAGCCTCCAAACGAACTAGAGAAGTCTTCAGCTCCTCGCCTGAATTCTTATATCACGGTCTTAAATGTGCCACAAGTAGAGGTTTTCACACGATTGCGATGGTTATCGTGTTTTTGGGCCGTGCCTTCGGTCACACTCGCACGCAACCAGGCTGCGACACCACGGGGCGGTCACTCGGCGCTCGAGCCGAACCGCTCCACGAACCTGCGTCTCTCGTCGCGCTCCAGGGGCCGGGCTGTGTTGCATGGAGGAGCCTCGCCGCCGTGTGCCTCACGGTGCTCGGCGATCAGCCGCGCCTCGTCGGCCTGCGGCACGCGGCTGTACGCGTACCGCCAGAACCTCGCCGCTTCCCTGAGCGGACCGGGCCTGCCCAGGTGCTGCCTGATCCGGTTCGGCACGTCCCGCGCCGACTGGCCTATGTAGATCACGCTCTTGTGCTCGTCGGCGAGCTCGTAGACCCCCGGCATGGCGTCGCGTCCGCGCGCCGGCGGGAGCAGCGCTAGCCGCCGCCAGCGGGCGGCTATCGGCACGGCCAGGACCAGCCAGGGGCCGCGCTCACGGCTCGTACCCGAGCTCGCGCAACGCCTCGCGGTCGCGCCGCCAGTCGCTGCGGATCACCACCTCCAGCTCGAGGAACACGCGCTCCTGCATGAAGACCTCGAGCTGCTTCCGCGCCATCTTGCCGATCTCCTTGATCATCGCGCCGCCGGCGCCGATGACGATGCGCCTGTGCCCGCTCCGCTCGACCCAGATCTCGGCCGTGATCACGACGGGCTTGCCTTCCTCGATGGGGTCCTGCCAGTCGACGACCTGCACGGCCACGGTATACGGCAGCTCCTGGCGCAGGTGGATCATGGCGGCCTCGCGGATGATCTCGGCGACCCACTGCTCTCTCGTCTGGTCGGACCGGACGTCGCCAGGGAAGAAGAAGGGAGACTCCTCGAGGCGGTCCATGAGGTCGTCGCGTAGGGCGTACACGGCCTTGGGGTCGTTCAGCGCAGAAATCGCTATCGCGCGCTCGGCACGGGGGAGCAGGTCTCGGTAGAGGGAGAGCGCCTCCTCCGGGTACTTGGCGGCGTCGACCTTGTTCCCGACGATGATCACCGGCGTCGACTCTGGGATGTTCCCGAGCAGCCGAGCGACGTCCTTGTCCTCGTCGCCCGGTGGCCGCCTGAGGTCGACCACCCACAGGACGGCGTCGACGTCCACCACGGCGTCCCTCACCTCGCGGTTCATGGCCTGGTCGAGGACCGTGTCGCCGCCGCGGTGTAGGCCGGGCGTGTCTACGAACACGAGCTGCCTGTCCTCGAAGGTGTAGATGCCGCGCACGCCACGCCGCGTCGTCTGTGGCTTAGGTGTTATCGGCGCGACCTTCACGCCGAGCATGGTGTTGAGAAGCGTCGACTTGCCGACGTTCGGCTTGCCGATGATGGCTACGAAGCCGGAGCGGGTCGGTTGGTCGTTCGTTTCCAACATCTCGTCTGTCACTATTCGTGAGTCTAGTCGATTGGAATGGGAAGAGCCCCTCCACGGAGGGGCTCTTCGCCGTTGGTTGCGGGGATTGGATTTGAACCAATGACCTTCGGGTTATGAGCCCGACGAGCTACCAGACTGCTCCACCCCGCGTCGCGATATGCGCGGCGCCCCGTCGTGAGGCGCAAAGAGGATAGTAACGATTCTGACTGGAAGGTGTCAACGGCCGGTGATGCAAGCGTTGCCAGGCGTTCCGGGCGCGGCCGCTATGGCTCGGTGTCGGCCATGCCCAGCCCCGTCGCCACGATCAGGGGCAACGGCGCGGCCGACTCGCCGATGTCGATCGCGCTCTCCAGGCGGGCTCGTGCCTCGGCCATGCCCTTGCCGCCGCGGTGGTAGAGGGTCGCCACCGGCTCCCCTGCGCGCACCTCGCTGCCCACCTTGGCGTGAAGGAGCACGCCGACGCCGTGGTCGAGGTCGTCGACCTTACGCGCCCTGCCGCCGCCGAGCAAGCCGGCAGCCTCGCCGACGCGCCTGGCGTCGAGGCGCGAGAGCCATCCACCTTTAGGTGAGCGCACGACGTCCTGGTCGGGAGCGAGGGGTAGTTCGAGAAGCGAGCCGACGTCACCGCCTTGGGCCGCGACCCAGCGCTCGAAGCGGTCGTAGGCCCGGCCGTCGTCTAGAGCCGCCGCGACGCTGGCGGCGTCTGCTGGCAGGCCGGTCCTGGCCAGTACCTGCGATGCCAGGACCACGCACAGCTCGCGCAGGTCGCTCGGCCCCCCGCCCCGCAGGCACTCGATGGCCTCGTTCACCTCGAGCGTGTTGCCAACGGCCATCCCGAGCGGCTCGGTCATGTTGGAGAGGACGGCCGTCACGTCGCGGCCGGCGTGGCGCCCGATCGCGGTCATCGCCGCTGCCAGGCTCCTCGCCTCGTCCTCGGTCTTCATGAACGCGCCGGAGCCGAGCTTCACGTCGAGGACTATGCTCTTCGCTCCGCCCGCCAGCTTCTTGCTCATGATGCTCGAGGCGATCAGCGGCAGGGACTCGACCGTCCCGCTGGCGTCGCGCAGCGCGTAGATGAGGCCGTCGGCCGGCGCGAGGTCCTTCGACTGCCCGGTGACGACGACGCCAACATCGCTTGCCTGGCGCCGGAAGCGCTCCTCCGAGAGGTCGACGTCGAAGCCAGGGATGCTCTCGAGCTTGTCAACGGTTCCGCCAGTGTGCCCTAGCCCGCGGCCGCTCATCTTGGCGACGGTGGCGCCCAGGCTGGCCAGTAGGGGCGCCAGCACCAGGGTCGTCTTGTCACCGACCCCACCTGTCGAGTGCTTGTCGACAGTGTGAGGCAGGTCGGCGAGGTCGAGCACGTCACCGGAGGCGGCCATGACCTGCGTGAGGTCGGCCGTTTCCCTCGAGGTCATGCCTCGCCAGCAGACGGCCATGAGCCAGGCCGACATCTGGTAGTCGGGCACGTCGCCGGCCACGAAGCCGTCGATCAAGGACCTCAGCTCCGCGGCGGTGTGCTCACCGCCCTCGCGTTTCGAGATCACGATGTCCAAGGGGCGGAGGGTCATGCGCTCGATGGTAGTACGCCCCAGGCGCCCGACCGAGCCGGTAGGCGGGGCCGCGGGCCCACCCCGTCAGACCCCGCGGCCCGCCAACAGCTCGCGCGCCAGTCCCGCCTCGTCCCACGGCAGCACCTCGTCCTCCCGCTCGAGCGTCGCCTCGTGACCCTTGCCTGCCAGCACGACGACGTCGCCGGGGGCGGCGAGCTCGAACGCACGGGCGATGGCCACCCTCCTGTCGGCCTCGACCAGGTAGCTCGAGTCGCGCTCCCCGCCCGCGGCGTCGGCGCCCCTCGCCAGCGCCGCCAAGATGACCTCGACTGGCTCCGAGCGGCTGTCCTCCTCGGTGAACACGCTGACGTCGGCGCCCCTCACGGCGGCCGCCCCCAGACCCTCGCGCTTGCCGGGGTCTCGCTCGCCGGCTGAACCGACAACGACGATGGTCCTGGAGCCCGGGCGCCTGACGGCGTCCAGAGCCTTGGCGAGCGCAGGCGGCGTGTGGGCGAAGTCGACGATGACGGTGAAGGGCCGCGTCGCGACCACCTGCATGCGGCCCGGCACGCCCCCGAAGGTCCTCAGGGCGGCGACGGCGTCTCGTGCGGGGACCCCGGCGTTCACGGCGGCTGTCAGGGCACCGGCCGCGTTCCAGGCGTTGTAGCGCCCGACCATGGGCAGCCTCCCGCTGACCCGCTCGCCCAGGGCATCGAGCTCCAGGTCGAGGGCGCCGACCGGTTCCGCGACCCCTATCAGCCGCACGTCCGCGGCGGCGTGCTCCCCGTACGACACGACCCGCGCTCCAGCCTCCGAGGCGGCCCGTTGGAACGCCGGGAAGTGCTCGTCGTCGCGGTTGAGGACGGCCACCTGCGCCCGTCTCACCAGCGTGGCCTTGGCGTCCATGTACGCCTCGATGGTGCCGTGGTGGTCTAGGTGCTCTGGGGAGAGGTTGGTGACCACGCCGACCTCGTAGCGGATGGCGTCGAGGCGGTGCTGGGAGAACCCGTGTGAGCTCGACTCGAGCACAGCGTGCGTGGCGCGCTCTGCCACGCAGCGCGCCAGGAACCCCTGCACCTCTGGCGCCTCGGGCGTCGTGAAGTGACCGACGAGCGGTAGGCTCTCGTCCCCCACGCTGACGGCTGCGGTGCTCATGAGCCCAGCTCGGTAGCTGGCGGACAGCAGGTGGTGGAGGAGGAAGCTCGTCGTGGTCTTGCCGTCGGTGCCGGTGACGCCGTGCACGCTGAGGCTCCTAGCGGGATGACGGTGCAACGCGGCGGCCAGGTGAGGCAGGGCGCGCTTGGCGTCGGCGACGCGTACGTAAGGGACGCCCTCGACTGTCGTTGCTGTCGCCCTGTCGCCGACTACCGCGACGGCACCCGCCTGGGCGGCGTCGCCAGCGCGCTCGTGGCCGTCGAACCTATCGCCTCGGCGAGCCACGAAGAGCGCTCCGGGCCCGGAGCGGCGGTGGTCCTGCACGATGGCGGTCACCTCGGGGTCGGCGGTCGGCTCGGCGCCGGCCACCCAGAGGTCAGGCGCCTCGCGCCGCAGGTCGGCCAGGATCTCTGACAGCCTCACGGCCAGGGCCTACCTCACCACCGGAGGTGTCAGCCCGTTGCGCTCCAGCAGGTCGAGCACCAGGGCGAGGTCCTTGTCGTCGTGCGCGAAGTCTAGGTCGTCGCCGGGCACCACGACGACAGGGGAGAGCGAGTAGTCCTCGATCCAACGCTCGTACAGCTCGCCTAGCCGCTCCAGGTACTCATCGCCGATGCCCGCCTCGTAGTCGCGTCCCCGCAGGCTGATGTGCGCCCTGAGCGTCGGCAGCGACGCCCTTATGTAGATCAGCAGGTCGGGCGGGCGCAACGCCGACGCGACCGCGTCGTACAGGAGCGTGTAGCTGCCGTGGTCACGGCGGTCGAGCTGGCCGTCCTCGGCCAGGAGCTTGGCGAAGATGTTGGCGTCCTCGTAGACGGTGCGGTCCTGGATCACGCGCCTGCCGGGGTTCACCTCGCGCAGGTGCTGCCGCAAGCGTGCTGCCAGGAAGAACACCTGCGACTGGAACGCGTAACGACGCATGTCGTCGTAGAAGTCGGCCAGGTACGGGTTCTCGTCCACGGACTCGTAGACGGGCGCCAGGTGGTAGCGCTCGGAGAGCATGCGCGTGAGCGTCGACTTGCCGGCTCCGATGTTGCCGGCCACCGCTACGTATAGGCCGCCGCCCTCACCCGGCGTCACGACGTCACCGCGGCGAGCCGGCCGATGAGGCGGGCTAGCAGCTCCTCACGGTCTCGCTCCACCTCGACGAAGTCGAGCGGCGCGGCGTCGACGACCTCGACGGGGAAGGGGGCCGCGTCGAAGTAGGCGTCGTAGGCCGCGGTGATGCTGCTCAGGTACTCGGCGCGCATCTCGGTCTCGAACTCGCGGCCGCGCTTCGCGATGCGCCTCAGCAACAGGTCGGGCTCGGCACGCAGGTAGATCGTCAGGTCGGGGTCGGGTAGGCGGGTGCGCAGCTGGTCGAACAACGTCCTGTACAGCTCGAACTCGTCGCCCCGCAGGTTGAGGGACGCGAACAGGAACGTCTTGTCGAAGAGGTAGTCGGCGACGGTGTGGCGCTGGAACAGCCGCGCCTGTGCGAGCTCGGCGTGCTGCTTGAAACGCGAGAGAAGGAAGAAGGCCTCGGTCTGGAACGCGTAACGCTCCTTGTCCTCGTAGAAGCGCGACAGGAACGGGTTCTCCTCGACGACCTCCAGCATGAGGCGGGCGGGGAGCCTATCGGCGAGGATGCGGGCCAGGCTGGTCTTGCCGACACCGATGGGCCCTTCGATGACCACGAGCGACATATCGGTTGAGAAGCATACCCCCGGCCAGCGTGGATCTCGGGCGCGGCTTTCTTCGCGCGCGGTCTTCGTCGGTCGCGGTGCTCCTCGGTCGCGGTCCTCCTCGCGCGCGGTCTTCGTCGCGCGTGGTCTTGGCCGGTCGCAAGAGCGACCCTGTCTGGGCGGCGCCCTGTGCTAGACTCTCGCCTAGCTTGATGGACGAACCTCCGAGTCCGAGGCGCTACCTGCTTGCCTCGGCGGCCTTACTGGTCATCCTCGCTTCCCTCCATGCGACCGCCCAACAGTCGGTTAACACCGGCTTGAGCGGCGATGTGGGCCCCGGCCGCGCCCTGGTGCTGCTGGCCATGCTCATCGTCTCCGCGTTCGCCTCCGCGTGCCAGGCGGCCATGGGGTCGCTCTCCGAGTGGCGCCTGCGTCAGCTGTGGGAGGGCAGGGAGGAGGGCAACGGCGCGTTGGCGCTCTTCGAGCGCGACCCGCAGCGCTTCGTCTCGACCCTGCTCATAGTTCGCACCGTCTCGGACGTGGCGTTCACGAGCCTGGCCGTGGTCACCGCGCTGCAGCTGGCTGCCCGCTCCGGCTTCTCGGCTTGGCTGGCCGTGCTTTACGGCGGCCTGGCCGCGGTGCTGGCCATCCTGCTGTTCGGGGAGATCATCCCCAGGTCGGTGGCGTTGCGCAACGCGATCGGTGTGGCCCGGGCCGTAGTCAGACCAGTCTATCTACTGTCGGTGGTCATCTACCCGGTCGGCGCCGTGTTCACCTGGCTCACCAAGGGCGTGCTACGCCTGTTCCGGATAGAGCCGAGCCTCAGCGCTCAGATGTCCGAGGACGAGCTGCGCCAGCTCCTGCGAAGCGCTGGCGAATCGGGCGTGCTGGAGGCCCAGGAGCAGCAGATGATCAGGGGCGTCATCGACCTCGAGGAGACCGTCGTGCGCGAGGTCATGACCCCTCGGGTCGACGTCATCGGCGTGGCGGAGGGGGCCTCCGTCCGCGAGCTGCTCGGCCTCGTGCGCGAGAACGGCTACAGCCGCCTGCCCGTCTACAGCGAGACCATCGACAACGTCAGGGGCGTGGCATACGCCCGCGACCTGCTGCGGTTCCTCGAGGAGGGCAAGGCGATCGATGACGCTCTGGTCGGCGAGCTGATCACCCCTGTCCAGTTCGTGCCTGAGACGCTCTCGATCGCGGCCCTGCTCCGCGACATGCGCGTGAGGAAGAGCCACTTCGCCGTCGTCGTCGACGAGTTCGGCGGGACGGCCGGTGTCATCACGCTCGAGGACATCATCGAGGAGATCACCGGCGAGATCTACGACGAGACGGACGAGGACGAAGAGGCGGACATCGCCATGCTCGACGGTGGCGCCTACCGGCTCCTCGGCTCGGCCAACCTGCAGGACATAGGCTCGGCGCTGGGCCTCGAGTTCGACGAGGACGGCGACTACGACACGGTCGCGGGCTTCATGATCGACGAGCTCGGCCACATCCCGGAGGCGGGCGAGTCCGTCACGTACGAGGGCATGCGCTTCGAGGTCGAGGAGGCCGACGGCCGCCGCGTCATAAGCGTCGTGTGTGCCCCCAGCGACCCCGAGTTGGAGCAGGCGCTACAGGCCACGCCCGAGGCCGCTGTCGAGCCTGGGTAACGGTCCCTTCACGCCGGGGCCCCTGCCCGCCTCAACGCCTCACGTAGAGCCTGCCTACCCTGGCCGCCACGCCGGTCAGCATCTCGTACGAGTTCGTGCCTATCGACTCGCCGAGCCCCTCGGCGTCCGGACCGCCCGGCCCCCACAGCACGACCCGGTCCCCGATCGCGATGTCCGTGCCGGTGGCGTCGACCATCAGCTGATCCATGCAGACCCGCCCGAGGACAGCCAGGCTCTCGCCCGCGAAGCCGACCACGCTTCGGCCCGATAGGGAGCGGCGGTAGCCGTCGGCGTAGCCGGCTCGCACCGTGGCCACCAGCGTCTCACTCGTCGCCTTCCAGGATGCGCCGTACGACACCGTGGTCCCGGCCGCGACGCGCTTCACGAACGACACCGGCGCCGTCAGACGCATGACCGGCATGAGGCCAGGCGCCAGGCTCTCCATGGCGGGGCCCGGGTAGTAGCCGTAGACCACGATGCCGGGGCGCACGACGTCGAGATGCAGGTCGGGCCGACCCAGCGTCGCTGCCGAGTTCGCGACGTGCCTGACGCCCGGCTCGACCCCCGCCGCCAGCATCGCCGCCACGCCAGCCTCGAAACGGCCTGCCTGCTCTTCGGTCGCGGCCTGGTCCTCGTCCTCGGCGGAGTGCAGGTGCGTGAAGGTCCCCGTGACCTCGACGTTGGCCAGGCGGTCGGCCGCCACGGCCAGGCGGGCCGCAGCCTCCGGCGTCGTCGCCCCGATGCGGCCCATGCCGGTGTCGAGCTTGAGGTGCACGCTGATCGGCGCCCTGGCGCGCGCCTCACTGATGGCGTCCAGGGCCTCCTCGCCAGCGACGGTGAGGGAGACGCCCTCCGCCGCGAGCTCGCGCACCACGCCCGGCTCGTAGACGGGCGAGAGCAGCAGGACCTCTCCGGTCACACCGCCACGCCTGAGGCTCAACGCCTCCACCGGCGTCGCGACCCCGAACCGCCCGACACCGAACGACTGGAGGTGGAGCGCGGTGTCCGGCAGCCCGTGCCCGTACGCGTTGGCCTTGACGATCGCCATGACGTCGGTGCCTGCCCGCAGGCGTGACCGCACGACGCCGAGGTTATGGGCCAGCGCCGACAGGTCTACCTCGGCCACCGCCGCTGAGAGCCCGGCGGCGCCCGCCGCGCTACCCGCGAGGCTCAGCGGGTCCATGCCGTGCGCCGCTCGAGGGACTTGAGCAGGCTCGACGCGGCCAGGGTCAGTGCGATGTATACGACGGCGGCACTGTTGTACGGCGGGAACAGGTTGAGGGTCGCGGCACCGAGCTCGCGGGCCTTCTGGGTCACGTCGCCCACGCCGATCACCGACAGCAGCGCCGTGTCCTTGAGCATCGCGATGAACTCGTTGCCGAGGGGCGGCAGGACGATGCGGATCGCCTGCGGCAACGTCACGAAGCGCGCCGTCTGACCTGCTGTGAGGCCGACGCTCTTGGCGGCCTCGATCTGACCCTTGGGGATGGCCTCGATGCCGGCCCTGAAGATCTCGGCCATGTAGGCCGCGTAGCCGATGGCGATGGCCAGCACCCCTCGCAGCAGGTCGTGCCGGATCACGATGCGGCCGCCTGTCAGGTCCCGGAGGGCGCCAGGCACCACGAAGCCGATGAAGAGGATGACGACGAGCATAGGCACCCCGCGGATGAGGTCGACGTACAGCTCGGCGAACACGGCCAGCGGATGGTTGCCCGTCTGCCAGCCGGCGAACGCCAGGAGCGCCAGCGCCACCCCCAGGCCGATGGCCAACAGGGCGGGGTTGCGCGCCGAGTCGGGCATGAAGGAGAAGCGCCACAGCTCGGGCATGTCGGCCGGGACCTCGTCGGGTGGCAGGAGTACGGCGGAGACGCGACCCTCGGCGAGGTAGCCGACCGCCGCCGCGGTGTCCAGAGCGCTAAGGAACCGCCGCTCGCCCGCCTCCTGTGCGTACGTTCCGTCCTGGATCTGCTCGGTAACGCGACCCGGAGTGCCCCGGACGATGGCTACCCTGCCCTCCGTCTCTCCGGCCAAGACCAGCTGCGTGTCCGGGGTGAGCAGGAGTATGCCTACCCCGACGGCGGTGACCACCGCGGCGATCGACGCGTAGACGCGGGCGGTCCGCGCAGCGGGCTTGAGCAGCAACATCAGGGCGAAGACGAGGCCCAGGGTGGCTGCCAGCGCGTACCCGAGCAGCGTCACCGAGATCGTGTACTGCAGCCCGGGAAGCAGGAACTTCAGGGCGGCGCGGTAGTCGAGGTCGCTGACGAAGATGTAGACGACCAGCGGCAGGAGGGCCAGCAGCACGATGTAGCTGGGGCGCATGCGCCTGAGCGGGCCACCGGCCTGCCGGGGGGCGGGGCTCTGTACTCTCACAGGTGGTCATAGGCTAACTTGACTGCCTGCCGTTGACCACGACGCGGGCACGCCGCGCGCCCAAGAGAGAGCCGGCTCCGATCGGAGCCGGCCCGAATGTCTTACGGCTTGGAGGCGCTGCCTAGCTCACTCGTCCCCGCCGAACCACTTGGCGATGAGCTCGTCGAGCGTGCCGTCGGCCTTGATCTGCGCCAGGCCCTCGTTGAAGGCGTCCACGAGCGGGTCGCCCTCTGGGAAGACGAGGCCGAGCGGGTCAGATGACAGGCCGCTGATCTCGACGACGAGGTCGCCTGCGTGCTGCTGCGCGAACGCCTGGGCGGTGACACCGTCGATGATCACGCCGTCGATATCACCGTTGAGCAACGCCTGCACGGCCGAGTTGAAGGTGTCGTAGAGACGGAGACGGTCGGAGCCGACCATCTCCTCGCCGAGCGCGGCGTTGGTCGTGCCGAGCTGGGCCCCGAGGACGAGGTCGCTGTCGGCGGCCGTGAAGTCGGCTTCGGTGAGGCTCGCGTCCTCGACGCGGGTGGTGATGGCCTGGTTGACGACGAGGTACGGGTCGGTGAAGTCGACGATCTCGTCACGCTCAGGGGTGATCGAGACGCCCGACGCGACCATGTCGAACTCACCCTGCGCGAGGGCGGGGAAGATGCCGTCCCAGGCGGTGGTCTCGAACTGAGCGACGCAGTTGATGCGCTCGCAGACGGCGGTGACGACGTCGATGTCGAAGCCGACGATCTGACCGGCCTCGTCCACGACCTCGAAGGGCGGGTAGGTCGTGTCGGAGCCGACGACGAGCGTGCGTCCCTCGAGGTCCTGGGCGGCCCCGAACGCGATGACAGCTAGGACAGACAGACAGGCGAAGATCCTCTTCATCGGTACCTCTCTCACGGCCGTCGGGCTGG
>CAZFAQ010000042.1:15256-18961 GCA_964517055.1 uncultured bacterium | reverse complement strand
CGGTCGTGGCGACGGCGGTGGGTACCCAGGTCGAGGTGTACGACGTCGCGCGGGGCCTGGCTCCCGCTGTGGTGCTGGCCGAGCGCGGGCTAAACCCCATCTACCTGAACTGGTCACCCGATGACACGCACCTGGCTGTCCTGTCCAGTTCGGCAGGCTCGGCGCTCGCCCTGGACATCATCCGCGTAGAGGACGCGCTGGCCGGCAGGCCCGACGCGCGCGTGACTCTCGGGCTCGGGCAGCCCTTCTACTGGGTTTGGTCGCGGACAGGGAGGTCGGTGCTCGTCCACCAGAACGTCCTGAGGGAGGACGCGCTGGCAGGCATGACCCGCATCGACCGGCTCGAGGTGACGGCACCGTTGGCATCCCCGGGCGCGTTCCAATCACCCGACATCTCCGACTCCGAGAGCTACATCGCCTACGCGGCGGACGACGCCAGAGGTAGCCGGGTCGTCGTGGCCAGCAACCCGGCGCGGAGTGCGGCGGCGACACCTGTAGCGGAGCTCGCCCATGAGGGCCTCGTCGCGTTCGCTTGGCGACCAGGCCACGACCAGCTGTCTGTCCAGGGGGCGACCACGTCTGGCTACTTCGACGGACCGGTGGAGGTCCTCGACGTGCCCAGCGGTGAGTCGCGCGTCATCACGGCCGACATGGTTCTCGCCTCGTTCTGGTCTCCGGACGGCCGTTGGCTGGCCACCATCAGCCAAGGGGACGGGGTGGAGCGGGAGGCCCGCCCGGGATCGGAAGCAATCCTGGTCGCGGCTCGAGGTCCCGCGGCGGGTCAGCTCTGGAACGTCCAGTCGCGCCCGCCCCTCCTCCGCTTGCGGTTCCACGACGTAGACGATGGCACTTACGTCGAGGGCGGACCGTTCCGTCCGTCGCCCGCGTTCCTCACGCAGTACCTACCGTTCTTCGACCAGTACTCGCGGTCGCACAGTCTTTGGGCGCCGGACTCGAGCGCGATCGTGCTACCGACGTTCCAGGAGGCCGAAGGAACGCTGCTCGTCGTGTACGGCGTGGACGGCAGCTTGCTCGACCTCGTGCCTGGCGACATGCCGGCATGGAACGTCCGTTAGCTGCGCGGAGCCCCTGACCTGCGGAGCCGCCACCGACAGGGCCGGCGGCCCCATTGAGGCCGACCCTCCGCTCAGGTGCGCCGCGACGATGAGCCCGCGATCACCATCACCAGGCCGGCGACCACCGCGACGCCCGCCGCGATGTCGGGGACCGGGATCGACTGTTGCTGCTCGGCCTGCACCTCTATGGGACCCAGGTCGAGGGCGGTCGTCTCCTCCGTGTAGGTGATCCTGGGCACGATGAACCCGAGTATGCCGAGGACGATCAGGATGATGCCGATGATCGTGAGGCTCTTCATGTCTCCACCTCCGTAGGGGCACGGAACACGGCCGGCGGAGCAGCCCTGGGCTCCGTTTCGGTCGACGCTTCGGCGCAGCCATGGACCGTATGCGAGAAGCTTAGGGACCACGTCATGCGCCGCGTGAGAGCGGCGTTAGCGGTCGGACCCTCAGACGAGTCGACCGAGAGAACGACGCGAACTGTGCGCCCAGTTCGCATTAGCCGCCTGTGA
Source organism: uncultured bacterium (assembly GCA_964517055.1). Taxonomy (GTDB): domain Bacteria; phylum Deinococcota; class Deinococci; order Deinococcales; family Trueperaceae; genus DASRWD01. The sequence continues at coordinate 17,373 of CAZFAQ010000042.1, read as the reverse complement.
GTGCCCTACCATCTGGCTGTTCGCAACCGAACGTGCCGGCAGCAGCGGAGGCAGCCGGTAGGGGCGCCGCGACGTGCTCGGCGCTGTGCAACCAGACGCCCTAGACGGTGGAGGGAACTTATGAACTGTCCTGTCTGCGGGCAGCCGGCCCCCGACGGGGCCAGGTTCTGCTCGAACTGCGGGACGCGGCTTGTCGAGCTGGGGCCTGTCGAAGGCGAGAAGAAGCTGGTCAGCGTTCTCTTCGCTGACGTGGCGGGCTCGACACGTCTGACGGAGGCGCTCGGCGCCGAGGAGTGGGCCGCTGCGATGAACGGCGCGTTCTCGCTCATGAACCGCGCCGTCGCCAAGTACGGCGGCACAGTCGGCCGCTTGATGGGCGACGGGATCCTCGCGTTCTTCGGTGTGCCTACGGCACACGAGGACGACCCGGAGCGCGCCGTGCTGGCGGCCCTCGAGCTGCGCGACGCAGCCGATGCCTACGGTGACGAGCTGGCTACACGCTTCAGGAGCCGCTTCCCGGACGGCATCCCCCCCTTCGCGGTGCGCGTGGGCGTGAGTACCGGTCCGACGGTACTCACGACCGTCGGCGACGACGTCCGAGCCGAGTTCACGGCCATGGGCGAGACGGCCAACCTGGCGGCGAGGTTGCAGTCGTTGGCCGAGGCCGGTGGCGTGCTCATAGACACGAACACCCATGCCCTCGTGCAGCACGCCGTCGACGCCATACCGTTGGGCGCCAGGCAGGTGAAGGGACTCGCGCGGCCGGTCCAGGTGTTCGAGGTCCTGGACGTGATGCCGGGAGCAGAGCGTCGCCGGGGCATCGAGGGCCTCAGCTCGCCGATCGTGGGAAGAGACGCCGAGATGGCCGTGCTCCGCGAGCGTGTCCGCCTCCTCGTGCGGGGCCAGGGCAGCTTCGTCTGCCTGGTCGGCGAGGCCGGGTTGGGGAAGTCGCGCATGGTCGCCGACCTACGCAAGCTGGCCGCCCACGACGCCGGCCGGTCGAAGGTCGGGCTCGGGTGGTACGAGGGTAGAGCGCTCTCGTACGCCAGCTCCCTGCCCTACTTCGCGCTGCGCGGCACGTTGCTCGACACGATGGGGCTCACTCAAGCGGACCCCAAGGACCAGGTCAGGGAGCAGCTGGCGCAGGTGGCGGACCGGGGCGGATGGGAGGCGGAGCGGCACCGGCCCTACCTGGAGCTGTTGCTGGCCGTCGAGGACGAGGCGACGGCCGAGATGGTGCGTGACCTCGATGGGGTCGTCCTGACCAGACGCATCGCGGACGCCGTTCTTGCCTACGTCCGCAGCCTCGTCGACGGTCCGACCGTCATGGTCTTCGAGGACATCCACTGGGCGGACACCGCCACGGTGCGCCTGTTGGCCGAGATGGCGGCGCTCACCCCGCCTGGGGAGCTGCCGCTGATGGTCCTCGCCGTCACGCGGCCGGACCGACAGGCCCCGGCTTGGACGCTGTCCGAGTCCGCGAAGGACAAGGCCGGCGAATCCTACGTCGAGGTGACGCTCTCGCCGCTCGATGAGGGGCGGTCGCGGGAGCTGCTGACGCAACTCCTCGGCGGCGAGGACCTGGGTACCGAGCTACGCCGTGTGCTCGAGCGGTCCGACGGCAACCCGTTCTACCTGGAGGAGGTACTCAGGTCGCTCATCGAGGCCGGTCACGTCGTGCGCGATGGGGGCCGCTGGTCCGTGAGGGGGAACATCGGCGACGTCCAGGTGCCCGGGACCCTGGAGGGCGTGCTGAGCGCCCGGATGGACCGGCTGCCCGAGAGAGCGCGGCAGGTGGTCCAGACGGCGGCCGTAGTCGGGCGGACCTTCCCACGCAGCGTGGTCGACTCCGTCCTCTCGCACCCCTCGAGCCCATGGCGTCTCGAGGACATCGGCCCGCAACTGGAGACGCTCAGCACGGAGGATTTCGTGAGGCTGATGGTCGGGCCGCCGGACGAGGAGTACGCGTTCAAGCACGTGCTGACGCAGGAGGCGGCGTACGGTCGACTTCTCACGACCCGGCGCGCGTTGCTACATCGGTTGGTAGGCGAGGTGCTCGAGCGTCAGTACTCAGACAGGCTCGGCGACGCGGCTGCCATGTTGGCGCATCACTTCGA
>CAZFAQ010000042.1:0-15156 GCA_964517055.1 uncultured bacterium | reverse complement strand
GCGGTGGCCGAGCAGCGCTTCGCCGAGATCGTCGACATCGCCGGCGACAAGGGCGGTGACCTGGCGGTGGCGGCGCATGCGATGGGATCGCGCATCGCGGCGCTAGCCAGGCTCGGCCGCTTCGAGGAGAGCCTGGCGCTGATGCCGCGCGCGCTGGAGCTGGCCGAGGCGAGTGGCGCGACGATCAAGATCGCGGACGTCAACATGCTCGTCGGCGCCGCTCTCATGGACATGGGGCACGGAGAGCTCGGCCTGAGGTACGTCACGTACGGGCGGGACAAGGCCATCAGCATCGACGGTCGCGAGTGCGCCACCGCGGGTCACATGCTCGTCGGGCTCGGGGAGATGGCGCGCATGCAGCTCGTGCCGGCCATAGAGAGCCTCGACCGGTCGGAGCAGATGGCGATCGGCACCATGATGGAGTCGCACCTGTACAACCAACGTGCTGCCAGGGCCGCCTGCCGCTATAAGAGCGGAGACGTCACCGCCATGGAGCAGATCCAGGCCCAACTGGCGCGAGCGGAGGCCATGCAGGACGGCTTCGGCAAGGCCATGGCAGCCATGTTCCTGGCCGAGTCGCTGGTCGCTGCCGGCAGGGCCTCCGACGCTGTGCCTCACGTCGCCGGGGCCCTGGAGTGGTACCGCAGCCGAGCGATGAAGCCGTACGTCGTCAGGGCCCTACGTACCTTGGCCACCGCCGACGAGGCGCTCGGCCGGACCGCCGAGGCCTCCGCTGCCAGGGTCGAGGCGAGCCGCCTCGAGGGCACACTGGCTGAGGTCGACCCCTCGTTCCTGGGGGAACCCGGCACCCCGCGTGCCTTCGAGGCCGTAGCCTAGAGACCATGCCAGACGAGAGCGCCTCCCGCGAGGTCGGGGCGCGCACAAAGAAGCCGCTGATCGTAGCCGTAGACGATGACCCGTCCGTCCTCGCGTCGGTCGCCCGCGACCTGCGCCGTCAGTACGGCGAGGGGTACAGGGTCCTCCGCGCCGACTCGGGGCGTCGAGCGCTGGAGCTGACAGAGGAGGCGAAGCTGCGGGGCGACGACGTCGCCCTGTTCCTCGTCGACCAGCGCATGCCGCAGATGAGCGGGCTCGAGTTCATGGGCCGCGCCCGCGACGTCTTCCCAGACGCGCGCCGCGTGCTGTTGACCGCCTACGCGGACACCGAGGCCTCCATCAAGGCGATCAACGAGACGCGCCTTCACTACTACCTGATGAAGCCGTGGGACCCACCGGAGGAACGCCTCTACCCGGTCCTCGACGACCTGCTTGACGACTGGCGGGCTTCGCACCAGCCGACGTTCACTGGCGTGAGCGTGATCGGGCACGCCTACTCTCCGGCGTCGCACGTCCTCAAGGACTTCCTCACCCGCAACCTGGCACCGTACCGGTGGCTGGACATCGAGCTCTCTTCGGACGCCCAGGAGCTCGTCCGCATAGCAGGCGCCGGGCCGGGCGACCTGCCGCTCGTCGTGCTTCCTGACGGCCAGGCGCTGGTCAAGCCTGAGCTCGCCGAGGTCGCCGGCCGCATCGGGCTCAAGCAGCGCGCCGAGCTCAAGTCGTACGACTTCGTGATCGTCGGCGCCGGGCCGGCCGGTTTGGCGGCTGCCGTCTACGGGGCCTCCGAGGGGCTGAGCACGCTGCTGATCGAGGCCGAAGCGCCCGGCGGCCAAGCCGGCCTCTCGTCGAGCATCGAGAACTACCTCGGCTTCCCCGCTGGGCTCTCGGGCGCCGACCTGACCCGGCGTGGGCTGACGCAGGCACGGCGTTTCGGGGCCGAGATCCTGAACCCGGTCAGCGCCACCGGTCTCAGGCTCGAGGACCCGTACCGCGTCGTCACGCTCTCCGACGGCAGCGAGGTGGCGGCCAGGGCGGTGCTCGTGTCCACCGGTGTCTCCTACCGGCGCCTCGACGTGCCCGGCGCCGACGGCCTCATGGGCGCGGGCGTCTACTACGGCGCGGCCGTCACCGAGGCGATGGCGGTGTCCGGCCGGCGTGCGCTCGTCATCGGCGGCGGCAACTCAGCCGGCCAGGCTGCCATGTACCTCTCGCGGTTCGCCGACGAGGTGTGGGTCCTCGTCCGCGGTACCGACCTAGCCGCCAGCATGTCCAGCTACCTCATCGCGCAGCTAGGCGCCAACGAGAAGGTGTCGATCCGCTACCGGACGCAGGTCCGCGCCATCAACGGCGACGGGCGCCTGAAGAGCGTGACCATCGCCGATCTCGACTCGGGCACGGAGGCAGAGCACGAGGCCGCCGCGGTCTTCGTGTTCATCGGCGCGGCCCCGCGCACCGAGTGGCTACCGGCAGAGGTCGCGCGCGACCAGCAGGGCTACGTGTTGTCCGGCGCCGACGTCGTAGCTGCTGGGCAGGGCGAAGGGCGCGGTCCCGACGATGCCAGGACCCGTGACGAGCCCATGTGGTTGGAGACGAGCGTGCCCGGCGTGTTCGTGGCAGGCGACGTCAGGCACCGGTCGGTCAAGCGCATCGCCTCGGCCGTCGGCGAGGGTGCCATGGCGCTTCAAGGCGTGCACCGCCACCTGTCAGGAGCCTGATGGAGAGCCGCTCCCGCCTCGACTACCTGCGCAACGTGCCGCTGCTCCAGGCGCTCGACGACGCCAACCTCAACGACCTGCTGCAGCGCGTCGATGAGGTGAACATCGAACCGGGACAGGTGCTGTTCCGGGAGGGCGACGCCGGCGAGGACCTCTACGTGGTGTTGGAGGGTGAGCTGCTGATCTCGCGCCGCGTACGCGAGATCGAGGACGTCATCGCGACCCGTGGGCACGGCGAGGTCGTCGGCGAGATGGCCGTGGTGAGCCACAGGCCGCGGTCAGCCACTGTCACGGCCGGCAAACCGACCCATCTGTTGCGCCTGAGCCGCGCCGCGTTCGAGGACCTGCTGTCGCGCTCACCTTCCGCGTCGACGGCGATCATGAGCTGCATGGCGAGCCGGATCGAGGACGAGCAGGCCAACCGCGCGCGGGAGGAGCGGTTGGTGGCGCTCGGCACCATGGCGGCCGGGCTCGCCCACGAGCTGAACAACCCGGCGTCGGCGCTGGCTAGGAGCACAGGTGCCCTGGCCGAGGCGCACGACGCTCGCGATCGCTCGGCCGTCGAGCTCTTCGCCCGCGACCTGTCCACGGCCGAGAAGGCGGCTGTCCTCGAGCTGGGCCGCCTGGCTGGCGAGCGCGCCGATGCCGCTACCGGGACCGGCGAGCCGGGCTCCACCCCCGAGCACCGCGCCCTGTCCGACCCAGACGACGAGGACGAGCTGACCGACTACCTCGAAGACGTCGGCGTCGAGAGGCCATGGGAGGCCGCGCCTGCGCTGTTGCAGGGAGGCTGGACGCTGCCTGAAGTCTCGCAGGTGCTGGGCCGCTTCGCCGCCGAGAACCGTGTGGCGGTGGCGCGCTGGCTGGCGGACGACGCCGTGGCCAGGGGGCTCCTCGCCGAGATCGCCATGGCGACCGGCTCGATCGTCGCCCAGGTGAAGGCCGTCAAGGTCTCGAGCCACATGGACAGGGCGGCGTTCGACGAGGTCGACGTCCGCGAGGGGCTCGAGAGCGCCCTCGTGATGGTCAAGCGCAAGCTAGGGCCGGACATCAAGGTCGTTCGCGACTACGACCCAGAGCTGCCGCGCATCGAGGCGTTCGCAGGCGAGCTCAACCAGGTCTGGACGAACCTCATCGACAACGCCCTCGACGCGATGAGCGGCAGCGGTGTCCTCACGCTGAGGACCCGGGCGGGCGACGGGCAGGTGACGATCGAGGTCTCGGATACGGGACCAGGAGTGGCGCCCGCCGTGCTCCCCAAGCTCTTCGAGCCGTACTTCACGACGAAGGGCGTGGGGGAGGGCACGGGGCTGGGCCTGCCTCTGACCAAGAAGACCGTCGAGCAGCGGCACGGCGGGCGCATCAGGGTCACGTCGGTTCCCGGGGAGACCACCTTCGCGGTGACTCTGCCTACCCTGAGACGCAGGGTGGCTCCGGCGGCCGAGGCGCCAGCCGAAGAATGAGAGAGGCACGCATGTCCACCTACCTGAGCCGTCTGGTGACGGCCTCGTCGCTCACCCTGCTTCTCGCCTTCTCGCCGCAACACGCTGCGGCGCAGGACCAGGGCTGCGAAGACCTGGGTCGCCCCGTCGTGTTCGGGGAGCTCGACTGGGAGAGCGCGCAGGTGGCGACCTGGATCGCGAGGCTGGTGCTCGAGGCCGGCTACGGATGCGAGACGTCCGCGATCCCCGGCACCGTGGTGCCGCTCTACCAGGGCGCGGTGCGGGGCGACGTCGACGTGATCATGGAGGTCTGGACGGACAACACCCCAGATCTGTGGACCGACGCCGTGGAGTCGGGCACGGTGGAGCAAGCCGGCGTGGCGTTCGACGACGCCGTCCAGGGCTGGTTCGTGCCGCGCTACCTGGTGGAAGGTGACCCTGAGAGAGGCATCGAGCCCGCCGCGCCTGACCTACGCAGCGTCTTCGACATCCCGCGCTACAAGGAGCTGTTCCGCGACCCCGAGCGGCCGGACCGCGGCCGCTTCTACAACTGCGTCGTCGGCTGGCAGTGCGAGCTCGTCAACGGCGTGAAGCTTCACGGTTACGGCCTAGACGACGACCTGACCAACTTCAGGTCTGGCACCGGCGTGGCGCTGGCAGCCGAGCTGGAGGGCGCCTACAGGCGCGGCGACGCATGGCTCGGGTACTACTGGGGCCCGACCTGGGTGCTAGGCGAGCTCGACCTCTACATGCTCGAGGAGCCGCCCTTCACGCAGGAGTGCTGGGACGCGTTCACCGCGCTTGTCGACCGGCCGGAGGAGGCCGAGTTCGCGTGCGCCTACCCGGCATCGACGGCCGTCGTCGGCGTCGGTTCGAGGTTCGTGGACGAGGCGCCGGAGGGCGTGCGCGCGTTCCTGGACGCGTACCACGGTGGCAGCGCGATGCTCTCCCGTGCGCTGGCGTACATGCACGCCGAGGACGCCACGCCACAACAGGCCGCGCGCCGGTTCCTGCGGACCGAGCCTACGGTGTGGCGTGCCTGGCTCCCGACCGACGTCGCTGACATGGTCGCCGGCGCCGTCGGCGCTCCCTGAGCCATGGACCGGTTGCTGGCTGCCGAGTTCCCGGCCGGCTGGCGCGTGCCGCTGCGCGACTGGACCAACCGCTTGGTCGACAGGCTCGTCGACGAGTACTCGGCGTCGTTCGATGGCGTCTCCAGCAGCCTCCTCTTCCTGCTCGGGCATATAGAGCGTTTCCTCCTCGGCCTGCCATGGTGGCTCGTCACGCTGGCGTTGGCCCTGCTTGTCTGGCACGCCACCGGTCGGAGGCTCGTGAACGGGCTCCTGGTAGTGGTGGCGCTGGTGCTTGTGGGGAGCTTCGGCCTCTGGCCAGAGACCATCACCACGCTGGCCCTCATGACGCTGGCGACGGTCGCCTGCGTGGTCCTGGGAGTGCCTATCGGCGTCCTCATGGCGCGCAGCCGCGGCTTCAAGACGTTCCTGAGGCCGGTGCTCGACCTGATGCAGACGATGCCGAGCTTCGTCTACCTCGTGCCCGTCGTCATGTTCTTCCGTCTCGGGAACGTCTCTGCGCTCTTCGCGACGATCGTGTACGCGATCCCGCCCGTCATCCGCCTGACCGACCTGGGGTTGCGGTCCGTCGACAGGTCGCTGGTGGAGGCGGCCGAGACCGCGGGTGCCGGCGAGGGTCAGGTGCTCAGGTACGTTCGGCTGCCGCTCGCCTTGCCGACAGTAGCGGCCGGCGTGAACCAGACCATCATGCTGGCGCTGTCGATGGTGGTGCTGGCGTCGATGATCGGGGCGCGGGGGCTCGGCCAGGAGGTGCTGCGTGGCCTGCAGCGTGGCGACGTCGGCCTCAGCCTCGAGGCCGGCCTCTCCATCGTGCTGCTGGCCGTGATCCTCGACCGGGTGTCGGCGGGCTACGGCCGTAGGCTCGACCCAGACGCGGCCGAGAGGGGCTGAGCACAGGCCGCGTGCGGGAGATACCCACCGGAACGATGAGAGACCCTAGACTGCTGCACGAGCCAGCACCGCAGGGGGAGTCAGGAGGCGAGAGAAGTTGAGTGTCAACCGCCTTATAGAGGTCCCGGACGATGAGATCACGCCCGAGAAGGTGTACCTGAGCCGCCGGACGTTCATGCGCGGCGCGGCCACGCTCGCGCTCGGAGCCGCAGCGAGCCGCGCGCTCGGACAGGGCGCAGAAGGCTCGGAGGGCGGCGGGACGACGGCCGACCTCTCTGAGCTTGGCGTGACCGACGAGGCCCTCACGGACTACGAGGCCGTCACGACCTACAACAACTTCTACGAGTTCGGCTACGACAAGTCGGACCCGTCACGCCGCAGCGGTGACTTCGTCACCGAGCCATGGTCGATCGAGATCGGCGGGCTGGTCGAGCGAGGCGGCACGTTCCCGCTCGAGGACCTGGTACCAGAGTTCGAGCCTCACCGCCGCGTCTACCGGCTCAGGTGCGTAGAGGCGTGGTCGATGGTCATACCCTGGAACGGCTTCATGCTCAGGGACCTGCTGGAGGCCGTCGGGCCCACCGCAGAGGCGAAGTTCGTGGCTTTCGAGACCGTGTTCAGGCCCGAGCAGATGCCGGGTCAGCGCCGTAACCTGCTGCCGTTCCCGTACGTGGAGGGGTTGCGCCTCGACGAGGCGATGCACCCGCTCACGATCCTCGCCACGGGCTTGTACGACAAGCCCCTCAAGAACGCGAACGGCGCCCCGATCCGGCTGGTCGTGCCGTGGAAGTACGGGTTCAAGAGCATCAAGTCGATCGTCAAGATCACGCTCACTGCCGAGCAGCCCCCTGCCACCTGGAACATCTACGCCCCTCACGAGTACGGCTTCTACGCCAACGTGAACCCAGAGGTCGACCACCCCCGCTGGAGCCAGGCGACCGAGCGGCGCATCGGCGAGTTCAGGCGCCGCGACACGTTGATGTTCAACGGCTACGGCGACTTCGTCGCCGACATGTACGAGGGCATGGACCTGGTCAGGGACTTCTGAGCGAAGCGCGGGACAACAGGGTAGCTGCCGTGTCGCCCGGTCAGGGCGCCCAAGTGGGCGGGCGTCCGGTTCCTGCTGGAACGCGCGCCGCCGCGCCGCGGAACAGGGCGGCCGTCAAGCGCTGGCGCCGGGTCAGCCACCTAGGTCTGTGGGCCCTGACGCTGACACCGGCCGCTGTCACGCTCGTGGACACCTTCACGGGCGGCCTCGGCGTCAACCCCATCGAGACGCTCACGGACCGCACCGGTTGGTGGGCGATCGTGCACCTGGCGCTGACGCTGTGCGTGACGCCACTGAGACGCCTCACCGGTTGGAACTGGCTCATCAGGTACCGCCGGCAGCTGGGCCTTGGGGCGTTCATCTACGCCTCCCTGCACCTGGGCGTCTACGCGTTCCTCGACCTGGGGCTCGACCTCTCACACCTGGCTGAGGACATCGCCGAGCGCCCCTTCGTGACGGTGGGCTTCACAGCCTGGTTGATACTCCTCGCCCTCGCCGTCACCTCGACCAACCGCGCCATCCGCTTCATGGGCAAGCGCTGGGCCCGGCTGCACCGTCTCGTCTACGTGGCAGCTGCGTTGGTCTCGCTCCACTACATCTGGGGCCAGAAGGTCGTGGAGACCAAGCCCGTCGTGTTCGCCGTGCTGTTCGGGGCGCTGCTCGCGGTCCGGGGCGTCTACGCGTGGCGCAAGCGCGTGGCCGATGCAGCCAAGGCCGAAGCGGCCAGCGCCGATGCAGCCAAGGCCGCAGCAGCCGGGACCCCTACGCCTTAGGACGGCCTGGGGCGCGCGGCTGTCGTAGCCTCGCTGCCATGAGCGAACACGGTCATGAAGTGACCCTCTCAGGAGCGCCGGACGGGCACGGTCTGGAGGTCGGAAAGGTACCGCGCGAGCCGCAGCTCGCCGCCTACTCGAAGGCCGCCGCGCGCGACGAGAGGCGGTTGGTGGTCGGAGCCGTCGTGACAGACGGCCTGGGCCGGCTCTTCGTGCAGCGCCGCAGCCCGGGACGTGACCTCTTCCCCGGCGCCTGGGACGTCGTCGGCGGGCACGCGGAGCCTGGCGAGGACGCGCTCACGGCGCTGCGCCGGGAGGTGACCGAGGAGACCGGCTGGGCCGTGGCGAGGCTCGGTCCTGTCATCGAGATGATCGACTGGGAGGCCGGCGGCGTCAGGCGGCGCGAGGTCGACATGCTGGTGACGGTGGCAGGCGACCTGTCAGCCCCACAGCTCGAGCCGGACACCCACGACGCGTGGCGCTGGCTGGAGCGCGCCGAGACGAACATCCTGGACGAAGGGCGCCGTGCGGAGGACGTCTGGTTGCGCGGCGTCATCGAGCGCGCGTTCGACCTGCTGGAGGCGACGGGCTTCGGGCCTTGAACCCGGCCTTGGCGCTGGTGGCGGCGGTCATGGGTGCTACTTGGTGTGGCGAGGGTGGCCGACGGGCGCGGCGAGTTCGGGCGCGCGCGGAGTGATCAGTCGCTGACCGCGGCGAACGTGCCAGTGGAGAGCGTCGGGTACAGGGTCCGGTAGACGGCCAGGTTCTCGTAGACCCTCTGCAGGTACTCGCGGGTCTCGCTGCGGTCGATCTCGCGGTAGAACTCGGCCTTGTCGCCGGCAACGAAGTCGGCCTCGAATATGCGCCTGACGTAGCCCTGCCCGCCGTTGTACGAGGCGATCACCAGCTCGACGTCGTCGTCCCAGTAGTTCATCAGCCAGGCTAGGTACGTGGCTCCGTACTCGATGTTGGCTGTGACGTCGAACGGGTCGCGCGGCGGCTCACGTCTGAGCTCCGCGATCCACTCCCATGTCGAGGGGATGACCTGCATGAGCCCCTGGGCGTTGGCCACCGAGACGGCGACCTCGCTGAAGGCGGACTCCTGGCGCATGACGGCCCAGATGAGAGCCGGCTCGACGTCCTCGGCCTCGGCGGCGGTAAGCACCGTCTCGGGCCAGGCCGGTGGGTACGCCAGCCTCCAGGCACGCAGGTCCTCGAACCCTGCGGAGAGGAGCTCGCGGGCGGCCCTAACGCTCTGGCGGTACTCGTCCATCCCCTGCAGGCCCTCTGCGATATCGAGGACAGCGGCCGTGTCGCCAGCCGCCTCCGCCCGGCGCAGCGCGAACAGTAGCTCGCCGACGGCGGCGTCCTCCTCGTGCACGGCCATCAGGGCGAAGGCCAGCTCCAACGCTGCTTGGGCCTCGGCGCTCGGCTCGTCCGGCGCTCCTGCAGGCACGGTGACGGCGGGGTCGGGGGCGGCAGGTGGGTCACCGAGCACGAGTGCGAAGAACGAGCCGTGCGGCACCAGCCCCCTGGCCCGCGCCGCGGTCTCCGTGTCACCCAGGCGCGAGGACAAGACGTACGCCCTGTAAGCCGAGTCGTCGGCGTAGACGCTTGCGCCCTCGGCCAGGCGCAGGTAGACGGGCACCGCTTCCGCGTAGCGGTCGCGACCCTCGAGGATGCCGCTCGCCAGCCACAGCAGGTCGGACCTGCCGGTGCCGGCAAGTAGCTCGACGGCGCGGTCGACCTGCCCCGCTCTGTTGGCGAGCAGCGCCAGGCCGTAGTCGCCGTCGGGACCGAGCGCTGCGAACGCGGCGCCGGCTTCGGCGTCGCGACCCAGGTAGTACAGGCACCAGGCCTCGCCCGACAGCGCGGTCTCGTCGCCTGGAACCTCGGCCAGCCAGCGCCGGTACGCGTCCAGCGCCTCCTCGTAGCGGCCGAGGGCCCTGAGGGAAGGCGCCTCGATCGACGGGGCCGTCAGGTCGCCCAGGGTGTCGAGCGCACGGGTGTACATGCGGGCCGATTGGAAGGCGGCGGCCAGGTGGTACGGGCCGTCGGCCGTGCGGGTCACGCCCTCGATGGCGGCCGCGTACGGCAGCGCCGCAGAGTAGGCGGTGAAGGCCGCCTCGACGTCGCCAGCCTCCTCGTGCAGCCGACCGAGCTCGAGGCGCAGCGAGCGCTCTTCAGCGCGGCGTAGTGCGTCGTCGACGCGCAGGTCGAGCGCCCTCGCGAGCGCCCTGGCCCTGACGCTGGCCGGCTGGGACTCGATGTCTGCCAGGGTCAGCGCCGCTAGGTACGAGCTGTAGTCGTCCGCTCCGTACGCCAGCGCGCTCAGCTCGTCGGCGTCCTGGTCGGCAGCGGCGGCCCGCAACCGCCTGTAGTCTGCCAGGCTCTCGTCCTCGAACGGGTCGTAGACGGCGGCCATGAGCATGGGGTCGCTGGCCTCGTCACCGCCTCGTCCGGTCGACATCGCGACCGTCAGGAGGGCACATAGCAAGACGGTGATCAGAGCAGCGCCGCGGAACGTCATCCTCGGGTCAGCCTAACTTGGACCACCGCGCCGCTGGTGAGCAGAACTCCGCGTCCACGGCGCGCCGTTCTGGCACCCGGACGTCTCGAGTGACGTGCCCCACACGTCGCCCGTCCGGCCAGCTCCGTGGCACGCTTGCGCTAGAATGCCTCTCACAGATCGGGTACCGCACGGCTTGCCCCTCTAGCCGGGGGCAAGCCGCTTCCTAACGGGGCCGACAACATCTCCCGGAGGTTCCTTATGGTCATGAGAGTGCGTGTCACTCAAGAGGGATACGAGCGCCTACAGGCGCTCTTGGAGCAGGAGCGTGAACGCCTCGAAGAGGCCACGCGCATCCTGCAGGAGCTCACAGGCTCGTCCGACGACTACGACGACTCTGGGCTGGAGGACGCCAAGACGGAGAAGGCGCGCATCGAGCAGCGCATCGACGACCTTGAGGACCAGCTCAGCCGCGCGCAGATCATCGCCGACCAGGCGTCCGACAAGGTGGACCTGGGCTCAACCGTCAAGCTGGCGGAGGCCGGCAAGAAGCAGGACGAGTTCTCGGTGCAGCTCGTCTCGCCCGTCGAGGCCGGCGTGCTCGAGGGCGACATCCCCAAGGTGTCGGACGAGTCGCCGCTCGGTAGGGCGCTCATGGGCCGCGGTGTCGGCGACCAGGTCGACGTGACCATCAACGAGAAGACGACGAGGTACGTGGTCAAGGAGATCGCTTGAGCCGGCCCTCGGTGGCTACCAGCTAAGCTGGGCGCCGCATGGACGAACCCAACGAACAACGCGACCAGCGCCTGCGCAACCTCCAGGCGCTGGTCGAGCGTGGGATAGACCCCTACCCGTACTCGTTCGAACGCACGCACGAGGCCGCGGAGCTCCACGCCGCGCACCCAGGCATGGCGCCAGGCGAGCGCGCCGCCGGCACTCAGGTCACGGTGGCTGGCCGCATCATGCTGCTTCGCATGCTCGGCAAGCTCACCTTCGCGACGCTGCAGGACGCTTCAGGCCGCATCCAGGTCTCGTTCGAGAAGGCGAAGCTCGAGCACTACAACGCCCTCAAGCGCTTCGACATCGGCGACTGGGTGAGCGTTACAGGCGAGCCCTACGCGACCAAGACGGGCGAGCTCACCGTCGACGCCGGCTCGTTCACGTTCCTCGCCAAGGCGCTACGGCCGCTGCCTAGCAAGCACCACGGGCTGGTGGACAAGGAGGCGCGCTACCGGCAGCGCTACCTCGACACGCTGATGAACCCGGAGTCGCGAAGGGCGTTCGAGCTGCGCGCCAAGGCCATCAGCTTCATCAGGCGCTACCTCGACGACGTCGGCTTCATCGAGGTAGAGACGCCAGTACTGCAGGCCCAACCAGGCGGCGCCGAGGCGCGGCCGTTCGTCACCCACCACAACGCGCTCGGTCACGACTTCTACCTGCGTATCTCGCTCGAGCTGTACCTCAAGCGCCTCATCGTGGGAGGCTTCGAGGCCGTCTACGAGATCGGCCGCAACTTCCGCAACGAGGGCCTCAGCTTCAAGCACAACCCCGAGTACACGATGCTCGAGCTCTACTGGGCAGGCAAGGACTACCTCGACATCCTCGGCCTGGTCGAGGACCTTTACTCGAAGTTGGTGACCGACCTGACGGGCAGCCCCAAGGTCGTCTATCAGGGCCAGGAGCTCGACTTCACGCCTCCGTGGCCGCGGGTCGACTACGTCGGAGAGCTCGCGGCGCGCGCCGGCCTGGGCTTCGACCCGCTAGACGAGCCGCGGCTGCGGGAGTGGGTGTCCGAGCGCTACCCGGAGCCGGGCGCCGGCGGCGAGCCGCCGTTGGCCGAGCGTCCACTGGGCGACGTCCTGGCGAAGCTGTACGACCAGTTCGTGGAGCCGCACATCGTGGGCCCCGCGTTCGTCATGGACCACCCTGAGGTGATCAGCCCGCTCGCCAAGCGCCACCGCTCGCGGCCCGGCCTCGTCGAGAGGTTCGAGCCGGTCGCGGTCGGCATGGAGCTGGGCAACGCGTTCAGCGAGCTCAACGACCCGCTCGACCAGCGGCGCCGTTTCGAGCTGCAGGAGGAGCTGAGGGCGGCAGGTGACGAGGAGGCGCAACGGCTCGACGAGGAGTTCCTGACGGCGCTCGAGTACGGCATGCCGCCGACCGGCGGCCTGGGGCTCGGGATCGACAGGCTGGCGATGCTGCTCGCCGACGTGCCGAGCATCCGCGACGTCGTCCTGTTCCCGCTCCTGAGGCCCCAGTGAGCGCGTTGGGCGCGGTCGCCATGCCAGTCACAGATGCTGCCACCGGAACCCCCGACTGGGTGAAGGACGCCGTCTTCTACCAGGTGTTCCCCGACCGCTTCGCGACGTCAGACCGCGTATTGAAGCCGTCGAACCTCGAGCCCTGGGGCTCGCCACCCACGACCCACGGCTACAAGGGCGGCGACCTGTTTGGGCTGGCGGAGCGCCTAGGGCACCTGGAGTCGCTCGGCGTCACCGCCATCTACCTCAACCCGATCTTCCAGTCGACGGCGAACCACCGCTATCACACCCACGACTACTTCCGGGTGGACCCGCTGTTGGGCGGCGACGACGCGCTGCGCGAGCTGCTGGACCGGGCGCACGAGCGCGGCATCCGCGTGATCCTCGATGGGGTCTTCAACCACGCCAGCCGCGGCTTCCTGCAGTTCAACGACGTGCTCGAGAACGGGGAGAAGAGCCCGTACCTCGACTGGTTCTTCGTCACCAAGCACCCGCTCAACGCCTACGGTGGGGGCGACCTCGGCTACCGAGCATGGTGGGACCTGCCTGCGCTCCCGAAGCTCAACGTCGGCAACCCGCACGTGCGCGGGTTCCTGCTGAGCGTGGCCGAGCACTGGCTGCGGTTCGGCGTCGACGGCTGGCGGCTCGACGTGCCGTCCGAGATCGACGACGACGAGTTCTGGCGCGAGTTCCGCCAGCGCTGCCGCGCCGTGCGCGAGGACGCCTACATAGTCGGCGAGATCTGGGACGACGCAGAGCGGTGGCTGCAAGGCGACATGTTCGACGGCGTGATGAACTACCCGCTCGCCAGGGCCATCTACGGGCTCGTAGGGCGCGACGTCGACGTTCACGAGGCGGCTAAGAGCGGCCTCGGGCGGCTGGGAGCGCTGGACGCCGGCGGGTTCGTCGCCGAGGTCGGGGGGCTGCTACGCCGCCACCCGGACGAAGCGACCTTCGGGCAGCTCAACGTCCTCGACTCTCACGACACGCCGCGCCTGGCGACCGTCATGCGCGGCGACGACGTCGCGATCAGGCAGGCGCTCACGCTGCAGTTCGCCTTCCCGGGGGCTCCATGCCTCTACTACGGCGACGAGATCGGCCTACGTGGCGGGCACGACCCGCGCAACCGCGGCACCATGCCGTGGGCGGAGGAGGCGGCCTGGGACCACGAGCTCATGGCGTTCGTCTCCGAGCTCGGTGCGATCCGCGCCGAGCTCGAGCCCCTCAGGCGTGGGTCTACCGAGGTGATGGCCGTGGAGGGCGCTGTCGTGGTGAGGCGCGATTCTGCCGCCGGCGCCGCCTGCGTGGCCGTGAACGCGTCCGACTCGCCGGTCCATCTGACGGGCCGCGCGCTACCGGCTGCCCGTCACGTCGACCGGCTGTCCGGCGGCGCGGTGGGCGAAGGGCACCTCACGCTGGCCCCCAGGGGCTACGCGTTGCTCGTGCCTGCCTGAGCGGCGCCGACGTGGGGTCACGGGCGCCGTCGTTGGCGAGCGCCTACCCCTCGCTCAGCTCGATGCGGCTCTCGTCCCCGACTACGAGCCGGTGCGAGCTCGGCCGTCGGTCGTGCCCCGAGACGATCACGTCC
Organism: uncultured bacterium; assembly: GCA_964517055.1. Taxonomy (GTDB): domain Bacteria; phylum Deinococcota; class Deinococci; order Deinococcales; family Trueperaceae; genus DASRWD01. The sequence goes on along the minus strand of CAZFAQ010000042.1, from coordinate 998 downwards.
TCGCCGATGAGGCTCGCCTGGATCCTCGCGCCGACGTGCTCGATGGTGCTGCCTGCGCCAACGGCCGTGTACTCGAGCTCGGCGTCAACGACCGTGACCCCGCGCCCGATCGTCGTGAACGGTCCAACGTATGCGCGCTCGAGCCGGGCGCCGGCGGCGATGATCGCAGGCCCGAACACCGTCGAGCCCTTCACGACCGCGCCCTCCTCAACGAGCACCTCGCCGACAAGCTCGCTGTCCTCGACGGTGCCGTCCACGCGGCCGCGCAGGCGGGCCAGCACGAGGCGGTTGGCGTCGAGGATGTCCTCGGCCTTGCCCGTGTCCTTCCACCAGCCGGGGACCACGACGGGAGCGACCGTGTGACCGGCCTCGATCATGCGCTGGATGGCGTCGGTGATCTGGTACTCGCCCTTGGCGCCGGTCTCCAGCCCCTCGATGGCGTCGTGGACGTTGGCGTCGAAGACGTAGACGCCGGCTACGGCCAGGTTGCTTGGCGGGTCCTTCGGCTTCTCGACGAGACGCTTGATCTTGCCGTCCTCGACGACAGCGACGCCCAGCGCACGCGGGTCGGGCACCTCCACTAGCGCCAGCACGGCGTTCACGCCTGAGCCCGGGTCGAACGCCTTGACGAAGCCCTCGATGCCGTGCTCGAAGAGGTTGTCTGACAAGTACATGACGAACGGGTCCTCGCCGAGGAAGGGCCGCGCGACCTTGACGGCGTGCGCCAACCCGAGCGGCGGGTCCTGCATGACGTACTCGAACCGCGCGCCGCGGTAGCCATCGAGCGTCTCGCGGATGGGGGCCACTGTGGGCGGCCCAACGACCACGCCGATGTGGTCGACCCCTGCGTCCACGAGGTTGTCGACCGCGTAGTGGATGAGCGGCTTGTTCGCGACGCTTATCGTCGGCTTGGGTCTCAGGCTCGTCAGCGGCCGCAACCGGGTTCCGAGGCCCGCGGCCAGGATCAGTCCCTTCATCTGTTGCCCTCTCTCGGAGCG
>CAZFAQ010000041.1:0-19110 GCA_964517055.1 uncultured bacterium | reverse complement strand
ACGTCCTGCTGGCGCTGCCGTCCGGCGGGCTGCAGACGAACGGCTTCAGCCTGGCTCGGCGGGCGTTGGCAGGCAGGCTGCATGGGTCACTTCCGGACGGCACTCCGGTCTGGAAAGCGTTGTTGACTGGGCACCGGTCCTTCCTGCCTGCGGTGCGCCCCCTCCTGAACGCCGGGCTGGTGAAAGCCATGGCGCACATCACGGGCGGCGGCCTGCCTGGCAACCTGCCGCGCACGTTGCCGGACGGACTCGGCGCCGAGCTGTGGCGTGGCGCGTGGGACGAGCCCGCCGTCTTCGCGCTCATCCAGGAGTCGGGCGGCATCAGCGACGCCGAGATGTTCGACGTCTTCAACATGGGGGTCGGTTACGTCGTCACCGTGGACCCGGCAGAGAAGGAGCGTGCCCGGGCGCTCTCGCCCGACCTCACCGAGGTGGGCACCGTCGTGGAGGGTGCCGGCGTCAGGCTCGTCTGAGGGACGTGCCTGCTCAGACCTTGCCGTGCTCGGGCGTCCGAGGGTGGGCCCTGCGCTCGATGCCGCCAGGCGGCCCGAAGGCGTGGCCCCGCGTCTCACCCGTCTTCTTGGGGTCGAGAGCTGGCAGCACGATCGTGAACACCGTGCCCTCACCGAGCCGCGACTCGACGCTGACCGTGCCGTCGTGCTGGTGAACGATCCACCTGACGATCGCCAGACCGAGCCCGCTGCCGTTGCCCCTCGTGCTACGGGCCCCGTCGACGCGGTAGAAGCGCTCGAAGATGTGGGGCAGCGCCTCAGGCGGGATGCCTGCGCCGTCGTCCAGTACCTCTAGGCGCACCTGCTTGCCCTCCTGGTTGACGCTCACCGTCACCCGTCCGGCACCGGCGTTGATGGCGTTCATCACGAGGTTGAGCACGACCTGCTTGAGTCGCTCTAGGTCCCCCATGACCTCGGCCAGGGCGCGCGGCGTGCTGACGCTCACCTCGGCGTTGGTGACGACGTGCGAGACCTCCTCGCGCACGGCCTCTGCGACCTCGACGAGGTTCATCGGCGCCCTAGTGACCGTGAAGCCGGCGTCCGCGCGGGCGAGCTCGAGCAGGTCGTTGACGAGCTTGCCCATCCGCTCTGCCTCGCGCTGGATCACGGTCAGCGACTCCTGCTGCTGCTGGGACGGGTTCGTCCGCCTCACGAGGTAGCTGGCGTGCCCCGCTATGGCTGTGACAGGGGTGCGCAGCTCGTGGCTGGCGTCGGCCGTGAAGCGCCGCTGGGTCTCGAACGACTCCTGCAGCCTGTCGAGCATGTTGTTGATCGCCACGCCGAGGTCGTGGATCTCGTCGCGGGTATCGGGCACGGGCACGCGGTGCGAGAGCTCGGAGCCCGAGACCTCGGCGGCCGCGGCCGTGACGCGCCTGAGCGGCCCGAGCACGCGCTGGGAGAGCACCCAGACGCCGAGCCCGAACGCCAGGAACGCCAGGACCACGGTCATGATCAGGTCGCGTGCGAGCTGGTCCAGCGTTATGGCCATCAGGCCGGCGGGGATCGAGATGAAGTAGGCAGCGCTGAGGGGCCCGCCGCGCCCCAGCGAGACAAGCGTGCCGAGCTGAGCGTGCACCCGCATGCGGTTGGCCCCCGAGCCGATCGACGTCTGGACCCTGCCCTCTTCCTGGAGCGTCTCGAGCGCGGCATCCGACATGCCGGCAGCGATGTCCTCGTCGCCCGAGATAGCGACCCCGTCGCGGACGGCCTGGACCGACTCAGGTCGGGTGCCGGCTTGACCGACGATCAAGATCAGGGAGCCGGCGTCGCTCGGGAGGCGGCTGACGCTCTGCGCCAGGGTCGAGCGGCTGGTCACCAGCTCGGACAGGGCCAGCTCGGCCCGCTCGTCGAGACCCGCCGACAGCGAGCGCTCGGTCAGCAGGTAAACGGACACCGCGACGGCGCCGAGTATCAGCGCGATGAAGACCCCGAAGACCAGCGTCAACTGCAGCCTCAGACCCAACTAGACGTCACCCCTCGCGCGCAAGGAGCCACGAGGCCCACGAGGTGGACATGTGCCGAGCACCGATGACAGGCCCTTCCGTCACTCCTCGCGCAGCACGTACCCTACGCCGCGCACCGTGTGGATCAGGCGCCTCTCGCCCTCACCCTCGAGCTTGCGCCTGAGGTACCCGACGTAGACGTCCACGACGTTGCTGCCGCCGGTGTACTCGGGCCAGACCTTCTCCTCGATCTCGAAGCGGTTGAACACCTTGCCCGGGTTGCGCGCGAAGAGCTCGAGGAGCTCGAACTCCTTGGCCGACAGTTCGATGCGGCGGCCGTCGCGGAACACCTCCCGGCCCTCCAGGTTGATCACCAGGTCCGCGACCCGCACCTCGCCGGTGACGGCAGGGTTCACCCGCCGCAGGTGGGCGCGGACACGCGCCAGCAGCTCCTCGATGCTGAACGGCTTGACGAGGTAGTCGTCGGCGCCGGAGTCGAGCCCGGTGACCTTGTCGTCGACCGAGTCCTTGGCTGTGAGGATGATGATGGGCGTGTTGCTCGTCTTGCGGATCCGCCTGGCGACCTCTAGGCCGTCGAGGACGGGCAGCATCAGGTCGAGCACCACCAGGTCAGGGTTGAGCTCGCGGAACTTGGAGAGCCCCGTGACGCCGTCGTAGCTGACGACCGTCTCGTAGTTCTCCGCCTGGAGCTCGAGGTCGATGAACTTCGCGATCTCCTTCTCGTCTTCGACAATCAGGATCATGGGTTTGCGTTCCATGGCGGCACTATGCCACGCGCTCTCATGAGAGACATCTGGCCCGTCCACGACGGCCTTCTGTGACGTGCTTAGCGCTGGATGGGAACCGTCTCCTGGACGATGAATCCCTCCGCGAGCACGGCCTGCGCCCACGCCCTCGCGCCAGGCAACGAGTGATCGCGCCAGTTGCCGCACGACACCTCGCTGCAACCGGGGATCTCGCCGTCGTGCTCGGCCACCGCCGCCAGGGCCGCCTCGGTAGCAGTCATGACGTCCTCGGGGGCCGGCTCACCGATGACTGTCAGGTAGAAGCCGGTGCGACAGCCCATCGGCGACAGGTCGACGACCTGGGCGCCATCGCGCTCGGCGAGAGCGTCCCGGAAGTAGCCGGCGATCAGGTGCTCGATGGTGTGGAGCGCTGCGGTCGGCACCTCCGCACGGTTGGGCTGCACGAGCCGCAGGTCGTACTTGGTGATGGCGTCCCCACGGTCCCCGCGGTAGCGCCCTGCGACACGCACGTAGGGCGCGCGCACCTTGGTGTGGTCGAGCTCGAACGACTCCAGACGGCGACCGGCCTGCATGGGCCTAAGGTTACACTTGCGCACTGACATGGAGCCGAACGACACCAACGGACGCCCTCCCCGCTCCAAGCGGCCAGATCAGCGCGACCAGGTAGCAGCCAGACGCTACGCCCATGCGCGGAACTTCGCCCAGGGGGAACGCGTCGCCATCTTCATCGACGGCAGCAACCTGTACAACGGCATGAAGGAGAACCTGCGCAGCACGCGGGTGAACTTCGCAGAGCTGATCCAGCAGCTGCTGCGCGACCGGCCGGTGTTCCGTACCTACTACTACAACTCCATGCTCACGGACGACTACGACGAGGAGCTGCGCGACGGCCAGGCGCGGTTCTTCGAGTCGCTGAGGCGCATCCCGTACGTCACGGTGCGACTCGGGACCTTGCACAGGCGCAACGACGGTACCCTCGTCGAGAAGGGCATCGACGTTGCCATAGCCGTCGAGGCCTTGTCTCTCGGCTACCAGGACGCTTACGACACGGCCCTGATCGTGTCAGGCGACGGCGACTATGCCGAGCTGGTCGAGGCCATCAAGCGCCTCGGCAAGCATGTCGAGGTAGCGATGTTCCGAGACCAGTCTGCCGGCATCCTGCTCGAGCACGTCGACGTGTTCCAGAGCCTGGACGAGCTCGACTGGACCCGCATCCTCTTCTAGTCGCGTCGGCCGCGGCCGTGTGGCCGGCCCGCCTGTTAGGGCACGGTTAACTTCTGGCGCCGGCTAGCCATCTGCGGGCGGTTCCCGCCCTGATATAGTCGGCCCGTCACCACAGGGTGAAGTAGTTCACTTACCTGCTTGTCGAGAGGAAGTCACATGCGCAAACTGCTGATCCTGGTCGCCGCGCTCTTCGTCACCGCGGCCACCGCTCAGGACTACGTCCTAGGAATCGTCTACGACGCCGGCGGCAAGTTCGACGGCTCCTTCAACGAGGGCACGTGGAACGGCGTCGACCGCGCCGCCACCGACCTCGAGACCGAGGGCTACGAGATCGAGGTCGTCGAGTTCGAGGGCTCGCCCGACACCGCGGCCGAGGGCCAGCGGCGCATCGCGGGTGACGGCGCCGACATAATCATCGCCCCCGGCTTCCTCCAGGCCGACGCCATCCAGGCGGTCTCGACAGAGTTCCCGGACACCGCGTTCGTGCTGATCGACGCCGTTGCCGAGAACCCCAACGTGCAGAGCGTGCTCTTCAAGGAGCAGGAGGGCAGCTTCCTCGTCGGCTACATCGCGGGCAAGCTGACCCGCACCGGCGTCCTCGGCTTCGTCGGCGGCATGGACATCCCCCTGATCCACGCCTTCGACCTCGGCTACCAGGAGGGCGTCAAGGCCGCCTGCGCGGACTGCACGATCATCAGCAACTACGTCGGCGTGACCCCCGACGCCTGGAACGACCCGGCCCGCGCCCGCGAACTGGCCTCGACCCAGAACGCGCAGGGCGCCGACATCATCTTCGCGGCCGCCGGCGCGTCAGGTAACGGCGTCATCGACTTCGCCAACCAGACCAAGTGCTTCACGCCGTCCGTCCCGCTGCGCGACTCCCCGATCGTCGGCCAGCTCGAGCAGATCGCCAAGCCCGCCGACTACGAGTCGACTTGCGGCGCCGGCGCGACGCCGATCTTCTACATCGGGGTCGACAGCAACCAGAACCCAGCAGGCGACACCGACGGCGACCCCACAACGCTCAACCACGGCCTCACGAGCATGCTCAAGCGGGTCGACGTGGCCGCGTACAACGCGATCATGGCCGTCGTGAACGACGAGTTCGAGGGTGGGCTCCTCAACCTCGGCCTCGCGGAGGACGGCGTCGACTTCGCTCTCGACGAGTTCAACCAGGCGCTCATCCCGCAGGACCTCGTCGACGAGGTGAACGACGTCAAGCAGCAGATCATAGACGGCAACATCGTGGTGACCGACTACCGCACGCTCTGAGGTAAGCCTCCGGTCCCAGAGGACCGGCCCGGTCCCGGAGGACCGACGGCTGCTAACAGCTGCCAAGGTCGAGGCGCCGCTCCCAGGCACGTCCCATGGACGCCCGGGAGCGGCGCTCACGCGTGCTAGACTCTTAGCTTGCGGTGTGGGCGGTCTGGTCACGGGGGATGGGCCTGCGGCCGATCCCCTGAGGAAAGTCCGGGCTCCGTAGGGCAAGGGTGCCAGCTAACGGCTGGGCGCGTAAGGCGACGGCAAGTGCAACAGAGAGCAGACCGCGGCCGTCTCTCGCCTAACGGCGGCGACGGCTCGTAAGGGTGAAAGGGTGCGGTAAGAGCGCACCAGTGCTCCTGGCAACAGGGGTAGCTAGGTAAACCCCACCCGGTGCAAGGTCCGAAGAGAGAGAGCCGGCCCGGCTCGCCAGTATCTCCAGGAGACCGCTAGAGGCGCGTGGTGACACGCGTCCCAGATAGATGACCAGAGGCCCGTTCCGCCGCGAGGCGACGGGTCACAGAACCCGGCTTACAAGCCCACCCGCAAGCTTATCGAGCGCGCTGAGGCGGTCCCGAGAGGGGCCGCCTCTCGCTTTCGTGCCCCACATCCTCCGTGCGGGTGGGAGAGATCCCACATCTAGAGGTGAAGGCGTACACTTGCGTGGGAGATAGTGGGAGACTGTGGTAGAGTCTGGGAAGTCCGTGAGGACCACTCCCAACCGCGCCGTCGCACGCTCGACGCCGCTTCACGACCTCTAGGAGCGACATGCCGTTCGGCGAGTTCCAGTACAGCGTCGACGACAAGGGACGGGTCATCGTCCCCCCTGCCTTCCGCGACTTCGTGGACGGCGGCATGGTCGTCACGCGCGGCATGGATGGCTGCCTCTTCGTCTTCCCTCAGGGGCCATGGCAGCACATCGAGGCGCACCTCACGGACCTGCCCCTCACGGACCCGGGCGCCCGCAACTTCGTTCGCTTCTTCTACTCGGGCGCGTCGAAGACCAAGCTCGACTCCGCCGGCCGCATCAGCCTGCCTGCACCCCTTCGCAAGTTCGCCGCCTTGGAGGGGAACGTCATGTTCGTCGGCGCACCCAACCGCCTGGAGATATGGAACGAGGAACGCTGGCTCGCGAACCTGGAGGCCGTCCAAGAGGCGCCACCGGCGCCCGACCTGCTGAGAGAGCTGATCGGGTGACCCTGGTGGCGCAGGCGCACGTCCCCGTCATGACCGAGGAGGTCCTCGACCACCTTTCAGTCAGGCCGGGAGAGTGGTACGTCGACTGCACCTTCGGGGCGGGCGGCCACGCCAGGCGACTGCTCGCACTCGGCGCCAACGTCCTTGGCATCGACCAGGACCCGCACGTGATCACGGAGCTGGAGGGCCAAGCGGAGTGGCGGAAGGCCGCGGCCGCCGGCGCGCTGCGCTTCGCCGCTGGGAACTTCCGTGAGGTCGAGCGTCTGGCGTTCGAACAGGGGGTCACGTCGGCCCGTGGCGTGCTCATGGACCTAGGGGTCTCCTCTATGCAGATCGACGAGGAGGAGCGCGGCTTCGCGTTCAGGCTCGACGGGCCACTCGACATGAGGATGCACGGTCAGGGCGAGTCGGCCGCGGACGTCGTCGGCTCCTACGACATGGAGGACCTGGCGGCGATCATCTTCCGCTACGGCGAGGAGCGCCACAGCCGCCGCGTCGCCAGGCGCATCGTCGAGGCCCGCGCCAGCACACCGATCGATACGACCAAGCAGCTCGCCGAGGTCGTGGCGAGCGCTTACCCTCCAGGCCCCCGCCGCGAGCACCCGGCGAGGCGCACGTTCCAGGCGCTCCGCATCCACGTCAACGACGAGCTGGGGGCGCTACGCGAAGGGCTCGAGGGCGCCTCCCGACTACTGGTGCCAGGCGGCCGCCTCGTCGTGCTGTCCTACCACTCGCTCGAGGACCGCATCGTCAAGCGCTTCCTGCTCGACAGCCCGCGCTTCGACGTGCTCACCAAGAAGCCGCTTACGGCCACGTCCGAGGAGCTCGAGGTCAACCCGCGCGCCCGCTCCGCGAAGCTGCGCGCCGGGGAGAGGGTCGAGGCGTGACCGCCGGCGCGACCTGGCCGCACGACCGTCCTCACGACAACGCCGACGGCAGGCCTGCCGACCGGGTAGGCCGGCGTGGCGCGGGCGGCGCTTTCAGGCTCGCCCTACCTCTGTACCTGGCGCTGCTGCTCGTGTCGGCGTACATGGGCGTCATCAACCAGGGCCTCAGGGCGCGCCAGGTCGCGCTCATCGATGACAAGGCTGGCCTCGAGGCCAGCGTCGCCTACGCCGAGGTGCGCGCTGCCGCGGTAGAGGGCCCCATGGCCGTAGCCGCCTGGGCAGAGTCGGCTGGCATGGTCCCTTTGCCTGCTGGCCGCGTCGTGGCCGTCGCTGCCCCGGAAGCCTCCCCCGCACACACCGTCGCCGAACCCCACTTGGAGCTGAAGACCGTATGGCGCTGAGCATCCACACGACGTTCCCTCGCGTTCAGAGCGCCGACCCCGCCAGGTCAAGGGCGCCGGCCCGCACCAGGCAGGCGCCTTCCGTGCTCCAGCTCAGACGCCTGTGGCTACTCCGCGCGGCGCTGGTGCTGCCCATGCTCGCTTCGCTCTTCGGCTTCGGCAGCCACCAGCTCGGTCCGGCCAGGTTCCCGGCTCCGCCCCAAGAGCAGGTGGCTAGGGGCGCGATCCTCACGGCCGACGGCCTGCCGTTGGCGACGGGCCCGGCCTCGGCGCGCAGCTACCCGCTGCGCCAAGCGGGTGCCGCGCTCATCGGGTTCACCGGCGCCGTCCAACCGGACGGGCGCTACGGGCTCGAGGGTCTCGAGTTCTCCCTCGACCCGCTCCTCACGGCCGGTCAGGACGTGACCCTCACCATCGATTCGACGATCCAGGCAGCGGCCGACCGTCACCTGGCCGAGGCGGCCGCCCTCAACGGCGCTGAGTCGGGGGCAGCGGTGGTGCTGGAGGCCGGCACGGGTCGGATCCTGGCAGCCGCGAGCTACCCGTCGTACGACCCGAACGCGTGGGAAGAAGCCGGCAGGCGTCAGATGACGAACCAGGCGTTCATCGAGAACTACGAGCCGGGCTCCGTGATCAAGCCCATAGTCATCGCCGGCCTGCTGGAGAGCGGGCTGCTGCGCCCAGACGAGATGGTCGAGACGCCGCCGACCCTGCGGGTCGGGGAGCAGACGTTCCGTGACGTCACCTGGCACGAGGATCAACTCAGCGTCGCCGACGTCCTCGCCTACTCGAGCAACTCGGGCATGATCAACCTCAGCAAGCGCTTCACCAACGCCCAGCTACACGAGTGGCTGATGCGCTTCGGGATCGGACAGGACGTGCCCGTGCCTGGCACGTACACGGAGAGCGGTCACCTCAACCCCTGGTACCGGTGGGTGCCACAGGATCACGCATCGAACACGATCGGGCAGAACCACTCGACGACCGCCCTTCAGCTTGCTGCCGCCTACTCGATCTTCGCGAACGACGGCCTCTACGTGGCGCCGCGGCTCGTCGAGGGTCAACCGACAGCCGAGCCGTACAGGATCCTGTCCCCCGAGGTGGCCCACACGATGCGCTGGATGCTCAACCACGTCACCGAGTCGAGCGGCCTGCGCGTGGCAAGGGTGCCCGGGGTCAGCGTCGCCGCCAAGACGGGCACGGCAGACGTGTACGACAACGAGCTCGGGCGTTACGTGCGCGGCGACTACAACCTGAGCGTGGCCGGCATGGTCCCGGCCGAGGACCCGCGCTTCGTCGCCGTCGTGATGCTTCACAAGCCTGCCGAGGGCGCCACCAGCACGGTGGCGACCGGGACGCTCTTCGGAGCGCTAGCCACGGACATCGTCGCGGCCTGGAACGAGGCCCCGCAGGCCGACGCCTTGGCGACGGCCCGCTAGCGCGGGACCGTCGCCGCGGCGTCGCCGCACTGCCTGGCAGTCAGGCATGGCCGTCCGGCGCAGCTGCCTGGCACCGGCGCCAAGCAGCACAGGCCCGACGGTGGCAGGGGATGCACACATTGCACACGTTGTGTAACGTGTGGATAGGATAGGTCGGTGGAAGCGATGGGCGCTGGGAACGTGGGGCCAAGGGCGGACGAGCCGTGAGCTCGCAAGCTCCCACGCCCTCCACGGTCGGCGCGCGGGGCGGGGCCCTCGGCGGGTCGCCCCTCGCCGCCCGCGACCTGCTCGCTCCCGGCCCCCTGGCCGAACTGCTCGGAGGGACCCCGCCCGAAGGAAGCCCCGAAGCGGGGACGGGCGTCGCGTACGACTCGCGCAAGGTGAGGACGGGCGACGTGTTCTTCGCCTGGCGAGGCTCGTCCCGTCATGGCATCGAGATGGCCACCGAGGTCCTCGACAAGGGAGCCACCTACATCGTCTCGGACGTGCCCCACGACCGAGCGTTGCTCGTCCCTGACACCTGGGCAGCCATGCGGCGCCTGGCTTCGGAGGCTCGTGCCAACCTGCGTTCCCCGGTCATCGGCGTAACAGGCTCGGCCGGCAAGACGACGGTAAAGACCATGCTCACCGCCGCACTGCGCGGAAGGTCGACGCCAGGCAACCTCAACACCGTCCCTCCGCTGCTGGCCGCGCTCGTCGCGGCCGCCCGGGGCGACGCCGGCCTCGCCGTCGATGCAGGCGACCTGGTGGGCGAGCTCGCGCCAGGTGCACCACTTGTCGTCGAGCTTGGTGTCGATCACCCAGGCGAGATGGAGCTCCTCACGGGGTTCACCCGGCCCGACCACGGCGTCATCACGACGATAGGCGAGTCTCACCTGAGCCGCCTCGGCGACGTCGCCACCGTGGCCAGCGAGAAGTCTCGGCTGCTGTCGAGCGTTAGCGGCGTAAGGGTCACCGGGGTCGGCGCCGCCTCGCGTCTGTCTCGCCAGGTGCTGGCAGGAACACACGTTGTGCGCGTACTGGGGGACGGCCCGGTCGAGGAACTGGATGGGATGCCTTCAGGCGAGGTCGTTGGCAGGCTCGACGGCCACGTGCTGCGCGCCATGGGACACTCCTTCGAGCTGCCTTGGCCCGGCCTAGCCATGGCAGAGAACGCCCTGCTGGCGATCGCCACGGCGTGGCTGCTCGGCACGGACCCTGAAGAGGCCTTCGAGCGCATGGCTAGAGCGCCGCTCGAGAAGGGGCGGCTGCGTGTCGAACAGGTCGGTGGTCGCACGCTCATTGACGACAGCTACAACTCGAACCCCCTCTCAGCGGCGCTTGCCCTCGAGGTGCTGCGCTCCCACCCCGCCCCGCGCGTCGCCTTCCTCGGCGACATGCGCGAGCTGGGGTCGGTGAGCGGTCAGCGCCACCATGATCTCGGCGCCGCGACGACCGACATCGACATGGTGGTCGCGATCGGGGACGAGGCGGAGACGGTACGCAGCGGCAACCCAGAGGCCCTGGCCGTGGCCGACTGGCGGGCAGCCGCGGCGCTGCTTAGCGAGGTCCCCGAGGGCGCGACCTTGCTGGTCAAGGGCTCGCGGTCGCTCGAGCTCGAGAACCTGGTGGCCGCCATCGAGGAGCGGTTCGGAGGCGCCGGCGAGCCGGCCGGCACGCGTTCGGGCGAGGGGCGAGCGGGGGTTGGGGCGTGATCTTGGCGCTCGCCGCCGCCGCGGGCCTGCTCGTCACAGGCGCCTACGTGCAGCTCGCGAAGGCGTACGGCTGGGGCAAGGTCGTGCGCGACACGGGGCCACAGAGCCACCTGAGCAAGGCGGGCACGCCGACCATGGGCGGCATCGCCTTCCTCGTGACCGCCTTCGCGGTGGCGCTGCTTGCAGCCGGGCCAAGGCCCGACGTGCTGGCGCTGACCGCGCTCACGGCAGCAGCCGCCGTCATCGGCTTCCTAGACGACTGGACCTCCCTGCGCCGCAAACGCAGGCTCGCGAGCGGACAGGAAGCTGACGTCGACGCCGCCACCGGGATGTTGGCCCGCTACCGGATCCTCGGTCACTTCGCGATCGGGCTCGCGTTCGCGCTGTGGGCCGTCGGGGCCGGCCACCGCTGGTCGGAGCTCGCCTGGCTCGACGTCCTCGTCTACGCGTTCGCCGTCGCCGGCAGCATCAACGGCTTCAACTTCACTGACGGCCTCGACGGCCTGGCCGCTGGCGTCACGGCCATCACGCTCCTCTTCTTCGTGGGCTCGCCGTTCGCTGCCGCCCTGCTTGGGACGCTGCTCGCGTTCCTCTGGTACAACGGCCACCCCGCCCGCGTCTTCATGGGCGGCGTCGGGTCTGAGGCCCTCGGGGCCGCCGTCGCCGGCCTGGCGGTCCTGGACGGAGCTGTGCTGCTCCTACCGATCATCGCCGTCGTACCGGTCATCGAGGTCGTCTCTGTGATGTTGCAGGTGTCCTACTTCAAGGCGACAGGCGGCAAGCGCATCTTCAGGATGACGCCCATCCACCACCACTTCGAGCTGATGGGCCTCAGCGAGCTCCAGGTGACCATGCGCTTCTGGATAGTCACGGCCGTCGCGGTCGCCGTTGCTCTGACCCTGGCAGGGAGGGCGCCGTGGTGAGCTCCGCTTCTCCCGCCACGGCGGTGACAGGTGGCGCGTCGGTGCCAGGCGAACAACAGACAGACCTGTTCGTATACGGCCTGGGCCGCAGCGGCACCGCTGCCCTGCGCCGAGCCAGAGAGGCCGGCATCGGCGTCGCGTTCTACGACAAGCGGGCGGCCGGCAGCGACGTCGATGAGGCACTAGCCCTGGGAGCCGAGAGGGTCACAGACGTCGCGGCGCTCGACGTGACGCGCTACCGGACATGCGTCGCCGCCCCAGGCGTCCGCATCGACCACCCGGACCTGCAACGCCTGAGGCGACTCGGCGTGCTCGTCACGGGCGAGGTCGAGTGGACGTGGTCACGCGTCCCGGGCCGGTACGTGGGCGTGACGGGCACGGCAGGCAAGGGCTCGACGACGCTGTGGCTCACCGAGGTCCTCACCGCGGCGGGCGTCGAGGCCCTGGCCGGCGGCAACAACGACCCCGCCTTGGCGGCGGTCGCGAAGGCGGGAGCGACGCACGTCGTCGAGCTCTCCTCCTTCCAGCTCGAGCGCACGCAGTCGTTCCGGCCAGACGTCGCGGTGGTCCTGAACCTGGGCGAGGACCACATCGACAGGCACGGGAGCGTGGCGGCCTATCAAGCTGCCAAGCGCCGCCTGCTCGCGAACCTCGCCCCGGACGACACGCTCGTCTACAACCACGACGACGAGGTCGTCAGGGCGTGGGCGCGAGCGGCGACGGCCAGGCGTGTCTCCTACTCGGTGCGGGACGCGGCGTGCGACCTGTACCTGGACGATGCGACAGGCACGCTGAGCCTTCACGGCGAGAGCGTGGCGAACCGCGACGAGCTCTCGGTCACTGGCGCCCACCAGCACGCCAACGCGCTCGCCGTCATCGGAGCGGCCCACGCGCTGGGCCTCGAACCGGAGCAGGTTCGAGCCGGCCTCACTTCCTTCACGGGGCTGAAGTCTCGCTACGAGGTGATAGGCACGGCCTCGGGCGTCACGTTCGTCGACGACTCGATCGCCACGAGGCCCCTGGCCGTGGCTGCCGCGCTGCGGTCGACGCCCCGGCCATGCGTCTGGCTAGCCGGTGGCGTCGCCAAGGGCGCAGACGTGACCGACCTGAAGAGAGTGGTCGCCGACCACGTCGACATGCTCGTCACGTACGGGGCCGCGGGGCCGGACTTCGCGCGCTCGTTCTCCGGCCTAACAGAGGTCAAGGAGTGCAGGCAAGAAGGTGGGCGCGACGCGCTGCGGTGCGCCGTCACGGAAGCCATCACGTTCCTGCGTGGCCATCACGGCGGCAGAGGCGTCGTGCTCCTCTCCCCCCTTGCCGCCTCGTTCGACCAGTTCGACGACTACGCGCACCGTGCTCGGGTGTTCCGTGAGGTCGTCGCCGAGGCGGCCGCCAGCCACGTGGCCGGGGCTGGAGCCTGATGGACAGGACGCTGCTCTTCGTGCAACTCGCCCTCGGGGCGCTCGGCGTCGTCGGTGTGGCGGGCCGCGAGCCTACGGAGGCGCTCGAGCACGCCACGCGCGTGCTCGTCGCCATGGCCCTCACCGTCCTCGTGGCCCGGCTCTCCCCCAGAGCGGTGACGAAGCTCAGCCCGTTCCTGTTCGTCTGCGTGCTCGGCCTGTTGGTGGCCGTCCTGTTCGTCGGCGTGTCTCCAGAGGGCTCGGAGAGCAAGCGCTGGCTCGACCTGGGCGGCTTCACGCTGCAGCCATCGGAGTTCATGAAGATCGCGGTCATCGCCTACCTGACCGCGTTCTTCCACAACCACCTGGGCGACTGGCACATCTGGCGACCCATGGTCGTGATCGGCCTGGCCGTCGCCGCCATCGTCGCCCAGCCCAACCTCTCGACGGGCCTCTTCGTCTTCGTCCTGGCGTTCGGCGTGATGGTCATCGCCGGCATCTCGGCCGCTCGACTCGTATCGATCTCAGCAGCGGCCGCTGTCATCGGACTCCTGGTTGGCGGCTCGTACCTGAGCGAGTTCAGCTACATGAAGGACCGGCTCATCGGCTACGCCGACCTGTGGGGAGAGCAGCAGCTCGCCCAGGACGCGTCGTTCCAGGCCGTCGAGGCGCGCAAGGCGATGGCGCTCGGCGGGCTGACCGGCATCGGACCAGGCAGGTTGGTATCGGTGCCCGAGGCGGAGACCGACTTCGTTGCCGTCTCGATAGCCCAGTCCCTAGGGCTAGTCGGGGTGGCCTCTCTCATCACTCTCTACCTGGTCCTCGGTGCCCGCGCCATCGCTATCGGTCGGTCCGTGACCGGACCGGCGGCGCTTCTCGCCGGCGGCGCCGCCGCCTACGTCTGCGGCCAGGCCGCGATCAACCTGCTCGTAGCCGCCGGCCTGTTCCCGGTCACTGGCATGCCGTTGCCTGGCGTCAGCTACGGGTTCAACAGCCTGCTGTCCGTCGGCATCGCCTTCGGCTTCGTGCACATCGCGCATAGACAGTCGCGACTGGCAGGACCCAACGAGCGCCACACCCTCGTCGAGGTTGCCAGGTGACGGCTCGGGTAGCTGGCGAGCCGACGAGCCGAGCGTCCGGCATCGACCTCGTGCTGGCGACCGGTGGGTCCGGGGGCCACGCCTTCCCGGCGCTCGCCGTCGCCGAAGAGGCGCTGGCGGACGGCATGTCGGTCGTCGTGATCGGCGCCAAGGGCGGCATGGAGGAGCGGTTCATGGCCGAGGCGGGCGTGCCGTTCGTCGGTGTCAGGGCCGGCAAGTGGCACCGGGGCCGCCCCAACCCTGCCCAGGCGGCCATGGCCGTGCTAGGCGTCCTCGACGCCGTGCAATCGTTGAGACGCCTGAAGCCGAGCGCTGTCGTCGGGTTCGGAGGCTTCGCCTCGTTCCCGGGAGCCGCCGCGGCCGCGCTGCTCGGCCTCCCGCTCGTCCTGCACGAGGGCAACGCCTACCCGAGTCAGGTGAACAGGTGGCTCTCGAGCCGGGCCCGCCTCATCGTGTCGGCGCACCGAGAGGCGCTCGAGCACCTACGCGGCGTCAGGGAGTCGCTGGTCGTGCCCTTCCCCGTGCGTGAGGACCGCCCCGACAGGTCGGCTGCCAGGGAGACGCTCGGCCTGCCACAGGGCGCGATCGTGACGCTCGTCATGGGAGGTTCCCAGGGCGCGGCCGCGCTCAACCGCGAGGCGCCTCGGGCGTACCGGGCGCTGGCCGACGAGAGCGGCGAGCACCACGTCGTTCACTCCTCGGGTCGGGGACGCGCGGGCGAGGTCGACGCGCCCGGCCCCCGCTACCACGTGCACGAGTTCGTCGACGCGCCCGTGGCGTGGGCGGCTGCAGACCTGGCTATAACGCGCGCCGGGATCGGGACGCTCTCCGAGGCCGCCTTCCACGGCGTTCCGACCGTGATGGTGCCCCTGCCCAGCAGCGCCGAGGACCACCAGTTACATAACGCGCTCGCCGCCCAAGCCGCCGGCGCGGGCGTGGTCGTCGAGGAGAAGGACGTGAACGACACCCTGGCGGGCGCGTGGCGCTCGCTGCTCGAGCCAGGAACGCGGCGCGCCGCCGCGGTGGCCGCTGCCGCCCGGTCGCCGGCGGGCGCCGCCCGTCGTATCTTGTCGGCCGTCTTGGAGATACCGTGACCTCACCCCAGACGAAGGCGCTCGAGGCGCCAGCCTCCCTCGCTCAGATGGACAGCGCCACCACGCGCCTTCACTTCGTCGGCGTCGGGGGGGTGAGCATGCAGGCTCTGGCCCTGTGGTGCCGCAACGACGGCTTCGCGGTGAGCGGGTGCGACCCGGCCATAGGCGCCTCACGTACCGCCCTGGAATCCGCCGGCGTGCGGCTCCACGACCACCACGACGCCGCCCACGCTGGTGACGCCGAGGTGGTGGTGCACAGCATGGCCGTGCCAGCCGACCACGTCGAGCTGGCGGCGGCACGCGCGGCAGGCGCCCTCGTCGTGCGGCGCATCGAGCTGCTCGGCGAGCTCTTCAGGCGCAGGCGCGCCATCGGCGTGACCGGCTCGCACGGCAAGAGCACGACCTCCGGGATGCTCGCCACGATGCTGCTGGCGCTCGACCCTGAGACATCGGTGCAGATCGGGGCTCGCCTACCGTCCCTCGGCGGCAGCCATCGGTACGGGGCAGGCGACTGGCTCGTCGCCGAGGTCGACGAGTCCGACCCAGGCTTCGCCGACCTGAGCGCAGCCGTCGCGGTCGTCACGAACCTCGAAGACGACCACGTCGCCGGTGACTTCGCTGAGAGGCGCAACTACCACGCCAGCGTCGCCGACCTGGAAGCAGCAGCGAGGCGCTACGCGATGGCGGCGGAAGCGCTGGTGTACTGCGCGGACTGGCCGAACCTGACCCCGCTCGTCGCGGGTCATACGAACGCCGTGACCTTCGGGATGTCGGCGGCCGCCGACTTCCGGGTCGAGGACCTTGAGGTCGACGAGAACGGCAGCCGCTTCACCCTCGGCCGGCCGAGAGGTGCGCCCCTCGCCGTGAGCCTCAAGGTCCCCGGAAAGCACAACGCGCTCAACGCTGCCGCTGCCATCGCCGCCCTGGTTCAGGCGGGCTTCGACCCCGAACCGGCGCTGCCCAGCCTGGCGAGCTTCGGCGGGGTGGGACGCCGCTGGCAGGTGTGGGGCGAGCTGCGTGGTGCGCTCGTGGTCGACGACTACGCCGTGCACGTCACGGAGGTAAGCACGATCCTCTCCGTCGCACGTGCGACGGGCCGCCGCGTGCGCGCCGTGCTGCAGCCGCACCGCTGGGTCAGGACGGCGCGGCAGTGGAAGCAGCTCGCGGAAGCCGCCGCCATGGCCGACGAGGTGCTCGTCCTGGAGATCTACGGCGCCGGCGAGACGCCCATCCCGGGGATCTCCCCCGACCTGATCGTCGGCCGACTGGCGGAGCTCGGCGTCGTGGCGTCTAGGCACGACCTCGACACCGCCACCGCGTACCTGAGAGCCGACATCGGCCCGGGCGACCTCGTCGTCACGCTCGGCGCGGGCGACGTCTGGCGCGTGGCCGCCGGCCTCGTCGTGGAGGAGGGCCGTGCCTGAGCTGGTCGTGTCCCCTCGCACCGTCGCCCTTTCGGCCTACACGACACTCAAGGTAGGCGGGCCGGCCGAGCTATGGGAGATCGAGGGCGTCGCCGACCTGAAGGAGGCCACGCGCGAGCCGTACCTCGTGCTGGGTGGCGGCTCGAACCTGCTGGTAGGCGACGCCGGCGTGAGCGAGCGCGTCGTCAGGCTGGGGCGTTCGTACAACGACGTGAGAGCTTTCGGCGAGGGGAAGGAAGACGTCTGGCTCGGCGCCGCGACGCCGCTGCCAGGGCTGGTGAGGCGAGCCCAACGGGCCGGCCTGTCCGGCCTCGAGGGCCTGCTCGGCGTGCCAGCGGTG
This sequence comes from uncultured bacterium, assembly GCA_964517055.1. GTDB lineage: Bacteria > Deinococcota > Deinococci > Deinococcales > Trueperaceae > DASRWD01. The sequence continues at coordinate 2,006 of CAZFAQ010000041.1, read as the reverse complement.
CTTGGCGGCGCGGTCGCGATGAACGCCGGCACCCGCTTCGGTGAGCTGTCTGACACGTTGCACGAGGTCGAGCTGTTCGTCGACGGGAAGGTCGAACGCGTGCCGGCCAGCGCCCTGAACCTGGCGTACCGACATGCCGAGCTGCCGCCAGGCGCGATCGTGACGCGGGCCCGCCTCAGGCTCACACCCTCCACCCCGGAGGCGGTGCAGCGATACATGGACCAGGTCGATGCCGCACGCGCCGGCCAGCCCAAGGTCAAGTCTGCCGGCTGCGCCTTCAAGAACCCACCAGGCGACTCGGCCGGTCGGCTCATCGACCAGGCCGGCCTCAAAGGCACACGCGTCGGCGACGCCATGATCGCCCATGAGCACGGCAACTTCGTTCTGAACCTGGGCGCCGCGACGGCCACCGACGTGCTGGCCCTCGTTGGCCAGGTGCAGCGCGAGCTCGAAGGACGCGGCACGCCGCTCAAGCTCGAGTGGCGCGTATGGGGCACGTGATGGCGAGGGCCTGATGCGGTCAACTCGATGAGGGCGCTCCTCCTCACGCTGCTGGTCCTGACCTGCGCGGCCGTCGTCGTCAGCCGGTTCGTCCCCAAGGTGCAGCACGTCGTGGTGACTGGCGCCGAGCGCTACACGCCTGAGGCAGTCGCGGGGCTGGCTGGGGTCCACCCGGGCGACCCGCTGCTTTGGGTGACCCGCGCGTCGGTGACGCGGCTGGCGGCCGACCCCTGGGTCCACTCGGCGACGGTGGTCAGGCGTTGGCCCGACACCGTCGAGGTGTCCATCGCTGAGCGGACACCCACCCTGACCGACGGCGTGACCACTTGGGCGGCCGATGGTACAGTCCTACCCGGCGTCACGACCGTCGAGATCGCGGCGCTGCCTGTGCTCGATGGTTGGGGAGAGCCCCGCCTGACCGAGGCTCTCGAGCTGGAGAGGCTCCTGAGGCAGTTCGGAGTGCAGGTGATAAGCTTCTCGCCAGAAGGATTCGAGATCCAGTTGACAGGCACAACGCTTCACACCCCGAGCGTAGAGGCACTGCGGAAGCAGTGGTCAGCGTTCGTCAACCACCGCGGCACGAGGGTCGCCGTGTACCCGTGGGGGGTCGCCACGAGCGATGAGTGAACAGCCGGGAAGGGCCACCTGAATGAGCGACGAGAGGATCATCGTCGGCCTCGACATCGGCACGACCAAGATCTGCACCGTCATCGGTGAGGTGGCCAAGGACGGCGTCCTTGACATCATCGGCGAGGGCACCGTGCCGTCCGACGGCCTGCGCAAGGGGGTCGTCGTCAACCTCGAGAAGACCATCGTGGCCGTCAGGCAGTCGGTGGGCGACGCCCAGCGCATGGCGGGCGTGGAGGTCAGGTCGGCATGGGTCGGCGTCGCCGGCAGCCACCTCAAGGCGATGACGAGCCACGGCATGGCCGCCATCCGCCGCGGCCAGGAGGTCACGAGGCAGGACGTCGAGCGCACCATCGAGAACGCCAAGGCCGTGCCTCTCGAGCAGAACATGGAGGTCCTCCACGTCATCCCTCAGGAGTACGTGGTGGACGGCAACGACGGCATCAAGGACCCGGAGGGTATGTCGGGCGTTCGGCTCGAGGTCGACGTCCATATCGTCGCCGGCGCACAGGGTCCGCTCCAGAACCTGAAGCGCTGCGCGCTGGACGCCGGCGTGCACGTCGACGGGCTCGTCGTGCAGTCGCTGGCCTCCGGGCTCGCGGTGCTCAACCAGGGCGAGCAGGAGCTGACGACCGTGCTCATAGACATCGGCGGCGGCACGACGGACATCGGCGTCTTCCGCCGCGGCACGCTGGCCCACTCGGCCGTGATACCAGTCGGTGGCGACCACATCACTCAGGACATAAGCCAGCTGCTGCGCATCCAGTCAGACGAGGCCGAGCGCGTCAAGAGGCGCTACGGCGTGGCGCTGCCCGAGCTGGCAGACCGCGACGTCGAGCTCGAGGTAGCCAACCCCAACTACACGGCCAGCATCTCGA
>CAZFAQ010000040.1:0-19830 GCA_964517055.1 uncultured bacterium | reverse complement strand
ACGAGATGAAGCTGATCGTCGACCTCATCTACGAGGGCGGCTTCGAGAAGATGCGGCACTCGATCTCGAACACGGCCGAGTACGGCGACTACGTCACGGCGCCGCGGATCGTCACCGACGAGGTGAGGAACGCCATGCGCTCGGTCCTCTCAGACATCAGGTCTGGGTCGTTCGCCAGGCAGTTCCTGCTCGACGACAAGGTCGGACAGACGACGCTCAAGACCGGCCGCCGCAACTCCGCGGAGTCACAGGTGGCACAGGTGGGCGCGAGCCTCCGCAAGATGATGCCTTTCATCGGCAACAAGGAGGCCGAGGAGGGGGTGGAGGCATGAGCTACGTCAGGTTCTTCGACACCACGCTGCGCGACGGAGAGCAGAGCCCCGGCGTGGCGCTGAACACGGCGCAGAAGCTCGAGATCGCCCACGCGCTCGCGCGCATGGGGGTCGACGTCATCGAGGCGGGCTTCCCGATCACCAGCCAGGGCGACTTCGAGTGCGTCAACGTCATCGCGCGCGAGGTCGAGGGCCCGATCATCTGCGCTCTGGCCCGAACCCACAGGGCCGACATCGAGCGCGCTGCGCAGGCGATCGAGCCCGCCCAGAAGCCGATGATCCACATCTTCACGTCGGCCAGCGACGTCCACCTCGAGCACATGCTCCGCAAGACCCGCGCCGAGATCCTCGAGATCTCGGATGAGATGGTCCGCCACGCCAAGAGCTTCGTAGACGAGGTCGAGTTCAGCGCCCAGGACTGCATGCGCGCCGACCCGGAGTTCGTCTACCAGCTCGTGCGCACCGCCATCCGCGCGGGGGCGAACACCGTCAACATCCCGGACACCACCGGTTACGGCACGCCCAACGAGTACGGCGCGCTCATACGCTCGATCTTCGAGAACGTGCCAGAGGCCAAGGACGTCCGCATCAGCACCCACTGCCACGACGACCTCGGGCTGGCGGTGGCCAACAGCCTGGCTGCCGTCGAGAACGGGGCCACCCAGGTCGAGGCGACCGTGAACGGCATCGGCGAGCGCGCAGGCAACACGTCGCTCGAGGAGGTCGTGATGGCGCTCTACACGCGCTCCGACCACTACGGGGTCGACATCGGCATCAACACACGTGAGATCGCACGCGTCAGCAAGCTCGTCGAGCGGCACACCGGCATGATGGTGCCTGCCAACAAGGCCGTGGTCGGGGAGAACGCCTTCTCGCACGAGGCGGGCATCCACCAGGACGGCGTCATCAAGCACCGTGAGACGTACGAGATCATGAACGCCGAGCTCGTGGGCCGCGACGCAGGCGTGCTGGTCATGGGCAAGCACTCCGGCCGCCGGGCGTTCAGGCAGACGCTCGAGGAGCTCGGCTACGCCAACGTGACGGACGAGCGCCTCAACGCCGTGTTCAGGCAGTTCAAGGAGCTCTGCGACCGGAAGAGCCACGTCACCAACGAGGACATCCGCGCGCTCGTCGACGTCGAGGCCAGCCGCGCCGCCGAGGCGTACGTGCTACGGAGCGTGCAGTTCCATTCGGGCACGAACGTGGTGCCGGTCGCCACGGTCACGATCGAGACCGACACGGGGCCCGTCACGTTGGCAGGTACCGGCGACGGCCCGGTCGACGCCGTCTACCACGCGATCGAGGCCATCACCGGCTTGCCGCTCGAGCTCGACTCCTACGACCTCAGGAGCGTCGGGTCGGGCAAGGACGCGCTCGGCGAGGTGACGATACGCGTCAGGCACGAGTCCAGGCTGGTCCAGGGTCGCGGACTGTCTACCGACGTCGTCGAGGCCTCCGCACGGGCGTACGTCGACGTGCTCAACAAGCTCGCGACGGGCCAGGTGCGCTCGGCCGGCGACCTCGTTCACGGTTCGTGACGCGGACCGCCAACGTGATGTAGCATCACGACACCGGACCCCCGGTCACAAGTTCCTAGCACCTCGCAGTGGCGAGGAACCCTCACACTCTCAGTGAGGGCAGGGAGGCGATTTTGATGGGCAACACCTTCGCAAGGCGGTTCCTCACAGTCGCCCTGGGCATGGCGCTGCTGGCCTTCACGGCCTTCGGCACGGCTCAGGTCAGCTCGCTACGCATCATGGCCCCGGCCTCGCCTGGCGGCGGTTGGGACGGCACCTCGCGCGCCATGCAGGCCGCGCTCATGGACGCCGGCATCGTCAACCAGGTCGAGGTGTTCAACGTGCCAGGCGCGGGCGGCACCATCGGCCTGGCGCAGCTCGCCTCCAGCGAGAACGGCAACGGCGACATCCTCATGATGATGGGCCTGGTCATGGTCGGCTCGATCCTGACCAACGACGCCCAGGTCGGCCTCGACCAGAGCACCCCGATCGCCAGGCTGACGGCCGAGTACGAGGTCATCGTGGTCCCTGCGTCCTCGCCGTACCAGACGCTCGCTGACCTGATCGAGGACTTACAGGCCGATGCGGGCGCCGTCGCCTTCGCCGGCGGCTCGGCAGGCGGCATCGACCACATCCTCGTCGGCCTGTTGGCCGAGGAGACCGGCGTCGACCCGTCGACCATCAACTACATCCCGTACTCCGGCGGTGGTGAAGCCCTCGCCGCGATCCTCGGCAGTCAGGTAGCCGCCGGTGTGTCCGGCTACTCCGAGTGGGCCGGCCAGATCGAGGCGGGCGAGCTGCGCGTGCTGGCGATCTCGTCGCCGGAGCGCATCGACGGCATCGACGCCCCGACGCTCATGGAGCAGGGCGTGAACCTCGACGTCGCCAACTGGCGCGGCGTGGTCGCCGCCCCAGGCATCTCGGCCGATGAGCGCGACGCGCTCGTCGCCACGATCGACGCCATGGTCGCGAGCGATGCCTGGCAGGCAGCCCTCACGCAGAACAACTGGCTCGACGCCTACATGGGCGGCGACGAGTTCGACGCCTACCTCGCCTCCGAGGCGAGCCGCGTCACCGACGTCCTGATCAGCATCGGGCTGGTCGAGGGCAACTGAGCTGACGGAAGGGGAGCAGGGGCGCGGCTGGTTGAGCCGCGTCGCCATCGGCGACGCGTTTCTCTCCCTGGCGCTGATCGGCTACGGCGTCTACCTCGTGGTGGGCGCCGGCCGGATCCGCGTGCTGCCGGTGTACTCACGCATCGGGCCGCGCTTCTTCCCCTACCTGGTCGCGTCCGCCGCGCTCCTGTGTGGGGCCCTGCTGCTGATCGAGGCCCTGAGGGGCCGTAGGGCACCGCCCGAGGCAGGTGAGGACGTCGACCTCTCGGTGCGGGACAACCTCAGGCCGGTCCTGGTCATCGCTGTCGGCCTCGCCGTCGGCGCCGCCCTCATGAAGCCGGCCGGGTTCGTCATCGCCGCCACGCTCATATTCCTGACGGTGGCGATGGCCTTCGGCAGCAGGCAACGGCTGCGGGACCTGCTCATCGGCCTGAGCCTGTCCCTGGTGGCGTACCTATCTTTCACCCGTCTCCTCGACCTCACTCTGCCAGCAGGGATCCTGCCGCTGTGAGCCCGGCGATCTCACGCGGGCAGGTGGCCTAGGACGTGGAGACACTAGAGTCTCTGGTCCACGGCTTCGGGGTCGCCCTGAGCCTGACCAACCTCATGTGGGCGCTGATCGGCGTCACACTCGGCACGGTCGTCGGCATCCTGCCGGGCATCGGCCCGGCGCTCACCGTCGCGCTGCTGCTGCCCGTCACGTACGGGCTCGACCCCATCGGGTCTTTCATCATGTTCGCCGGCATCTACTACGGCGGCATGTACGGTGGCTCGACCACCTCTATCTTGCTCAACACCCCAGGCGAGAGCGCGTCGATCATGACGGCCGTCGAGGGGAACCAGATGGCGAGGCGTGGTCGCGGCGCAGCGGCGCTGGCGACGGCGGCCATCGGCTCCTTCGTCGCCGGGACCATCGCCACTGTCGCGCTCACCTTCGTGGCGCCGGCCATGGTGAAGATCGCCCTCAAGTTCGGTCCGGCCGACTACTTCGCCCTGATGATCCTGGCGTTCACCACGGTGACGTCGCTGCTCGGGTCGTCCGTCCTGAGGGGCATGACGAGCCTCGTGTTCGGTCTCGCCATCGGCCTCGTCGGGATCGACGTCCAGACCGGACAGGCGCGCTTCACCCTAGGCAGCCTCGCGCTCCTCGACGGCATCAGTGTCGTCGTCGTGGCCGTCGGCCTGTTCGCGGTGGGGGAGACGTTCTACGTAGCGTCGCGCCAGCGCAAGGGCAAGGCGGACGTCGAGCCCATCAAGGGCAGCATCTGGATGAACCGCGGCGAGTGGGCGCGCTCGTGGAAGCCGTGGTTGCGCGGCAGCTTCCTGGGCTTCCCGTTCGGCGCGCTGCCGGCCGGCGGCGCCGAGATCCCGACCTTCCTCTCGTACGCCATCGAGAAGCGCCTCTCCCGCCACAAGAACGAGTTCGGCAAGGGCGCCATCGAGGGCGTGGCAGGGCCGGAGGCCGCCAACAACTCGGCCGCTGCCGGCGTGTTGGTGCCGCTCTTGACCCTCGGCCTGCCGACGTCCGCCACGGCCGCGATCATGCTGGCCGCCTTCCAGCAGTTCGGGCTCCAGCCAGGACCGCTGCTCTTCACCCGCGAGCCCGACCTGGTCTGGGGGATGATCGCCAGCCTCTACATAGGCAACGCCATGCTGCTGGTGCTCAACCTGCCCCTCGTCGGCATCTGGGTGAGGCTCCTGTCCATCCCGAGGCCGCTCCTCTACGGCGGCATCCTCGTGTTCGCTACGCTTGGCACCTACAGCCTCTCGAACTCGGTAGTCGACCTCATCGCGCTCTACGTGATCGGGTTCGTCGGCTTCCTGATGCGGCGCCACGGCTTCCCGGTGGCGCCGGCCGTCATCGGCATGATCCTGGGCCCCATGGCCGAGGCGCAGTTCCGCAGGGCGCTCGCCATTAGCCAGGGCGACTACTCGGTGTTCCTGACGCGTCCGCTGTCGCTGACGCTCCTTGTCATCTCGGCGCTGGCGCTGTTCGCGCCGCCCATCCTGGCGGCCATCGGTCGGCGCAGGGCAGCGCGCGCCGCGGCGACCCAGGCGGAAGGCTGACCACCCGAACTGCCATTACCACGCACCGGGTGCGAACGTGAACGCATCCAAGCGGAACTTGACACAGCTCCTAGCGGGCACTTACAGTTCCCGCCAACGTTCGCCCGGTCACAGCGCGACACCTCTAGCGCCGCCGGGGTAGTAACGCTCGCCTTGCAGACGTCTAGCTGAACCGTCAACGTAGCGCTGTCCGGGTCGGCCTGCCAGCTTGAGGAGCAGCGACCAGCGGGCGCCGAGGCTCCCCCTTCAAGGGAGGTGCGTGCCCGTGTGGTCCGACGTATCTAACCTCAGCTGGCCCGCAGAGCGCGACGCGTGCGGCGTCGGGTTCGTCGCGCACGTGGGGGGCCGCGCCTCGCACGACGTGCTCGTGCACGGCCTCACTGCCCTCGCCAACCTGGCGCACCGGGGCGCCGTGTCAGCCGACGGCAAGACAGGCGACGGTGCCGGTGTCCTCACGCAGCTCCCGCACCGCCTCTTCAGGCGCGAGCTCGAGGCACGCGGCGTGGCCCTGGAGCGCGACCGTGACCTAGCGGTCGGCATGTTCTTCGTCGCCAACGACGCACCGGCGGAGCGCGTGTACGCGCTGGTCCGCGACGAGATCGCGCGCAGCCCGCTCGTCACGCTGCTGTGGCGTCAGCCGCCTTACGACGAGGCGGCCTTGGGGGAGCAGGCGCGATCGAGGCTGCCGCACCTGCGCCAGGTCCTGCTCGGCCGGCCGCACTGGCAGGGCGTCGAGGCGTTCGAGCGCACGCTGTACCTGACGCGCAAGCGCATCGAGCGGCGCCTCAAGGAGGCCGGGCTCGGCCGGGCGTACGTCTGCTCGCTCTCCAGTCGCACGGTCGCTTACAAGGGCCTCATGGCCGCCGACCAGCTGCCGCGCTTCTACCTCGACCTGGCCGACCCGGACTACGAGACGGCGATCACCGTCTTCCACCAGCGCTACAGCACCAACACGCTGCCCCGCTGGTCCCTTGCTCAGCCGTTCAGGTTCCTCGCCCACAACGGCGAGATCAACACACTGCAGGGCAACGTCAACTTCATGCACGCACGGGAGCCGAGGCTGACGAGCCGCGTGTGGGGTGAGGACGTCCGTGACCTCGTGCCGATCGTGGAGGAGGGCGCATCGGACTCGGGAGCGCTCGACAACGCGCTCGAGCTGCTCACGCTGTCCGGCCGCGACCTGCCACACGCGCTGATGATGCTCATGCCGCAGGCGTACGAGAAGGACCCTGAGGTCGACGACCGGCTGAGGGGGTTCTACGACTACCACGCCACGCTCATGGAGCCATGGGACGGTCCGGCGGCGCTGGCCATGAGCGACGGCCGCTTCGCGCTTGCTGGCCTCGACAGGAACGGCCTCAGGCCGCAGCGCTACTGGTTGACCTCTGACGACCTCTTGATCGTCGCCTCCGAGACGGGCGTGCTGCCGTGCGACGACGCCGAGGTCGTCGAGCGTGGCCGCCTGGGCCCGGGGCGGCTCATCGCCGTCGACACGCTCGAGGGTCGGCTGCTGCGCGACCGTGAGATGAAGGAGCGCTACGCAGGTAGGCGGCCGTATCGGGAGTGGGTGGAGCGCTACCAGGTCGCCCTGGACGATGTCGCCGCCTCGGCTTACGACCCACCACCCGAGCAGCTTCTCATGACGCAGCGAACGTTCGGTTACGGTTCCGAGGACCTGACGAGGGTCTTCGAGCCGATGGCGCTCGACGGCGCGGTCCCGCTGGGCTCGATGGGCGACGACACCCCGTTGGCGGTGCTCTCGGCGCAGCCCCAGCTCACCTACCGCTACTTCAAGCAGCGCTTCGCCCAGGTCACCAACCCGCCGATGGACCCGCTCAGGGAGCAGGTCGTGATGTCGCTGGCGACCGTGATCGGGCCGAGAGCAAGCGTGCTCGACGAGGAGCCGGAGGCAGCCCGCGTGGCGCGCTTCCCCGGGCCGGTGATCGACGAGGCGCAGTTGGCCGCGCTACGCGCCCAGTCGGTACTCGGCTGCGAGACCCTGGACTGCACGTTCCCCGTCGCCGGCGGCGCCAAGGGCCTGGCCAAGGCCCTCGAAGACCTGGCGGACACGGCGCAGGACCTGGTGGCCTCCGGTGTCTCGGTCCTGGTGTTGTCGGACCGGGGCTTCGCGGCCGAGAGGGCGCCGGTCCCGATGCTCCTGGCCGTTGGCGCCGTGCACCACCGCCTGCTGCTGGTCGGGAGGCGCACGCGGGCCGCCATCGTCTGCGACACGGGGGAGCCGCGCGAGGACCACCACTTCGCCTGCCTGTTCGGTTACGGCGCCGCCCTCGTCCACCCCTACCTGGCCCTGGCGACGGCGCGCGACGTGGCGCGTGGCGTGAAGGGCCGCGAGCCGAAGGACCCTGAACTGGCGGTAGACGACTACGTCGCGGCCGTCGAGAAGGGGCTGCTCAAGGTCATGTCGAAGATGGGCATAAGCACCATGGCGTCTTACCGCGGCGCGCAGGTGTTCGAGCACGTCGGCCTGTCTGAAGACGTCATAGAGCGCTACTTCAACGGCACGCCAGGGTTCACCGGCGGCGCCGACCTGACCGTCCTCGCCAACGACGCCCTGACGTTCCACGCCGAGGCCCACCAGCCGCAGGCTGGCAAGCTCGTCGACCGCGGCCTGTACCGCTTCCGCAAGGCGGGTGAGTACCACGCGCTCAACCCTGATGTCTTCAAGGCGCTCCACAGCGCTGTGCGGACCGGTTCGCAGGAGGCGTTCGAGGAGTACAGCCGGGCGGTGGACGGCAGGCAGCCGAACACGGTGCGCGACCTGATCGAGGTGAGGAGCGCGCGCCGGCCCGTGCCGCTCGCCGAGGTCGAGCCGGCCGTCGACATCGTCAGGCGCTTCACGACCCAGGCCATGAGCCACGGGTCGGTCTCGAGGGAGACGCACGAGTCGTTGGCCGTGGCCATGAACAGGCTGGGCGCCAAGAGCAACTCAGGCGAGGGCGGTGAGGACGGCCTGCGCTTCGCTCCGTTCGAGCGTGACATGCCGGAGCGCAGCTTCTCTGACGCATGGCACCCGGCCGCCGGCGACCTGGCCAACAGCGCGATCAAACAGGTCGCCTCCGGCCGCTTCGGCGTCACGCCCGCCTACCTGGCCAGCGCCCGCGAGATCGAGATCAAGATGGCGCAGGGCTCGAAACCGGGCGAGGGCGGGCAGATCCCGGGCTACAAGGTCTCGGCCGAGATCGCGGGCATCAGGCACGCCGTCCCGGGCGTGACCCTCATCAGCCCACCGCCCCACCACGACATCTACTCGATCGAGGACCTGGCCCAGCTCATCTACGACCTCAGGCGGGTCGCGCCCACGGCCCGTATCGGCGTCAAGCTCGTCTCGTCTTGGGGGGTAGGCACGATAGCCGCAGGGGTGGCCAAGGGCTATGCGGACAACATCCAGGTCTCCGGGCACGACGGCGGCACGGGCGCCAGTCCCCTCAGCAGCGTCAAGCATTCGGGCCTGCCGTGGGAGCTCGGCCTCATCGACGTCCAGCGCTCACTGGTGGCCAACGACCTGCGTGGGCGCGTGACGCTTAGGGTGGACGGCGGCCTGAAGACCGCTCGCGACGTCGTCATCGCGGCCGCGATCGGAGCCGAGGAGTTCGGGTTCGGGACGACGGCGCTCGTCGCTCTGGGCTGCGCGATGCTCCGCCAGTGCCACCTCAACACCTGCCCCGTCGGAATCGCCACCCAGGACCCGGAGCTGCGCAAGCGCTTCGCCGGGCACCCAGACCACGTCGTGCGCTTCTTCATGTACCTGGCCGAGTCGGTGAGGACAGAGCTCGCGAGGGTGGGGGTACGGTCGCTCGGCGAACTTGTCGGCCGCTGGGAGCTGTTGCGGCCCCGCAGGGGGGTAGAGACGCCCAAGGGCGTCAGCCTCGACGTCGAGGACCTCCTCGACGCCGCCGACCTCCCGAAAGGCAGGGCGCGGTCGTCGCGGCAGGCCCGCAACGAGCGCCCGGAAGAAGGAGACAGCGTCGATGACCGGGTCGCGGCGGCTGTGGCTGCCTGGCTAGACGCCAAGGGCCCGTCCGAGCCGTTGGTCCTCTCGCACGCCGTCTCCAACCGCGACCGCACGCTCGGCGCCGGCGCCGCCGGGCTCATAGCTGCGCGCTACGGGGACGCTGGGTCGCCTCCCGGGTCTCTCGAGCTGCGCCTGGTCGGCGTGGCAGGGCAGAGCCTCGGGGCCTTCGCGCTACCAGGGACGCGCCTGGTGCTGACCGGCGAGGCCCAGGACTACGTAGGCAAGTCGCTTGCCGGAGGGGAGCTCGTGCTGAGGCGCGCCGGCGACGATGACGTTGGCGGCGTGATAGCAGGCAACACCGTCCTCTACGGGGCCACGTCCGGCACGCTGTTCGCCGCGGGTGGCGTCGGGGAGCGCGTCTGCGTACGGAACTCCGGCGCCAGCGCCGTCGTCGAGGGCTGTGGCGACCACGCATGCGAGTACATGACGGGTGGCACCGTCGTCGTCCTGGGCCCGGTTGGGAGGAACTTCGGCGCCGGCATGTCGGGCGGCGAGGCGTTCGTCTTGGACCCGGGCGACGGCTTCCATGAGAGGCTGAACGACGCGATGGTCACCGCCGGTCGTCTGGCGCAGGCGCCCGCTGGAGCCGAGGAGCGCCTGCTCGCGCTCCTGCGACGTCACCTGGCGGCTACCGGGTCGAGTGTCGCGGCCGCTCTGCTCGAGCGCTGGCCGGCCTCACGCGGCCAGTTCTGGTACGTGTCGCCGAGCGTCGCGCCCGGCCCTTCTGGCTCAGGAGAGCGCGACGACGGTGCCGTCGAGCGCCGCGACGAACACGGCGTCGCCGAGCGGTAGCGGGCTGGCCTGGATCGCCCCGGACGCCACCCGCCTGGAGTGAAGGACGCGCCCGGAACGGCCGTCCAGCGCGATGACGTCGCCGTTCTCAGTGCCTACGTACAGCGCCCCTGCCGCCATGGCCGGCGTCGCGGTCACGGCGGCGGGAAGCGGCCTGGTCCAGACGTCGTCACCCGACGCGAGCGTGAGGGCATGGATCCGCTGCCCCCAAGACGTGGCGTACACGTACTGCTGGGACACGACCGGGGTGCTCCACTGCTCGCCCTCGAGGTCGTATGTCCACACGACGTCGCGCTTCTCGAGGTCGAAGGCGTGCAACTCGCCGGCACGCGCAGGCACCAGGGCGACGCCTCCCACCGCCGAAGGCGGGCTGGCCATGGGGCCGACCTGGACCTTGAAAGCGTGTTTGCCGGTAGCGAGCCTGACGGCGTGCAACCAGCCGTCCTCTGTCGGCGCCAGGGCCAGCCCCCTGTGCAACGTGGGCGCCGTGACCGCGCTGGCGCCAAGGTCCACGCGCCACGACGCGTCGCCCTCGGCCGTCCAGAGCTCCAGCCGGTCGCCTGCCGCGACCACGACGTCGCGGCCGTACGGCGAGGCGCCGACCACGTCCTCGTCCTCGCGCGCCCATAGCCTCTCGCCGCCCGGCCACGAGAGCGCCTGCAACGACCCGTCGCGGCTCGTCACGTACACGCGCCCGTGGACGACCAGGGGCGGCTGGCTGGCCTCGTCGCCCAGCTCGAAAGTCGCGTGGACAGCGCCGTCCGCCGGCCTTAGAACGGCCAGTGCGTCCGAGCGCTGGCCGACCAGCAGGAACCCGCCGGCGGCGGTGAGCCCGGAAGGGAACTGCGGCCCTTCGCCGACGTTGGCGCGCCACCGCTCGCCGATCGTCTGGGGCAGGGGAGGGCCGCTAGGGTACGCGTGATGTCGTCCAGGGCCGGCCCCCGGAAGCCCGACGGAGGCGCGCCGCACCGAAGCCAGCACCGCCCTCAAGGTCTCGGCGACCGCCGTCCCTGAGGCCGGCCGGCGGGCCGGCTCCTTCTCCAGGAGGCTCATCACGAGCCGCGAGAGCGCCTCCGGCACCTGCGGGTTGAGCTCGGAAGGCGGCGAGACCTTGCCGTAGACGTGCTGGTAGAGCACGGCCTGGTCGTTCTCGCCCTCGAACGCGCTCACGCCCGTCAGGGTCCGGTACAGGACCGCGCCGAACGCGTAGAGGTCGGTGGCCGCTCCCGTCGCCTCGCCCGTCGCCTGCTCTGGCGCCATGTACTGGGGCGTGCCGAGGGTTAGGCCCGTGCGCGTCAGCTGCTTGGACGTCTCGGTGAGCTGGACGAGGCCGAAGTCCATCACCTTCGGTGTGCCTTGGGGCGTGAGCAGGATGTTGCGCGGCGTCAGGTCGCGGTGCACCATCCCCAGGCGGTGCACGTACGCGAGGGCCTCGGCGACGGTCGTGGCGGCCTCGAGGAGTCGGGTGAGCTGCTCCAGGTCTCCGTCTACTGGTCCCAGGTCGGTTATCGGGCCGCCCTCTATCAGCTCCATCGCGAAGTAGACGCTGTCGCCGGAGCCCAGGTCGTAGATGGCCACGATGCCTGGGTGGTTGAGCTGCGCAAGCGCCCTGATCTCGCGCCGGAAGCGCTCGCTGTCCGTCTCGGTGAGATGCGGCCTGAGCACCTTCAGAGCCACGACCCGCTCGAGGTGCAGGTCGCGCGCTTTGAAGACGTGCGCCATGCCCCCGACCCCGAGGGGGCCGAGGACCTCATAGCGCTCGTCGACGACCTCGCCGACGTTCAGCACGCCTGCCAGCCTACTCTTGGCTGCCCTCTAGGGTCTTCAGCAGGCTGGGGTCGAGCTTGCCCTCCTGGACGGCACGGGTGAGCATCTCGATGCCCAGGCGGACGACCTCGGACTTGGACACGAGGCGTTCGGGGTTCGATAGCTGGTACGCGGTCTTGGTGAGGAGCGAGTCCTGTTCCTCGGACAGCACGACATGGAGTCTCTTCTTCTCGCGCTTGGGCACCGTCTCCTCCTAGCCAGTCAGCGGGTCCTGAAAGCGTGTGCGCCGTGAGACGCACTGTACAGCCGCATGTTGCGCACATTATACTAACGATGTGCATCATGCACACGATGTGTTGGTGCATCATCTCACACCGGTTCAGGCCCTGGGCTGACAAGCTCATGGTTGGGAAGAAAGGCTAGCTGTGTCCGACACGAACGACGTCATGATCCTCAGCGGCGGCAAGCCCCTCTCCGGCGAACTGCCGGTGTTCCGCGCCAAGAACTCAGCCCTCTACCTGATGCTCGCCTCGCTCCTCACGGACGAGGAGGTCGTCCTCGAGGACGTGCCTCGCCTCGCCGACGTGCTCGTGCTCGAGGAGCTACTCCGGTACGTCGGAGTGGACACGGCCTGGGAGGGCCACACACTGAGGCTCCACGCGCGTAGTCTGCGCACCTGCAACGCCCCGTACGGGCTCGTCAGCAAGATGCGCGCCAGCTTCGTGATCATGGGAGCGCTCGTGGCCCGCTGCGGCGAGGCCAGCGTCCCGATGCCAGGCGGCTGCGCCTTCGGGCCCCGTCCTGTCGACCGGCACATCGCTGCCATGCGCGACCTCGGCGTCATCGTCGACGAGGAGGAGGGCGTGTTCCACGTCCACCGCCCCGTCAAGATGGCCGGGCGCGTCGTGTTCGAGGCCCCGACGGTCGGCGGCACTCAGAACGTCCTGCTGGCGGCGTCGCTCGCTGATGGAGAGGTCGTCATCGAGAACGCCGCGCTCGAGCCCGAGGTCCCAGACCTGGCCAACATGCTCAACGCCATGGGCGCGGACGTGAGGGGCGCGGGCACTCGCACCATCGTCGTCAACGGCGTCCGCAAGCTGCACGGCGTCACCTACCGGCCGATCGCGGACCGCATCGAGGCCGGCACCTACATGCTCGCCGCGGCGGCAACCCGCGGCAGCGTCACGCTAAAGGACGTTGAGCCTGCCAACCTCACCGCAGTGATCGAGGCCCTCGCCGTCACGGGCGTAGAGGTCGAGACGGGCGACGACTGGGTCAAGGTCGATGCCACGTCCGGCCGGCTCCGCCCGACCGACGTCCAGGCCGCCGAGTACCCGGGCCTGCCGACGGACCTACAGGCGCCGTTCACGTCGTTCCTCTCGACCATCCCAGGGCTCTCCAACCTCTCTGACAGCGTCTACCCAGACCGCTTCACGCACGTCGAGGAGCTGTCGCACACGGGGGCAGACCTCAGGCTCGTCGACAGGACGCTCGAGGTGAGGGGTGGCCCGCTCAAGGGGGCGGCCATGCACGCCGCCGACATCAGGGCGGGCAGCGCGCTGGTCATCGCTGCGCTGGCTGCGAACGGCACGTCCGAGATCGGTGGCCTGAAGTTCATCGACCGCGGATACGAGCGCTTCACGGAGAGGCTCAGGGAGCTCGGCGCCGATGTGTCGAGGCAGGGTGCGGCCGCACCTGTAGCTGCTTACGGCGACTGAACGCTAGCTCACCCGCGAACGGTCGGATCACGCTTCGGATCCTGTGAACGGTCAGGCTCCGCCAGGTGTCCTGTCTTCGCCTACGTCCTCGTCGTCACTGTCCTCGTCGTCAGGGTCCGCTTCATCTGGCTCGTCGAGGTCGTCGGCATGGCCCTCGGAGAGGTAGTCCTCCGGGCCTTCGGTCAGGTCGTCCCCGCGTCCCTCGGCTAGGTCGACTTCGGGGCCCTCCGCTATGTCATCCGCCGAGCCAACAGCGATATCGTCCACCGTCGTCTCCACCCGGAGCGGCCAGGGTCTACGGTCGACGAACCCCAGCATGTCGTCCTCGACCTCTTCCTGTGCGTCCTCAGGTCCGTGCCCGAAACCAGAGAAGCCGCCGACGGCGCCTTCGCTCTTCTCTTCCTGGGATGCGTCCTCGGCGTCGTTAGTCGCCGGCTCGACCGCCTCTTCCGCGTCTTCCGCCGGCTCGAGCACCTCTGCCGCGCCCTCGGCCACGGGAGGCCTCACGAGACGGCGTAACCACAGGCCCGTGGCCGCTACGAGCACGCCTGCCATAGAGAGCAGGAGCCACATCAGGCCGCCTGCTGCACGCCTCGAGGCGGCAGGCAACATGCCATCGCGTAGCGACCGGACCTGGGACTCGAAGCTCGGCGCCAGCACATCGATCACCGGCACGGCCTGCTCGGTGCCCGAGTACGACCACGGCGAAGGCGACCGCGAGAGGGGGCGCCACGAATCCGGCGAGAACGCGTCGTAGACGCCGCTGACCGCGTAGGCCTCGACTTCACCCGCGACCTCATCTGGCAGGTCGACGACGAACACGTCGCCCTCCAACGCCAGGTCCAGAGGCGTCCAGGTGGCCGGCACATCGGGATCAAGTGGGGCAGGGGTCCCGAACGCGCCGCGAGGGGAGACCCTGACGGCGTACTCCCAGCCGCGGCCCGTCGGCATGAGCATCCCGGGGCCCCTCAAGGTCGCCTCAGCTCCACCCTCCCCATAGTCGAGGTAGACATCGAAGACGGCGCGGTTGAAGCCAGCAGGCTGTGTCGGGTCGAGCTCAACGGCGCCGACCTTCAGCCGGAGCACACCCTGCGCTCCCGGCTCGGACCCCACCTCGACGGTCAGCTCCTGTAGGTCGAAGAGGGCGGCGTTGGCGTAGACGGGGGACGTCGGCGGCTCGAGGGTGCCGTCGCCTGCCGCGTCGCCCGTAGGGTCGACGAGCGTGAGCGCGGCCGCCGCCGCCAGCGCCAACAGGCTCACGCGCGGGCCTCCATCAGGTCGGGCCGGACCTCGGCAGCGGGCTGCCTACGGTGCGACCGAGCGGCCTTGACCAGGGCGCCAGCGAGCTGCAGGCTGTCGTGCTGCGCAAGCTGTCCTTCGACGAGCAGCGGCATGGACTCGACCGCGATGCCCGCTTCGGCGAAGCGTTCGCGGGCTAGGTCGACGACCTGAGCTCCCTCGGCGGCGTACGAGCGCCGGCGCTGGTCATCGAGCGGGGCGTCGTTAATGATCACGACGTCTGGGCAGCGGCTACCGTGGTCCATGAGGGCCGCGACGTGGTCGTACGCGTCGAGCCCGTCCGTCTCGCCGGCCTCGGTCATGATGTTGGCGACGTAGACGAGCCCGGCCGTCGACCGCTCGAGGGCGGCCCTTACGCCTGGCACGAGCAGTGGCGGGATCGTGCTGGTGTAGAGGCTCCCCGGCCCGAGCACGATGAGGTCCGCCCGAAGCAGCGCCAGCTCGACCTCGGGCAGCGTGCGTGGCGCCGCCGGCGACAACTTCACGGAACGCACGGGGCCTGCCACCTCACGTACCGCGCTCTCACCCTTCACGACCTGACCATCGCGTTTGGTGACCTCGAGCGATACAGGCTCCGAGGTCGCAGGGAACACGGCCCCCGAGAGGTCCAGGATCTCGTTGAGCGCCCTCAGAGCCTGACCGAAGTCGCCCTCGTGCTCGCGGAGCGTGGTGATGAGCAGGTTGCCGAAGGTGTGACCCTGCAGCTCCTCGCCCCGTTCGAAGCGGTGCTGCAGGAGGCGGCTCAGGCTCGATTCGTCAGACGAGAGCGCCGCCAGGCAGTCAGTCAGGTCGCCAGGCGCTGGCATGTCGAACGCCTTGCGCAGCCTGCCAGACGAGCCCCCGTCGTCGCTGACGGCCACCACCGCCGTCAGGTTCGAGGTGTGGTGCCGCAGACCGCGCAACAGGTTGGAGGTACCGGTGCCGCCACCCAGGATCACGATCCGCGGTCCGCGACCCAGGAGGACGCGCTTGTGGAGCAGCTCGGCGGCGTCCTGAGGACGCGGCATCCAGTTGGACAGCAGCGACCGGTTCAGCCTCCCGACAGCGGCGATCGCGATGGCCACCCCGACGACGACGAGGACGAGCGACACCCAGCCGCCCCACCGCTGCCACGGCCCCGAGACGAGCACCGACTCGATGGGGTCCGCCAGCGTCTCGCGGCGCTCGTTGAACCACCACAGCACGACCCCGATCACGCCCGCCACCATCACCAGCGCACCGCAGACAGCGAGCGCGACGTGGCGCTTGACGCCCATGCCGGGCACCAGCCACAGCCGCCAGGCGTCCAAGCCCGTGCGCCGGCCGTCCTTCACTCGCTCTCACCGCCATGATCGCTGTGCTCGGCGAGGGCCTTCTCCAGGTCGCGGTGCTGCACGGTGGTCCTGAGTCCGTCTGCGAGGTCGAGGCTGAGCCTCTCCGCGACCGCGACCGAGCGGTGCTGGCCACCCGTGCAGCCAACGGCGACCGTGTACGACGAGCGACCAGCCCCGCCTGAGGCCTGCGCCGTGAGCGTTCTCACCAGGCTGCGGAGCTGGCTGTACGTCTCGAGCGCCTCTGGTGTGAAGACGTAGGCCTGGACGCGCTCGTCGGTTCCAGGCAGGGGCCGCAGGAACTCGTCGTAGAAGGGGTTGGGAAGACCTCTGACGTCGAGGACCGTGTCGACGTCTGTCGGCACGCCGCGCTTGAAGCCGAACGAGACTAGCCTGAGGACGAAGCCGTTCCCGGTCTGGAAGCGGTCACGTAGCTTCTGCGTGAGGGCCCTGGCCGAGGTCGATGTGGTGTCGATGACCTCGGCGGCGAGCTCGCGGAGGGGGCGCAATCGCTTGCGCTCGGTCGTCAGGTCGGACGTCAGGGTGCCTTTCGAGAGCGGGTGGGTGCGACGGGTGAAGTTGTAGCGCCGCACCAGCACCTCGTCGTTGGCGTCGAGGAACAGCACCTCGGGCGCGTGGCCATCCGCGCGGAGGTTGGCGATCACCTCCG
Source organism: uncultured bacterium (assembly GCA_964517055.1). Lineage (GTDB taxonomy): Bacteria > Deinococcota > Deinococci > Deinococcales > Trueperaceae > DASRWD01. The sequence continues at coordinate 3,210 of CAZFAQ010000040.1, read as the reverse complement.
GCGCCCTGTCGAGGTAGTCGCCGGCCCGGATGTCGATGCCGACGACGACGCCGCGCGAGTCGCCGCCGAGCAGGTCTATCAGTTGAGGCCACAGGCTAGGCGGGAGGTTGTCGACGGTGTAGAAACCGATGTCCTCGAGGGCGTGGAGGGCGGTCGTCTTCCCGGACCCGCTGACGCCCGTCAGGACGACGAACGGCGCGCTCACGGAAGGCCCCCGCTCGTCCAGCGGCATGCAACGAGCGCGTCTCCGCGCTCGACGATCGCGACCTCACCCACCTGCGCGAGCAGCCGACCCGGGCACACGACGTAGCTGGTACCGGCGCCCCCACGGACAGCGAACGTGGCTCCACCGACCGAGGTGCTCGCGTACTCACCCGCGACGGTCGCGGGACCAGCCAACGGGACGTCTGCTCCGTCCTGGATCATGCGCCAGCGCTCGCCGTCGTGCGCGACCGTCGCGGGCACGCCGGCGACCGTCACCTCGAAGGTGACCGGCCCGTCGTCGTCGGTCAGGCGCCAGTCGTAGCCGTTCAGGAAGCCGATGACCTCCTGGACGCAGCCTGGCGCCAGGGCCCCTGGCGTCAGCTCGACGGCCTGAGCGTCGGCCGTGACGCGACCCCGCATCGCTTGAGCCATGGCGTCGGCCGCCTCGCGCGTGCCGTAGCAACCGACCCTGACTCGCACGAACTGCCTACCGTCGTCCATGGCGAACTCCGTGTAGGCGGGGAAGCCCAGCCCGGTCAGCTGCGCAGTGGCCGCCTGTGCCTCCTGGTAGTCACGCAGGGCGACGACCTGCACCGCCCAGCCTTGCTGCGCGGCCGCCAGTCCGAAGGCGGTCAACGCGGCCAGGCAAGCCAGCGCCCGGACAACGCGTGTCACGCAGACACCGCCGCGACGACCGAGCGCCTGAGGTTCGAGAGGATCCGCCAACCGACCGCCTGGCTCTTCTCCGGGTGGAACTGGGTAGCGTGCAGGTTGCCTAGCGAGAAGGCGCTCTTGAAGGTGGTGCCTCCGTACGTCGTCTCAGCGCCAGGAGCGAGCGCGGCATCGCCCGTCAGGACGGCGTGGTAGGAGTTCGCGTAGTAGACGTGGGAACCGGGTGGCACGCCGCGCAGGAGTGGGGAGTCACCGTTCGGCTCGAGCGTGTTCCAGCCCATCTGTGGCAGCCGCACTCGCCCGCGGAAGCGTTTCACGGTCCCGTCGACGATGGCCAGGCCAGGTACGCCCGGGTCCTCCTCGGAACCGTCGCACAGCAGCTGGAGCCCGACGCACACGCCGAGGAAAGGCTTGCCGGCCGCCACGTGATCGCGCACCAGAGGCTCGAACCCCGAGCGGGCGAACATATCGGCGACCTGGCCGAATCGGCCCTGACCTGGTAGCACCAGGAGGTCCGCGCCCTCCGCCTGGCGCGGCCCTGCGGCCAGGTACGGCGCCAGCCCGGCGCGCGAGAGCGCCCGTGCGATGCTGTGCAGGTTGCCTGCGCCGTAGTCGATGACGGCCGTCCTCACCTCGGCGTGCGACATCAGATGACGCCCTTGGTGGAAGGCAGGTCCGAGCGGGTCTGTCGCGTGGCGAGGTGCACCGCCCTCGCGAACGCCTTCATGGCCGCCTCGCAGACGTGATGGGTCTCCTCGCCGGCCAGCACGCGCACGTGGACTGTCGCACCGACGTGGTTGGCGAGGCCGCGGAGGAGCTCCCTGAGGTGGAAGGCCGTGAAGCCGTGAGCGTCGCCCTCGAAGCCAGCGGCGTCGAACGACAGGTAGGGCCGTCCCGAGAGGTCGATCACGACGTGGGCGAGGCTCTCGTCCATCGGCACGAAGGCGTCGGCGTAGCGCTCGATGCCCGCACGGTCTCCGAGGGCCCGGTGCAGCGCCTGCCCGATCGTGATGCCGACGTCCTCTGCCAGGTGATGGACGTCGACGTGCAGGTCGCCCGTGGCCTCCACCTTCAGGCCCACGCGGCCGTGCCGCGCCAGCTGCTCGAGCATGTGGTCGAGGAAGCCGTGGCCGGTCCGGACCGAAACGTCACCTGGCGCGTCGAGGTCGAGGTCGACCACGACGCGCGTCTCGCTGGTGAGACGCTCGACGTCCGCACGCCTAGCCATGCGCGGCCTCCGTGATGCCAAGCGCGCTGGCGATGGCAACCAGGAAGGCTTCGTTCTCGTCGGGCCGCCCCGCGGTCACGCGCAGGCAACCTGCCAGGCCGGGCAGGTGGTCCTGGCGTCTGATCACCACGCCGCGCTCGAGCAGGGCGGCGTGCAGCCCGGCAGGGTCCGGCACGCGGAAGAGCACGAAGTTGGTGTCGCTCGGGAAGACCTCGACTTCGGGCAGTAGCGCCAGCTCCCGCGCCAGCCGCTCGCGCTCCGCCCTGGCGACGGCGACCCTTTCCGACAAGAGGTGCTCCTGCTGGAGGGCCTCGAGTCCCGCTGCCACCTGGAACGCGCCGACGCTGAACGGGAGGAGCACCTTGCGGACCTGCGTGGCCAGCTCCGGCGTCGTCAGCAGGTAGCCGAGCCGGACGCCGGCCATGCCGGCCGCCTTGCTGAACGTGCGTAGCAACGCGACGTTGGCGTGCTTGGCGGCGAGAGACAGGTGTCCGGGTCCACCGGTGAACTCGACGTACGCTTCGTCCAGTACGCACAGCCAGCGTCCGCTCTCGTTCGCGGCGGCGGCGAACCGCGCGACCGACGAGCCGTCGAGCGAGTTGCCTGTGGGCGCAGCTGGGTCGGCGATGAACGCGACGCCCGCTCTGCCGCCCAGCGCCGCCGTCAGGCCCTCCTCAGGCAGGCCGAAGCCGGCCGCCAGCGGCACCTCGACGAGCTCGCATCCGAGGAGCCGCGCCTGCGAGGAGTACACGGCGAAGGTGGGGGAGACCGTCAGCACGCTCCGGCCCAGGCCGGCGGCTATGACCAGGGCCTGGATGAGCACGTTCGAGCCGTTGGCGACCACGACGCCTTCCGGGTCCCAGTCGTGACGCAGGGCGAGCGCCGACTCGAGGTCCACCGGGTGCAGGTCCGGGTAGCGGTTGAGCCTCAGCCCCGAGAGGCGTCCGCCCAACGCCTCTGCCATGACGCCGCTGGGATCGTCAGGAGCCTCGTTCTGGTCGAGCTTCACCGGCTGGGGGTGGTGCCTGAAAGCGTACGCAGGCAGCCGCCGCACCTCTTCCCTTATGACCATGCGTCCATGCTAGCCCTGCTCAGCGCCCGGAGAG
>CAZFAQ010000039.1:0-20217 GCA_964517055.1 uncultured bacterium | reverse complement strand
AGCCTCAACCCGCGCATGTCGGTCGGCGACATCATCGGCGAGGCCATGACCATCCACAACCTGGCCCGCGGCCGCGAGCGCGAGCAGCGTGTCGCCAGCCTCCTCGAGCGCGTCGGGCTCTCGCCCAACCACATGCGGCGCTACCCGCACGAGTTCTCGGGCGGCCAGCGGCAGCGCATCGGCATCGCCAGGGCGCTGGCCGTGGACCCCGAGTTCATCGTCGCCGACGAGCCGGTCTCGGCGCTCGACGTCTCGATCCAGGCTCAGGTCGTCAACCTGCTCCTCGACCTCAAGGAGGAGCTGGGGCTCACGCTCCTATTCATCGCTCACGACCTCGGGGTGGTCGAGTACATCTCCGACCACGTCGTCGTTATGTACCTCGGCCGGATCATGGAGATCGCTCCCTCCAAGGAGCTGTACGCCAACCCCATCCACCCGTACACCGAGGCTTTGCTGTCTGCGGTGCCGATCCCTGACCCGACCATCAGGCGCGAGCGCATCATCCTCCAGGGCGATATCCCAAGCCCCATCAACCCGCCGTCCGGCTGCGTGTTCCGCACGCGCTGCCCGATCGCGACCAAGGAGTGCGCAGAGGTCGTGCCGCCGCTCGAAGAGGTGACGCCCGGTCACTTCAAAGCCTGCATCCACAGGCCCTAGGCGCGAAGGGCGCCCCACGAACCGCTAGCAGTCTCGGCCCGGCCTCTCATCGGCCGGGCCGCGTCATATCATCACCTCGTGGACGCTAACGGCGGCTCGCAGGGCGGGCATGGCAGCAACCGCAGGAAGTTCACGACCTGGGACGTCGTCAGGCTGATCCTCAGGACGTACTGGGTGTCGCTCCCGTACCTGCTCATCGTCGTGCTGGGTCTGCTCGTAGCCACCTGGCTGGTCACGACCGTCATCTGGTGAGCGGAGGCAAGACACTCGACCTGAGCGGTGAGGAGCTCTCGGCTGCCGTACGCGAGCGCATGCTCCGGCACCTGCCCGACTGGCACGACGTCCCCGAACTGCGCCGCTTCTACGAGCTTCAGAGGGACTACCCGAGCCGCGTAGGCAAGACCCTCAGGGGCAGGGTGCTCGTCCTGTCGGCCGCCACACATGGCGCCGACGAGCTGGACACCGCGCTCACGGTCGCGGCCGCCATCGAGCTCTTCCAGGCCTGGGTTCTCGTCCACGACGACATCGAGGACGAGTCGGAGGAGAGGCGGGGCTCCCCGGCTTTGCACCGGCTCGTCGGCGTCCCGATCGCGCTCAACGTCGGCGACGCGTTGCACGCCAACATGTGGGGCCTCCTGCACACGCTCCTCGAGGAACCGCCGGCTGCCACCACACAACAGGCCGCAGACCGCTCGCGGCTCGCGCGCAGCGTGTTCGACGAGTTCGGCGCCATGGTCACGAAGACCGCGATGGGTCAGCACCTCGACCTCGCCTGGGTCGAGGAGGGACGCTTCGACGTCACCGAGGACGAGTACAGGCGCATGGTCACGCTGAAGACGGCCTGGTACACGGTCGCCTCGCCGCTGCGCCTGGGGGCGATGGTCGCTGGTGTGGAACCCGACCCGCGCCTCACCGACGCGGGGCTCGACCTGGGCGCCGCCTTCCAGATCAGGGACGACCTTCTCAACCTCGCGACGGACGGCTCGGTCCCGGACTACGGCAAGGAGGCGCTGGGCGACCTCTTCGAGGCCAAGCGGACGTTGATCCTGACGCACCTCCTCGGCGCCTTGAGCCGGTCAGATGCCGCTGCCGTGACCAGGCGCCTGGCGTTGCCGCGCTCCGAGCGGACCCTCGCCGACGCGCGGTGGGTGCGTGAGCTGATGGAGAGCAACGGCTCTCTCGACCACGCCCAAGGCGTCGCAGATCGCCTGACAGAGAGTGGTCTCGGCACGCTGCGTGAGGCCCTCTCGCGTGCCGCCTCGCCCAAGGCGGCAGAGGTGCTCATCGGCGAGCTCGCTGCGGTAGCAGACCGGCGGTCGTAAGCGGGCCGTTCGTCATCGTGGCGGCGCCACATGCGAAGCGCGCCGCCCCGGGCATCTGCCTAGACCAGCTCGGCCGCCTTCCCGCCCCACGGTCATGCCTGTTGGCGGTCGCTCTAGCCTGCCTGGCATGAGCACGCGTGGGTCCATCGTTCAGGAGGCGGCGCACCTGGCGCTGGGTACGCTCGATCGCTGCCCCGTCTGCCTGTCTGCGCCTGCCGGCTTCGCAGGCGTGTGCGAACCGTGTCGTGCCTGGTTGGAGGCGGCCGTTCACGCGCTGCCACCACCGGCTGGCGACTGGTGCTGGGTCGGGCCGTACGCCGGTCCGCTCAAGCGCTGCGTCGCGGCCTACAAGCACGGCGGCGGCAGGCGCCTGGCACAGTCGCTTGGTCCGCTGTTGGCGCTCAGGCTGGCACGCTGGGACTTCCGGCCGACGCTCGTCGTACACGTTCCGGCATCGGCGCCACGACTGGAGGAACGTGGGTTCGACCAGGCCGATGACCTGGCGGCCGTGGTGGCGAGGCTGTGCCGGCTGCCGCACGCGTCGCCTCTGGCCCGCTCTCCCGTGGCCACGAGCCAGAAGCGGCTCTCTCGGGCCAGGCGGGCGACGAACGCCGGGGGCGCGTTCGGCGCCACGCGGCACGTGGCGGGCAGGGTACTACTGGTCGACGACGTCCTCACGACCGGCGCGACCTTCAGAGCTTGCGCCGCAGCGCTGCATGCGGCCGGGGCCACCGAGGTACGTGGCGCCTTCGTGGCGCGCACCGTCAGGTCGGCAGGCGATGGCCAAGGGGGCTAGGTCGGGGTGTCACAGGCCGAACAGGACGGCCACCACGACGCCGATGATCGCCCCGACGACCACCTGCGGGTAGGTGTGGCCCAGCAGCGTGCGCAGGGCCTGCGGCTTGAAGCCCTCGTCGAAGAGGTGCCCCAGCTCGCTCACCAGCTCGTTGATCAGCTCGGCCTGCTGGCCAGCCGCTCGTCTGATCCCCGTCGCGTCGTACATGACTATCGAACCGAACACCGCGGCGATGGCGAAGTGTGGGCTCTGCCAGCCGTGCTGCATGCCAAGCGAGACGGCCAGCGCCGACACGGCGGCGCTGTGCGACGACGGCATCCCTCCCGTCTCGAGCAGGCGGGCGAAGGCCCAGCGGCGCTCCGTGAGCACGACCAGCAGCAGCTTCAACACCTGCGCCGCGAGCGAGGCCACCAGGGCCGCCATGAGCGGCCCGTTCGCGAGCAGTTCCTTCACCTGCGTCCCCGGCGGGCAAGGGCCGCCTCCAGGGTGTTGGCGACGACCATGGCGACGGTCATGAGGCCGGTCCCACCTGGCATGGGGGTCAGCCAGCCAGCCACCTCGGCCACGGCAGGGTCGACGTCACCCCTGATCTTGCCTTCCACGCGCGACAGGCCGACGTCGAACACGGCCGCGCCCGGCTTCACCATGTCTGCCCTGATCAGGCCGGGCCGGCCGGCGGCCGCCACGACCACGTCTGCCGCACGCGTCAGGGACGCCAGGTCGCGTGTCCGGGAGTGCGCCACCGTGACGGTGGCGTCGCGCTGCAACAGCATGGCTGCCAACGGCTTGCCTACGAGGTTGGAGCGCCCGACGATCACCGCCAGGCTGCCGGCTAACGGCACCTCGTAGCGGTCAGCCAAAGCCAGCACGCCAGAGGGCGTCGCGGGCCTCAGACCGGGCCTTCCCGACCACAGCCTGCCGACGTTGACCGGATGGAGCCCGTCCACGTCCTTGGCGGGGTCGATCGCCGCCAACACGCTGTCCTCGTCGATGCCTGGCGCGGGAAGCTGGACCAGCACGCCGTCTACGGAGTCGTCTGCGTTCAGCCCTCTGACGAGCGCCAGCAGCTCGTCCTGGCCCGTCCCCTCGGGCAGGACGCGGGTCTCGGAGGCGATGCCGACCCTGGCCGCCAGGCGCTCCTTCGACCTGACGTAGTACGCGCTGGCGGGGTCGTCCCCCACGCGCACGAACGTCAGCTTGGGGGTGAAGCCGAGCGCTGCGACCCGATCGGCGAGCCCGGCCACGACCTCGGCGGACGCGACCTTGCCGTCGAGGAGCCGCGCGCTCAACCCCTCTCCTCCGCCCCGGACCCGGCGCCCTCTTCGGTCACAGCGCCGTTCGCCCCTGGGGCGCCGCCCGGTCCTCCCGACGCGGCTCCTCGCAGTGACCTGACGACCTTCGCCAGCACGCCGTTGACGAAACGCCCCGAGTCGTCTCCGCCGTAGCGCTTGGCGACCCGCACCGCCATCTCGAGCACGACCGGGGCCGGCGTGTCGAGGTGGAGGAGCTCTGTCACGGCGACACGCAGCACGTTGAGGTCTGTCTGCGACATCTGCGCGAACGTCCAACCGGTGATGTTGTCGGTCAGGACCGCGTCGACCCGGTCGCCGTCCTCCGCGTACGCCTTGAGGAGCGCGTCCGCCAGCTCGATCGCGGGACGGTCGAGCGGGTCGCCGTAGGGGTCGTCGCTTGGCGCCTCCGGCTCCTCTGCCAGGTCGGCGCGGACGCCGGACCAGACGCTGAGCAGGTCGTCGGAGCCCCGCTCGGCCTGGAAGAGCGTGCGGAACGCTAGCTCGCGCGCCCGACGCCTAGCCAACTTCGCACCGAGGCATGCTCTCAGCCACCGTTCTGCTTGAGGTCCACGTCCTCGATGGTGACGTCTACCGATGTCACCTTCAGACCCGTCATCGAGGCAACGGCCTCTCTGACGGCACGCTGAGCCTCGACCGCTACCTTGGGGATCTCAACGCCGTAATCCACGCAGACGGTCAGCGCGGCCTTCACGCCGGCCTCGCCGCGCTCGATCTGGATGCCCTTGGCGCGCCTACCGGTGAGGATCTCGCCGACGCGCACCGGCGGCTGCACGGTATGCAGGCCGTCGACCTGGTCGAGCGCGAGCTGGACGATGCCGTAGAGGACGTCTGGCGAGATGTCTAGGTCGGCGGTCTCCTTCACGAGGTCATCCTACGCGGCACGAAGTTCGTGTAGACCTGCCCCCGCCTGAAGAACGCGTTGTCGAGGACGCGCAGGTGGAAGGGGATCGTCGTCTTCACGCCCTCGATGACCGTCTCGCGCAGGCTGCGCTCGAGCCGATCGATGGCCTCGTCGCGCGTCGGCGCCCAGGCGATGATCTTGGCGAGCAGACTGTCGTAGTTGGGCGGGATGCGGTAGCCCGTGTACACGTGCGAGTCGACCCGAACGCCCGGGCCGCCTGGCCAGTGCACGTCGGTCACGGTGCCGGCCATCGGCCTGAAGTCGTGGTCAGGGTCCTCGGCGTTGATGCGGACCTCGATGGCGTGGCCGTTGACGGCGAGGTCCTCCTGACGCCACGACAGCCCCTCGCCCGCCGCCACCCTGATCTGCTCCTTGACGAGGTCGGTACCCGTGATCATCTCCGTTACGGGGTGCTCGACCTGGATGCGGGTGTTCATCTCGGAGAAGTAGAAGCTCCCCTGCTTGTCGACGAGGAACTCGCAGGTGCCTGCCCCCCGGTACGCGACGTGCTTGGCGAGCTTGACCGCGGCGGCCGCGATGCGTGAGCGCAGCTCGTCCTCGAGGACCGACGGCCCCTCCTCGAGCAGCTTCTGGTACCGGCGCTGGATCGAGCAGTCGCGCTCGAAGAGCTGGACGACCTCGCCCTGCCCGTCCCCGAAGACCTGGACCTCGATGTGCTTGGGCTCCTCGATGTACTTCTCGATGTACAGCTCCGGGTTGCCGAAGGCGGCCCTGGCCTCCTCCTGAGCGTTGACGAACTGCCGCTCGAGGTCGGCGTAGCTCTGCACGACACGCATGCCGCGCCCTCCGCCGCCGGCCGAGGCCTTCAGGATCAGCGGGAAGCCGATCTCGTCGGCGAAGGCCCTGGCCCCGTCCAGGCCGTGCAGGGCCTCGCTGCCCGGCGTGACGGGCACGCCCGCCTCCTTGGCCAGGGCCCTGGCCGAAGACTTGTCGCCGATGCGGGCGATGTTGTCTGGGCGCGGGCCGATGAAGACCAGGTTGTGCTCCTCGCACATGGTGGCGAACTCGGCGTTCTCGGCCAGGAAGCCGTAGCCGGGATGCACGGCCTCGGCGCCCGTCACGACGGCCGCCGCCAAGATGTTCCTGACGTTGAGGTAGCTGCCGGCGGCCGGCGGCGGCCCTATGCACACGGCCTCATCGGCGAGCAGGACCGGCAGCGAGCTCTCGTCGGCCTGCGAGTAGACGACGACCGTCTGCACCCCCAGCTCGCGGGCGGCGCGGACCACCCTGAGCGCTATCTCGCCCCTGTTGGCGACCAGTATCTTCCTGAACATCCCCTATGGCCTCAGGCCGGCTCTATGCGGAAGAGGACCTGCCCGTACTCGACCGGTTGGCCGTTGTCGACGAGCACCTCACGCACGACGCCGGCCACGTCGGCCTCGATCTCGTTCATCAGCTTCATGGCCTCGATGATGCACAGCACCGAGCCCGCCTTGACGCTGTCGCCGGCCTTGACGTACGCCGGGGCGTCGGGCGAAGGCGAGGCGTAGAAGGTGCCGACGATGGGGGCCGTGACGTCGATCAGGCGCTCGTCCTTCGCCTCCTCGCGCTCGGCGGCCGGTGTTGCCGGCTCCGCCGTCTGCTGAGGCGCAGGCTGCTGCGGCGCGGCCTGGACGACCTGCGGCGCCGAGTAGGCACCACCACCTTGTACGACGCCGACAACGGCCTGCGCGCCGAGCTTGACGGTCAGCTTGTACTCCCCTGTCTCGAGGGTCAGCTCGTTGACCTCCGTGTCCTTGAGGACGTCGAGCAGGCGCCTTATGTCCTTGATCTGCATGCCGCTCAGGCCCTGCCCAAGTACTCGCCCGAGCGCGTGTCGACCCTGACCACCTCGCCCTGTTCGATGAAGAGAGGCACACTGACCGTCGCGCCTGACTCGAGCTCGGCAGGCTTCGAGCCGCCGGACACCGTGTCTCCCCTGACCCCTGGGTCGGTGCGCGTGATCTCCAGCTCGACGACGTTGGGCAGGGTGACCTTGAGCGGCCTGCCCTGGAAGTAGTCGACCGTTACCTCGATGTTCTCCTTGAGGAACCGGGCGCCGTCCCCGATCTGGTCGCGGCTGAGCGTCGGCTGCTCGTACGTCTCGTTGTCCATGAACGTGTACTGGTCGCCCTCGGCGTACAGGAACGACATCGTCCTGTACTCGATGAAGATGTCCTGGACCTTCTCGGTGGCGTTGAACGAGCGCTCGACTATCGAGCCCGTCTCGAGGTTCCTGAACTTCGCGACCATCTTCGCGCCGCCGCGACCGATCTTCTGGTGCTGGTAGTCGACGACCTCCCAGAGGCCCCCGTCCATCTCGACCTTCGTCCCGCTGCGCAGGTCCGTTACGCTGATCATAGGTTCCCTTTGTCCTCCGACTGCTGTGGCTTGCCGCCTCCGGAGGCCGTGCCTCCCGGTTCAGTGGCGCGTGTGCCGGCCGCACCATCTAGGTGGGCGCGGGCTCAGTGACGGGCCAGTCTAGCATCCGCCATGCACGTGGCAGACGGCGTCGTGGCGCCGCGAGCGCACATCGGTCGTGGCGGCGCGCCGGCGGGCGCGTCGCCTCGAGCGCACATCGGTCGTGGCGGCGCAGGGGCCTACGCCTGGAGCTCGACGACGGTCGGCCCGAGACCGGCCGCCTCGACCAGCTGGTCGTAGCGCTCCTTGGAGAGCTCACCACTCGCGCCCTCGACGGCGACCAGCGCAGCCTCGAGCAGGTTCGTGCCGATCGACCTTCCAGAGATGCGTGGTGTCGTGGTGATCAGCCGCCTGGCGCCGGCTCGCACGAGCAGCTCGGTGTCCTCAGCGGTCGTGGTGTTGGTGAGCACGTCCTTGCCGCTCAGGTCGCGCGGAGCGTACCGGCGGATGTAGTGCCAGTCACCGGCGATCACGTCGGCCCACGCGAAGTGCTTCTCGATGCTCTTGCGTGAACCGGCCGACTCCTGACTCTCGCCTGTCGGGTAGAACCAGCGCGTCGGTAACCGGGTGACGACGGGCAACCCCAAGGAACCCACCCGGCGTAGGCTCCTGAGCGAGCGGAGGGGCACGTCGATGCCGAGGCCGAAGATGAGATCGCCGAAGATCACGTCGGCGCCGTGCTCGTAGATGGCCTCCGCCATGCCGAACCGGTCTACCGAGTTGACCATCAGGACGCGCTTGCCTGCCCAGCCGATCATCTCGTCGAGCTGAGCCACCGCGTCGCGCTCGAGGCTGTCCTTGAGACCGGCTCCGCACACGACCGGCGTGACCTTGGCGGCGGAGACGAGCCGCGCCGTCTCCCGGAGGTAGTAGCGTCTGGCGCCCAGCCGCACGTATATGTCCGTGCCGCCGATGCCGAAGGCATCGACCTCGCCGTCCAGCTCGGCGATGATCCGCCTGGCGGCGGCCACGTCACCGCCGGTGCCGATGCGTCGCAACCGCACCGAGGTGCCGAGCAGCTCGAGGCGCTCGTCGACGTCGCGCGTGGTCGACCCTATGGAGACGCTGACGACGTGCCGCTCTCGGTCGTTCGGCATGGGTACGCCACGATAGCGCGCCACCTGGATGGGAACCGCGTCTAGGCCAGAGCCTTGGCGTACCAGTCGAGCAGCGGCTTGGCGTCGATAGCGAAAGCGTAGCCGAGGCGCTCCCAGAACCGGCGGGCCCTGGGGTTGTCGCCGTAGATGCTGGCCAGTAGCCGCCTCGCCCGGCCACGCAGGCGGGACTCGAGGTCCTGCGCGCATGCGCCGCCGATGCCGCGAGACTGCAACCCCGGCAGCACGAGCAGCAGGTTCACTGTGGCGTCGCCGGACTCTGGGTAGTCGAGCTTGTAATCGAGGTAGCCGGCCACGACGCGCCCCGACACTGGGTCCGCGATCGTCGGGGTGATGCCGCCAGCGTCCTCGCGCTCAACGAGCACGAGTTCGACGTGCCGGCGCTGATCGGCCCCGGCGGTCGCGAGGTCCGTGCGGACCTCTTCGAGCGTGGGGATGGGGATCGAGATGATGTCGAAGTATGACGGCGTAGCCATGTACAGGCTGTGGACGAGTGGGGCGTCTGAGACCTCGGCTGGGCGAGTGGTGATCGCTGTCTTCGTGGCGGCGTCGGGAGGCGATGCGAGCAACACGTCAGGTCATCTCCTGCGTAAGTCACAGCGACGAGAGGTTGAGCGGGCGGGCTGGGCCCGCGGGCTACGGAGCTAAGGCAGATGATACCAAGCGACCATGAGCCGGTCAGTGTCCTCTCTATCAGTCGGAGCATGAGCGCGCAGGTGAGAACTCCTTGCCCTGGGTAGGGGCGGTGCCGTAGGGTTATTCATGCTGGCGCCAGCTTCGGTCCGTGGTCCGGCCGTGTCCGGTCACGTCATGGGGCGCCTTCCCCACTGGAGGAACCCTTGTCCGAGGTAGCGCCACCCGAAGCGCACTCCGTCACCGCCAAGAGAGCCGAGGACGCGTTCGCCAAGGCGTTCGCGTTCCGCCGCGCCGACGAGGCTGCGGCGGCCGGCATGCACCCCTACTTCAAGCCGATCGCTTCGCAGCGTGGCGGCACCGTGATGGTGAACGGCCAGGAGATGGTCATCACCGGATCGAACGACTACCTGGGCCTCACCCAGGACCCGCGCCTGAAGGAGGCAGCCAGGGCGTCCCTCGACGACTTCGGTACCTCGTGCACGGGCTCGCGGTTCCTGACGGGCACCCTGACGCTGCACGACGAGCTGGAGCGCGCGCTCGCCGAGTTCCTCGGCAAGGAGTCCGCCCTGACGTTCTCGGCCGGCTACCTCGGGTGCCTATCCGTGATCTCGGCGCTGGCCGGCAGGCACGACATCCTCTACTACGACCGCGAGAACCATGCGTCGCTCTACGACGCCGCCAAGCTCTCGTTCGCGAGCCTGCGCAAGTTCGAGCACAACGACCTGGAGGGCTTGGCGCGTCTGCTGGAACAGGACGCCGGCCGTCCGGGTGGTCGCATCATCGTCACCGACGGCGTCTTCTCGATGAGTGGGCACATCGCGAAGCTCCCTCAGTTGGTCGAGATCAAGCGTCGCTTCGGAGCTCGTCTGATCGTCGACGACGCCCATGCCACCGGGGTGCTTGGCCCCGATGGTCGCGGCACCGGCGACCACTTCGGCCTCACTCACGAGGTCGACGTCATCGTCGGCACGTTCTCCAAGTCGTTGGCCAGCGTCGGCGGCTTCATGGCAGCCGACAGGGCGGTGGTGCAGTTCGTCAAGCACGCCGCCAGGCCTTTCATCTTCACGGCCGCGCTGCCAGCCATGCAGATGGCGGCGGCCCTCAAGGCGCTCGAGATCATGCAGGCGGAGCCCGAGCTGCGGACGCAGCTGTGGGCCAACGTCCGTCAGCTGCGGGAAGGGATGGACGAGCTCGGCTTCGACACCATGGGCTCCGAGACCCCCATCGTACCTGTGCTCGTCGGGCCCGACGAGCTGGCCATGGCGTTCTGGAAGGGCCTGTGGGAGGAGGGCGTGTTCACTACGCCCGCGCTGCCCCCCGGCGTGCCGAACGGCCAGTCGATAATCCGCACCAGCGTCAACGCCAACCACACGCCCGAGCAGCTCGACCGGCTCCTGTCCGCCTTCGCCGTCGTCGGCAGGCGCCTCGGCGTCATCTGAGTAGCGCCGTGGGGAAGCTCACGGTGGAGGAAGCGCAAGACCGAGCAGCGGTCAGGGCGTTCGTCGACTACCCGTACGCCAAGTACCGCGGCGACCCGAACTGGGTAGCGCCACTGCGGATCTCGCAGTTCGAGATGCTCGACGAGAAGAAGAACCCGTTCTGGCAGCATGCCGAGAAGGCGCTCTACCTCGCCAAGCGCGACGGCAACGTCGTTGGCCGGGTCGCGTACATCAGGGACGACGAGCACATCGCCTTCCACGACGAGCAGGTCGCGTTCTTCGGGTTCTTCGAGGCCGACGACGAGGAGGTCGCCAAGGCGCTCCTCGAGGTGGTCGAGAGCCACGCCGCGGCCGCCGGGCTGAGGGCCGTGAGGGGGCCACTCAACCCGAGCATGAACGACGGGGCCGGCTTCCAGGTCGACGCGTTCGACGAGAAGCCCGCCGTGATGATGCCGCAGAGCCCGCCGGAGTACCCGCGCTGGCTCGAGGCGGCCGGCTACGCCAAGATCAAGGACCTCTACACCTTCGACTTCGACACCCACAAGCCGTTCGACGAGCGCATCGAGCGGATCGCAGCGCGCACCAAGGCGCGCTACCCGATCGTCATCAGGCCGGCCGACATGAAGCGCTTCGACCGCGAGATCGAGCTCCTCAAGAAGATCCACACGGAGGCGTGGGAGCACAACTGGGGCAACGTCCCGCTCTCCGAGGCCGAGGTCGAGCACCTAGCCAACGACCTCAAGATGATCATCGACCCTGAGCTCGTCCTCTTCCTCGAGCACCGCGGTGAGCCCGTGGCGTTGGCCGTCACGGTGCCGGACCTCAACCAGGTGCTAGCCAAGTTCAACGGCAGGCTCCTGCCGACAGGCATCTTCCACCTCCTGAGGCGCAAGAAGATCATCGACAGGGCCAGGCTGGTGATGCTCGGCGTGCTGCCAGAGCACAGGAACAAGGGCTTCGACCTACTGCTGATCCATGAGGTCGTCAAGCGCGCCCGTGAGCGCGGCATCGTCGGCGGCGAGTGCGGTTGGACCCTAGAGGACAACGTGCGCATAAACAACGCGATCGAGGCCACGGGCGGCGTGCGCAGCAAGACGTACCGGATCTTCCAGAAGGGACTATGACCCTGGGCGGAGCGCTGCGTGCGCTCCTCGGCGACCTCGCCGCCCTCTTCCCCCGCAGCGGTGCGCGGGCCTGGTTCCTGCTGGCGGCGGCCGCGGTGCTGCAGGTGGCGTTCTGGTACCTGGCGACGCCGGGGCCCCAGGTGCTCTCGTTCGCTCCCCGTGCGCTCGACACCGCCGTCGTCGGCATCACCTGGTCGTTGGTGACGCTGCTGGCCGTGCCCGCCCTGCTCTACACGGCGACCGGCGGCAGCCTCCGCGAGATGGGCCTGACCCGCGGCGACCGCCGCTTCGGGTGGCCGGCCACCCTCGTCTGCTCGCTGATCGCCGTCCCGATAGTGGCGCTGGCGGCGGCTGGGTCGCCCGACCTGGCGGCCAACTACCCGTGGGCTGGACCCGAGGTCGGGCAGTCCATCGGCAGTCTGCTCGGCTGGGCCGCCCTCTACGCCCTCTACTACCTGGCCTTCGAAGCGTTCTACCGCGGCTTCCTGCTGCGGGCGCTGGAGGCGCCTTTCGGCACCAGTTGGGCGGTCTGGCTCCAGGCGTTCGCCGCGACGCTGGTCCATCTCGGCAAGCCGCTCCCCGAGGTACTGGCGGCGCTGCCGGCCAGCCTTCTGTTCGGGGTGCTAGCGGTGAGGTCGAGGTCCGTCGTCTACCCTGCCGTCCTGCACCTCGTGATCGGGTTGACCCTCGACGTCGTGCTGCTCGCCCGCGCCGGTGAGCTCCTGTCGTGAAGGTCCTCGTGACCGGCGCTCACGGCTTCCTCGGCAGCTACATAACCGAGAGGCTGGTGACCGGCGGTGACGACGTGGTGGCGCTGGTCTCGCCCTGGGGAGACCTAGAGAACCTGACGCGGGCGCGCGAGCTCGGCCCGGTCGAGGTGCAGCGCGCCGACCTCAGCCAGCAGGGCGACCTCGCCTGGGCGCTGGATGGCGTGGACGCCGTCGTGCACGCCGCCGCTCGCGCCGCCGACTGGGGCCCGTGGGACGCCTTCTACCAGACCAACGTGCTCGGCACCCAGCGCCTGCTCGACGCGGCCGTCAAGACCGGCACCAGACGGTTCGTGCTGATCTCGAGCGTGGCCGTCCACACCTACCGCGGCTTCAGGGACGCAGACCCCCGCACGCTTCCGCGGGACAACCTGTCCAACCCGTACGCCTACTCGAAGATCCTCGCCGAGAACCTCGTGATGACCCGCCAGGGGGTGGAGGGCGTCGTGGCGCGGCCAGGCCTGTGGCCGTACGGGGCGCGCGACGCCACCTTCGAGAGGGTCGAGAGGGCGGTGGCGCGCGGCGTCATGCCGATGCTCAAGCGCGGCGGGTGCGTCCTCAACACGACGTACGCGACCAACTTCGCGGACGGCGTGGCGCTGGCGGTGCACTCGCCCGTCGCCGCCGGTCGTGTCTACCTCTTCGCGGACCACGGCGCACCGAGCTGGCGCGACCTGTTCGCCGAGATGGCTCGGCTCGTCGGCAGCTCCCCGCCTCGCCTGAACGTCCCGCGTCGGCCCGCCAGGGCGATCGCGACGGGTGTAGAGGCCACGTGGCGGGCGCTCTTCCCTGCCACCGAGCCGCCGACCACCCGCTACCGGGCCGACCTGATGGCCCACGACGTCCACTTCTCCATGCACCACGCGGTGGAGGAGCTCGGCTACGAGCCACGGGTGTCGTGGCAGGAGGGCCTGGCGCTGGCGCTGGAGGCTCTGCGCTCCGGGGAACGGTAGTGAGCCAGGTCCTGTTCGCAACCATCGCGGCGGGGGGAGGCCACGTCGCCACAGCCAACGCGATGGCAGAGGCCGTGACCGCGGCGTCCGGCGGAGCGGTGTCCGTCCGCGTGTCAGACGTGATGGCGGAGTACGGCCCGCGGGGGCTCGACGCCAGGCACAAGGCCGCCTGGAAGTCGCTGCTCGGCCGCCCATGGCTGGTGCGGGCCAGCCAGCGGGCCATGGACGCGCTGCCCGCGGCCAGCCGGGCTATTCAGGGCGCGCTACTCCGGGGCTTCACGACGGGCTTCGTGTCCGCCGTTGCGCGCCAGCCGCCGGCCCTGATCGTCGTGAACCACGGCTGGCTGGCCACCGCGCTCACCGGCGCGCTGGCCCGGCGCTCTCTCCCCTGCCGAGTCGTGGTGTTCGCGACCGAGCCGTTCGACGCCAGCGCGCTGTGGTCCGCGCCAGGGGCGAAGACGGTGCTGGCACCAAGCTCGGCCGCGGCCGAGGACCTCGTCAGGCTGGGCGTGAAGGCCTCCGCAGTGCACGTGTCCGGGTACCCGGTCGCCGCCAGGTTCACCTCGCCGCCGACCACGTCGACGGCCCGGTCGAGCCTCGGGTTGGGCGACGGGTTCGTCGTCCTCCTGAGCCTCGGCGCCGAGGCTGTCGCCTCGGGCGAGCCGGTGTCCGCCGCCCTCGCCCTCGCCGCCGACGGCTGCACCGTGCTGTGCGCGACGGGCCGGAACGACGTGCTGGCAGGGCGGATCAGAGAAGAGGCGCGTGCCGCCGGACTGGAGGACCGCGTCAAGCCGCTAGGCTTCGTCGAGAGGATGGAGGCACCCCTGGCTGCCTGTGACGTGATGGTCGGCAAGGCCGGCCCGGCCAGCACGATGGAGGCGTTGGCGGTCGGCAGGCCCGTCATCACGGCCACTTACGCCGGGCTCAACGAGCGAGCCGTCGTCGCGTTCCTGGCATCGCGCGGCCTGGGCGAGCACGCCGGCTCTTTCGAGGCGTTGCCCGACATGGTCTCCAGGTGGCGTTCGGACCAGGGCCGCATGGTCACGGCCTCCAGGTCCGCCGCAGAGCTAGACTTCGGCGCCATGACGGCCGGCATCGGCGCCTTCCTCTCCGCCATGGCGCGAGGCGGCGCGGCAGACCGCGACCTGCTCGCACCCGGCGCCTTCATCGGCGTCACGAAGGCATCGCTGGCCACGGCAACTCCCGCCCGCGCCAAGGGGCCGTCGTGAAGCGGCTCATAGGCGTCTTGGCGCTGTCGGTCCTCCTCGGGTTCGGCGGGCTCTACCTGGCGACTCGTGAATCGGTCTTCGCCAGCGGTACTTACGCCGGCGCAGACTTCGACGTCACCACCATCGTCGTGGCCGCCCTCAGCCTGCTGCTGGTGTGGCTGGCGCCCGTCGCGAAGATCCGCTCGATGCTGCACGCGCAGGGGTACGAGATCTCGGCCTGGGAGGCGTTCACGGCTCACGTCGGCCAGGTGTTCGGCACCGCCATGACCCCCAGCGGCACGGGCGGGGCGCCGGGTCTCGTACTGGCGCTCGAGCGCTCGGGCGTGCCGCTTGGCACCAGCGTCGGGGTGGCGGTCCAGCTCTTCATCCTCGACCTGGCAGCCCTGGGCGTGCTCATCCCAGTCGGGCTGGCCTACATCGTCGTGATCAGCCCGCTGAGCCTGCCCGCCTACGTCACCGCGCTCGCGCTGGGAGCAGCAGCCGTCGCCCTGGTCGCGTCCGTGGTGCTAGCCCGGTACCCGGTCGCCCTGTACAGGCTCATCAAGCGCGTCTCTACCTGGCGCCTGGTGCGACGCTTCCGGGACCGGCTGACCCGCATGGGGCGCGAGTACCTCGTCAGCGCGGTCGCCTTCCGCGACCTGCCGTTCAGCCGCTTCGCCTACCTGCACGGCGCCAACCTGGTCTCGTGGCTGGCGAACTTCGTGCTGCTGTGGGCGTTCCTGACGGGCTACGGCGCTCAGGCACGGCTCCTCGACGTCCTCGCCGTCCTGTCGATCATCACGCTGGTCGGGTTCTTCGTACCGACGCCCGGCGCATCGGGGTTCACCGAGCTGATGGTCGGCCTGGTGGTGGACTCCCGCACCTCACCGGTCTCCATCGCGGCGCCGGTGGCTCTGTGGCGCGCCGGGACGTTCTACGTCGCTTACCTGCTCGGGCCGATCGTCGCTTGGCTCCTGATCGCCAGGCGACCACGCGGGCGGGTCAGCCGGCGTGCTCCCCCCGCCTCCCCCGTGGACGGTTCAGGCCGAGAGGCCTGACGAAGACGCTGTCCTTGACCCTGTCCGGCAGCGTCGCGAAGAGCCTCAGGAACGGCACCTCGCGGGTGCCAGCTACGCGCGCGGGTGGCCGGGCCATGAACGCGACCTTGGCGACGACCCTGGCGACGCTCTCCGGGTCCGCCGCTCCGGACTCTCCCCACAGGTTCGAGTCCCTCAGCCGGCTGAGGTACGCGTCCCACGGCTCGCCCTGGCGGCGAGCTTCGGCGTCGAGGAGGGCCTTGGCGCGCCCGGCGAAGCCGGTGCGCATCGCACCTGGCTGCACCAGCACCACGTCGACCCCGAACGGCCTGAGCTCGAGCCTGAGCGCGTCCGTGAACATCTCCAGTGCAGCCTTGGCCGCCGAGTACGCGCCCATGAAGGGCGTCACGAGCATGGCGTTGGTCGAGCTGACGTTGACGATCGTGCCGTGGCCGCGACCCCTCATGCCGGGCGCGACGACGCGGGCGGCCTTGACGGGCGCGAACGCGTTCAGCTCCACCTGCATCATGACGTCGTCCCATGTCTGAGATTCGAGCGGGCCGGGACTCAGGGCCCCCACCGTGTTCACGAGCAGGTCGAGCCCGCCCTCTCGCGCTTCGACCTCGGCGACGGCTCGAGCCAGGCTCTCCTCCGAGGTCGCGTCGACGATCAGGTGGCCGGCCGTCGGCTCGGCGCCATCATGCACCGGTTCTGCCTCACCGAGCGGCCTCAGGTCGGCACCGTAGACCCTCACGTAGCGCCGCGCCAGCTCTAGGCTCACTGCCCTACCGAGCCCCGCCCCGGCCCCGACGACGAGTGCCGTCCTCGGCCCAGGCGCCAGGCCACGCTCGCGCAACCAGGCCGCCGTGCGGGACATGCCGCCTTCGAGCGTCACCTGAGGCTCGTACCCGAGATGCTCCCGGGCAGCGCTCGGGTCGAAGGTCGCGCGGCTCAGCAGTGTCACGAGGGTCTCTGGGGCGAAGGCTGGAACGCCGGGCAACGCCTTCGTCACGGCCCCCGCGAGGTTCGCGCCGGTGCGAGCCACCCCGGCCGGCACTCGCCTCAGCGGCACCCCTAGCATCCTCGCGTATGCGCCGAAGAGCTCGGCCGTAGACACGTCTTGGCCCGTGACGTTGAGGACCTTGCCGGCAGCGGTCGGCGACTCGCCTGCCGCTGCGAACGCCCTCGCGACGTCGTCAACGTAGACGACGTCCACGCGGTGGGTGCCGTCCCCGAGCATGACAGGCAATCCCTTGCGCATGGCCGCCACCGGCGTCAGGGTCCAGGAGCCGGACGCCGGGCCGTAGATCATGGTCGGCCTCAACACGACGAGCTCGGTGCCCGAGCCCGCCAGGGCCTCGCGCGCCGACTCCTCGCCGCGGAGCTTGCTGTCGCCGTAGGCGTCACCTGTGGTGACGACCGGTCTGTCCTCCGTGATGACGCCGGACTCCACCGGTCCGTACACGGCCATGCTGCTGGCGAGCACGAGACGGCGGACGCCGGCCTGGGCCGAGGCGCGGGCGAGCGCGGCCGTGCCAGCCACGTTGACGGCCTCTGCCTGGCCGGCGGGCGAGCCCATCCAGGCGGCCAGGTGGTGCACGACGTCCACACCATCGACGAGGGCGGTGAGGGTTCCGTGTTCTGTCAGGTCTGCTTCGACCGCGTGGGCCCCCAGCTCGGTCGCGAGCTCGGCCTGTTCTGGCGTGCGGACGGCGGCGCGGACCGTGTGCCCGCTCGCCACCAGCAGTGGCACCAGCGCGCGCCCGACCCCGCCGGTCGCACCGGTGACCGCGACGATCACGGGCGGGCACCCTCCTGGTTCGGGGTCACCCGCGCCGGGGCCACCCGCGTCGCCAGCGCCTGAGAGGACCGCGGGACCCTGTGTGCCCCGCGCTTGGCGCCGGCCAGCCCTGAGTAGAGCTGCTCGAGCCGCTCGGCGCTGCGCGTCACGTCGTGCTCGCGCCCGTAGGCACGCGCCCGCTCGCGAGCAGCCTTCAGGGCGCCAGGGTCCTCGAGCAGGCCGCGGATCTCGGCAGCCTGGGTGCGCGGATGACCGGGCCTGACGACGGCGCCGGCTCCGGACTCGGTGACAAGCGACGGCACGGCGCTGCTGGCGTAACCCCACGCGAACACCGGCGCGCCGGAAGCCAAGGCCTCCAGCGTGGCGATGCTCTGCAGCTCGGCAGGCGAAGGCATCAGGAACGCGTCGGTGCTAGCCAGCAGGTCGAGCTTCTCGTCCTCGCTCACGTACCCGACGAGGTCCACCCTGTCGGTCAGGCCGCGCCTCGAGACCGCGGTCCGCATATCGTCCGCTAGGGGACCGTGCCCGGCTACCGTCAGGTGGTACTCCGGCGGGAGCTCGTGCATCAAAGGCAAGAGGTCTAGTGGCCGCTTCTCAGGCGATAGCCTGCCAACGAAAGCGAGGCGACGCCTGGCTCCGCCGTCGCCACCGGCGCGCGCCGCCGCGGTACGTATGCCGGAGAGATCGATGCCGTTCGAGACCGGCACCGGCTCGCGGTCGGTGAACGGCGTGACCAGCTTGGCGGCGTAGGGCGTCGGGGTGACGAGCAGGTCGGCGAGCCCGAACAGGTAGCGGTACCAGGTGGTGAGCAGCCTCGCCACGACCGGACCTACGAGCGGCGCCTGGAGCGTCGAGGTCTCGAGCTGGGTGTGAACACCCATGACCACCGGCACCCGTCGCCTTCTGGCGAGGTGGGCGGCGACCGCCGTGACGGCGGCAGGGGTGTTGGCGTGGACTACGTCTGCCCACGAGACGTGCCGGGCTATGCGGCTGACGATCGGGTGGGCGAAGCGGGTCTGCGCCGCGCCGAGCCGCCAGGACGGCAGCCGGTCTACGAGGACGCCCGGAGGAGGCGCGGTGGGCTCCGGCTCAGAGCCGGCCAGCACCCGCACCTCGTGGCCAAGACGCGCCAGCGCCGCCACGTGACCTTCCGTCGCCCGCGCTTGACCACCGAAGCCGGGGTACAGGTCGTCGGCCACGAACAGGATCTTCAAGAGCAGCCTTCCGCTCGGTCGGCGCAGCTCGGCGCCGGCTCGCCGGCACCTCGGCACCGGCGCAGCGAACGTAACACGGGGTGCTTAGCGCAAGGCGAGAAGGGATTACTCACATGGCCGGTCCAGGGGCACCCCCTTACACTGGCCGGGTGAGCACCCTCACGCGCCTGGCGTGGCGCAACCTCCTGCGGCACCCTTGGCGCTCGCTGGCGACGGCTCTAGGCATAGGTCTCGGGATCGCGGCCGTCCTCACCACGCTCTCCGTCGGTGACAACGTCGAGGCGAACCTGCGCTCGACCTTGCAGGCGGCCGCCGGCAAGGCCGACCTCGTCGTCACTCCCGGGCCCTCCGGCCGCATCGTCTTCACCCGCGACGAGGTCTTGGAGGAGGTCCGGGAGTTCGCTGGGGTGAGGGCGGCTTTGCCTGTTCTGAACACCAGGGCCGAGCCGCTGCGCGAGGTCGAGGAGTTCGAGCGCTCGGCGATACCGGGCGTCGACAGCGGCTTCCAGGTCCAGGGACGTCTGACGGAGCGGCCCGACGACCTTCCGGCCGAGCTCGCATCTGGCGAGCTGCCAGCAGCTGGGTCGCGCGGCATAGCTGTAGCGGACGGGTTCGCGGAGGCGCGGGGCATCGGCATCGGCGACGTCGTGCCGTTCACGACCGCCGGGGGCAGAGCAGACCTGCGCGTCACCGGGCTGCTCGACGACGGCGTCGGCATCGCCAGCACGAACGGTGGACGCGTCGGCGTGATGCACCTCTACGACCTCGAGCAGCTGATCAACCTGACCGGCCGCGTTTCCCTCATCGAGGTGCAGGTCGACCCGGCCCGGAGCGTCGGCGACGTGCAGCAGGCCATGCAGGAGCTACTCGGCGACGACCTGGCCGTCACCTTGCCAGCCGTGACGGGGGACTTCGCAGCCGGCTTCACGGAGACCCTGCAGTCCGGCCTGAGCGTGCTGGCCGCCACGCTTCTCGCGCTCGGGGCGTTCCTCGCCTACAACACGTTCATGGCGTCGGTGGTCGAGCGCACGCGCGAGCACGCGCTGCTCAGGACCATCGGCCTGACCAGGCGCGACGTCATGCGCCTCGCCCTGATCGAGGCGCTGGCCCTATCCCTCATCGGGATCGTCCTCGGCCTGGCGCTCGGGGTGGCGCTCTCGTACGTCGTCACGTCTCTCAACGCCGCTACCCTCGGCTTCGAGTTCCGTACCCTCGTCCTCCCTGTCAGGAGCGTCCTGTTTGCCAGCGTGTTGGGCGTCCTCGCCGCGCTCGCGGCGGGGCTCATCCCAGCCTGGAGCGCCGCCAGGACCTCGCCCATGGCGGCCGTGCAGCGGCCCGACGCCGAGACGGACCCACGGCACGAGTGGCTCGGCGTGGTCCTCATGGCGGTCGGCGCGGGCCTGGCGCTCTACCCGTTCGAGAGCTTCGCGGCCATCGTCGTTGTGTGCCTAGCTCTGGCGGTCTTCTTCGCCGGGGTCTCGCTGGCGGCGCCTGGCGTGCTGGGGCCCGTGCT
>CAZFAQ010000038.1:13078-21124 GCA_964517055.1 uncultured bacterium | reverse complement strand
GAGCAGCCGATTCGTAATCGGCAGGTCGTCGGTTCAAATCCGACCGTTGGCTCCAGAGGAAACCCCGTCTAGCACGGGGTTTCTGTACTTTGGTGAAGGCGGGGCTAGTCCCCGAGCCTCACGAGCGCCATGCCGTCGGGCTCGGTCCCGGCAGCGAAGCTTCGCACCACGTCACGGGTCGCCACGTGGACCTCGTAGATCGTGCCGGTCGCAGTCGCCGCGACGAACAGCCTGTCGCCGGCCTCGGTAGCGAGGGTGCCGACAGGCCTTGACCCGGTGGGTAGCGAGACGGTGCCTACGTTCTCGTACGACGTGACGTCGTAGAGGGCCACGTCCGAGTCCTCCATGCACGTCACAGCCATGAGCCGCGACCCCACCGGCGTGACCCGTATGGGCACCCGGCAGGTCGAGAAGACCCCCAAGGTGGCGAGGTCGCCAGCGGCCAGCACGTGCACCTCGTGCTCTTCGTTGCTGCCGACCCACACCTCGCTGCCGTCGTGGTTGACCGCAATGCCCTCGGCCCCGGCACCGACGCGAGCCGAGGTCACGGCCAAGGTCGCGAGGTCCACCCGCGTGACGGCGGCGCCGCGGATGTTCGCAGCGAACGCAGCAGAACCGTCTGGGAGAACCACGACCATGTGCGGTAGCCGGTGACCGGTGGGCACTACCTGGGCCGGAGAGCCGGGCCGGGACAGGTCGATGATCATGACCGCGTCGTCGGCCTCCACGGTCACGACAACGGTCGCGGTCCCGGGCACCAGGGCCAGCCCGTGCGGCCTTGTCTGAGGGCTCGTCGCGATCCGCTCGACGACCTCGCGGGTGTTCAGGTCGACGAGCGCGAGCACCTGACCCACACCGCCTGGTGGCGCGTAGATGCTGACGAGGGCGGCAGGACCGCCGGTGGGGGAGACGCTCGGCGGCATGGCAACAACCTCGTGAGGCCCAGGGCCGACCGGCACAGCGAAGGCCCGCACGCCAGTGACCAGGTCGATGCCCAGAAGCTCGCCCGCCGCCTTGTCGACGACCAACAGATGGGTCGGTTCTTCAGCCACGCCCGGACCTCCCGCCGGTTGAGCCGATGCCATCGCGCACCCTAGCGAACACAGGAGGGCGATCACGACCGCCCGTACCGCGGCCCGTGTCCAGGTAGGTACCTCGAGGCTCACGACCAGAGCCTAGCGAACCCGGGCCCGCGTAGACTTCGGAGTGGCAGATCAGGTCTCGACAGGCTCGTACCCAGGCCGCGGCCGCGACGGTCGCCGCCGGCTGATCCGCGAGCCCGTCAACGGCCTCACTCACATAGGCGGCGCGGTGGTCGCCGCGCTCTTGACGCTACCGCTCGTCGTACTCACCCGCGGAGACTGGCTGAACCACGTCGCGAGCGCCGTGTTCGGCGTGACCTCGGTCGTTCTGTTCGTGGCCAGCTCGCTGCTGCACTCGCTGTGGGTCGGCGAGCGCCACGAGGTGTGGCTCAGGCGTTTCGACCACGCTGCCATCTTCACGCTCATCGCCGGCACGTACACGCCCGTCCTACTCATCGCCCTCAGGCCGGAGAGCCCGCGCCTCGCCTGGACGCTACTGGCCGTGGTCTGGGCGGTCGCCGTCGCCGGTGTGATCTTCAAGCTGCTATGGATCGAGGCGCCGCGCTGGCTATCGACCGGCCTGTACCTCCTCATGGGTTGGTTGGTGATCGGGGCGATCGTGCCGGTGGCCAGAGCGCTCGGGACCACCAACCTGGTCTGGATGGCTGTCGGTGGCCTGTTCTACACGGTCGGCGCCGTCATCTACGGGACGAAACGACCTGACCCGTGGCCCGGCAGGCTCGGGTTCCACGAGATCTGGCACGTCCTGGTGCTGCTGGGCTGGGCTTGCCACGCCGTGATGGTGTTCCGGCTGGCGCTGATGGGGTAGTCCGGGCGCACGGCTGCTGGGCGCTCCTCGGAGCTGGCTCACAATGGTGAACCTCACTCACAAGTCGCGGCCCCGCCCCTAACCTCGGTATCGATCGTCAACTCAACGCCCACGATTCCGAGAGGACACCCCCGCATGCTCCGTACCCTCCCTAGTCGGACCTTCTCCGTGTTGGCCTGCCTTTGCCTGGCCGTGATGATCGCCGCCTGCAGCTCCGCTCCACCGCCGCCGACGGCGACCGCCGACACGTTCGACACGCTCTCGGAGAGCCCGCTCTCCATCGCGGCGCCGGGTGTCCTCGACAACGACGTCGCCCAGCAAGCCGAGGTCAGCGCGGTCAACGGGCAAGCAGCCGCTCTTGGCGCCCCGACAGCCACGGCCGAGGGGGGCGAGGTGACTCTTCAAGCCGACG
The DNA here is from genome assembly GCA_964517055.1 of uncultured bacterium. Taxonomy (GTDB): domain Bacteria; phylum Deinococcota; class Deinococci; order Deinococcales; family Trueperaceae; genus DASRWD01. The sequence goes on along the minus strand of CAZFAQ010000038.1, from coordinate 18,801 downwards.
GTGGGTTCGAGTACCAACCGGCGACTAGCTTCGCCGGCACGGACACGTTCACGTACACGGTCACGAACGTCAGCGGCAGCGACGAGGCGACTGTGTCGATCGTCGTCACACCGCTAGCGCCGGTCGCGGTTGACGACGACTTCGCCACGAGGACGGACACTAACCTGACTATCTCGGGTTCCGGTCTGCTGGCTAACGACAGCGCCCTCGCCGCTGTGATCAGCGCGGTCAACGGTTCTGGGGCCAACGTCGGTACCTCCGTCGCCACGACGGACGGTGGTCAGGTGACGGTCCAGGCCAACGGCGGGTTCGAATACACTCCGGCCCTGGGCTACACCGGTACGGACAGCTTCACGTACACGGTCACGAACGAGAGCGGCAGCGACGACGCGACGGCGTACGTCTTGGTAACAGACCCGTGGACGACGCTCGACGCCATGCCTGACGAGCTGTCTCGTCCTAGTGGCGTGTTCTGGGACGGCCGCTTCTTCGTGGTGGGCGGCGAACCTGAGGGTGGCGTCCGACTAGGGCAGGTCCACGCCTACGACACGGCGACCGGTACTTGGGAGACGCTGACCGACGCGATGCCTACACCGACCTCCAACCAGTGCGCGGTCGTGATAGACGGCAAGCTGCACGTTCTCGGTGGTTACCTCGGGGCGGTCGGGACCGACAGCGTGCAGGTACTCGACCTGACCAGTGGTACATGGAGCGTCGATACTGACGCGTTGATGCCAGAAGTGCGGTTCGCACACGCCTGTGCCGCGATAGGCGACGAGATCTACGTTTTCGGTGGCGGCACAAGCGGCGGCGCGAGCAACTCCGTGTGGCGCTACGACCCCGAGCTACCGGTGGGAAGCCGCTGGGAGACGACCCTCGCGCCGCTGCCTGCAGCGGTCGAGTACGCAGCCGCCGTGACGGTCGGAGACAAGATATTCGTCACCGGTTCTGATGTCTCGGCCCAAACCGGAGACGTTTGGGCGTACCTTCCAGAGACGGACGAGTGGGAGACGTACCCAGACCTGCAGACCGTGAGGACGGGCGCCGCGATCTGGTCCGATGGCGAGACGCTCTTCGTGGGCGGCGGCGGTTGGAGCACGTACCTGTCCAGCGTGGAGGCCTACGACCTATCAGATGGGACGACCGGGGCGTGGGAGTACACAGACTCGCTGCTCGTCGGGAGGCGCACCTTCGCGTACGGCATGGACCCTGAGACCGGTCATGTGTACTTCGCCGGAGGCTGGAACGGCGACTACCTCGGTAGCCTCGAGGTGGGAAGGCTGCTGGCGCCCTGAACGTCTGCTAGGTGGCAAGAACGAATACGACGAGGGGATCCCCGTTCGGGATCCCCTCTGTTCATGTTGGCTCGGTCTCCGGGCGCCTTCGAGGGCGCGTCGAAACCTCAGAACCTCTCGCTGACCGATTTCATCTCCACGAACAGCCGCAGGTAGTCTGGGCCGCCCGCCTTCGAGTTTGTGCCCGACATGTTGAACCCGCCGAACGGCTGGATGCCCACGAGCGAGCCGGTGATCTTGCGGTTCAGGTACAGGTTCCCGACGTGTAGGTCGCGCCTGGCGCGTTCCAGACGGCTGCGGTCGCGGCTGATCAGCCCGCCCGTCAGGGCGTACTTCGTCGAGTTGGCGAACCTGAGCGCCTCTTCGAAGTCCCGCGCCTTCGTCACCGCGACGACTGGCCCGAAGATCTCCTCCTGGGCGATGACGGCGTCGTGCGGGACGTCGACGAAGACCGTCGGCTGGATGAACCAGCCTGGCCCGGCCTGTTCGGCCTTGCCGCCTCCGACCAGCAGTCGCCCCTCCGCCTTGCCCTTCTCCAAGTAGCCGAGGATCTTGTCGTACTGGCGCTCGCTTATGACCGCCGCGACGTCGGCGTTGTCCTCGGCCGGGCCGACGGTCAGGCGCTCGACGCCGGCGACGAACTTCTCGAGCAGCTCGTCGTAGACGTCCTCGACGACGATCAGCCGGCTCATCGCCGAGCACTTCTGGCCCTGGAAGCCGAACGCCCCCGCGACGGCCGCCGAGGCCGCCAGATCGAGGTCAGCCGTCTCGTCGACGATCAGCGCGTCCTTGCCACCCATCTCGAGGAAAGCGCGCTTGATCCAGAGCTGGCCCGGGTGGACCTTCGCAGCCCTCTCGTTGATGCGGAGCCCGGTCGCCACCGAGCCCGTGAAGTTGACGAAGCGCGTGCGTGGGTCGTCGACGAGCGGGTCGCCGAGGTCGGCGTCCGCTCCCGTGAGCAGGTTGATCACGCCAGGCGGGAAGCCGGCCTCCTCGACCATCTCCATGAACTTCGCCGCGATGATCGGGGTGGACGGCGAGGGCTTGACGATGACCGTGTTGCCGACGACGACCGGCGCGACCGTCGTGCCGACCATGATGGCGAGCAGGAAGTTCCATGGCGGGATGACGACCCCGACCCCCATCGGCTGGTAGAAGCTCGAGTTCTCCTCGCCCGGCCAGTCGTGCATCTTCGTCGTCCCGGCCAGGTGCAGCGCCTGACGCGCGTAGTACTCGCAGAAGTCGATCGCCTCCGCGACGTCGGCTATCGCCTCTAGGTAGTTCTTGGCGGCCTCGAACACCTCCCAGGCAGCCAGCTCCTCCCGGCGCCGGCGCATGATGGCCGCCAGCTTGACGAGGTGCCGCGACCTGACCTCCATGGGCAGCGCCTTCCAGCCCTCGAACGCCGCCTGGGCAGCGTCGAAGGCCCTGTCTATGTGCTCCGCCTTGCCCATCGACGCGCGTCCCACGACACGGTCGGGGAAGCAGGGGTCGACCGAGTCGAGCCTATCGACGGTGTGTACCTGCTCGCCGCCGATGACGAGCGGGTACTCGGCGCCGAGTCGACCCCGCACGCCCTCCAGCGCACGCCGGAAGCTGCCTAGGACGTCTGGGTCCGAGAAGTCCGGGTACGGCTCGGTCCTGTAGGGTTCGAAGAGTTCCATGTATCGGCTCCTATCCGGGCGTCGTGGCGGCCTGCGCCGTCAACGCGCCGTGCTGGCTTCTTGCATGATCGCCCGGTCCAAGCTGGGCTGCCCGGTCTCGGCCGGGCTCATCCGAACAGCCCCCTGACGACGACAGCGAGGTTCGCCGGCCGCTCGGCCAGGCGGCGGCTGTAGTACCCGTACCAGTCGTCCCCGAGCGGCACGTACAACCGTACCGGCCGCCCGGCCCGGGACAGGCGCTCCTGCAACCCAGGCTTGACGCCGTAGAGCATCTGCACGCCGTAACCGCCCGACTCCAGGCCGGCGGCGTCCACGTGCGCCAGCGCACGCTCCAGCAAGCGCTCGTCGTGGGTCGCGACGTCGACGTGCGCGCCAGCCTTCACGCAGCTGGACACCATGGCGACGAAGGCGTCGTCGACCTCCGCCTTGGACCGTAACGCGACCTCGGGCGGCTCGTTGTATGCGCCCTTGACGACGCGGACCGCCGGCCTAGGCTCCAGCTCCAGTAGGCTGCCTAGGTCATCGGGCGTCCGGTGCAGGTAGCTCTGCAGGACGGTAGCGACATGCGAGTGACCCTGGCTCCGAAGCGCCCTGAACAGGTCGAGCGTGCCATCGACGTAGCCGGAGCTCTCCATGTCGAGGCATAGCTTGCCCCCCACGCCGCCGACCAGCTCGGCTAGGCCAGAGGCCAGCTCCAGGGCCAGCTCGGGGGAGACCCCTAGGCCCAGTTGCGTAGGCTTGACGCTGAAGTATGGCTCCACGCCCGCGGCGTGAACGGCTGGAACGGCCTCGCCGATACGCCTGGCCGCGTCCCTCGCCTCCGCCTCCGTGTTCACGAACTCGCCGAGCACGTCGACGATCACGGCTTTACCCGTGGCCTCGATGGCCTGCAGCTTGGGAAGGCCCTCCGCGACGTCCCTACCGGCGATGAACCGGCCGACACCGAGCTTGAAGCCGTGCCGCTTCACGAACCCCTTCACCCAGGGGGCGTCGGCCGTCGCCAGCACCGCCCTTCGGTAGAGGTCGTTCAGCTCTGGCACGACCCGATCTTACCCGTCGCCACAGCCGTCTCCACCCTCGCCCAGGCGGCCAGGCGCCACCACGAGTAGCGTGCGCCACACGGGCTTAGTAAGACTTCCGACAGCCCCTCAGAGCCGGCCGTTGCTAGCCTTCCGTTGACGCGCAGCACGGGTCTCTACCACGCTCCCCGAGAGTGATCACAGCCCGCCCGTGAGCGCCTACCGAGGTGGGTCCAAGGATGGTTGCTTCTATCGTGCCAGTGCCACGTGGTGGGAGGAGACCTGAGTGAACCTGCTGTTCGTGCGCCACGGCGAGACGGACTGGGCGCTGGTCGAATCTCGGGGGGCGAGGGGCTGGGCGAAGGACTTCGCCCCGTTGACGCCCATGGGCCGCCTGCAGATCGACACCATCGCCCGTGACTACCGTCTCAGCGAGGCCGAGGCCATCCTGTGCAGCACGTTCACGCGGGCGCTCGAGTCGGGCGCCCTGCTCTCCCGCGCCCTGAACAAGCCTCTGTTCGTCGAGCACGACCTGCACGAGTGGCTGCCTCAGAAGGACCCGCTGGCCGACTACGACGAGGAGACCCTGGCCGCAGCCAAGAAGACGCTGTCTGGAACGGTCCCTGTCGATGATCAGTCGCCCTGGGAGAGCCTCGACGAGGTGCGGACGAGGGTGCTTGGTGTGCTGAGGCGCTACCGGCGGTTCAACACCATCATCGTCGTCACGCACGGCGTGGTGATCGGCAGCCTGATCGGCGTCGACCGGTTGGTGGACCACGCCGAGATAGTCCCGTTCACGCTCGACCTCGGTGAGGAGGCGGTGCCGGCTCAGGCTCCGGCTGTAGAATCGCGTCCGTGACGCGAAAGACCGCACTCCCTTACACAGGTACCCTCTCCGGAAAGGTCGTCGACCTCTCACCCCTCGTCTGGGACGATGTCCCGGCGCTGCTCGAGATCGCCCTGGCCACCCCAGAAGAGTTCGATCTGACCTCGACCCCACGCGACGAGGCCGAGGCGGACGCCTACTTCGGTGAGGCGCTCGCGGACGTGGCCGCCGGCATCTCGTACCTGGCGACCGTCCGCGACCGCTCAGGCAAGGTCATCGGCACGTCGCGACTGCGCGCGTACGTCGCCCGGCACGACCGCTGCGAGCTCGGCTACACGTGGTACCACCCGAGCGTGTTCGGGACCGCGGTCAACACGGAGTGCAAGCTCCTGCTGCTGGAGCTCGCCTTCGAGAAGCTAGGCGTGAAGCGCGTGCAGTTACAGACCGACGCCAGGAACCTGCGCTCGCAGCGGGCGATCCTCGCCCTCGGCGCGCAGCAAGAGGGCGTCTTGAAGAGGCACATGATCGCCAAGGACGGCTACGTGCGCGACACGGTGGTGTACGCGATCACCGACGTCACGTGGCCGACCGTTCGCCTCGGGTTGGTCGAGCGACTGAACGAGCGCCTCACCGGCACCACACCGCATGGCTGAGGGGCAGTAGCCGACAAGCAGAAGCGCGCATGGTCGGCGCTGACGACGGGGGCCCAGGTTACCTACTCGCGGATGCCGTGCAGGATCTCCTCCAAGCCCTCTGGGTCGGTGATGAAGACCTCCTTGGGCCGCGTCTCGATGACGCCTTCGCCCTCCAACGCCTTCAACGCCCGCGTGACCGTCTCTCGTGAGGTGCCGGCCAGGTTCGCAAGCTCCTGGTGGGTGAGGCGCACCAGCGCGCGCTCGTCGTCGAGGTCGATGACGCC
>CAZFAQ010000038.1:0-12978 GCA_964517055.1 uncultured bacterium | reverse complement strand
GCTCCTGGTGGGTGAGGCGCACCAGCGCGCGCTCGTCGTCGAGGTCGATGACGCCGCCACGGTAGAGCCTAAGCAGCACGTAAGCGACCCGGCCCTGAGCGTCCTGGTACGAGAGGACCTGCGACTCGTCGTCCATGCCGCGGAGGCGGGCGGCTAGGGTCGTCGTCAGGTTGAGGCTGACTGCCGGGTAGTCGGACATCAGACGCCTGAAATCGTCGTTGAAGAGCAGGTAGCAGTGGACCTCGTTGAGGGTCGTGACCGTGGCGCTGCGGGTGGTCTGGCCGAGCAACGCCATCTCGCCGAAGAACTCTGGTGGCTGGAGGATGGCGAGGGTCTTCTCGTGACCGCCGAGGTCGACCTTCGAGAGCTTCACCAGGCCCTTGGCCATGATGTACAGGGCCTCGCCCTTGTCTCCCTCTTGGAAGATCGTCGTCGACGGCTCGAAAACACGTTCGCGCACGGCGGATGCCGCGATCTCGAGCGCCCGATCCGGCGCGCCCTTGAACAGCGGCACCTTAGCTAGTAGATCTCGTAGTTCGCCGGTGCTCTCGCTGACCATCTGACCTCCAGGTTCGTTGGGCCGCGTTGAGCGCGGCGTCGGGGGCGGCACGTATAGTACCAACCGTGGCGGCGGTTATCGCGTGTGAAAGGCTATTCCGCCGCTTCAGGACCCCTGGGACGGACGTCGAGGTGCTCAAGGGCGTCGACCTGAGCGTCGCGCCCGGCGAGCTCGCCGTCGTGTTGGGCCCGAGCGGCTCGGGGAAGAGCACGCTGCTCCACCTGCTCGCCGGTCTCGACCGCCCGGACTCTGGCCAGGTCTGGTGGGGCGACGTCGCGGTGCACGAGAAGGCGCCCGCTCGACTGGCGGAGACGAGAGCGCGTCACGTCGGGCTGGTCTTCCAGCAGCACTACCTGCTCGAAGACCTGACCGTCCTCGAGAACGTCCTCATCCCCATGCGGATAGTCGGGGAGCTAAACGAGGCGCGCGGACGCGCCCTGCTCGAGCGTGTCGGCCTGTCGCACAGGGAAGGCTTCTACCCGGCACAGATCTCTGGCGGCGAGAGGCAGCGGGCAGCCGTCGCCCGTGCCCTGGCGCTCGACCCGCCGTGCGTGATCGCAGACGAGCCAACCGGGTCACTCGACCACGCGCGCGCCGTCGAGGTGTTCGCGCTGCTGGCTGGCTTGGCCGCGGCAGGCAAGGGCGTCCTCATCGTCACCCACGACGAGACGCTCCTCACGGAGACCGCAGCCGGGGCAGTGGATATGACCGTGCACAGGTTGTCAGACGGCAGGCTTGTACCGGAGTTTCGTTCAGGCTTGGTGAAGGCTACGAGCTAGCGTCCCCGTGGGCGTCCGCGAGCGCTTGTGATAATCTTCGCACCGTAACGCTCTGGCAAGAGCCCGCCCCGTCGGGCGGGTGAAAGAGACCCTTGGAGGTGTCATGAAGAAGCTGATGTTGGCTCTGCTAGCCCTGGCTGCCTTTGGCCTGGCGAGCGCGCAGACCCTGGTCATGGGCGTGAGCGGCTACCCGTCCTCGCTCGACTCAGTCGACTCGCAGGACGGCAACTCGCTCGTCGTCAGCGCCCAGATCACCGAGCGCCTGGTGGACTTCGTCCCCGGCGGCACCGACCTCATCCCGAGCCTCGCCACCGAGTGGAGCTCGAACGAGGACGCCACTGTCTGGAACTTCGTGCTTCGCGAGGGCGTCACTTTCCACGACGGCACGCCCTTCAACGCCGAGGCCGTCAAGTTCAACGTCGACCGCTGGAACGACCCCGCGCACCCATACAGCGGCCGTGACCAGGGCAAGACCTTCGTTCCCTGGGGCTGGGTCTTCGGCGGGCCGCTCGGCGAGGGCAACCTCATCGAGTCCGTCTCGGTCGTCAACGACCACGAGGTCCAGTTCACCCTGACCCAGCCGGCACCGTTCCTGCCTGCGCTGTGGGCCGCCGTGTACTTCCAGTTCGACAGCCCAGCTGCCGTCATGGAAGCCGGCGTGGCATACGGCACGCCGTCCGTCGGTTCTGTCGGCACCGGACCGTTCAAGTTCGTCGAGTGGATCGAAGGCGAGCGCCTCGTCCTCGAGCGTAACGACGATTACTGGAACGGCCCGGCCAACGTCGAGCAGCTCGTCTTCCGCGGCATCACCGAGCCGACAGCCCGCCTCGCCGAGCTGCAGGCCGGCACGATCGACATCGCCGTGCTGCTCTCCGTCGACGACCTCGCCACCGTTCAGGACGACCCGAACCTCCAGGTCGCCATCCCCGAGACCGAGCTGAACGTCGGCTACATCGCCATGCACCAGGGCAACGAGCCTCTCGATAACCTGCTCGTCCGCCAGGCCATCGCGCACGCCATCGACCGCGACGCCATCATCGAGGCGTTCTACGGCGGCCTTGGCGTCACCGCCGAGGGCTTCATCCCCTCGACGATGTTCGGCCAGCCCGACGCGTGGCCGTACGAGTACGACCCGGAGCGCGCCCGTGAGCTCCTCGCCGAGGCCGGCTATCCAGACGGCTTCGCGACCGAGTTCTGGTACATGCCTGTCAGCCGTCCGTACTACCCGGCTCCGCAGCCGATCGCCGAGACCATCGCCAGCTACCTGGCCGAGGTCGGCATCGACGTCGAGCTGATGACGGAAGACTGGACGACGTACCTGGCCGACTACCAGACCGGCAAGTTCCCCATGTACATGCTGGGCTGGAACGCCGACTACGCCGACCCGGACAACTTCCTCCTCACCTTCTTCGGACCGACGGCCGAGACTGACCTCGGTTGGGACAGCCCAGAGACGGTCGACCTGCTCCAGCAGGCCCGCCAGGTCGCTGACCAGGACGTCCGCGCCGGCCTCTACGCGCAGGTCGGCAACAACGTCGCCGACGCTGCCGCGATGATCCCCTTCGCCCACAACCGCACGCTCAACGCGATGCGCTCGAACATCTCGGGTTGGGTCCCCAGCCCCCTCGGCTACTCGTCCGTCAGCCTGCACGCGGTCACCAAGACCGAGTAGACCTCAGCTATCTACGGCCGGGCCGCCCCCTAGCGGGGCGCCCGGCCGCATCACGACTATCTAGGAACGAGCCTCTTTGAACGCATACGTACTGCGCCGCCTGCTCGGCCTCGTCCCGGTGCTGATCGGCGTCACGCTCCTGATCTTCTTCCTCACCCGCGTCATACCGGGCGACCCTGCGACGGCGATGTTGGGTCAGCGCGCCGCCCCGAACCTCCTCGAGCGCCTGCGCAACGACCTCGGCCTCGACGAGCCGCTGTTCTTCAACATCGAGGCCGTCAGGGAGACGGGCAACGTCCTGAGGGCCTTCGATAGCCAGTACTTCTCTTACATGGCCGGCCTGGCGAGGTTCGACCTCGGCCGGTCGATATTCACCCTCATACCCATCACCGAGAGCCTCGCTCACAGGTTCCCGGCGACGTTCGAGCTGACTATCGCCGCCATGCTCATCGCCGTCGTCTTAGGGGTGCCGGCCGGCGTCCTGGCCGCGACAAGGCGCGGGACCGTCTCGGACACGGCCATCATGCTATTGGCTCTCTCCGGCGTCTCCTTCCCGGTCTTCTGGTTGGCGATCATCTTCATCTACCTGTTCGCGGTGGTCCTGGGCTGGCTGCCGCCCTCTGGCCGACTGTCTGTCGGCATGAACGTCGACACGATCACCGGCATGTACGTACTCGACAGCCTGCTGCGAGGAGACTTCCGCGTTGCTCTCGACGCCGCCAAGCACCTCGTCATGCCCGCCATAGCCCTCGGCACCATCCCGCTGGCCATCGTCGTCCGCATGACGCGCTCCGCGATGCTCGACGTGCTCGGTCAGGACTACGTTCGCACCGCTCGGTCCAAGGGCCTCAAGGAGGCGCGCGTCGTGCGCGTTCACGCGCTACGCAACGCGCTGCTGCCCGTCATAACGGTGATAGGCCTGAGCTTCGGCTCGCTGCTCTCCGGCGCCTTGCTGACCGAGACGGTCTTCTCTTGGCCCGGCATCGGCCGTTGGGTCTACGACGCGATCGCGGCGCGCGACTACCCTGTCATCCAGGGCGGCGTGCTGTTCGTGGCCGTCATGTTCGCCGTCGTCAACCTGCTCGTCGACCTGACGTACGCCTTCATCGACCCGAGGATCCAGTACTCGTGAGCGACGCCGTCACCATAGATGTCAACACGTCCGTGCGCGGCCGGTCGCTGGCCGCGGACGCCTTCAGGCGGTTCTTCAAGCACCCTACCGGCCTCGTCGGGCTGTTCATCGTCGGGTTCTTCGTCGTCGTGTCGCTGCTCGCGCCGGTCTTGGCGCCGTACGACCCGTCGAGCGACAGGGACCTGCGGTCCCGGCTCGCGCCGCCGTCGGCCGAGCACTGGTTCGGGGCCGACGAGTTGGGCCGCGACCAGTTCATCAGGGTCTGGCACGGTGGCCGCATCAGCCTGCGCGTCGGCCTGCTGGCTGTGGCGTTCGCCGCCGTAACGGGCACACTGCTGGGCCTCACGGCCGGCTACGTGGGCGGCTGGATCGACACCTTCATCGTCTGGCTCATGGACATCGTGCTGGCGTTCCCAGGCGTGCTGCTCGCCATAGTGATCGTGGCCACGCTGGGGCCCAACCTGACCAACGCCCTCATCGCCATCGCCGTGACGCAGGTGCCGCTGTACACCCGCATCGTCAGGTCTGTCGTCCTCTCGGTGAGGGAGACCGAGTTCGTGCAGGCCGCAAGGGCCCTGGGCACCAGCGGGCCGGGCGTGGTCTTCAAGCACGTGCTGCCGAACAGCCTCTCGCCGCTGATCGTGCAGCTCACGCTGTCGATCGGCACCGCCATCCTCGACGTGGCGGCGCTCGGCTTCCTTGGCCTGGGCGCACAACCGCCCGAGCCGGAATGGGGCCTGATGATCCGCGACGGCTTCACCCAGTTCGTGCGCGCGCCCTGGATGTCGATATTCCCAGGCATCGCCATCTTCCTCGCCGTCGTGGGCTTCAACCTACTGGGCGACGCGATCCGCGACGTGCTCGACCCGCGCCTGCGCGACGCGTGAGCGCCGCCGGCCTCGGCGCCCCGCTTCCCCTCGAGCCTCGTTTCGTGCGGCGCATCTGGGGTGGGGGAGCGTTGCCGGCCTTCCACGGGTCGCCCGATCCGGGCGGTGGTAGTGAACCGGTGGGGGAGAGCTGGCTGGCCGACGGCTCGAGCGTCGTCTCAGCCGGTCCCCTGCGCGGCGCTGTCGTCGCCGACCTAGCCTCACGCTTCGGTGCCGACCTACTTGGCAGATCGACCGTCGAACGCTACGGGAACCGCATGGCGCTGCTGGTCAAGCTCCTCGACGCTGCCGACGACCTCTCCGTCCAGGTGCACCCGGACGACACATACGCCCTAGAGAACGAGGCCGCCACCGGACACCTCGGCAAGACGGAGGCGTGGTACGTGCTGCGGGCCGCGCCCGGCGCCGCCGTCCTCCGCGGCTTCGCCCGCGACGTGACACAAGCCGAGGTCCGGGGCGCTGCGGCCGATGGCACTTTGGAGGGGCTCCTGCGGCGGCTGCCGGTACGCGCCGGCGACGTCGTCGTGAACCCTGCCGGCATGGTGCACGCCGTGGGCGCCGGGATCCTGCTCTACGAGGTGCAGCAGTCAAGCGACCTCACATACCGGCTATACGACTACGGCCGCGTGGGCGCAGGCGGCAGGCCGCGCGAGCTACACATCGACAAGGCGCTCGACGTCGCCGACCTCGCCGCCGCAGAGCCCGGCCTACCTTCGGTGCCGGCCGCTGGGCCCGGCGAGTGGAGGCGGCTTGTGGACAGGCCGGAGTTCGTATTGGACTCCGTTTCCGTCGATGGGGACCATGGCGCGTATGGCGCGACCCGCCCGGAGGCATGTCAGGCACTGACAGTGGTTGCGGGCGATGTCCAACTGCTCTGGAACGGCGATGGGCTCGCGATGGCGCGAGGAGCCACGGTGCTGCTGCCGGCTGTGTTCGGCGGCTATCAGATACGTGGCGACGGCGAGGTGCTCAGAGCCGCGGCGGCGTGACCAGCGTACAGAACGCGCTTGCGGCGCCAGGGCGAGGGTGCCAACCGGACCGTAGGGCAATAGGGTCCACTGTTCGCGCCCTACGCTAGTAGCTCGCTATCGGTATTTGTGAACTCTGCTGTGTGCGTTGCGCACGACCTCGTCAGACCACGGGTATACCGCTATCGGCATACTGGCATAGGCAGCGTGAAAGAGAAGTGCCCTCGCAGGGGCCACAGGCGCCACGAAGACGAAGCGGCCGCGCCCCCAAGCGAGGCGCGACCGTTCAGACACACCAGGAACTACGCGCTGGGTGAGATCCCGGCGCTCGGGCGGTCGTCTATCGGAGGCACGAACGCCGGCGGCTGGCCATCACCCTCGACCAGCATGATGTCGAGGACCTCGCGGAAGCCGCTGACGACCATCACCTCGAGGTCGCCTAGGATCGCCTCCGGCACCTCTTCGAGGTTCGCCTCGTTCTCCTTCGGGATGATCACGGTCTTGATGCCGGCCTGGTGGGCCGCCAGCAGTTTCTCCTTGAGGCCGCCGATGGGCAACACCCGGCCGCGCAGCGTGATCTCGCCTGTCATGGCGACGTCGCCACGCACCTGCCTGCCGGTCAGCGCGCTGACCACTGCGGTCGCCAGCGCGATGCCCGCCGACGGGCCGTCCTTGGGCGTGCCGCCCTCGAGGACGTGCACGTGAAGGTCGCGGTTCTCGTAGAAGTCGCCTTCGATGCCGTACTCCTCTGAGTGCTTGCGCAGGTAGGCGATGCCCGCCTGGGCGCTCTCCTTCATCACGTCGCCGAGCTGACCCGTCAACGTCACGTTGCCCTTGCCAGGCATGCTGACGGCCTCGATGTCGAGGGTCACGCCGCCGACGCTGGTCCAGGCGAGCCCGTGCGAGAGCCCGACCTGCGGCTCCTTCTCGGCCTGTTCGTCGCGGAACGGTGGCACGCCTAGCAGGTCGCGGACCTTCGCGTCGTCGACGACGACGGTGCCTTCCCACGGCTCGGCCAGGAAGTCCTTGGCCATCTTGCGGGCGGCCTTGGCGATGAGCCTGTCGAGGTTGCGCACCCCAGCCTCACGGGTGTACTCGGTGACGATGCGTTTGATGGCGTCGTCCGTGATCTCGAGGTGCTCGGCCAGGCCGTGGTCCTTGAGCTGGCGCGGCACGCGGTAGCGCTTGGCGATCTCGATCTTCTCGGGCAGCGTGTAGCCCGGGATCTGGATGACCTCCATGCGGTCGAGTAGCGGCCGCGGGATGGTGTTGAGCGTGTTCGCCGTCGTCACGAACATGACCTTCGAGAGGTCGTAAGGGATCTCGAGGTAGTGGTCCGCGAAGGTGTTGTTCTGCTCCGGGTCGAGGACCTCGAGCAGGGCGGAGGAGGGGTCGCCCCTGAAGTCGGCAGTCATCTTGTCGACCTCGTCGAGGAGGAAGACGGGGTTGATGGTGCCTGCCGTCTTCATGCCCTGGATGATCCGGCCAGGCAAGCTGCCTATGTAGGTGCGGCGGTGGCCTCTGATCTCGGCCTCGTCGCGCACGCCGCCCAGGCTCATGCGCACGAACTTGCGGTTCAGGCTGCGCGCTATCGACTTGCCTAGTGACGTCTTGCCCACGCCGGGAGGGCCGACCAGGCAGAGGATGGGCGCCTTGTAGTCGGAGCCCTCCATGTCCTTGGTGAGCTGCCTGACGGCCAGGAACTCGACGATGCGCTCCTTGGGCTCCTCGAGGGCGTAGTGGTCCTCGTCGAGGATGTCCTCCGAGTGCTTGACGTCGAGGTGCTCCTCGTCGAACTCGGACCAAGGCAGGTCGAGCAGGGTGTCCAGGTAGGTGCGGACGACAGTGGCCTCTGGAGAGCCGGCGGCCATCTTCTCGAGGCGGTCGATCTCCTTTAGAGCGCGCTCCTCGGCGTGCTCTGGGAGCTTCTTCTCCTCGACCTTCTTGCGTAGCTCCTCGGTCTCGGAGCCCTCGTCGTTGCCGAGCTCCTTCTGGATGGCCTTCATCTGCTCGCGCAGGAAGTACTCGCGCTGGTTGGAGTCCATCTGCGACTTGACCCGCGCCGAGATCTGCTTCTCGGTCTCGAAACGCTCGAGGTCGCGGGTGAGGAACCCGTAGACGAGCTCGAGTCGCTTGGCGACGTCGGCCTCTTCGAGCGCGGCCTGCTTGTCGGCCACGTCCCAGGTCGAGTACTTGGCGATGAGGTCTGCCAGCGGCCCAGGCTCCTTCATGCCGCGCAGGTTCTCGAGGTGGAAGGAGTCGAGCCTGAGGTTCTTGTTCTGCTGCGAGTACTCGCCGAACGCCGACTTGACCTGCTCGACGAGGGCCTGCGTGCTCGCGGACGCGGCCTCCGAGGTGTCCTCGGCGACCGTCGTCACCTTGGCGCGTAGGGCCGGGCCAGGCAGGTAGTCGCCGATGCTGGCGCGCTCGCGGCCCTCGACCAGCACCTGAAGGGTGTCGTTGGGCAGCCTGATCACCTGCTTGATGATCGCCAGCGTGCCGACCGCGTACAGGTCCTCGCCGGCCGGGTCGTCGACGCGCGCGTCGCGCTGAACGACGAGTACGACACGGTTGTCGCCTGCCTGAGCCTCTTCGAGGGCCCGCTTGGACTTCGGACGACCGACGTCGACGTTCTCGAGTGTCCGCGGCAGCACCACCTGGGTGCGCAGCGCGATGACAGGGAGCTCCCAATCCATGGCTACAAGTAGAACCCCTGCCTAGGACGCACCTCCGTAAGATGGCTGACTAGGCGCCGGCCCCGTGAGCTGGCTTACGAAGCGCCCCTCAGTCCGTGTTGAGCACCTCGAGTGGCACGTTCAGCTCCGGTGTCACCACGGCGCGCCCCCCTGCTCGCTGCTTGGCTGCGAAGACGTCCATGACCTCCGGCTCGCCGTGCACCAGGAGCAGCTTGGCATCAGGTGACGCGGCGATGAATGCCAGCAGGTCGTCCTGGTCGGCGTGCGCCGAGAACCCTCCGATGGTGTGGATCGACGCCCTCACCGCGATCTGGTCTCCGAAGATCCGCACGTGCTTCGCGCCCTCGATGAGCGCCCGCCCGAGCGTGCCCCGCGCCTGGTAGCCGACGATGACGACGCTGGCGCCTTCGCGCCACAGGTTGTGCTTGAGGTGGTGGAGGATGCGTCCGCCCGTCATCATCCCGGAGCCCGCCAGCACGACCATCCCAGCGTGGATGTCGTTGAGGGCCATCGACTCTTCGGTGCTGATCGTGAACGTCAGTGACGGCGGGTCGAACGGGTCACCGCCGGCGGCGAAGACCTCGGCCACCTCGGGCCTCAGCTCGTCTATGCCTTCCTTGTACTCCCGCGTGACGCGGGTGGCCATGGGGGAGTCGAGGTAGACAGGTACGTCTGGCACTCGGCCATCGCCGATCAGGCGGTACAGCTCGTAGAGGACCTGCTGTGCCCGCTCGACCGCGAACGTGGGTATGAGCACGTTGCCGCCGGTCCGCAGGGCTTGCGAGATGACCTCCGCGAACTCGGTCCTGGTGTCCTCCAGCGAGCGGTGCGTCCTGTCAGCGTACGTGGTCTCCAGCACGATGGCGTCCGCGCCCTGTGGCGGCACGGCCGTCACGTGAAGCGAGCTCTGCCGGTTGCCGAGGTCGCCGGAGAAGATGACCCTGCGGCCCTCGGCCTCGACGACGAGGTAGGCGCTACCCAGGATGTGACCCGCCGGCTCGAACGTCACGCGCACCCCGGGCACGACCTCGAACGGCTCGCCGAAGTCGACCGTCTTGAATCGCGAGATGGTCTTCTCGGCGTCGGCGCGGTCGAAGAGGGGGTCGTGAACCTCGCTGGCTCGACCGGCCCTTGCGGCGCGCCGAAGCTCGCGAGCGTGGTCCTCGACCTGCAACGAGGCCGCGTCCCTGAGGATGATCTTGGCGATGTCCCGCGTCCCGTGGGTGGCGTGGAGGTCGCCCTTGTAGCCGAGCTTGACGAGGCGCGGGAGCCGGCCCACGTGGTCCAGGTGTCCGTGAGTGACGAGCACCGCGTCCAGGTCGGCCGGGTCGAAGACGAAGGGCGCGCGGTTCATCGCGTCTACCTCAGAGGTGCCCTGGAAGAGGCCGCAGTCGATGAGCACGCGCCGGCCGGCGACCTCAAGCAGGTGCGCGCTGCCGGTGACCATGCGGGCGGCGCCCGCGCTTGTCAGCCTCACGCCGACGCTCCCGGCTGGGTGGATCGCCAGGTCAGGCGGCCGGCGTCGAGAGTGGCCTCGACCCTGCCAGTCTCGCGCAGATGGGTCAGGTACGCAGAGACCGTGCAGAGGTTCAGGTGGTAGCGAGGGAGGTCGTTCATGGCGAGGCCCATGCCGTCACCGACGCGCTTCAGGACCTGTTCGCTGGTGGCGTCGTCGCAGGCGTCGAGCACGGCATGCTCGGCTGCGGCAACCGCGCGGGCGTTCGCCTCGACGATCTCGTGCGTGCCCTCTACGGGCTCACCGTGTCCCGGCAGGACGGTCGTCGCCCCGGAGGCCGCCACAGTGTCGTGGGCGGCCTTCTGGTTGCCGATGTCCTGACCGAACGGCAACGGGTAGCGCTCCAGCGTGGCCGCGCCGAACACGGCGTCGGAGGCGAGCAGGACGTCGTCGACCCTGACTGACAGCATCCGGTGCGCATGACCGCTGGTATCCAGTAGCTGCAGGCTCAGGCCGGCGACCTCGAGCGTGCCTGCCTCGACCTCCTCGTGGACGGGCGATGGCTTGGCCTGAAGCCACTTGCCTGTCATCTCGACGGGTGGCTTGGCACCGTGGAAGAGGTAGACGGGCTCGAGGTACGGGGCACGGATGATCGCCGCCTCGAAGGGCGGCGCGTACACCTTCAGCCCGGGGAACTGGCGTACCAGGTAGTCGTTGCCGCCGTAGTGGTCGGCGTGACTGTGGGTGTTGAGGATAGCTACAGGGGTCAGCTCCAGTTCTTCGAGCGCCCGCCTGATGCGGCGGCCGTGGTCCGCGTCCTGGCCGGTGTCCACGAGCACTGCCGCGCGGTCATCGCCGACCACGATGGCGGAGTTGACGGGGCCCGTCAGCGCGAAGACGCGCTCCGAGACCTGGAGCGGGGGAGGAAGTCTTGACATGCCCAAACGTAACAGGGCGCCACGAGGCGCTGTCGTTCATCCTGTCCGCTTCAGCCTAGCCACGTAGAAGCCGTCGAGCCCGCCGGTGGGCAGCAGGTAGGCGCCCGGCCCGGTCGTAGTAGCGAACGGATGCCCGTCCGGCATGGGCATCGCCTCGAAGCCGCCCACTTCGGCGAGGAAGCTCTCGACCTGCTTGGTGCCCTCCCGCGGGGTGAGCGAGCAGACGGCGTACACGAGCGTCCCCCCGGCCCTCACGGAGCGCGCGGCTGCCCGCAGCATCCGCGCCTGCACGGCGGCCAGTCGACCCGGGTCTC
The DNA here is from genome assembly GCA_964517055.1 of uncultured bacterium. Classification (GTDB taxonomy): domain Bacteria; phylum Deinococcota; class Deinococci; order Deinococcales; family Trueperaceae; genus DASRWD01. The sequence continues at coordinate 1,577 of CAZFAQ010000038.1, read as the reverse complement.
CGGCTTCAAGTCTCAGCTTGATCTCAGGGTTGCCGCGCAACGTCCCCGTGCCGGTGCATGGGGCATCGAGGAGCGCGGCGTCCGCCAGCGGCGCATCCGGCTCCGGCCAGCCAGCCGTCAGGTCAGCGACCTGATGCGTGGCCGAGAGACCGAGGCGGTCTAGGTTGCGCCGCGCCGCGTCGGAGCGCCGCTTGGATAGCTCGACCGACACTACCCGCGCGCCGCCTGATACCAGCGCTGCGGTCTTCACGCCATGACCCGCCGCCAGGTCGTAGACGAGGTCGCCAGCTCCGGCTCCCAACGCCTGGACGACGTACAGCGACGAGGGGTTCTGCGGCTGCACCAGCCCGGCCCTGAAGGCCGCGAGCTCTTGCAGCGGCACCGGAGAGCGCACCGACAACGACCTCGGCCATGGCCGGGACGGCACGTCCGGCGGCAGGGGCAGGTCAGGGCCGGCGCGGACCAGGGCGCCCTGTTCCCGCATGGCGACCTCGGCGTCCGGACCGTAACCCGTCAACCACAACGGCTCGGGCTCGAGCATCCCGCGTGCGGCGCTGACCGCGTCCTCGTGCCCGACGCTGGCCACGAAGCTCTCGAACAGCCAGCCTGGCAGGGAGAGGTCCGTCTCCGGATGTGCTGGGGCTTCGACCCGTGCCGCTCCATGGGCGGCCATCGCGGTCCCGGTGTCTCCAGCCGCTCCGAGCCGGTCGGCGGAGCCAGCCAGCCGCCTTAGCACCGCGTTGACGAGCTTGGCGTGCCGCGGGCTGGCCGACTTGGTCACCTCGACCCAGGCGTCGACGGCTGCGTATGGAGCGGTCTCGCGTACCAGCAGCTCGTAGGCGCCGATCAGCAAGGCAGTCCGCACGGCCAAGGGCAGACGCTCCGGGTCCGCCAGGTACGGCTTCAGACGAGACTCCAGGGCGATGAGGTACCTGACCGTCCCGTAGGCGAGGTCCGTGACCAGCGACCGGTCCTGGCCCGAGAGGCCAGCCGAGGCGAGCTCGGCGCCGAGCGCCCTGGACAGGAAGTCGCCAGCCAAGCAGAGTCGCACCGTCGCCAGCGCGCTCAGGCGGGCACCGTAACTAAGATCTTTGGTCTGGCGCCGCTCGGGCGCCGCGCTCACTCCGCCTGGTCCTTGTAGGACTCGACTGCGAACCGCACGGCCGTCCGCTCCTCGTCGTGAAGCTCGAGCTTGACGAAGGAGGGGACCGTCACGAGCCCGAGACCGTCAGCCTGTATGTAGGAGCGGGCGATGGCGATGGCCTTGACCGCCTGGTTGACGGCGTGCGGGCCGATGGCCTGCACCTCGACCTCACCCTCGTTGCGCAGGAGGGCTGCGATGGCCCCGGCGACCGAGTTGGGCCGAGAGGAGCCTGATACGCGAAGGATTTCGATGACCCAACCTCCCCGCCTTAGAGAGCGCGTGCCACAGTTTGCATCATCGCCGTGCAGCGCGCAACTGCCTTCGTCACGGCGAAAGCGGCACGTTGTCTGCCCCCAGCGTTCGCGCCCTGAGCAGGCGCACGGCGTTGACACCCCGCCGGCACGTGCATATACTCCCCGTCAGTGACGTCAAG
>CAZFAQ010000037.1:0-21447 GCA_964517055.1 uncultured bacterium | reverse complement strand
CACCTCTTCCCTTATGACCATGCGTCCATGCTAGCCCTGCTCAGCGCCCGGAGAGCCGGGGGGCGACCGTGGCTACTGCGCGGCCCTCTCGCGGGTAGCGGTGATCAGCTGCTCCAGCGTGGGACCCAGCGCGGGGTCGAGCTCGACGGCACGTTCGAGCTCGGTCAGCGCGCGGGCGTGGTTCTCGAGGGTCAGGTAGGCGAGGCCGAGGTTGAGGTGGGCCTGGGCGTTCCCGTCGTTGGCCGCGACGGCCTTCTGTAGGTTCTCCAGGGCCAGGTCAACTCGACCGGTCTGCAGGTAGGCGTAGCCGAGGTTGTTGAGGACGATGTCGCTCTCGGGCAGCGACTCGAGCGCCGTCTGGTAGTCGGCGATGGCGCCGCGCTCGTCGCCGGTCAGCTGCCTGGAGTAGCCCCGGTAGAAGGCCGCCAACGGGTTGCCTGCCTGGGCTTCGAGCGCCCGCGAGAACGCGTCCCGCGCCGCCACCGAGTCCCCGACATCCAGGGCGTACAGGCCCTGTTGGAACGCCACGCCTGCCTCCTCCGTGAAGGTGACGTCGGCATCCCCGGTGAGCTGGCTCTGCTGCTCGAGGATCGAGATGCTGCGCTGCGCCAACGCGTTCTCCGCGTCCAGCTCGAGGGCCCTCTCGAGGACGGTGCGTCCCTCGTCGAGACGCCCCATGCGCGTCAGCGCGGTGCCGTACAGGGCCTGTAGCTGCGCGTCATCCGGGTTGGCCTCCGCCAACGGCTGCAGCAGCTCGAGGGCGCCGGCGGCGCGACCGGCGGCGAGGTAGACCTCTGCCAACCCGAGATCGACCTGAGCACCTGTGCCACGTTGCTGTTCGAAGACCTGCCTCGCCCCATCGAGGTCGCCACCGCGCGCGAGGGCAACCGCCAGCATGCCACCGACGTCGCGGTCGTTCGGGTGCGACTCGTAGACGGGTCGCAGCAGCTCGGCGGCCTCGGCCACTTGGCCGGCCTTGATGAGGAGGTCCGCCCTTGCGACTTCGAGCTCGACGCTGTCCGGGTAGGCCTCCTTGCCAGCGCTCACGAGCTCGAGTCCCTGCTGGGCGTGGGAAGCCGGGAGCCGCCTGGCCAGTCCGTACAGGCTGGCGGACCGAGAGAGCGGGTCCGTCACGGACTGCTGCAGGTACGTCAGGGCGTCGCCCGCGGCTCCGTTGTCGATGAGCACGTCGACGACAGTCGCCCTGAGCAGCACCGAGTCGGGAGCGTAGCGCTCGGCGCGCCGCAGCGTCTGCAGCGTCCTCTGCGGGTCGCCCTGGAGGGACGCCAGGCGCAGGTAGGCGTCGATGAAGCGCGGGTACGCCTCTATGGCTGCCTCGAGGTCGCTGACGGCGTCCGTACCGGACACCTCGGGCAGTGAGGCCCGGCCGACGAGCGCTATGGCGTGGTCGGGGTTCGTCTCGAGAGCTCTACCGAAGGCCGCGGCCGCAGCCTCCTGGTCACCGGCTGACCTGAGCACGACGCCGACGGTCGCCTGCACCTCGGCGTCGGCTGGCGCGGCCTGCGCAGCCAGCTCGGCGTAGCTGGCGGCCGTCTGCATGTCACCGGAGATGGCAGCGGACTTGGCGTACTCCACCAACACCCAAGCCGAGCCCGAGTCGAGCTCCGCCGCCACGCTCAGGTCGGTGACGTTGGCGCCAGGCAGGCCCGAGGCTGAGAGACCGGCCGGCCCCAGGCTGGGCACCGAAGGCGTGTCAGAAGCCGTCGCCCTGACCAGCTCCAGAGCCTCGGCGGTGGCGTCGGGGGCCACGATGCGCGCCACCGCCTCCGCCACCTGCACGGCCAGTGCGGTCGGGTCCTGGCTACTCGCCTGCACGGTCTGCACCGCGCCGCCGACCTCGACGTTCACCAGCGCCTGCACCCCGCCACCGCCGAGGGTCACCTGACCGGTGACGAGCGCGGCGGCGTCGAAGAGGCGCCCCACGGTCTGATCGACGTCGGCCTCGGCGCCCAGCGCCTTGTTCGCGACCAGCGCGACGTCGCCGATGGGCGGCGCGTAGACGCCAGGCAGTTGGTTCAGCGAGCGCTGGACAGCGCTAGGCAGGCCGAGCTGGTAGGCCTGCGTGTTGGCTCCGGCGTCGAAGGGGAAGACCGCCACCCTGGTGACCTGAGCGGCTGCCACGTTCATCAGAGCCGCCCCGAGGAACACCAGGAGACGGACGAGGTACTGCGTGCTGGTCGGCATGACGCGGCAGTATAACCGGGTCCTGTGAGAAGCTTACGCCGTCCTCGAGACCCGAGGAACCCCGTTCAGGACGGCAGCTTCTCGGGCCCGAAGGCGCCCGGCAACAGGCCGGCAACGGTGGTCTGTACGACGTCACCACGATGGTTGACCAGGTACACGTCGGCCCGGGGCGCGAACTCGTACATGACCTGCCGGCAGGCGCCGCATGGGGAAGAAGGCTCCTCCGACTCGGTGTACACGACCACCTGGCTGAACGACCTCGTGCCGGCCGTCACCATGGCCTGCACGGCCGACTGCTCGGCGCAGCGCGTCAGCCCGAAGCTGGCGTTCTCGACGTTCGAGCCGGCATACACGCGACCGTCCTCGGCCCTCAAGGCCGCGCCGACCCCGAAACGCGAGTACGGGATGTAGGCGTTGCGGAACGCCGCCTTGGCGGCTTCCAGCAGGTCACTCGGCGGCGCCGCCTCCGGTGTGCCTGGACCGTCGGCAGCGCCCTCGCTCATCACGCGCCACCTACGATGCCAAGGCGCGCCAGGAGCGGCGGCCCCAGGACGATGAGCCCTACTATCACGGCACCCGCGGCAGAGGTGAGCACCGCCGCAGCCGCCAGGTCCTTCGCCGTGCCTGCCAGGCTGTGGAAGCTCGGTGACGCCAGGTCGACGACCGCTTCTATGGCGCTGTTCATGAGCTCCATCGCGATCACGAGCGTGCACGCCAGCACGATGGGTACGGCGGGCGCGTCGAGCCAGGCGGCCAGTCCCAAGGTGAGCAGGCCTATCGCGACCTCGAGCCGCAGGTTCGGTTGGGTGCTCCAGGCACGCGCCACGCCGGCTCCAGCCACCGCGAACGACCTGCCGAGTCGCGCCCTGTTCACTGCCATCACCCCTCCGACCGGTGCGTCATCTCAGCCAGTATGTCTACCACTCGTGCCTGCGCGGCGCGGAACGGGCCCCATTCGTGCTCCGACTGGTGGTCGTGGCCAAGCAGGTGGGTGAGCCCATGTGCCGCCAACGCAGCCACCTCCTCGACAGGAGCGTGACCCGCCCCGGCGGCCTGGGACGTGGCCGTTTCGAGGCTGACGTAGACGTCACCCAGATGGGGCAGGGTCGGGTGCGCCACGTCGGTCGGCTCGTGCATGGGGTACGACAGCACGTCTGTCGGGCCGTGGACGCCACGGTCACGCGCGTTGAGGGCCGCGATCTTCTCGTCGTCGACGACGACGACCGTCGCCTCTCGGCCCGCCCCAGCCAGCTCCCCCAACAGCCGGGAGAGGGCCTCTTCCAGCTCAGGAGCGTGTGGGCATCGTCCGGTCTCGTCGATCACCTCTACGCCCACCCTTGGCCTCCTTGCGTGCCATCGCCTCCGCCTCGTCGCTCGCGGCGGTCTCCAGGCCGGTGCCGCGCGTCGGCACGGGCCCGGTGTCCCTCCCGGTCTGGAGGCCCCTGGCGGCCTTGAGACCCTTGATCTCCTCCGAGCTCGGGTAGCTGACGCGCCTGTGCAGCACGGCCGTCAGCATCCGCTCGAACGTGTTGGCTATGACCTCGAGGTCCGCGAAGTTGAGGGGGCTCTCGGCGAACTGGCCGTCCTGCTGGCGCTGCTCGATGATCCTGTCGATTAGCCCGCGGATCGAGGACGGCGATGGCTCCTCGAGCGTCCGAGAGGCGGACTCTATGGAGTCTGCCAGCATAAGCACAGCCGTCTCCTTGCTGCGCGGCCGTGGGCCTGGGTAACGGAAGTTGAGTTCCTCGACCTTGCCCTCCTGGAGGGCCCGCTTGTAGAAGTACGCCAGCACGGTCGTGCCGTGGTGCTCGGCTATGAACTGTTCGAGCTCGCGGGGGAGGCCGTACTGCCTGGCGAGCTCGATACCGTCGCGTACGTGGCTGGTGACGATCAGGTAGCTGAGGTGCGGGCTCAACTGGTCGTGCGGGTTCTCGCCGCTGAACTGGTTCTCGATGAAGAACTGCGGTCTCCTGGTCTTGCCGACGTCGTGGAACAGGGCGCCTACGCGTGCGAGAAGCGCGTTGCCGCCGACGTTCTTGACGGCCTGCTCGACGAGGTTCGAGATGATGAGGCTGTGCTGGTACGTGCCGGGGGCCTCCGTCACCAGCAGCTGCAGCAGCGGGTTGGTGGGGCTCGAGAGCTCGAGCAGCCTGAAGTCCGTCAGGAACCCGAACACGCTCTCGGCGACGGGCAGCAGGCCGAGCGCTACGACCCCGGCGAGGAGACCACCGGCCGCCACGACCGCGGCCGCGCCTGCGGCCTCGGCGGAGGACATCCCGCCGGCCACTAAGACCATGGCGTACGTCGTGATGCCACCTATCGCGCCGCCGGCCATGCCGGCGCCGGCGATCGACAGACGCGTTCGCCGCGCCTGCACCAGCAGCGCTGCGGCCACCGATCCGACGAACGTGGCGACCAGCGCCTGCAGGGGTGCCTCGGGCACGAGCAGCCCGACGGCCACCGCGGTCCAGGCCGACCACGCCAGCCCAGCGTTCGTGCCCAGGAGCGCCGCCACGACAAGCGGCGCCAGGATCGCGAACAGGAAGTACGGGGAGAGGTCGACGGCCATGCGCTGGACGCCGACGACCAGCGCCGTCATCGCGAGCAGGAACACGATCTGGTTGGGGCTGACCCGCGAGCGCAGGTAGCGCTGCCCGATGGCGAGCGGCGCCGCCAGTAGCAACGCCAGCGCCAGGCAGCCGATGACGATCCAGGCCGTCTGCGTGGCTGCGTCTGCGCTGGCGCTGTATAGGCCGAGCGCGGCCAGGACGCGGAGGTGGTCCTCGGTGAGCGCCTCGCCGCTCTCCACGATGACCTCGCCGGCGTCCAGCGTCTGCATGACAGGGCTGATGGCCTGGGCGGCCGCCGTGCGCGCGGCCTGCGTCAGCGCGTCGTCGGGCAGGGCCGTCGCGACCAGCCGGCGGTCGAGGACGACCCTGACCTCGCCGCGCCGCTCGGGCGGGGCGAGAGCTATGGCCTCGTCCGTGACGACGTCGACCTCGTCCGAACGGACGCCCTGTGGGTCCTGGTAACGGTCCACGACGTGGTTGACCGAGTCTGCCGGCAACCCGGACGCCGTCACGCTGGCGATCACCAGCTCGCGCAAGCCGGTATCGACCGTGTACACGGTCTCGATCTGGCCGCGCGCCGCTTGGCGCTGGCGCTGCGTGGCCAGCAGGTCGACGACCTCGGTGGCTACGGGAGCCACGAACGTCTGCGGGCTCGGCTGCCCCAGCTCTAGCGGGGTCCGCTGGCGCAGGCCGTAGACGGTGTAGAACAGCGCGGCCAGCACGGCGACCAGCGCCAGGGCCAGGAGCCAGTAGCCCTGGCGTGAACCTGTCAGACGGTCAGCCGTGCTGCTCATAGGCCAGGATGATCTGCGCCACCAACGGGTGACGCACGACGTCGGCCTTGCTGAACTCGATGAACCGGATGCCTTCGATGCCTCCGAGTATTGACTGCGCGACGTTCAGACCGCTCTGCACCGAACCGGGGAGGTCGGTCTGGGTCGTGTCGCCGGTGACGACCACCTTGCTGTTGAACCCCATACGGGTCAGGAACATCTTCATCTGCTCGGCGGTGGTGTTCTGGGCCTCGTCGAGGATGATGAACGCGTCGTTCAGGGTGCGTCCGCGCATGAACGCCAGGGGCGCGACCTCGATGGTCCCCTGCTCGAGTAGGCGCTCCGAGCGGTCGGCAGGCAGCATGTCGTAAAGGGCGTCGTAGAGGGGCCGAAGGTACGGGTCGATCTTCGCCTGCAGGTCGCCTGGTAGGAAGCCCAAGCGCTCGCCGGCCTCGACGGCCGGCCGGGTCAGGATGATGCGCTTGACGCGGTTGGACGTGAGAGCTTCCACGGCCATGGCGACGGCCAGGTAGGTCTTGCCTGTGCCGGCGGGGCCGAGCCCGAAGGTGATCGGGCTGGCCGCGATGGCCTGCACGTAGCGGCGTTGACCGGCCGTCTTGGGCCGGGCCCTGCCGGGCAGGCGCGGCACCTCCTCGCCCGTGGTCGCCGGGTCAAGGGCGTCTTCCGGGTCGGCGCCGACGACGTCGCCGAACTCGATCTCGGAGAGGCTCACCTCGGAGCCGCTGCGGATCACCTGCAGCAGGTTCCGGAACGTGTCTGCCGCCTCCTTGACGTCGGGCTCGTCACCGAGCAGCCTCAGCTCGTCGCCGCGCGCCACGACCTTGGCGCGAAGCTTGGAGCGCAGCAGTCTCAGGTTCTCGTCGTTCTTGCCGTACAAAGACAGCGCTTCTGCGGGGCTGTTGAGCTTCAGCGTGAGCGAGGTCGTTATCTTCCCCTCCTGTGGCGCAACGCGAGCGGCTGGCTGAGTATCTCGTGCCAGATGAGGCCGTGCAGGATGCCAGCCTTGTCCGTCTGCAGCGCTGCGGCGGCGCCTAGTGTAGCCGTGCGGGCTCCCGCGACAGGTCGCCTGACGTCGCTCCCCGCCGCCTCCCGGCCGATCTCGGCGCGCGCGAACCTTTCGCTGCGGCGCGAAGCCCGGGTGGAGGGAACCACGGTCGGCTCCACGATCTTCCGCCTGCCCTCGCGGCCGAGCAGTCCGGCGCGCTCGACAGGGGAGCCGACGCCCTCCTGGCCCGCCAGGCCCTCGCGGCCGATCAACGAGCCGGTATCGAGTCGTGCGCCTTGCGCGGTGCCCTCGCGACCGATGACGTACCGGCCACCGGCCCGGCCCGGCGTTCCCTCGCGGCCGATCGGGCTGGCCGCACCCTTGGACGCCGTCGCCTCGCGGCCGAGCCCGCCCTGGACGGGCGCTCCTGTACGGGGAGGTGCTCCCTCCTGGCCGGGGCGACCTTCGGGACCGAGGCCCCCTATCGGGCGGCCCTGTCCCAGGTCATCGAGCCTGCGTTCAGGGACGCTGACGAGCGCACCCTCGAAGGGGTCGCTGCCGACGAGCGATCCGGGGCGCCTGGTCGCCGGTGCCTGACCTGATCCACCCGCCATCCGTGCCCGCTCGGCCTCGCGCCTCTGCGCGTCCTCGACGCGGCGACGGATCTCCGCGAGCGTGACAGACGGCGTGTCCTGCGTCGTGCTCGTGCTGGCGCTTGGCCTGGCGGTCGCGCTGCCCTGGCCGGGCGCGGCACCGCCAGCGCCCTGGCCGGTGGCCTTGCCTGTGCCGGGTGCCTGGCCCTTGCCCTGCTGCCCCTTCTTGCCACGCGCGCCGCGGCTGAAGAGCGGCAAGACCACGAAGAAGACGAAGAAGAGCAGGCCCAGGATGGTGTCTAGGTCCACCTGCTTAGGCGCCGCCCTCGTCGTCGGCCGCACGGGCGATGTTGCCGCGCATGCTGGTGTCCGACTGGATGTTCTGGAGCTGGTAGTAGTCCATGACGCCGATGTTGCCGCTCCTGAAAGCCTCGGCGATGGCTTGCGGCACCTCGGCCTCGGCCTCCACGACCTTGGCCCTCATGGCCTCGACGCGGGCGCTGTTCTCCTGCTCCTCGGCAACGGCCATCGCACGGCGCTCCTCGGCCTTGGCCTGGGCGACACGCTTGTCCGCCTCCGCCTGGTCCGTCTGGAGCTGGGCGCCGATGTTCCGACCCACGTTCACGTCTGCTATGTCGATCGAGAGGATCTCGAAGGCCGTCCCGGAGTCGAGGCCCTTCGCGAGCACGGTCTTGGAGATGATGTCCGGGTTCTCCAGCACGCCCTTGTGGGACTGCGTTGAGCCGATGGAGGAGACGACGCCCTCACCGACGCGGGCGATGATCGTCTCCTCGCCGGCGCCACCGACGAGGCGCTCGAGGTTCGCGCGCACCGTGATGCGCGCCGTGGCGATGAGCTCGATACCGTCCTTGGCGACGGCGGAGATGTTGGGCGTCTGAATCACGCGCGGGTTGACCGAGACGCGCACGGCGTCGAGAACGTCACGACCCGCGAGGTCTATGGCGGCCGCGCGGTCGAAGGGCAGCGCGATGCGCGCCTTGTCGGCCGCGATGAGCGCGTCAACGACCCTGTCGACGTTACCGCCGGCGAGGTAGTGGGCCTCGAGCTGGTTCTGGTTGACCTCGATGCCGGCCTTGTCCGCCTTGATGAGCGGCAGGATGATCCGGTGTGGCGGCACGCGGCGCAGCCTCATGGCCACGAGGCTTATGAGGCTGACCTTGACGCCGGCCGCGATCGCCGAGATCCACAGCCCGATCGGGATGACCGAGAACAGGATGATGAAGAAGAGGACGATCGCGCCAGCGAGGATGATCAGGGGTACGTCTATCACGAGTCTTCTGTGCCTCCTTCAGGCGTGCCGCCCGCGGCCTCCTCGGCCATCGCGGCGGCGTTGTTCGTTTGCGGCGGCGCTTCCTCCACGGCTCGCACGGTCACGCGGTTGCCCTCCACTCGTAGCACCTTGATGGCGCTGCCGGAAGGAACGTAGTCACCCTCGGTCACGACGTCGACCCGGGCGGTGCCGAAGCGGGCGACGCCGGCGGGCCGGAGGTCGGAGAGCGCGGCGCCGATCGCGCCGACGAGCTCGGGCATGTCCTCCGAGATCATGGTGAGGCCCTGCGGGGTAGCCAAGCGGGTAGACAGGCGGAACGCGGAGGCTACCCGGCTGTTGGGCAGCATCCACAGCAGCACGGCGAGGACCACGCCGCCGAACAGCGCGCTGTAGCCGATGACGGTCAGGCTGCTCTCCTCGAAGATGCGTATGACGGCGAAGACCATGGCGGCAAGGCCCAAGACGCCCGCCACGCCGAACCCAGGCAGCACCAGCACCTCGACCGCCAGCAGGACGACGCCGGCGACGAGGAGGAGCAGGTCGACCGGCCCGGCCGGAGTGGCGATGAACGCCGAGTATGCGAAGGCGGCGAGCGCCAGGATGCCCAGCGCGCCGGGTACGCCGAAGCCGGGTGAGAAGATCTCGATCAGGAGCCCGCCGATGCCGATCACGAGCAGGGCGGCTGCGAGGAGCGGCTGCGCCAGGAAAGCGCCTAGCCTCTCGGCGAAACCGGGCTCGAGGCGCTCGACCGGGACGCCGCCGTACCCGAAGTCGGCGAGCGCCTGTGCCAGCGTGGCCGCCTGGATGTCGGCGATGCCGTGCTCGACCGCCTGTGCGGCCGTGAGCGTGACCAGCTCTGTGGCCGTCGAGAGGCCCGGGATCACCACGGCCGGGTCGACCATGCCCTCCGCGACGGTGGGGTCACGACCCCTGGCCTCGGCGACGCTGCGGAACTCGCCGCGCAGTGCTGAGGAGAACTTCTCGTCGACGGCGCTGATCCCGACGGGCGTCGCGAGGATGGGCAGGGCCGCGCCGATGCTCGAGCCCGGCAGCATGGCCAGGCGCTCGGCCGACATCGCGATGAGGGCGCCGGCGCTGAAGGCGTTCTGCACGACGGCGATGGTGGGCAGCTGAGCTTCGTGCAGGATGACGCCGACTATGTCCTGCATGGCGTCGACAGCGCCGCCCGGCGTGTCGACGTAGAAGACGACAGCTAACGGCCGCTCGTCGTTGGCCCGTTGGACACGGTTCCTCACGAAAGCGGTCGTGGCGGCAGAGATCTCGCCCTCGATGGGGATGAGCCAGACCTCGTTGGTCACGCTAGTTGAGGGTTGTTGCGCCAGGGCTACGCCGGGAGCGAGAACGCCGGACGCGATGAGAGCGGCCGCGGCAAGCACGGCCATGACGAGACGCCGCGCCGCGCCGGTCGTTGACATCACACTGGAGAAGATACCACGGGGTACCGCGCGGAACCGATGCGCAGGACGTGGCAGCCCGTCTTGAACGGGCCATAAGAAGACCGCCGGTAACAGGGTCGCTGGATGTTGTGGTGGGCGTGACCACCGGACGGACGACTGGAGTGGCGGGGGCAGCAGGACTCGAACCCGCGACCTACGGTTTTGGAGACCGCCGCTCTACCGACTGAGCTATACCCCCGTACGAACGTCCGCCCGGCGGGCCGTTCCGCCCGACAGGCGGAAGTCAGAGTATACATCGTCGTCACCGGGCCAGGTGCTATAACCTATGACCATGCAGGCAGTGATCACCGACCAGGAGCGCGTCTCCTTCACCACGGCCGGGGCCAGCCGCGCCCGCGACCTGCTCTCGAGCAGCGGGGTGGCAGGCGGAGCCGTCCGCATCTTCGTCAAGTCAGGCGGCTGCAGCGGCTACCAGTACGGCATGAAGATCGACGAGAAGCGCCTAGACGGCGACCGCGAGTTCGAGTCTGAAGGCGTGCACCTCGTCATCGACCAGCGCAGCTGGCCGCTCCTTAGGGGCTGCGAGGTCGACTTCGTCGAGAACCTCATGGGCGGCGGCTTCAGCGTTCGCAACCCGAACGCGTCATCGGAGTGCGGCTGTGGCCACAGCTTCCGGACGGACGGCACGCCACCACCGGCCGAGGGCGAGAGCTGTAGCTAGTCGACAGCCCGCTCTTGGGTGAGACGACCACGTAGGGTCCACCGGCCCTCTGGCGCGCCGAGCCGCGAGGTCTCAGTCCACCCCGATGTCCTCGTGCCACAGTTCGGGCTTGGCCGCGATGAACTCCTCCATCATCCGCACGCACTCGGCGTCGTCTAGGTCGACGACCACGACGCCGTGCTCGCGTAGCCAGTCGCTGCCACCCTTGAACGTGCGCGACTCTCCGACCACCAGGGTGCGGATGCCGAACTGCCTGATCAGCCCGCTGCAGTACCAGCAGGGGTCGAGCGTCGTGACCATGATCGTGTCCTTGTAGGACCGCTGCCGCCCGGCGTTGCGGAACGCGTCGGTCTCGCCGTGGCTGCTGGGGTCACCGTCCTGGACGCGACGGTTATGACCGCGCCCGAGCAGCGTGCCGTCGGTCCTGAACAGAGCCGCGCCGATGGGTATGCCGCCCTCAGACAGCCCCAGGCGGGCCTCGGCCAGGGCGACCTCGAGCATCTGACGGTGATCGGTGGTGGCTGGAATATCGCTCCTCCGCTCTGATACTACGGGTCGCGGCGCGGCGGTCGGCCCGCCGCGTGCCTATACTCGTGTCAAAGCAACAAGCGGGTGATGGATGCTCGCGGAACGGGTGTGCTGATGAAGCGATTGGTCATCGGGTTCGTCATCGTGGTCGCGGCTCTCGTCTCGTTGGCGAGCGGCCAGGTGCTCGACGTCTACGCGGTCTACGCGACCGCGATCGAGGAGCCGTGGGACGGTGTCATCCACACCGCGCTGCTCGACGCCGAAGCCGCCGGCCTGATCACGTACGAGTTCGTCGACGACATCGGCTACGCCGGCGACATGGAGCGCATCATGCGCGAGGTCGCCGAGGACAACCAGCCCGACATCGTCTTCGGCGACGCGTTCGGCAACGAGGAAGCCGTGCGCCGCGTGGCGCGCGACTACCCCGACATCGCCTTCGTCTTCGGCTCGGGCCTGGGGCCCGTCGAACCGAACTTCTCGGTCTTCGACAACTGGATCCACGAACCCGCCTACCTCTCCGGGCTCATCGCCGGCACGGTCAGCCAGAGCGGGATCGTCGGCGTCGTAGGCGGCTTCCCGGTGCCCGAGGTCAACCGCATCGTGAACGCGTTCATCGTCGGCATCAAGGAGGTCAACCCCGAAGCGCGCGTGCTGGTCAGCTTCATCAACTCCTGGTTCGACCCCGCCGCCGCCAAGGAGGCTGCTCTGGCGCAGCTCGACACGGGCGCCGACGTTCTGTTCGCCGAGCGCTTCGGGGTCATCGAGGCCGCCCAGGAGCGCGGCGCTTACGCCTTCGGCAACATGTCCGACCAGAACGACCTAGCCCCCGACACGGTGATCACCGGGCCGGTGTGGCACATGGAGCCGCTGGTGCGCTACGTCATCGATCAGGTGGCCAAGGGCGCCTTCACCTCGCAGGACCTCAAGGACTTCACGATGATGGCCAAGGGCGGCGCCAGCCTGGCCCAGCTGCACGGCTTCGAGGAGACCTTGTCCGCCGACCTGATCGAGCTCGTCCGCCAACGCGAGAGCGAGATCATGGGCGGCCTCTTCCGCGTGCCGATCAACGAGGAGACCCCGACGGGCGACCGCTGAGCCCACCAGAGGCGACCAGGTGCCCCACAGTGAGAGGGTGAGAGCGCCAGCGAGCGAGCCGGAGCCGTTCGTCAGCCTGCGCGGGCTGACCAAGCGTTTCGGCTCGCTCACGGCGCTGGACGCCGTCGACCTCGACGTGAGGGCCGGTGAGGTGCTGGCGCTGCTGGGCGAGAACGGCGCCGGCAAGACCACGCTGACCAAGCTGCTCTACGGCCTCTACCAGCCCGACGAGGGCGAGGTCTCGGTGGCTGGCAGGCGGGCGGTCTTCCGCTCGCCAGCCGACGCCATCGCCAGCGGCATCGGCCTCGTCACGCAGCACTTCTCGTTGGTTCCGAGCCTCACCGTGACCGAGAACGTCGTGCTCGGTCGCGAGGGTGGTGCGGTGCTCGACCGCCCCAAGCTCGAGGCCGCAGTCCTGGAGACGGCCCGTAGGTACGACCTCGACGCGGCCCCTCGCGCACGCGTGCGCAACATGTCGGTCGGCGCTCAGCAGCGCGTCGAGATCCTCAAGGCGCTGCACCGCGACTGCCAGCTCCTGATCCTCGACGAGCCCACCGCCGTGCTCACGCCGCAGGACAGCGAGCGTCTGTTCGAGACGCTCGAGTCGCTGCGCCAACAAGGCCTGGCGGTCATAATCATCACGCACAAGCTACGTGAGGTCATGCGCGTGAGCCAGCGCGTCGTCGTCCTGCGCGGCGGCGTGGTGGCGGGGGAGAGGGTCACGGCCGAGGCCACCGAGGCCGAGCTGGCGCGCCTGATGATCGGTCGGGACGCCGGTCTCGTCGCCCGGCAGGTGGTCGCGGCCGGTGCGGACAGCGACGGGGCCGCCGAGGTCCTAGCGGTCGCGGCGCCCGGCGAGCCGCCTGCCCCAAGCCACGAGCGCCTCTTGGAGGTCGAGCGACTGACGCTCCACGACCGTCGGGGCGTCCGGCTCTTGAGGGAAGTGACCTTCGACCTCCGAGCCGGCGAGCTCGTCGGTGTCGCGGCGGTGGCTGGCAACGGCCAGAGCGAGCTGGTATCGATCCTCACTGGCATGACCGCTCCCAGCTCGGGAGCGGCGCGGCTGGCAGGCACGACGATCAGTGGCCTGCCACCCGAGCGCCTGACGCAGCTCGGCGTGGGGCGCATCCCGGAAGACCGCTTCGAGGCCGTCATCGGCCAGCTCACAGTGCGCGAGAACCTTGCCCTCGAGCACCTCGACGCGTTCACAAGCGCCGGCCACCTCGCCAGCAAGAGGATCGCCGACCAGGCGGACCGGCTGATCGAGGAGTACCAGGTCAAGGCCAAGCCGACCGACCTGGTACGCACGCTCTCCGGCGGCAACATCCAGAAGATCGTGCTGGCGCGCACGCTGTCGCGCCAGCCGCGCCTCGTCGTGGCGGCCCAGCCGACGCGCGGCCTCGACGTCGGCGCGACCGCCTACGTCCACCAGCGCCTGCTCGAGCAGAGGGAGCGCGGCGCGGCCGTCCTGCTCGTGAGCGAGGACCTCGACGAGGTCATCCGCCTAAGCGACCGCGTGCTGGTCATGTACGGCGGCAGGCTCGTCGGCGACTTCGACGCCGACGAGGTCGACTTAGGGCGCATCGGCCTGCTGATGGCCGGCGAGGGCGTGGCTCATGCTTAGGCTGCCGCGCTTCGAGCGCGGTCCCGCGCCGTGGTGGCTGCGCGCGCTGCTGCCGTTGCTGGCCGTGGCGATCACCTTCGTGCTGGCGGCGCTGCTGATAGCGGCCTCCGGCGCCAACCCGCTGGACGTCTTCCGCGAGATGCTATACACGCCGTTCACGCGCCGCACATCGCGCCTCGAGGTCCTCGTGCGCCTCACCCCGCTGCTGCTCACTGGCGTATCGGTGGCCATCGCCTTCCGAGCCGGCTACTACAACATCGGCGCCGAGGGTCAGCTCTACGCCGGCGCGATGGCGGCGGCGCTGATCGGCCCGCAGTTGAGCGGCTGGAGCCAACCGCTGGCGCTAGCCGCGATGCTGGCCGGGGGCCTCGTGGCTGGTGCTGGCTGGGCGCTGTTGCCAGCCGTGCTGAAGGTCTACGCCAAGGTCGACGAGGTCGTCACCACGCTACTGCTCAACTCGGTGATGCTGCTGCTCGTCGGCGGCCTGCTCAACGGGCCGTGGCGCGACCCGGTGTCTGGCTGGCCGCGCTCACCGACGATCGCCGAGGCCGCGATGTTCCCGCAGGTCATCGCCCGCTCGCGGGTGCACCTCGGGTTCGTCGTCGCGCTGGTGCTGGTGGCGCTGTTCTGGTGGGTGCTCGCGCGGACGCGCTTCGGGCTCGAGGTCCGCGCCGTCGGCCTGGGCGCCACCGCCGCGCGTTTCATGGGCGTCAACGTGCGCCGCACCGTCCTGATCGCAGCTCTCGCGAGCGGCGCTGTCGCCGGCGTGGCCGGCGTCGGCGAGGTCGCAGGCATCCACGGCTACCTCATCGAGGGCATCTCGCCCGAGTACGGCTACACCGGCATCATCGTCGCGACCTTCGGCGGCCTCCACGCGCTTGGCGTGACCGTGGCCGCCTCGTTCCTGGCGCTCGTAGACATCGGCTCGACGACCGCGGCCCGCACCCTCGGCGTGCCCGCGTACCTCGGCAACGTCGTGCAGGCCGTGCTGCTGCTCGTGACGCTGGCGGTGCTGCTCCTCGGCCGGTACCGGCCCGTCAGGCGCCGCATGGCGGAGGGGGCCGGCTGATGGAAGTACTGGTCGTACTGTTCGCCGCCGCCCTGCGCGTGGCCACGCCTATCCTCTTCGCGGCGCTCGGCGAGATGCTCGTCGAGCGCGCCGGCATCCTCAACCTCGGCATCGAGGGGATCATGCTGTTCTCGGCGTTCACGGGCTTCGTGACGGCGCAGCTCAGCGGCTCGTTGTGGCTGGGCCTGGTCGCCGCTACGGCGACCGGCATGGTGCTCAGCGCTCTGATGGGCCTGCTGTCGGTCACGTTCGGCCTCAACCAGCACGTCTCGGGCCTCGGCATCACGCTGTTGGGCAGCGGCCTGGCCCTCTACTTCTTCCGCTTGCAGTACGGCGGCGCCAGCACCCCACCCGCGCTGACGGACTCGTTCGACCAGTGGCAGGTGCTGTCAGGCACGCAGCTCGGCACGCTGCTCAGCCAGTACGGGCTGACGTACCTCGCGCTGGCGCTGGTCCCACTTCTCGCGTGGATGCTGGCGCGCACGGCGTTCGGCTTGCGGCTGCACGCTGTCGGCGAGAACCCCGAGGCCGTCGACGTGGCGGGCGTCAACGTCTACCGCGTGCGCTACCTGGCGCTGATCGCCGGCGGCGCGCTGATGGGGCTGGGCGGCGCGTTCTTGAGCCTGGCGCAGCTGGGGGCGTTCACGCACGGGATCGTCAACGGACGCGGCTGGGTGGCGATCGCGATCGTGATCTTCGGCAACTGGCGCCCGGTGCGCGTGCTTCTAGGCGCGCTGCTGTTCGGCTTCGTGCAGGCCCTGCAGTTGCGGCTGCAGGCCGAGGGCGTGCCTGTGCCTTACGAGCTGCTGCTGGCGCTCCCGTACATCGTGACGATCGTGGTGCTGGCGCTCACCGGACGCAACGCGAACTACCCGGCGGTCCTGTTGCGGCCGTACCGGCGGGAAGGGGCCTGACCTCAGTCGCGGGTAGGCGGCAAGAGCCTTCCTGGCCCCTCGGTGTCACGTGCGCGCGAGCGTGCTAGGGCAGCACGCCTGTCTAGAACCCGTGCTTCAACACGGGGTGCCTGGCGGCCTTGACCTCGTCCAGGCGCCTGACCGGCGTGTCGTACGGAGCGCCCGGGAGGTAGTCGGGGTCCTGCTCGGCCCGCTCCAGGACGTCACGCAACGCCTCGATGTAGGCGTCCATGGTCTCCAGCGATTCGGTCTCAGTCGGCTCGACCATCATCGCCTCCTTGACCGTGAGCGGGAAGTAGACGGTCATGGGGTGCATGCCATGGTCCAGCAGCGCCTTGGCGACGTCCAGCGTCTTCAGTCCTTGGGGCGGCTGGGCGACGAACTCGTGCATGTTGATGCGGTCGAACGGGACCTCGAAGCCGAGCTCCTTGAACCTCACGCGCAGGTAGTTGGCGTTGAGGACCGCGTGCCCGCTCACCTGCCTGAGGCCCTCGCGACCCAGCGCCTTGATGTACGTGTACGCCCTCACCAGGTTGCCGAAGTTGCCGAAGTGGCTGCGCATGCGGCCGATGGAAGCCGGCCTGTCCTCGTCCAGCACGTACTCGTCGCCGCGCTTAGATATGACGGGCACCGGCATGAACTCCGCCAGGTGCGCCTTGACGCCGATGGGCCCCGTGCCGGGACCACCGCCGCCGTGCGGCGTCGTGAAGGTCTTATGCAGGTTCAGGTGCATGACGTCGAAGCCCATGTCGCCGGGCCGGACGCGGCCCAGGATGGCGTTGAGGTTCGCGCCATCGTAGTAGAGGAGGGCGCCGGCCGCATGCGCGACGCGCGCCAGGTCGAGGATGCCCCTCTCGAAGAGGCCGAGCGTGTTCGGGTTGGTGAGCATCACGGCCGCCACGTCCGGGCCCATGGCCGCCTCATACGCCGCCATGTCGACCTCTCCGCTGGGCCCAGTCGCGACCTCTCGCACGTCGTAACCGGCCATCGCCGCCGTGGCCGGATTCGTGCCGTGAGCGCTGTCCGGGACCAGCACCACGCGACGCTGCTCGCCCTCGCCACGCGACTCGTGGTACGCGCGGATCATCAGCACACCGGCGAGCTCGCCGTGGGCGCCGGCGGCCGGCTGCAGACTGAACGCGTCCATGCCGGTGATCGCAGACAGGTCCTCCTGGAGCTCGTACATGAGCTGCAGCGCGCCCTGCGCGGTCTCGGGAGCCTGGTACGGGTGCAGGTCCTGGAAGAGGCGCGCCGCCTCCTCGTTGACCTTGGGGTTGTACTTCATCGTGCACGAGCCGAGCGGGTAGAAGTTGGCGTCGATGGAGAACTGACGGTGCGCGAGCTGCGTGAAGTGCCGGACCAGGTCGAGCTCGGAGACCTCGGGCAGCCGCGGCGGGTCTGCGCGCAGGTTCTCATCGCCTATGGCGGCGCCAACGTCGAACTCGCGTGGGGTAGGCGGCACGGACCCGCGCCTGCCGGGACGGGAGCGCTCGTAGATCGTCGGGAAGTCAGCCATGCGCTACCTCCCTCGCGTTCACGGTGCCGGTCTCGACCAGCGCCCCGACGAGCGCATCGATGTGAGCATCGCTCACGCGCTCGGTGGCCGACAGCAGCACGGCGTCTCCCAGGCCGTACTCCGCCGGGACGGGCACGCCGGCTTGAATGCCCCGGTGGGCTAGCGAGGACCTGACGTTCCCGCCCGGCTGGTCGACGGGCAGGACGAACTCGGCGAAGAACCTGGAACCGGTGAGGGGCTCCGCGCCCGCTTCGGCGAGTCGCGAAGCCAGGGCGTGGGCACGCTCGGCAGTCGCGACAGCCATCTCACGCAGGCCCTGGGGACCGAGCGCCGAGACGTTGACGGTCGCCATCAGAGCCGTGAGCTGGTGATTGGTGCAGATGTTCGACTTGGCGCGGCTGCGGCGGATGTGCTGCTCGCGCGCCTGGAGGGTGAGCACGAAGGCGCGCTTGCCGTCGACGTCGGTGGTCTCGCCGACGATGCGACCTGGGAACTGCCTGACAAGATCCTCGCGGACGACCATGAACCCGAAGCTGGGGCCACCGTAGTTGGCCGGGTTGCCCAGGGTCTGGCCGTCACCGACCGCCACATCGGCGCCGTAGTCACCGGGAGGAGCCAAGAGCGCCAGCGACAGCGGGTCAACGACGGCGATCATCAGGGCACCGGCGGCGTGGGCGGCGGCGGTGAGGTCGCGCATGGCCTCGAGGTACCCGAGGAAGTTGGGTTGCTGGACGATGACCCCAGCCACGTCGTCGCCCAGCTCGAGCTCGGGCGTCGTGAGGGGGGAGAGGTCGACCGTGTCGATGGCGATGCCCAGGGGCGTCAGGTACGTGTCCAGGACGGCCCTGGTCTCCGGGTGCACGCCCCGGCTCACCACCACGCGCTCGCGCCGCGTCTGCCTGACGGCCAACAGCGCGGCCTCGGCAGTGGCCGTGGCGCCGTCGTACATGCTTGCGTTGCTTACGTCGAGGCGCGTGAGCTCGCACATCATCGTCTGGTACTCGAACGTGGCCTGCAGGATGCCCTGCGACACCTCGGGCTGATACGGCGTATAGGCGGTGACGAACTCGCTCTGCATGGCAAGGTGCGGCGTCACGCTTGGGATGAAGTGTCGCCGGACGCCCCCGCCGAGGAAGTCTGGGCCGGACGCGTCGTTCTTCGCGGCCAGGGCGCGCATGTGATCGAGCAACGACGCCTCGTCCATCCCAGGCGCGATGTTCACGTCCGGGTCGCGTAGCTCCTTCGGAAGGTCGTCGAACAGCTCGCGGATGCTGGGGACGCCGATCTTCTCGAGCGCGGCCCGCACGTCGTCCTCGGTGTGTGGATGGTAGCGCAACGTCAGTCTTCGTCCAGGCTGCTCGCGTAGCCGGCGGCGTCGAGGAGTTTCCCAAGTTCGGCCTCGGTGCCACCGGAGATCTTGAACAGCCAACCGTTCTCGTACGGGCTCTCGTTGACCGTCTCGGGCTTGGCGTCGAGCGCGTCGTTGACCGCTCTCACCTCGCCGCTGACCGGGGCGTAGATGTCGGAAGCCGTCTTGACAGACTCGATGACAGCGACGGCATCGCCGGCACGGACCTGCCTGCCGACCTCGGGCAGTTCCACGAAGACGACGTCCCCGAGCTGGTCCTGAGCGTGGTCGGTGATCCCGACCGTGACGACCCCGTCGTCGTCCTGGCGCACCCACTCGTGAGACTTGGCGTACCTGAGGTTCTCTGGCGTGTTCATGTTCGACTGCTCCTCCATGAGGTGTTAGTGATCTGCGATCTACTAGGTGCGCTGACTCAGGATCGGTGGAAGGGTGGTTTCACGACCAACGCAGCCATGGGCCTTCCTCTCACCTCGACCCAGAGCCTGGTGCCTGGCGCCGACAGGTCGGCGGCGACCCAGGCGAAGCCGACGCTCTCCCTGGTCAGCGGTGACAGCGTACCGGAGGTGACCTCACCGACCACGTCGCGGTCGCGGTCCAAGACCCTGTATCCCTGACGTGGGATCGCCCTGTCGACCATGCGGATGCCAACCAGCCGCCTCTCGCACTCCGCCCGCCACATAGCCTCGCGACCGTGGAAGTCCTTGTCCTTGACGACCCAGGCGAAGTCGGTGCAGAGGGGATTGCTGGCGGCCGAGAGCTCGTGGCCGTACAGGGGGAAGCCGGCCTCCAGTCGCAACGTGTCGCGAGCGCCCAGACCGCAAGGCTTGGCTCCGGCCTTCAGCAGGACGTCCCAAAGAACGACAGCGTCCTTGGGAGAGGCGAAGAGCTCGAAGCCGTCCTCGCCTGTGTAACCGGTCCGGCTGATGGTCACGGGCACGCCGGAGAGCACGGAGCGGGCTGTGGCGTTGCGCTTGATCGTGGTGAGGTCCATGCTGACGAGGCGGTCGAGGATCAGGGCGGCGCTCGGCCCCTGTAGCGCTACCAGCGCCCACTCGTCGGTCTCGTCACTGACCACGCAGTCCTTGCCCTCGGCGAGCGCGCTCAGGTGTTCGGCGACGGCTGCGCGGTTGGCCGCGTTGGCGACCACGAGGTACTCGTCTTCGCCCTCCCTGTAGAGGTACAGGTCGTCGATTATCCCGCCTGTCGCGTTGGGCAGCATGTTGTATTGCCCGCGCCCGAGCTTGAGCTTGGCCGGGTCGTTGAGCGTGGCGTACCGAAGGAAGTCAGTCGCTCCCGGTCCACTCACCCTCAGCTCGGCCATGTGGGAGACGTCGAACAGCCCGGCTGCGCTCCGCACGGTCAGGTGCTCCTCGTTGATACCGTCCTGGTAGTGGAGGGGCATCTGGTAGCCGGCGAACTCGACGATCCGGGCGCCCAGCTCGACGTGCCTTTCGTAGAGGGGCGTCCTAAGCATCGGCGCGAGGATATCACGCGCTGATGGGCGCTTTAGGCCGCATCTGGCGCGTTGGAGACCGACGCTAGCGGGTCTGGCTAGGCCTTCTGGGCGAGCTTCTCGAGGACCATCGTGGAGACCGCGCGCAGAGGCTCGAAGACACCTCTGAACTCCGAGGCCACCGCCTCGAAAACCTGGAACCTGCCTTCGGGGTCGAGCACCTGCGTGAGCATCTCCATGGGCAACGCGTCCGGCAGGTCGCGCTTGTTGACCTGGATGACGGTGGGAACGTCGCCGACACGAAGGTTGTACTCCTGGAGGTTCTCCCTGAGGTTGCGCAGGCTCTCCGCGTTGGCGCGCAGACGATCTGGGCCTGAGTCGGCGACGAACACGACGCCGTCCACACCGCGCAGGATCAGCTTGCGCGACGAGTTATAGAACACCTGACCAGGCACCGTGTACAGGTGGAAGCGGGTCTTGAAGCCGTTGACCTTGCCGAGGTCGAGAGGGAGGAAGTCGAAGAACAGCGTCCGCTCGTCCTCGGTGGCAAGCGACACCATCTCGCCCTTGGACTCAGCCGGGACCTGATCGTAGATCTGCTTGAGGTTCGTCGTCTTACCAGACAGACCCGGCCCGTAGTAGACGATCTTGAAGTTGATCTCGCGGATCGCGAAGTTAATGGTGCTCATCGTTCCCTCGTCCCGAACAGCCCGTCGAGCAGGGCCGTGGTCGAGTCGGACCACTCCTTGTCGAACTCGAGGGCGGGAGGGGCTTCCTCCGCTGCCTCGATGACCGCCCTTATCTCACCAGCAGCTAGCTTGGTCGCCATCTTCACGCGGCCGAGCTGCGCACCCGAGTCGAACACGGTGACGAGCAGGGCAGCTTCACCCAACTCTTCCAGATAGGTGCCCACCTCGGAGCCCTGCTGGACGGTCTCCTTGAACCCCTCCTCGCCGAACAGCTTGGCGATGGCCATGTTGGCAGAGTAGTTCGAAGCGATCAGCGTCGCGAGGGAGTCGAGCGAGGGTGGCTTGGGCGCCCACAGCGCCCGCTGGTGGACGAGCACGAAGCCCTTGCGGTCGATGATCATGGCGTAGCGAGCACGGCTCTTGGCCAACAGCTCACGCAGGAGGCCGTCGACGCGGTCGAAGGTCTCGCCGTACAGGTCGAGAGACGGCTCGAGCATCGGCACATGGTACCAGCGCCGCGCACGTCTCACGCGTTGAACAGGCCACTCGTGGTCTCCGCGTTGTTGCCACCGCGCCGGCCAATGGGCGATAATCCGTGGGCTAGGGGCTCACA
>CAZFAQ010000036.1:0-21487 GCA_964517055.1 uncultured bacterium | reverse complement strand
ACAGGAGAGCGCATGACCCTCACAGCAACGCTCGAGAAACACGTCGACGAGTCGCTGGCGGCCGTGAGGTCGGCGATGGAGCGGGAGGGCGTGAACGCGTTCCTCGTCACGTACCCTCCGAACGTCAGGTACCTTACCGGCTTCTCGAGCCCGGCCGACGCCTCGGTGCTGGTGCTCCCAGACAGGGCCGTCATGTTGACCGACGGCCGCTACACCGCCCAGGCTGCGGAGGAGTCCATGCTCCCGTACGAGATCGTCAACGGAGCCGACGACCGCGTGGCCGAGCTGGCGAAGGGAATGACGCTAGGCGTCGAACCCGAGCACGTCACTCTCAAGCGCAACCGCACGCTGACCGAGAAGCTCGGGGCGGAGCCGAGGCCGCTCGATGAGGTCATCGCCAGACTGCGCGTGAAGAAGCGGCCAGACGAGGTCGAGCTCCTGCGTGAGGCTGCACGCATGACCGACCTGGCGTTCGAGCACGCACTCGGGTTCATCGAGCCCGGCGTCACCGAGGCCGCGGTCGCGCTCGAGCTGGAGCGGGCCATGGTCATGGCGGGCGCCGACGGCGCCGCGTTCGACATCATCGTGGCGTCAGGCAAGCGCGGCGCGATGCCCCACGGCACCGCTTCTCAGAAGAGGATCGAAGCTGGAGAGCTCGTGACCATGGACTTCGGCGCCATGTACCGCGGCTACCACGCCGACATGACCCGCACCGTCGCCGTGGGCGAGGTCGGGCCCGAGGAGCGGCGCCTCTACGACGCCGTCCTGGAAGCGCAGCAACGCGGGGTCGCGGCCATCGCACCAGGCAAGACCGGCCGCGAGATCGATGCCGTCGCCCGCGACTACCTGGCAGGCCAGGGCTTGGCCGACGTCTTCCCACATAGCTTGGGGCACGGCACAGGGCTGCAGATCCACGAGGAGCCCAGGTTGTCGCAGCGCTCTGACGACGTGATGGAGCCGGGGATGATCGTCACCGTCGAGCCCGGCGTCTACGTCGTCGGCTTCACCGGCCTGCGCATCGAGGACCTGGTCCTGGTGACGAAAGACGGGCACGAGGTGCTAACGCACAGCCCCAAGCACCTGATCACGCTCTAAGACGTAGGCGCGTACGCGGGAGGCCGCGTTTCCCCGCCGGTCTTCAGTCGCCGACCACCAGCGCCTCGGCAGCGGCCAGGACCTTCGTTACGTCGTTGGTCCTCGGCGCCTCGCAGTAGACGCGCAGCAACGGCTCGGTGCCGCTGGCCCGGAACAGCAGCCAAGCCGCCACATCGCCGCCCTTGGCGAGGTTGAGCTTCAGGCCGTCCAGGTCCTCGACCGATGCCACCTCCCAGCCGGCGAACGAGCCTCTCCACTGCGCTACCCGCTCCACGACCTGACCCGGGGACTCGCTCCCGGTCAGGTGTAGGTCGAGCCTGTCGTAGGCGTGCCGCCAGCCGGTCTCATGCTCGAGGCGAGCGAACGCCTCGGCCAATGCATCGCCCGAGGAGACGACGGCCTCGAGCAGCACCAGCGCGTTGGCGATGCCGTCTCGCTCGGGCAGATGCGCGCCGATGCCGATGCCGCCCGACTCCTCACCGCCGATGAGTACTGGGCCCGCCAGCATGGCGTCCACGATGTACTTGAAGCCGACGGGCGTCTCGACGACCTCGAGCCCTCTGGCCGCCGCCAGTCGCTCGATGATGCGGCTCACCGTGAAGGTCTTGACGACCTTCCCAGCCCCGCCCTTCCCGACAAGGTGATCGAGGAGCACGGCGAAGACCTGGTGGGAGTCGAAGAACCTGCCGCCGGGCAGCACGATCCCCAGGCGGTCGGCGTCGCCGTCCGTAGCCACCGCGAAGAGCGGGGCGTCACTGCGGCCGCCGGCCTCACTCATCTCCTCGACCGTCACCGTCAGGTTGGGGGCGATCGGCTCCGGGTTGACGCCGTGGAAGAGCGGGTCCGGACGCCCGCGCACCTCGGTGACCCTGAAGGCGCGTGTCTCCTTGGCGAACCGCGCGAGCCAGCCCGAGCCAGCGCCGCCCATCGCGTCATGGAGTATCCGAGGGTTCGCACCCCCTATGGCATGAATGTCAACTAGCGTGGCGAGCGCCGC
Organism: uncultured bacterium; assembly: GCA_964517055.1. GTDB lineage: Bacteria > Deinococcota > Deinococci > Deinococcales > Trueperaceae > DASRWD01. The sequence goes on along the minus strand of CAZFAQ010000036.1, from coordinate 19,395 downwards.
GAAGTAGTCGGCGCGTACGTCGAACGTGGGGACGTCCGCCGGGCCCGGCTGCTGCGGATCCGGTGACAGACGCCCCGCGACGTCCTGGTAGATCTCCTGGGTGGCCGTGCCACCGTACGGGCCCTTCAGCTTGAACCCCCCGTAGGCAGGCGGGTTGTGCGAGGCCGTGATCATCACACCGCCAGCGGCGCCCAGGTGCCTTACGGCGAAGGACAGCGCTGGCGTAGGCAGGTAGTCGCTGCACAGGCGCGCGTCAAGGCCGTGCGCCGCCAGCACAGCGGCCGCCTGCGACGCGAACTCGCGGGCCATGAAGCGGGTGTCGTGGCCGACCAGGACCGTCCCACCGCCGCGGTCCACCAGGTGCTCGGCGTAGGCCCGAGCGGCCCTCCTGACGTTGGCGAAGGTGAAGCGGTCGGCGATGATGTCCCGCCAACCGTCGGTTCCGAAGGTAATGTCCATGCACGCTCCGCTGCCGTGGTTACGCCGCGTGAGGCTAACACGGGCCGTCGTAGACTCCGCACCGTGAGCCTGGTTATCAAGTACGGCGGGAACGCGATGACGGACCCCGCCACCAGAGCGGCCGTGGCAGCGGGCGTGCGCTCGCTGGCGCAAGCGTCCGCGCCACCGGTGCTCGTGCACGGCGGCGGCCCACACATCGCTGCGGCCCTCGACGAGCGCGGCATCGAGCACCGCTTCGTGCGTGGCCTGCGCGTGACGACCGACTCGGCCATGGCGGTCGTCGAGGCTGTGCTCACCGTCCTTGGCAAGGAGCTCGCATCCGAGGTGGGGCCGGCGGTGGCGCTCACTGGCCGCGACGCCGCGCTGCTTCAGGCGGAGAGGTTCGATGAGGAGCTCGGTCGTGTGGGGCGCGTCACGAAGGTAGACACCCGTGTCCTCGACGTCCTCCGCGACGGCGGGATGGTGCCTGTCGTCGCCAGCGTGGCCGTCGGTCCAGCAGCCGGCCCTGACGGCGTGCTCACCCTGAACGTGAACGCGGACGAGGCGGCCGGGGCGATCGCGGGGGCGCTGCGCGAGGGCGCGTGCTTCCTGACGAACGTGCCAGGCGTCCTGGCGGACCCGGACAGGCCGGACAGCCTGATCGCCGAGCTGAGAGGCTCCGAGGCGCGAGCGAGCATAAGTAGCGGCACGATCTCGGGCGGGATGATCCCAAAGGTCGAGGCCGCGATGTACGCCGTGGAGCGCGGGGCACCCTTCGCTGTCATCGCGGACGGCAGGCACCCGGACGGCGTGCGCCGCGCCCTTGACGGCGCCGGCACCCGGGTCCTGCCCGGCTAAGAACGCCGTGACGCGCGGTTAAGGGTCTCGTAAGAGGCCCCCTTGTACTTGTATGGCCATGGCAAGCTTAGCCCTCGTACCCACTACCGACCTCGAGAGGGAGGCAGCCCGGCTACAGTTCCGGATCATCCACGGGACCGCGAAGGACCTGGACATCGAGAACTACTGCCTGATCATGATGGAGCTGGGTTCCCGGGAGATGTTCAACACCGTCCTGGACCCAGGCGAGCGTCCTTGAACCGCGTCCGGCAACAGCGCTCACGGCGCTAGGCTCCGGCCGACTCGAGCCACCACAACTGAGCGACGGGCCCCAGACGGCTCACATGAAGGCAAGTACGCTGGTCACCGCGGCGGTGGAAAACCTCTTGTAGTTTGGCGGGGGGATTCTGGTATCTTGGCTGACAATGTCAGCCAGGCGCGTCTTCATTACTCTGTCCCTGTGCCTTCTGGCGGCCTCGGTCGCACACGCGCAGACCGTCACAGTCCAACCGAGCGACACGCTCTGGAGCATCGCGAAGCGAGCCGGCACGGACGTAGCGACGCTCAAGGAGCTGAACGGGCTCAGTAGCGACCAGATCCACCCGGGTCTGGTCCTCAAGCTTCCTGGGGGCGCCGGGCCCGTCGCTGACACCCCGCACACGGTCACCGTCAGGGCCGGCGACACCCTCTACGACATCGCGGTCGCGCACGGTGTCAGCGTGTCCGACCTCATCGCCTTCAACGACCTCGACGGCACGCTCATCCACCCCGGCCAGACGCTGGTGCTCGACGCCGGCGACAAGGAGCTCGAGCCGTTCAGCGTCGAGATAGTCAGCGGCGACAGCCTTTGGTCTATCGCGCGCGCCTATGGCACGACCGCGCAGGCGTTGGCCGACGCCAACGGCATAACGTTGGCCACCGTGCTGAACCCGGGCCACCGCCTCACGGTCCCCGGCCAGTACTCGGTGGGTGGGCGCGACCTGGGTGGCGCCGTGCCGCAGACCATCGTCGTCGGCGCCGGCGAGACGCTGTGGCAGCTCGCCGCGGACCACAACACGACAGTCGCTGCCATCGTGAGCTCGAACGGCCTCCGTAGCGAACGCATCCTGGCCGGCCAGACGCTCACCATCGTGCCAGGCAGCGAGGTGGCAGCCGCGCGTGCCGTCACCAGCCACCAGCCTCACGTAGCCGCGGCGCCTACCGCCATGAGGTGGCCGATCGTCGGCACCATCACTTCACGCTACGGCTACAGGCAGCTGCGCATCTCGGGGTCGAACTGGCACGCCGGCCTCGACATCGACGGCCACACTGGCGACCCGATCGTCGCCGCTGTCGCTGGGACGGTCACCTACTCCGGATGGATGGGCGGCTACGGTTACCTGGTGATAGTGGAGAACGGGAGCACCGAGTACTACTACGCGCACGCCTCCGAACTGCTCGTCAACGAGGGCGACTGGGTCGATGCCGGCGACACGATCGCTCTCGTCGGGAGCACGGGCAACTCGACCGGCTCGCACCTGCACTTCGAGGTGCGGGTCGACGGTGACCCCGTTGACCCGCTGCCTATGCTGGAGGCGGCGGCGCAACGCTGAGGCTTCACCCGGCGGGTGCTACTACGCGCCGACCTCCAAGATCAGAGGACTGACAAGTGCGCCTTGTAGTCGTAGGCGACATCCATGTGCAACCCGACAAGCTCTGGCTGATGCTTCGCGACGCCGGGCTGGCCGACGAGCGCAACAAGCCGACGGAGGAGCTCAGGGAGGGCGACCTCAAGTTGGTGCTGCTCGGGGACCTCGTGCACGCCAAGAGCCGCGACAGGTACGCCGACCTCATCAACGTCAGGCGCTACGACGAGTACAACCCGCGTCACCTCGAACGTGCCGAGCAGGCGCAGGAACGCTTCCTGCGCGAGGTCAAGGGCTTCCAGGACAGGGTCCCGGACGACCGCATGGTCATCCTGATGGGAAACCACGACTTCAACGCCGTCACCGAGGATCAGGGCCCGCTGCGCACCGACGACGTGGCCCACCTGGAGTGGAAGCCGGGGCACGGCAAAGAGATGGACCCGGAGCTCAGGTCTTGGATACTCGGGTGGCCGTACGAGGTCGTCGTCGAGGGCCTGCACCTCGCTCACGTCGGCCCTCTGCCCGAGCACAACACGTACGACCAGGACTTCTACCTGGAGAACCGTCGGCGCTGGATCCAGGAGGACGTCGACTACCTCGAGGGCACCGAGCACCGCCTCGGCATCTACGGTCACACGCCGGTCAGGGGTGGCGTCAACGTCGCCTCCCAGGGCCGCGCCCTGCTGCTCGACACCAACGGCCACAAGGACGAGTACACGTACCTGGACGCCGACATAACAGAGGCCGGTTACCGCCTGCGTCTCAAGGGGCTGTTCTTCGACGAGCTGATCCCGCGCGAGGACCCTGCCTGACCCGAGCGGGGCCGGCCCGCCTCTAGCTACGTGGCTGGACTCCCGAGCCTGACGGTCAGTGCGGCGAAGCTGCCCTACCTCAGGCCCCGGTCCCGAACCGCATAGCTGCTCTGGCCCTGGCCTTGGCGGCTTCCACCTCTCGGTCCTTGGGCGCGGCGCTCGTCTCCAACGACGCGAGTAGCCGTGACGTGGAAGCCGCGATCTCGTCGATGGCCAGGTCGAACGCGGCCTGGTTGGCCCTAGACGGCGCGTTGAAGCCGCTCACCTTCCTGACGAACTGCAGCGCGGCCTCGCGCACCTCATGCTCGGTGGCCTCGGGCTCGAAGTTGAAGAGCGGTCTGATGTTCCGGCACATGCCTAACTCTAAGTTCTGCGTGCATGCCCTTCGTTGGGTCTCTGCTCAGTCGCTTCCTAGCGACTCGGCTCAGGCCTCGCCGGCGGCGATGAGCTCGGCGAGCTGGTCGGCGCACTGGCCCCAGCCTTCCTTGAAGCCCATCTCAACGTGCTGGTCGTAGGCCTCTTTCGTCCAGTGCTTGATGCGGTAGGTGGCCTTCGTCTTGCCGTCACCGACCGGCTCGAAGTTGAGGTCCATCGTCATGAACGGACGCTCCGATGGGACCCAGGCTGTCACGTAGGCGTCCGTCGAGACCAGGCGTCTGTTCGGGACGACCTCGAGGTAGACCCCGTGGTTGGGGAACTCGTTGCCCTCGGGGCCGCGCATGACGATGGTGCTGCTGCCGCCTGGCCGGACGTCCATCTGGGCCTCGGGGGTGGTGAACGGCTTGGGCGCGAACCACTTCTTGAGGATCGCGGGGTCCGTCCACGCGCGGTAGACGCGGTCCGGGGTGGCGTCGAAGACGCGTTCGAGTACCAGCTCGTGTTGCGTTTCGGTGGTGGCTGTGTCCGTCATGTTGCGCTCCTCTGCTGGCTGTTAGCCTCCCCGACGGCGCGCGCCGGAGCAGCGATGGGGACGTGGGGTCTCAGTTGGGCAGATCGCCTGCGGTCCTGAGTAGGTGGTCCAACCTGTCCATGCTCTCCTCCCAGGCTTCACGCTGGCCCCTCAGCCAGTGTCCGGCCTCCTCGAGGACCTCGGGCTCGAGCCGGCACGGCCGGCTCTGTGCGACCCGTCCGCGGGAGATGAGGCCGGCGCGCTCCAGCACCTTCAGGTGCCGCGAGACCGCGGGGAGGCTGATGTCGAACGGCGCGGCCAGCTCGTTAACGGTGGCCTCTCCACGTGCGAGTCGGGTGAGGATGGCGCGGCGCGTTGGGTCAGCGAGGGCGGAGAACGCGAGGCTCAGTTGGTCTGCGGCGGGCATACTTATTTAGCCTCCTTGTTATCTAACGTGTTGGTTAACTTAGTGGGTCGACCCCGCACCTGTCAAGCCCACGCCCGTGTCTCAGCGCTCGGTCCGGTTCTCGTAGTTGGGGCTCAGCACCACCCAGGTGCGCAGCTTGGCGAGATCGACGCGCTGCCCGGAGTCAGCTATGAAGGTGATGCCGACCCCGTCAACGACGTCCCAGAGCCCGTCGACGGCCTTCCCGTTGAGGTACATGGTGGCCGGCCCGGAACGCACTGGTATGTACAGGCGACCGGCGTCGTCGTCCGGGATGGGCACGGCCTGGATGTCGCCTAAGAGGACCGCCTGCATCTCGAGCACCTGGCCGTCCGGTTGGACGGCGGGCTCGCCGTCACGCACCCAGCGGTAGCGCGCCGTGACCTCGTTGAAGCGGAACCCGCTCGTGTAAGCGCCGTAGCTCGCCACGACCTCGGCGACGTCGCGCGCGTCGGGCGCCGGGCTGTAGATGGCGTTCGCGACAAGACGGACGCGCTCCGGCACGATGCGGCTGACGGCTGCGCGCAACGCGTCACCCTGCGAGTAGAGGTTGTACGGCGCGTTCCTCTCCCCCGCCCTGGCGAACAGGTCGCCAGACGTGTAGGCGTTGAGCGTCGGTAGCTCGGCGCCGGCGATCGCGACCATGGCGTCGGGGGATCCGCCGTCGTGCACCAGGACCGCGGAGCTGCGCTGCGCCAGGTCAACGAAGTACGGCCTCGCGCTCCTCACGGGGCCGACCCTGGCCGGGTCCTGTTGGTCGAAGAACGCCAGCAGCCTCGTGATGCCGCCTTCGACCGGCATCTCGACGATCATGCTGGCCTGCGCCAAGCCGCTCTGCGGGTAGCCGTTGGCGTTGTCGATGACGACGGCGAGCGGCCTGTCGCGTTGTTGGCTGAGCGCCGGCGGCGACGGCGGCTGCCGCGCCCCGGTACCCTCGCCGACGCCGTCAGGACCACCCGCGAGGCCCCGAGCAGCCGCGGTGGCGTTCGGGTCGGGTGGGCCTGCCTGCCCCGGGTTGAGGGCGTTGCCGCCCGGGGCCCTCGGCGACTCGACCGTGGCCTGTATGTCGGTGGCGCCGGCCTCCGCGCCCGCGGTGCTCGGCGCCCCCGGAGCCTGAGGGCCTATCACCTCGGCCCTCAACTGAGGGATGGCGAGCGGCCTGGGTTGGGCCACCTGCACGGTCGGGGACACGTCAAGGGCCACGGAGTTGCCGACCACGGCACTGACCGTGGGCTCTGCGAGACGCCTGGTGCCCGACACGCTGGCGCTGACGCCGGTGGTCGAGAGGCTGACGGCGCTGGAGACCGACGCGCTCGCCTGCGGGGCGTCGAGCGGCACCGCCTGGGCGACGGAAGCGCTCACCTGAGGGCTGGTGACCGCGACCGCCGAGGAGACCTGGGCGCTCGCGGTCGGCGCCTGCAGTTGGACCGGCTGCGCGACGCTCGCCGTGGAATCCGGTGCGGTCAGCTCACGCGCCTGCGCCACGCTGGCGGCCGGCGCCAATGCGAGTGAGCGCGACTCGGCGACCTGGGCCTGGACCTGCGGCTCGGGGATGGTGACCGGCGCGGCGATCTGGCGGTTGGGCAGCACCTCTAGCTCGACCTCGGGCAGTTGGCTCGACGGCGCCTCCGCCACCGGTAGGTCTGGCGCCTCGGCGGCGGTCTCCTGGAGCTGGGGTGGCGGCGGCGTGACCTCGACCTGCTCTGCAGGTGCGGGCTCGGGGGCCGCGCTGGCTGCAGGCGGAGCCTGCGGTGCCGGCGGTTGCTCGGTGACGGTCTGGACCTGCTCTGCCGTGGTCTGCTCCTGCGGGGCGCTGAGCGCCTGCGGGTCACCGGCCTCGGTAGATGCGACCTGGGGCTCAGGCGTCTGCACTGTCGGTGCCTCGGCCGTCGCCGCCTCGGTGTGCTCCTCGGCGAAGGCCGGCGTTCCTACGTCGATGACGATGAACGTCGGTGGAGGTTCGGGCTGAGGGCGAGAAGCCACCCACACGAGGAACAACAGGGCCACCAGGTGCATGAACAGCGACAGGAGCGCGGCACGCCGCTTGTCCCTGTCGCCGTAGAAGCCTCTGACCCCGTGCGCCGCCATGCCCTAGCTCAACCGCCCGTTGCGATGACGATGCGCTCGGCGCCCGCCTGCCGAAGGATGTCCATGACCCGCACGGCCTGGCCGTGCTGGGCGGTGCTGTCGGCGCGGAGCACGACAGAGGTCTGGCCAGAGAGCTGCAGCGCCTGGCGCACCATGGTCGGCAGCTCGGTCTCGCTTACCTGGGCGCCCCCGAAGTAGATCTGACCGGTGCTGTCGATGCTGACGGTCGGCAGCTCGCTCGGTGAGGTGATCGCCGTCTGCGCCTGTGGCAGGTCGACGGGCAAGCCCGACTCGACCGTGATGAACGTGGTCGTCAGCATGAAGAAGATGATCAGGAGGAACACGACGTCGACCATCGGCGTGAGGTCGATGGCTGCGTTGGTCGCCAGGGACCTTCTCCTGTGCCTGCTGCTCAGCGCCATCTACGTGTTCGGCGTCAGGTCCGGCGCCATCCTCCTGGGCGTCTCGTCCTCGGAGCGGGCATGTTGCTCGGGCCTGCCGGCATCGTGGAGCGGCTCGGCGACGACGCGGGCCGGGGCCTTGGGCGCCCGGTCGGCAGGCACGTCCTCACGCCTGCTCGCGACCGCCTGAACGATGTTGCCCATGATCTCCTCGCGGCGGCGGTCGACGTCGACGAGGATCGCCTCGACGCGGCTCGAGAGGAACGCGTGCCCCATGATGACGGGGATCGCGACGATGAGGCCCGCAGCCGTGGTGACGAGCGCCTGGCCGATGCCGTACGCGACAACGCCCGGGTCACCAGTGCCGAAGCGGGCCATCTGCTGGAACGAGATGATCATGCCGGTGACCGTGCCGAGCAGGCCGAGCATCGGCGCCACCTGGGCGATCGTCGCGAGCGGCCGCAGGCCCCTCGTCAGGGTCTGCTCCTCCTGGATGCTCGCCTCCTGGAAGGCGGCCTCGACGGCTGGGCGCCCGTACGGCAGCTTCACCAGGGCCGCCCGCAGCACGCGTGCGACCGGGCCGCCGTGCTCCTCACAGGCCGCCAGCGCCAGCTCGAGGTCGCGCTCGCGCACGGCCGCGTTGACCTGGACCATCAGCTCTGCGGTATCGGTCCGCTCGTTGCGCAGTTTGAACCACCGGTAGAAGAAGATGTAGACGGCGTACAGCGATATCAGGACGATTGCCGCGAGTACGGGACCGCCACTTAGGATGATGTCCATTCAACACTCCTCATGAGCCTCTGCTAAGAGGCTACGAACCGGTCTCGTGAACGCCATGAGTTACGTCGTGGATGTGAAAGAGCTAACGTCAGCCGGTCGTTCGCATGCCCGCCGATATCCCGATCAGCGAAACCAACACAGCGTAACTCAGGGGTTGCTCGTCCAGTGAGCTTTCGGATGACGCTCTGAGGCGCCTGAGCAGCTCGACCTGGAGGTGGCTTATCGGGTCGACGTAGGGATTGCGCAGCGCGATGGACCGCGCCAGCACGGCGTCGTTGGCTAACAGCGGCACGCCGGTAGCGGCCTCGACCTGCCTGACGGACAGTTCGAACTCGTCCATGATCAGCCCACCGAGCGCGCTGCGACCCGGCTCCTCTGCCAGCGTCAGGTAGCTCCGGAACACGTCCATGTCGGCCTTGGCGAGGCTCATCTGCGCGAAGTCGACGACGGCCTTGAAGAAGGGCCACTCCCGGTAGAGCTCGGCCGGGACGCCGGGTTCTAGCGCTGCGAGGCCCGCGCCTATCCCGAACCAGCCCGGGACGTTGGCGCGGCACTGCGTCCAGGCGAACACCCAGGGGATCGCCCTCAGGTCCGAGCGGGAGCCGCCCTTGCCGCGACTGGCGGGCCGCGACCCCACGTTGAGGCGGCTGATCTCCTCGATGGGCGTGACGGCGTTGAAGAACTCGAAGAAGCCGTCGGCGTCCACGAGGTCGTGGTAACGGTCGCGGCTGGCGTCGGCGGCGCGTTGCGCGGCGCGACGGTGGTCGTCCGCGAGCGGCTCCACCCCGCGGGCGTCTCGTGCCGACGACAGGATGAAGGCGTGCACCACCTGCTCGAGGTGGCGGTGCGCGAGGTCGGGGTCGGCGTAGCGGTCGGAGAGCGCCTCGCCCTGCTCCGTCATCCTCATACGCCCCCCGAGCGAGCCGGGCGGCTGGGCCAGGATGGCCTGTCCGGCGGGCCCGCCGCCGCGACCGATGCTGGTGCCGCGACCGTGGAAGAGGCGGAGCGGGACGCCGGCCTCGTGCGCGACTGCCGCCAGCCCCTCCTGCGCCTGGTAGAGCGCCCAGTTGGCACTGAGGAACCCGACGTCCTTGTTCGAGTCCGAGTAGCCGATCATGACCTCTTGGACGCCGCGGCGCGCCACGTGCTCGGCGTAGACCGGCGTCTCGAAGAGCGTCCGCATCACATCGGGTGCCCTGCTCAGGTCGTCGAGGGTCTCGAACAGCGGGGTCGCGTCGATGTCCGGCACGCCCGCTTCCTTGGCCAACAGCAACGCCTCCAGGACGTCGGACGGGCCGTTCGTGAAGCTGACGATGGTCGCGCCGACAGCCTCCGGCCCGTAGCGGCGCTGGACGTCGCGTAGGACCCGCAGCGAGTCAAGGGCCAGCCTCGCCTCCTCCCCCAGCTCCGCCCAGGCAGGCGCCAACGGCCTGGACGTCGCCAGCTCCTCCGTCAACAGCCGCACCCTTGCGTCCTCCGGCAAGGAGGCGTAGTCGCCGGCGACGCCGGCGTAAGCGAACAGATCGGCGACCGCCAGCTCGTGCTTGGACGAGTGCTCCCGCAGGTCGAGCGGGGCCAGGACGAACCCGAACACGTCGGCTCGGTAACGGTCCGGCCGCACGAAGGTCTCTGCCAGGCGACCCGCGCGCGCGAACTCCAAGGCCTCTTCGACGAGGCCCAGGTCCTCAACGTAAGCGGACTGCCCCCCGGCATAAGCGCCGGCCAGCTCCAGCTCTCTCGTCAGTGACCTGTGCATGTGCTCGAGCTTGCGGCGGAACGGCTCGTTCGGGAAGCGGGACGTCGCGCCGTACCTGTCGTCCAGCTCGGCCAGGTCGTCGATGAGGGCAGAGCTGACGAGGGTGCGGTCCTCGTGCTGCGAGAGGCGCTGCACCAGGAGGTCGAGGTCGCTCAGGTAGCGGTGGAGCGCGACCCCGGTCTGTAGGTCGTAAGCCTCCCTCGTGACCTCCGGCGAGACGTACGGGTTCCCGTCGCGGTCGCCACCGATCCACGATCGGAACCGCACGATGGGCCTCAGGTGGCCAGCAGGTATCGCGTCGTCGCCGTAGTAGGTCGCCAGCGCTTCGTCGACGTCGCGCATGAGCTGCGGCACCGCGTCCAGTAGCGACCGGCGGTAGTAATAGAGCGCGCTCTTGACCTCGTCGAGGACGCTCGGCCTCTCGTCGTTGGCCTCGCGCGTGAGCCACAGCGATGTCACCTCGGCGTAGATCATGTCGACCAACGCCTGCCTGTCGGCGGGCGCGAGTCGCCTCTCCCCTAGCTGCCTGAGCGCCTCCGAGACCCTCTCGAGCTTCAGCCTCACCGTGTAGCGCTTGACCTCGGTCGGGTGAGCGGTGACCGTCAGCTGCACGTCGAGGCCCTCGACGAACCGCTTGGCCTCGGCGGCGGACCAGCCCTGGTCCTTGAGCGACTTGACGGCGGCGGCCACGCTCTCGCTACGCGGCGCTCCGGCGGTCGCGGCGACGTCGCGCTCCCTGTTGACCCTGACGCGGTGGACCTCCTCCGCCAGGTTCACCAGCTGGAAGTAGACGGTGAAGGCGCGCACCAGCTTCTCGGCTCTAGAGGTGTCGAGGTCCTCGAGCAGGCTCGCCAGCTCGGCGCGCTCGTCTGCCGCCCCGTCGTGTCCTGCCCGTATCGCCTTCGTGAGCCCGCGGACCTTCTCGACGAGCTCGAACAGGCGCTCGCCCTCCTGCTCCCTGAGTACGTCGCCCAGGCAGGTGCCGAGGAAGTCGACGTCGGCGCTCAGGCGCTCGAAGCCGCCCTCGTCTCCTCCCCGACCTGCCGGCCTGACCCTGGGGGCTGGGTCGCTCACGCTCGCCCTGCCTCGGTCACCGTCTCGCGTGCCTGCGGCACCCACAGCCGCTCGATCGACCTCGCCCGCGTGCCGGCGACCTCCATGGTGACGGCGCAAACGGTCGCCTGGCCCTCGGCAGGCCGGTAGCGCCGCGGCAGCTTCACGACGAGCCGGTGGAAGACGTCCTCGTAGCGCATCCCGATCGAGGAGCCCTGGACGCCTGTCATCCCGACGTCCGTGATGTACGCGGTGCCCTTGTACACGGTCTCGTCGGCGGTCTGCACGTGCGTGTGCGTGCCAACTAGCGCCGCGACACGGCCGGCCAGGTGGTGCAGCATCACCTTCTTCTCGCTCGTGGCCTCGGCGTGGAAGTCGACGATGACGGGCACCCCGGCCGGTGCCGCGTCCAGCACCTCGTCCATGACCCTGAACGGGTCGTCGATCGGGTCCATGAAGATGCGCCCCATAACCTGAACTACGACGGCCCTGTCGCCTGACGCCGTCTGGACGACGCTGTGGCCCGTGCCGGGCGTGCCGACCGGCAGGTTGGCCGGCCTCAGCAACCGGGGCGTCTCCTCCAGCAGCTCCAGCACCTCGTTCTGATCGAACGCGTGGTTGCCGAGGGTCACGACGTCGGCGCCGGCGGTCAGCAGCTGCTCGAGGTGGCGCCGCGTGATGCCGAAGCCCCCGGCGGCGTTCTCGCCGTTGACGATCACGAGGTCGTACTCCGGCCTGCGTTCGGCGACGAACGACGTCGCCGCTCTCATGCCCGGGGTCGCGAAGACGTCACCTACGAACAGGATTCGCACGCGGCAACGATAACAGGGGCGTCTGAGACCCCAGCCGCCCGTGCTAGATTCGCTCACCATGCCGTTCGACGCCGTCGACAAGCGCCTCCTCGAGCTGCTGCGTGAGGACGGCAGAGCCAGCCACGCGAGCCTCGCGAAGGCGGTCGGGTTGTCTGCTCCGGCGGTCGGCGAGCGCGTGCGCAAGCTGGAGCAGGCGGGGGTCATAAAGGGCTTCAGGGCCGTGATCGACCCACAGTCCGTCGGCCTCCAGGTGACCGCGTTCGTGATGATCGCACCGCAACCGCGCAAGCCGGCAGGTCAGTTGGTCGACAGGTTGACCGCCCTGCCGGAGGTCGAGGCCGTCTACTCGGTCGCCGGCGTCTACTCGTTCATGGCCAAGGTCAGGGCGCGTTCCACCGCCGAGCTCGACGAGCTCCTCGACCGCGTGTTCATGCTGGACGGAGTCGAGCGCACCGAGACGATCATGGTCCTGCGGACCGCCGTGGAGCGCGCTCACAACCTGCCGTTCAACGAGTGACGTCCGACATGCGAGAGACGCGGTTCCTCACGCCTGACGACTTCGACGCAGCGATGGGGTCGGCCGAGGGCGATGTGGTGTGTCTCGACGCGCTCGCCGGCCTGCTCGCCAGGCACCCGGTGTACATGCCGCGCGCGGACCACTTCTAGGAGGCGTTCGTCTTGAGCGACGAGTTCAGACCGCTGACAGCGGACGACATGGACCAGCTCCTCGACGTGAGGTCCGTGTCGTACGGCCCGATCGTGGACCGCGATCGGGCCGCGGCGGCCCTTACGTGGCGGCTGCCGCACAGCCTCGGCGTGTTCAGGGGTGGGCGGCTGCGCAGCGTCTCCTTCATGTACCCGTTCGAGGCGTACCTGGGCGGGGGACGCGTGACCCTGGGCGCGTTGAGCGGCGTCGCGACAGGGCCGGAGGCGCGTCGTGGCGGGCTGGTCGCGCAGAGCCTGCGGCGCTGGTACGCAGACCTACACGAGCGTGGCATCGCTTGGAGCGCGGAGCACCCGTTCGAGCCGACGTTCTACGGGAAGCTCGGTTACCAGACCGTCCACAACGGGCACACGTTGGAGATGACGCCGGCGGAGCTGAGAGCCAGCACGCGGGCCCGCCTGGAGGAGCCGCGCGGGGCCGAGCCTGTCGGGATGGAGGCTGTGCCGGAGCTGCACCGGATCTACACCGCGTACGCGCGCCGCTTCTCCTTCACGCTCGCGCGCGACGACGGCGTGCGGGACCATTGGGCCAACACGTTCAAGCGGGCGACCGAGGACGTCACGTACTTCTGCTACCTGATGGAAGACGCCTACGCGGTCTTCACCACCGAGAACGGCACCGACGACAGCCACAAGACGACCCTATGGGTGCGTGACATGGCGTACTCCACGCCCGCCGGCCGCGAACGGCTCTACGGGTTCCTCGCCGCTTTCGAGGGACAGGTCACCGCCGTCCGCCTGCACGTTCCACCCGGCGATACGGTCGCCCTCGACAGGGCGGCCTACTGGACCGACAAGGCACCGGAGATGCAGGTGAGGATCGTCGACGTCGCATCTGCGCTCTCGAACCTTGCGTGGCCGGGGAACGCCGCGCTGAATCTCCGGGTCGCCGACGCCGACTGCCCATGGAACGACGGGGTGTTCGTGCTGGATCTCGGGCCGCAAGGCGGCACGGTCGAGCGCGACGACACCGCCCAGGCGGAAGCAGCGCTCGACGTCCGCGCGCTGGCGGCACTCGTCACCGGCGCCACCACTGCCGAGACGTTGCTGGCGGACGGCCGGGCCGAGGGGCCGGCCGAGAAGCTGCGGCCGATCGGGGCCGCGCTAGCCTCGCACCCCGTGTTCAAGCCTCACAACGACCACTTCTGACGCAGGGCCGGCGAAGTTCACTCGCCGGACCGACCTGGTTCGTGAACCGCCGCGGCTGCGAATCGACCGGGTAGTATGCTCAGAACACACTTCTCGACACCTGGGGGCAGCGCGTTGACGTCTCTATCGCCGGATCTTGTACGACGCTTCCTGTTCGCTCTCCTCGTGATGACCTTGGGTTGTGGGTTCAGCTTGGCCCAAGGCACATCGGCGGCATGCACGGGCTTGGAGCGCACCTACGTCGTCGCCGGCACATCGATCGGAGTCCGAAACCTCCTCAACCAAGGTGCGCTCGACTTGGTGAACGGGGAGTCGTGGAGGGGCGCCGAGTTCCGGCCACTTCGCGTCGGAACTTACGACACCCTGCAGAGCCTCGCGTTTCCTATAGACGAGACCGACGGCGCCTATTACTTCGGTGTTGCCATCGCGCAGGGTGGGTTGTCGAACTCAGCAAGCGAGAGCGCGACGGTCGTCCACACCTGCTCAGAGGCACTTGGCGAAACGTCGATCGCGGACGCGACCGCGTTCGGAGACGCGATGACGGGCCTGCTAGAGGCAGGTGGACTAACTCTCGTGCGCCACGACGACTTCTCGAGCCGCTTCCCAGACTCAGCGGACGAGTACCCACCTGCGGCCTGCCAGATATGGCTTTGCGCTTCCACCTCAGAGGAGCCGACAGAGACGGGGGGGACCGCGACAGGCCCTGATGGCCTCGGGGACATACCTGAAGAGCAGCGCGAACCTGAGGCGATGATCAGCGGGGCGGCCGAGCTGTGGAACCGGTCTTTGAGCGACGACCTGATCAACGAGTCTCTGCCCTTGATCGTGGATGCCGGGCTAGAGGTGGGAGTGATCGAGGTCGCCGGACGGCGAATGAGGGCGGGCGGCGGCGAGTTCTTGCAGGTCGCCATCGACGTTGCCAACCGAAGCACCTGTCCTCTCGAGCTCGATCTGCGGTTCACGTCGGTCGGATCCGGAACCGTCTTCGGAGCCACCCAGGTTCCCTTCTCTGTCGCTGAACACGGCAGAGGATCTCAGAGCGCACTCGTCGATGTCACCGAGCTCACCTCAGGAACGTTGGGGGCGGAATGGACCGGTTCCTTGCTGGACTGCGAGGGCGTAGACCTGGAGTCGGCCGACTTCGCAGAAATGGCGTTCGAGTTGCAGGGTATCAACACGTCCAAGTGCGAGCTGGAGCTCGAGTGGAGCTTCCTCCTCGGAAGCGCAGGCTCAGCTCTGCGCACGACGCCCGTCGCGATGCGTATGCCCGACCGCACGGTCCAGATCTACCAGACGACCGTCGAGCTCGGTTTCACGGCCGGGCCACTGAGCGCCGGATGGTCTGGCACCACTATCCGCTGTCCCGATGGCCTCGATCAGTCCTTCTACGGGTCTATCGAGCTATGGGACCTGGAACCGAGTGACTCCGCGAACACGCGCGCTGAGATCACGTCGTATGCGGGTGAGACCTTGGGTTTCGTTTACGTCATCCCTAAGATCACGGCGGAAACTACAGGAGTTGGGACGCGTAGAGAGGATGAAGGGCCGGCTTCGACCGGCCAACCTACCGAAGCGCACTCGGTCGAGTTCGACCCTATAGAAGTGCGGTCGAGGTGGGGTCGAAGCACACCCTATGTTCCGGAGTCCTGAAAGTCTTCAAGCTATCGCAACTGCGGGTTCAGAAAACTGTGTTCAAAGAACTCAGTAGTCCAACCGCGCGGTTCTTGAGGCTTCGCTCCTCTGCATTGCCGACATTAAGGTTACCCAACACTGGACTTTGAAGTCTATTGTTGCGAATGTTGATGACGTTATCCATAGTTGCTTCGCCGTCGAACGTCATCGAGAATGACCCGGCTGTTCCGATTCCCGGTATACTTTGCAGCCCACTGATCTCACTATCACGCATCTCAAAAGTGCCGGCGCTGCGTTGCCAGAGTTTGATCCCCGAGTAACCGTTCTGCTTTATGACGGTATCCAGAACCGTGACGGAAGAATGGTCGAAAGCACATATGCCAGCGAACGTATCCCGCTCGGTATTGCTTCCGACGATCTCGGAACTCTCCACGCGAACAGAAGAACTTCCATTCACGTTCAAGCCGCAGGCGGAGCTCCCCAGGATCTCGCTTCGAACGATCGTGACCGTTGCCCTATCCAGTGCGGTGACCCCGTGCCACGACGAGTCCTCGAATCGACTCCGCGTAACGCTTGCCACTCCATCTCCATAAACCGCAAGTCCCGATCGAGAGAACGTGACTTCCGTTAGCTCGACTTCCGCGGATTCCGCCACCTCCACCGTCGCCGAGTTGCCGCGGCGGAAGCCTACGTTCGTAGCATCGAGATGAGATTCACCCTCTAGCTTCACTGTCCCTGCGACCGTACCTCCAGTGAGGTTAGCTCGGGCAGACTCGATCAAGAGAAATACCGTGCCTGGCTCGGTGTCCTGGATACTGACATCGGTAACCGCGATCTGTGTTTGCCCTTCTAGCGCGACCCATCCCGAGATCGTTCCTCCCGTGAGTTCAGCTCGGGCGGAACCCGTGAGGAACACGTCCGCGCCTGGTAGTTGAGTGCTACGGATACTCACATGGGTAGCCACGAGCTGAGCTTGATCCCGAAGGTCGAAGCCTCGTGCCTGGTTGGAGTCGAGTGTGCTGTCATCTATCGTGGCAGTCGCAGTGCCATGCAACAAGACCGCTTGTCGACCGTTGTTGGTGAACGTCGAATCTGCCAAAACTAGCGTGCCCCCAGACATATCTACGCCAGCGCCTTGGTTCCTATCGAACACCCCAGAAGCGACATTTACTGTTGGAGCGCCCTCGATAGACAGGCCAGCCTTCGCGTTCTGGCCGAAGTAGGAGTCCAACACGAGTACTGTGCCGTCGCTCCGGACCGCCAAACCCGAACCGCCGCGGTCCAGCACCTCGTCGTGAACCGCGCCCATCAACCGAACGTCTATGAACTCAACCGTCTGGCCGCCCCTGACCGCCACGACGTCAGCGACCAAGCCATCTACGTGTTGGATCGTCACGCCTTCGAGCCGCGAGGTCTCGCCTTGCGAGAACCGCAGAGCATGTCCTTCCGCGTTCGACAGGATGAAGGTGTAGTCCGATCCATTCCCCACGATCCGCGTGGACGTCGAGATGTCTATGGGCTCTGTGAGCTGGAACGTTCCTTCGCCAAGCGTTATCAGGCCACCAAATGGGAGTCGCGCGATCAACTCGGCACTCGTCGTTACGACCTTGTCGAGGTCTATCACGGCCTCTTCGGGGACTGACTCAGGCGTGGCCGGGACGGTAGCCGGGACGGTCGTCGGCGGTTGGGGCAAGGACGCCCGTCCGGTCTGTAGCGATACGACCTCTGCGCCGGGAAGACTGCTCACGACCTCGAGGAAGAGATCGGCCGGCCTGAGCCAGTTCTGGGTCACCGCGATCTGATCGGACAGAGCGCGCCCCGTTATGACGGTCGGCACGCCCACCAGTACGCCCTCGGTTGTGATCGCCGCGCCCCCGGAGTTGCCCGGCGCCACCTGTGCGTCCGTCTTGATCCAGCGGTCTCCCGAGCTCCTGAGGTCTTCCCCGACGAACCCGCTGATGGTGCCCGCGGTACTGGTGATCGTCCTGCCGCTGATGCCTGGGTAGCCCCATACGACTACGCTCTGGCCCGGTCGCAGGTCGGAACGAGCTCCCACCGGCAGGTACGGGAAACGTTGCACGCTCGGGACCGGCCGGAAACTGCTGTCGGCCACCACTTTGAGGATCGCGATGTCGAGGTCCCTGTCGGCGGCCACTAGCTGCGCGACGTAGCGGAAGACGGGCTCCGCGGTGAACGATTCGGAGATGCGGATGAACGAGTGTTCGGCCACCGTACCGTCGGGAAGCTCGACGACATGGTGGTTCGTGAGGATGTGCCCGTACGGCGTGATGAACGTGCCCGAACCGTAGCCGGCGCCGTCCGCTGGGCTCACCAACACGACAGTGGAAAGAACGATGTCCGTCAGGTCGGGAGGAGGGTCTTGCGACGCGGCGACCTGGCCGACCACCACCGTTGCCACGAGAGCGGCCCGCGCGAAGCGAAACCAACCTCTCGAACTTCGAGTACGAGACGACGTGCGGATGATCCGGTCGGACGCAAAGGGCGTGATCACGACGAAACCTCGAGCCAGCGTTGAAATGTGAGGCGAAGATACCACTAAGGGATAATCGCCAGCCGAAGCCGTCACATGCCGAAAGGTACCTAACACCTGCGGACCGGCCCTAGATCAGTCGGTCACGGCCTCTAGGAACCACTCCGGTAGCCTCGCGCTCTGCCGCCTGATGAACGCCGGGAAGTCCGCGTCGAGTAGGTACGTGACGGCGTGGTCTTCGGCGCTCCTCACCGACCGGCCGTACGCCTGCACCACCGAGAGGCAGGTGCGCCAGTCGTACCAGTCGCGGTCCAGCTCCATCCTCGCGGCCACCTGCTTGTCTCCCAGGTACGGGTAGGGCACCTTACATATGACCTGCCACCTGGCGAGGTCGTCCGCCAGGTCGATCCCCTCCGTCATGCTCGGGGTGATCAGGATCGTGGGCTCAGGCGACGAGAGGTGCTGCGTCAGCGCCGCCTCTCTGCCGGCCGCGTCCACGTGGGTCACGACCCGCCACTGCTGGTCGTCCACGAGGTGCTTCGCCAGGTAGTTCGCGATCATGTACGAGTGGGCGTGCACGACGCCCTTGTCGCCGGCATGGTCCTGCGCCAGCTCCGAGACGGCGGCGGCGAGCAACGGGAGGTCGCGCTCCTGGTAACGCCTCGTCAGGCGGGCCGACGGTCGCAGCACCACCGGCCGTCTGTGAGCCGGGAAGGTCGAAGGCACGCGGATAACCTCTGCCTCGTCCTCATCGATGCCGAGCGAGCCGAGGAACGTGCGCGCGTCGAGGATCGTCGCTGACATGAACAGGACCCGCTTCGCGTGCGCGAAGACGAACTCGTCGGCGAACGCCCGCACCTCGACGGGCTTGAAGTTCAGGGTCGCCCCGTTCTGGTCGCGTCCCCGGTCCACCACCCAGTCGACCTCGCCGCTGGCGTGGCTCTCCAACAGGAACCGCAGGCGGGCATGGGCAGACTCCAGCCACTGCTTGATGCGCAACTGGGCCACCGAGGCGTCGTCCGTGGCATCGCCCTTCAGGTCGTTGTCTATGGCCCTGGCGCGGCCCACAAGTTCGGGCAAGAGGTCGTCTACGAAGTCGAACGCGATCTCGGGCCCCATGTCGGGCGGCAGCGCCCTTGCCAGCCCCGCCCGTGCGAGCTGGCCCTCGCTGAGCCCGACCTGCACGAAGCCCATCAGCGCGGCCTCGGTGTTGTGAGCCTCGTCGAGTACGAGCAGGTCACGGCGCCCGAACCCACCTGCGTAGTTCAGTTCGGCAAGGAAGTACGCGTAGTTCATGGTGGCGACCCGGGCAGCCATGGCGACGTCCTTGGCGACGAAGTACGGGCAGTCGTCGCATTCGGGGAAGCGCCTGCCTGCCAGACACGGCGCTGCAGCGGCGTGCGTGTCGGCGACCAAGCACGGGTAGTTGGAGCGGCCCTTCATGATGGCGAGGTCGCGGAAGTC
>CAZFAQ010000035.1:0-21683 GCA_964517055.1 uncultured bacterium | reverse complement strand
ACGCTTGCACCCTCCGTATTACCGCGGCTGCTGGCACGGAGTTAGCCGGTGCTTTTCAAGAGGTACCGTCATTATCGTCCCTCTTTTAGAAGTTTACGACCCTAGGGCCTTCATCCTTCACGCGGCGTCGCTCCATCAGGCTTTCGCCCATTGTGGAAGATTCCTAACTGCTGCCTCCCGTAGGAGTGGGGCCCGTATCTCAGTGCCCCTGTGGCCGTACACCCTCTCAGGCCGGCTATCCGTCGTCGCCTTGGTAGGCCATTACCCTACCAACTAGCTGATGGACCGCGGGCCCATCCCGAAGCGATAAATCTTTACTCACACCACAAGAGGTGGGAGCACATGCGGAATTAGCAAGAGTTTCCCCCTGTTATGCCGCACTTCGGGGCAGGTCACCCACGTGTTACTCACCCGTTCGCCACTAAGTCACAGTTCTCTTCACACCGAAATGATCGGAGAAAAGTGCTTCGTTCGACTTGCATGTCTAAGGCACGCCGCCAGCGTTCATCCTGAGCCAGGATCAAACTCTCCAAGATGGATGCCAGATTATGGTTCTGGCGGACCTGGCTTGTGGAGAATCGACAGGTTCGTAGTTCTCTGCTACCGGGTTTTCAAGGACCTCGCACCCTGAGGCGCGAGTTATCAGTATGCCACCTGGAGTCGGGGCGTGTCAAGGTCTGTGATACATGGCGTTGGACGATCCGAGGATCGTGTGCCCGTCTCTCGTCCCCGACGAGGGTGTGCGCCCCGTCCCGCCTGCCGCGGCCAGCCGTTAGCCGAGGCGTTAGGCTCTTACCCATGCGCAGAGACGAGCTCGCCCTGTGGCTCGACGACTACCTAGACATCGACGCGTTCCCCGACAAGTCCCTCAACGGGCTCCAGGTCGAGGGTAGCGACGAGGTCACCAAGGTGGTCTTAGCCGTCGACTCCAGCTACAACACGTTCGAGATGGCGGTCGCCAAGGGTGGCGACATGTTGATCGTGCACCACGGCCTCTTCTGGGGCGCCCCTGTGGCGATCACGGGTCCGCATAAGCGCCGCGTCCAGTACCTGCTCGACAACGGGCTCAGCCTCTACGCCGCCCATCTGCCTCTAGACGCGCACACCGAGGTAGGCAACAACTGGGGCCTAGCCAGGCGGTTGGGGATGAAGGACCTGGCTGGCTTCTCTCCCATGGCCGGCGGCCATCTCGGGGTCAAGGGGCTCCTCCCGGAGCCGACCGACCTGCGGGCGCTGGCCGAGCTGATCGAGAAGGAGCTAGGCGAGCAGGTGATGGTGCACGCCGGCGGTCCCGACCCTGTCTCCAGCCTCGCCATCGTGTCCGGAGCCGCCGCCTGGGAGGTGGTGAGGGCCTCGGGCGAGGGCCTGGACGCGTTCCTGACCGGAGAACCTAAGCACGAGACCTTCTACGAGTCGTTCGAGCGCGGCATCAGCTCGCTGTTCGCGGGCCACTACATGACAGAGACCGTCGGGGTGCAGCTCCTCGCCGACAAGTTGAACGAGACCTTCGGGCTCGAGACCGAGTTCGTGATGCTACCGACAGGGCTCTGACGCATGGCCCCGCGTGGCCTGTTCGTCGTCTTCGAGGGTCCGGAAGGGGCCGGCAAGTCGACGCAGATCGCACTGCTGGCAGGGCGGTTACGTGCCGCTGGGCGCGACGTCCTCCTGACGCGTGAGCCGGGAGGTACACGGGCCGGCGACGCGGTGAGGGACCTGTTGCTCGATCCCGACCAGGTGATCCACCCGCTCACGGAGTTCCTTCTCTACAGCGCTTCGCGCGCGCAGCTCGTCCACGAGGTGATCGAGCCCGCCTTGGAGGCCGGCCGCGACGTCGTGTCTGACCGCTACGCCGGCGCCAGCGTCGCGTACCAGGGTCACGGCCGTGGTCTCGACCTGGGTTTCGTGGAGAGCCTGAACGAGCAGGCGACCGGAGGACTGCACCCGGACCTCACCGTGCTCCTGGACATCGACCCGGCCGAGGGCCTGCGGCGCGCCGAGCGCCGCTCGCCAAGCGACAGGCTGGAGTCAGCGGGGCTCGACTTCCACCGGCGCGTGCGCGAGGGCTACCTGGCTCAGGCGAGCCGGAACGCGACCTGGGTCGTCGTCGACGCGAACAGGCCGCAGGACGACGTCGCTGCTGCGGTGTGGCTCGGCGTGGAGCGGCTGCTCGAAGGCGTCGCCGTGAAGGCGGATGCCTAGACCGTCCGCGGCCCTGGCGCCGCTGCTGGCGGCCGTCCTGACGCTGGCCGGCTGCGGTCCTGCCGCCGCCGATAGCCTGGCTGTCGAGGTGGTCCGCGAGCTTGCGCACGACCCTGACGCGTTCACGCAGGGCCTCGAGTTCGACGGTACGAAGCTGTACGAGAGCACCGGTCTGCAGGGAGGCTCGAGCCTGCGTGAGGTCGACCCCGAGACGGGCGAGGTCGTGCGCGTCAGGCCGATCCCCGGCCCGCTCTTCGCAGAGGGGATAACCGTGGTCGGCGACGAGGTCCTGCAGTTGACGTGGCGGGCGGGCAGGCTCTTGCGTTGGGACAAGACGACGTTCGAGCCGACCGGCGAGGCCCGCTACGAAGGCGAGGGCTGGGGTCTGTGCTTCGACGGCGACGCGCTGTGGATGAGCGACGGCTCGAGCACGCTCACGAGGCGAGATGCCGAGACGTTCGAGGTCGTCTCGACGCTGGACGTGAGGCGTGGCGGGAAGCCGGTGATCGACCTCAACGAGCTCGAGTGCGTCGGCGAGCTCGTCTACGCGAACGTCTGGCAGACAGACGAGATCGTCGTGATAGACGCCGGCACGGGCAGGGTGACCGCGACGGTCGACGCTTCACCCCTTTGGGACCGGCTCACAGGCGTGATAGCGCCGGGCGCGGTCCTCAACGGGATCGCTTACGACCCGCAGCGAGACCTGTTCCTCTTGACGGGGAAGCTGTGGCCGCAGTCGTTCGAGGTGCGGTTCGTCCAGCCACAAGACGGCACGTCGCCCTGAGGGCCGGCGCCCCGGTAGCTAGGTCGGGTTCAGTCTCCGGAGGGGCTGGCCGCTGGCGTTGCAGGGGTGCTGGCTGGCACCGGGTCGCTCTTGGTAGCGCCGGCATCGGGCTTCTTGTCCGCTGAGCCGTTCGAACCTCCGGCGCTCTTGGAGCTGCCGCGGCTGTCGTTGACGTAGAAGCCTGAGCCCTTGAACGCGATGCCGACCGGCTGGATCACGCGCTTGACAGGGTCGCCTGTGCGTGGGTCAACCGTCAGGGGGTCGTCGGTGATGCGCTGCTGCTGCTCGAACGTCTCGTTGGTGACGAGGTTGCGGTAAACGTAGACCGGCATCGGTCCTCCATGACGCCATGCCGTGGTGGCTCGGACGGCCGACAGGCGGCCCTCGCCCCAAGGAAAACGCCCACGAAGCATGGCACTCGCGGACGCCGACTGCGATTCTACACCACCTGATACGCTGACTCCATGTCGCATGGTGCCTTGGCAACGGCCCCTGTTTGCGTCGTGGGGGCCGGCGCCTGGGGTACCACGATCGCCTGGCTGCTCGCCAACAACGGCAACGGTGTACGCCTGTGGGGCCGCGACCAGCACCTCGTCGACGACATGGGGCGGACGCGGCGCAACGCCCGTTACCTACCCGACCTCGAGCTCCCGACCTCCATCGCGGTCACCAGTGACCTGGAGGAGGCCATAGCGGGCGAGCCCGTCGTGTTCGCGGCCGTGCCGGCGCGCTCGCTCCGCGGCGTTCTGAGGCAGATGAGGTCTCGACCGGCGGCGCTGGTCTCCTGCGCCAAGGGCGTCGAGCCGGGTCGCGACGCCGGCGGGGCGCCCACGTTCGAACGACTCTCAGACGTCATGGCTGAGGAGCTGCCCGGCTTACCGGTCGCGGCGCTCTCGGGCCCGAACTTGGCACGCGAGATCGCAGCCGGACTGCCGGCGGCGACCACAGTGGCTAGCCGCGTTGATGCCCTCGCCACCCGAGCCCAGGAGCTGCTGCAGCAGGCGACCTTCAGGGTCTACACGAGCAGCGACCTGATCGGGGTCGAGCTGGCTGGGGTCATGAAGAACGTCATCGCCCTGGCGGCAGGGATGTGCGACGGGTTGGGCCTCGGAGACAACGCGCGCTCGACGATCATCACACGGGGGCTCGCAGAGACGGTGCGCTTCGGGGTCCATCTGGGCGGGCAGGAGCGCACGTTCTACGGGCTCGCCGGCCTGGGCGACGTCGTCGCGACCTGCGTCAGCACGCTCTCACGCAACCACCAGGCAGGTGTCCTGCTGTCAGCAGGCGAGAGCGTCTCTGGCCCGGCCATCAGCGAGCTGACGGCCGAGGGCGTAGGCACCGTGGCAGCGGTCCACGAGTACGCCACGTACCATGGTGTCGACCTGCCCATCACCGCCGAGGTCCACAAGGTGGCGTTCGAGGGCAAGGACCCACGGGAGGCCATCGAGACACTCATGAGCCGCGAGAGCAAGGCCGAATGACCGCGATCACCGCTACCGACCTCACGAAGCGCTACGGCAAGAAGGCCGCCGTCGCGGAAGCCAGTTTCGTCATCGAGCAGGGCGAGATCGTGGGCTTCCTGGGCCCCAACGGGGCTGGCAAGACCACGACGCTGCGGATGCTGGCCGGCCTTGTCCGTCCCAGCGGCGGCACATGCACCGTCCTGGGCGACACGGTCCCAGGCGACACGCTCAGGCAGGTCGGCACGATGATCGAGGAGCCGTCCTTCTACCCCTACATGACCGGCCGCTCGAACCTCCGCCACGCCGCCCGGCTGCACGGCGAGGTGCCAGACAGCCGGGTCGAGGAGGTCCTCGAGTTCGTCAGCCTTCAGGACGCGGCAGACAAGCGCGTGCGTGCCTACTCACAAGGGATGAGGCAACGTCTGGCCCTGGCCAGGGCGCTCCTCTGGCGACCCAAGGTCCTACTTCTCGACGAGCCGACGAACGGGCTCGACCCGGCCGGGATCGCGGAGGTGCGCGAGTCGCTCAGGCGCGTCGCCCAAGGCGGCGCCACGGTGCTCGTGTCGAGCCACATCCTGGCGGAGATCGAGAAGCTGGTCGACCGCATCCTGGCGATCGAGGACGGCCGCATCGTCTTCGACGGGTCACTGCGCGACCTGGTCGCTCGCTCGGCTGAGCTGAGCGTCACCTACACGATCGCCTCGCGCGACCAGGCCGGGCTCGTGAAGGCGCTCGAGGAGCTGGGCCATGTCCCCACGACGAGGGGACCCGAGGACGTCGAGGTGACGCTGCCGGCAGAGGAGGCCGACTACCTGGTCGAGCGCCTGACCGCCAAGGGCGTCAGGGTCGTGTCCGCCAGCAAGGAGGAGGACGACCTCGAGGACGCCTACCTGCGCCTCATCGACCCCAGCCGGAGGCCGTCATGAACGCGGTGCTAGCCGTCGTCAGGGCCGAGACCTTCAAGACGCTGCGCAAGCGGCGGGTGTACGTGCTGGCCGCGTTGTACTGGGTCCTCCTGCCGGCCCTGGCCCTGCTCGTCGGCCGACTCATCTACGTGAACACCCAGGGCTCGTTCGTGGAGGAGGGCGTGCCACTGGCAGAGCTGATGCAGTCGCTGTTCTCGGCTCACGGCCTGGCGACGATCTCGCTGACCGGCCCGGCTTACGCGTCGCCCACGCCGTACATCATCGCCGTGGCGCTGCTCGCCGCGCTCTTCATCGGCGAGGAACGCGGCCAGAACATGTGGAAGACGGTGCTCGTCGTCCAGCCCAACCGCGCCTCCGTCCTGGTCGGCAAGATCATCGTGACGATGGGCACGCTCCTGGTCCTGATGCTGGGCGCGTTCCTCAGCGCCATCCTCTTCGGGACCCTCGGCAGCGCCTTCCTACCGACCGACCTCTCGGGCGACTGGGGCGGTCTACTGGGCCTCTACATGTGGCAGTGGGCTCACCTCCTTGCGCCCGTGTTGCTGGCGTTCCTGCTCGTCTTCCTGGTGCGCTCGGCCGTCCTCGGCATCGTCGTCGTGCTGATCGCTCCCGGTCTGCTTGAAGGCATCTACTCCGTCCTCAACACGCTCTTCAACCTCCAGCCTGTCACGCGCTTCAACGCCGTCTTCCAGGCTCTCAGGCTGCAACGGGCGTGGGAGGAGCTCCCGCGCTTCTTCTTCACGACCAACCTCTACGCGCCCGCCAGGTCGCCGGCCAGCGGCCTCGCCAACGAGTTCATCTCCGAGCTAGACCAGGCCGACATGGGGCCGTTCGGACAGCTGCTCGGCTCCGGTATCACGCTCGGTCACTCGTCACTCGTCATGGCTGGGTACGCCGTGCTGTTCGGGCTGCTCCTGTTCTGGGTCTTCAGGCGCCGCGACGTCGACTGAGCAGCCAACCACCAGAACCTCGCTGTCGACCAGGCCCCACGACGGGCCCGTGAACGCCGGCGTGCTGGGCTCGCCTTCCGTGCCGTCTGGCTGTGCTCATCGGCGGGGCGTGGATAATGTCGCCCATGGAGTGGATCTCCAGCCCGGAAGCATGGATCGCGCTGCTAACTCTCACGGTCCTAGAGATCGTGCTCGGCATCGACAACATCGTCTTCATCTCGATCCTCTCAGGCAAGCTGCCGGAGGACCAGCAGCCACGCGCCCGCACCCTGGGGTTGGGGTTGGCGATGTTCATGCGCATCGCCCTGCTGTTCTCGATCAGCTGGATCGCGAACCTCACCACCGAGCTCTTCAGCGTCTTCGGTCACGCGGTCACGGGGCGGGACCTCGTGTTCCTCGCAGGCGGCCTGTTCCTGATCTGGAAGGCGACGGGCGAGATCCACGAGAGGCTCGAAGGTCCTGGACGCGAGGACGGCGACGTCAACCTCGGCAGGGTGACGTTCGCCTCCGTCATCACGCAGATCGTGCTACTTGACATCGTGTTCTCGATCGACTCCGTGATCACCGCCGTCGGCATGGCCAACGACCTGCCTGTCATGATCGCGGCTGTCGTGATCGCGGTCCTGATCATGATGCTGGCCGCCGGGCCGGTCAGCCACTTCGTCGAGCGCCACCCGACTGTGAAGATGCTCGCCCTGGCGTTCCTGATCCTTATCGGCGTCTCGCTGCTCGCCGACGGCCTAGGCCAACACATCCCCAAGGGCTACATCTACTTCGCGATGGCGTTCAGCGTGCTGGTCGAGTTCCTCAACCAACGTGCTGCCAGGGCTGCGCGGGGCGAAGCGCGTGCGCCAGTCGAACTGAAGAAACCGCGTCCGCCGGTGCGTTCTGCCGGTGACTGAGGGGCGCGGTGACTGAGGGGCGCGAGTACTAGGCGCGGGAGCGCTTCTGCTCGTACATCTTCGCGTCGGCGTGCGATAGCAACGCCTCGAACGACTCGGCGTGCAACGGGTGCAGGGCCCCACCAACGCTGGCGCCGAGCTGGATCGTCACGCCGTCGAGGTGGATAGGCTCCTCGATCGCCATGACCAGCCTCTCAGCCACCCTGTCGACCGCGGTCTGCTCGGCTCCGGCGAGCAGCACCGCGAACTCGTCTCCGGAGAGCCGAGCGACCATCTCGCCAGGCCTGACGTTCTGCTTGAGACGCTGACCGATGACGCTGAGGACGCGGTCGCCCATCTCGTGGCCATGCGTGTCGTTGACCTTCTTGAAGCCGTTCAGGTCGAAGTAGAGCAGCGCCATCGGCACGGCCTGACGACGCAGCACCCAGAACCTGGACTTCAGGTGGCGGCGGTTGGGCAGACCGGTCAGGTCGTCGTGGTTCATCATCTCGACGGCCTGTCTGAGGACGTTCTTGTAGTGGGTGATGCTGCGGAACTGGACGACGATGTGGTCGCTGCCGAGGGGCAGCACCGTCACCGCGAACCAGGCCGGCTCGGCAGGCACGCCGGCAGCGCCCTCTGGGCTCCTGACCTCGGTCCTGGGGTGTTTGCCAGGGAGCGCCTGCTCGAACTCCTGCACGCTCGTGGTCACGAAGGCGGTCACGAGGCGGCGGTAGATGCGGGGGTCGAGGTAGTCTGGGTAGACGCTCTTGACCCGTCTGCCCACGACCTCGTCGCGTTTCGTACCGAGGAACTCGGCCGCGGAAGGGTTCATGTCCACCCACTCGAAGTCAGCCAGGCGGCCGGCCTCGTTGCGCACGGCCCTGAAGACCACTAGGCCGTACGGGGCGGTACGGAAGTAGTCGTTCCAGAGCTCGTTCGTCCTCTCGGTGGGAGGACCTTCGGCGGTCACCTGCGGCACCGTGAACATCTTACCGGCAGCCTGTGCGGCGACGAGAGGAGTCCCTCATAGGCGGCTCCTACCATCGCGGCGCCTCGTCCCCTACCCCCACCGGCAGGTCATCGCGCCGCGACCACTCGCTCCACGACCCAGGGTAGAGCCTCACACCCGACCGTCCGGCCACCTCGAGCGCCAGCACCAGTTGGGCAGCGCTGACGCCCGAGCCGCAGTAGGCCACGACGTCGGCGGTCACCGGCAGCTCATCAGACCGGAGGAGCCTCCTGAGCTCGGCCGGCGGCAACATGCCCGAGCCCGACGTCGTCTGGGCGTACGGCATGTTGACAGCGCCCGGCACGTGGCCCGGCTTGGGGTCGAGCGGTTCGACCTCGCCGCGGTACCGCTCCGGGGACCTCGCGTCGAGAAGCACCAGGTCTGGGTCACCGAGGCGAGCAACTATGTCTGCCTGATCGAGGACCATCTCCGTGCGGACGTCCATCGCGAAGCTCGTCGGTGGGTACGTCGGCCCCTCGGTGGTGACGGGTCCGCCGGCAGCCAGGTACTCACGGAAGCCGCCGTCGAGCGAGCGCACCGCGTCGTGCCCCAGGTAGCGCAGGAGCCACCATGCCCGGGCCGCGTACATGGATCCGGTCTGGTCGTAGACGACGACCTCGTGCTGCCTGCCGACCCCCAGCTCACCGAGCCGAGCGGCCAGCGCCTTCAGGTCGGGTAGCGGGTGCCGCCCTCGCTCACCCGGCGGCGCAGCGAGGTCGCGGTCGAGGTCGAGGTGCACCGCGCCAGGCACGTGACCGGAGGCGTAAAGCTCGGCCCCGACGGCCGGCTCCATGAGCTCGAAGCGGGCGTCAATCACGCGTACGCCGGGTTCACCGAGCCGGCTTAACAGCTCGGGCACACCTATCAGGGGCGGCCGCCTGACCGGCCGTACGGCCGCGGCGCTCCCCTTCTCATCCATGTCTCAGATTGTAGCCCTGGTCGGCGCCTCCTCGGGGTTTATCCTCACCGGCGATGACGCGACGCCTGGAGAGCCCCCGCAACAAGACCGTCCTCGCGTTCGCCAGGCTAAAGGACCGACGCCATCGGTTGGAGGAGGGGCTGTTCCTCGTCGAGGGCCGCCGCGAGGTCTCGCGGGCCTTGGCTGGCGGCATCGAGCCGACCGCGCTGCTCGTAGCCCCCGACCTGGCTGACGGACCGTGGCTGACAGCGCTGGTCGATGACGCGAGAGGACGTGGCGCCACTGTCACCGAGCTGTCGCGAGCGGCGTTCGACAGGGTCACCCTCAGGCAGAACCCGGACGGCATGGCCCTGGTGGCGCGCACGCCCGACCGCGGCCTGCCGCATGTCGGCGCCTTGGCGGGCCTCGTCCTCGTCGTCGACGGCCTTGAGAAGCCGGGCAACCTGGGCGCCCTGCTCAGGACAGCCGACTCCGTCGGCGTGAGCGCGGTGGTCGTCACTGGCGTCGGCACCGACGTCGAGAACCCTAACGTCGTACGCGCCAGCCAGGGGAGCCTGTTCGCTGTGCCGGTCTACGTCGCGCCCGCTGAAGAGGCGCTAGCCCACCTCGAGGAGGCGGGTTTCAGGCTCGTCGCGACGTCACCTGCCGCCTCCTTGCCTCACTGGCAGGCCGACCTGACGGGCGACGTTGCCCTACTACTAGGCACCGAGGACGAGGGCTTGCCGAGCACACTGCTCGATCGAGCCGACCAGCTCATCACGGTGCCGATGCGCTCACGCGCAGCCGACAGCCTCAACGTCTCGGTAGCTGGTGCTGTCGTGCTCTACGAGTCTCTGCGCCAGCGCTCGAGCTGAGACGCGCTGACCTCACCGCAACGAGCCGCTAGCCGTTCGAAGCCTCGGTGGCAGGCTCCTTGGCCCGCGCGATGAGCTCCTTGACCGTGTTGCGGAAGTCCTTGCCCTCGAGCGGTTTGTAGATGATCGCGTCGGCGCCGGCGTTCCGGGCCGCCTCGTAGGTCGCAGGGTCCTTGAGCGCCGTGAGGACGATGACCGGCACGTGCTTGAGGCGGCTAACGCGTTTGAGCCGGGCGCAGACGGTGATCCCGTCAACGTTCGGCATGCGCACGTCGATGATCGCCAGGTCTGGAGTGTTCTCTTTGAGGTAGTTGAGCGCCTCGGCGCCGTCCTCGACCATGTCTACGTCGTAGCCGTCTACGGAGAGCAGCATCTCGAGCACCATGCGCTGCCCAGCGATGTCGTCGGCAACCAGGATCTTTGCCACGTGGTGAGCTTATCCGCGTCCCTATGACAGAATCGTCAGGAACGCCACTACTTGTGGGTCACCGCTGGCGCTCAGGTGCGCGGGCGCATGACGGTGCGGTAGCTTGTCTCCACTTCAGATGCGAAGGAGCGCCCATGCTCAAGGAGTTCAGGGAGTTCATAAACCGGGGCAACGTTCTCGACCTCGCCGTCGCGGTAATCATGGCGACCGCGTTCGGAGCCATCACGACGTCGTTGGTCGACCAGGTCGTGATGCCCGTCGTCGGCCTGCTGCTCGGCGGCGTCGACTTCTCCAACCTGGGGATAGTCCTCGCGGACCGTGCCCAGTACGCGTCCGTGGCCGAGGCCGTCGAGGCCGGCGCGCCGGTCATCCAGTACGGGGCGTTCCTCAACACGGTCATAAACTTCCTGCTCGTCTCGTTCGTAGTGTTCATGATCGTCAAGGCGTTCAACGAGATGAAGCGCCGCACCACCAAGCCCGAGGAGCCCGCACCCGCCGAGGTCCCGACCGAGGAACGCCTCCTCACCGAGATCCGGGACCTGCTGTCAGCTCGCAAGGACCTGCCCTAGCGGGCCCGAGGCGCACGTGCCGCGTGACTGAGGTACTGCCTCAGTAGAGGATCATCAGCTCCAGGTGCGCTGGGCCGGCCCTGGCGATCGGCTCGGTCGCGACCAGGCCGATCGTCACGGGCCCGGTCAGACGCAACAGCATGTTCGTGAACATCTCCTCAGTCACGGGGCCGAAATCCGGCAGCTGACCCTCGTCGAGGCCGGCCCGACGCATCTTGCGCACAGCGTCGGCCTTGATGTTGGCCAGCGCGGTCCTGATCTCGTCCTGACTGATCGGGAGCTGCGTGGATCCCAGGTGGAACTGGGTGCTGACGATCAGCTGACCGCGCTCGAAGAGCCTCGTGTTCTCGATCGCCTCGACCAGGACGTCGATGGTCGAGCTGATCTGGTTGCTCGGGGAGATGAGCCTTATCAGGTCGGAGCCGGGCGTCTGGGTGATCACGTCGACGAGCAGGTTGAACTGCTCCGTGGTCACGCGGATGCGCTCGACGCCGCGCCGAGACACGTAATCCGTCGCCTCCGCGATGAACGCCGCCAGCTCTTCCCTCGCCTCGGCCGGCGTGGCGGCGTCCACGGCGCCTGAGTAGATGAGCTGGTCGCGCACGAAGTACACGTCCCCGCGCTCGAAGCGGCCTGCCTCCTGCTGCAGCTCAGCGAGCTGAGCTGCCTGGTCCTCGACGTCCGTACGCAACTGGTCGACCTCTGCCTGCAGAGACTGCAGGTCCTCGTTGCGTCTGCGGATCTCTTCCTCGAGGTTGTCGTTCAGCGACTGGAGCGAGTTGCTCTGGGACTGCAGCCGCTGGTTCTCGTTCGCGAGCGACTCGTTGGCCAACCGCAGCGCTTCGTTCTGGTCGCCCAGTTCCTCGGCCTGGAGGCGCAGGTCCTCCGAGACGTTCTCGAGCTCGACGACCTCCTCGTTGAGCACGACGAGCCTCTGCGAGAGCTCCTGGCTCGCCGCCAGGGCCTCCTCGCGCTCGGCTAAAGCGGCGTCGCGCTCGTCGAGAGCCTCCTGCCTCGCCGTCTCGGCTTCGGCCTGCGCCTGTTCGGCCACGGACAGGTCCGTCTGGGCCTGAGCGAGCTGAGCCTGCGCGCTCGCTGTCTGGTTCCTCGCCTCGGAGAGATCGAAGGATGCCTGCACGAGCTGCAGCTCGAGGTCTGCCAGCTCTTCGTTGGACTGCAAGAGGGCCGCCTCGGCCCGGCTCGCCTCCTCCTGCAGCCTGGCAGCCTCCGCGAGGGCGTTCTCCGCGTCGAGCTGGGCATCGTCGCGGTCTCGGCGAGCCTGCTCCAGCGAGACCTCCGCCTCGGCGAGCTCCGTCACGGCTGAGGCGAGGCCCTCCTGTGTCGACTGGAGCTGCGACTGGGCCCGCTCGACCTCCTGAGCCGCGTCGTCGACCGCCTCCTGGAGCTCGTCACGCTGCTGGAGTAGCTGGTCGCGCTCCAACAGCGCGGCGCCGCGCGCTTCGAGCGCCGCGTCCCTCTGCTCCTCCGCCGTGAGGATCGTCTGCTCGGCATCGGCCAGCGCGGTACGGAGGTCGGCGAGCTGTGTGTTGGCGTCCTCCACGTTACCGAGGAGGACTCGTTCGCGCGCCTGCAGTCGCGTGAGCTCTTCGAGCGTGCGCTGGAAGTTCGTCAGGGTCTCGGTGGCGTTCTGGAACGCCAGCGCCAAGACACCAAGGGTGCTGAGCATGATCAGGATGCCAGCCAGCACGCCTACGATCTGACCCGTGCGCTTCGGCCTGGCGCCGAACAGCGACAGGCGCCTGCGGCCGACGTACGTGCCGAGCCTGTCACCCGCGAACGCGATGATGCCGGCCAGCACGACGAGACCGAGGACGAGGAGGACGATGAACGTCATCCCGAGAGCCCTCCGCTGTCAGACGAGCCCACCATGCTCAGAGCTGGAAGTCGCTGCCGAGGTACGAGTTGCGGACCTCGGGATCGGCCGCGAACGCGTCTGGCGTGCCGTCGAAGCGGACGCGTCCGTCGAACATGAGCACCACACGGTCGGCGATGGCTAGCGTCTCCCTGACGCTGTGGTCGGTGAGCAGCACACCCAGCCCACGGCTGGCCCTCAGGTCGTGGATGAGCATCTGGATCTCGCGGATCGACTTGGGGTCGACACCGGTGAACGGCTCGTCGAGCAACAGGAAGTCCGGGTCGATGGTCAGCGACCTGGCGATCTCGAGGCGGCGCCTCTCCCCTCCGGACAGCGTGTCGGCGCGATGGTGAGCCAGGTGACTGAGATGGAACTCCTCGAGCAGGTCGTCGGCCCTGCGTTCCTGCTCGCGCTTGGGCAGGGCCTGGAACTCCAGGATCGCCATGAGGTTGTCCCTCACGGTCATGCGCCTGAACGCGCTGGGCTCCTGCGCCAGGTAACCGAGGCCGAGGCGGGCCCTCCTGTGCATCGGCCAGCGGGTGATGTCCTCGCCCGCCAGCTCGATGCTGCCGGAGTTGGGCCGAACGAAGCCGACCATCATGTAGAAGCTCGTCGTCTTGCCAGCACCGTTCGGGCCCAGCAGCGCGACGATCTCGCCGCGCTCCAGGTCGAGGTCGAGCGCATCGACGACCTTCCGACGACCGTAGCGCTTCGACAGTCCTCGGGCCGACAGGACCTTGGTGGCCCCGGCGCCGGCAGTCCCAGCATCTCGCATCGCCGGCCGCGGCGC
Organism: uncultured bacterium; assembly: GCA_964517055.1. Taxonomy (GTDB): domain Bacteria; phylum Deinococcota; class Deinococci; order Deinococcales; family Trueperaceae; genus DASRWD01. Next base: position 8,030 of record CAZFAQ010000035.1, on the reverse strand, counting down.
GGCAGCCGACACGGCAGCCCCGTCAGGCACGCTGTTCAGGGCGCCCATTGCCGGGCATGCTAGCACGCTGTCCGCGCCGGACCGGGTGAGGCATCGGGCGCTGGCTCAGCCGTCCAGCAGCGCTACGAACGGCTCCTCTAGGGCCGTGCATATCCACCTCAGGAATCGCGCCGCGGCGGCGCCGTCTATCAGCCGGTGGTCGTACGTCAGCGCCAGCGGCATGATGGTGCGCGGCAAGAACTCGCCGGCATCGCCGTCCCAGACCGGCTCGACCGTCGCACGCGAAACGCCGAGGATCGCCACGTCTGGTGGGTTGACGATGGGCGTGAAGTTCGTGCCACCTATGCCGCCCAGGTTCGAGATGGAGAAGTTGCCTCCCTGCATCTCGTCGATGGTCAGCTTGCGGCTCCTGGCCTTCTCAGCCAGTTCGCCGAGCTCGGACGCAAGCTCGATGATCCCCTTGGCGTCGGCGTTCTTCACGACCGGAACCAGCAGGCCGGCATCGGTGTCCACGGCGACGCCGACGTTGACGTAGCGCTTGCGGACGACCTCGAGCTTCGCGACATCGATGCTGGCGTTGAAGTCGGGGAAGCGGCCGAGCGCGACAGCGACGACCTTGAGCAGGATGGCGGTAGGGGTCAGCTTGGCGCCTACCCTGTCGGCCTCCTTCTGATAGCGCTTGCGGAAGCGCTCTAGCTCGGTCACGTCGGCGCGGTCGAAATGAGTGACCATCGGCACCGTCGACCACGCCGTGCTCATCGACCGGACCGTCGCCTTGCGGATGCCGCTCATCGGCTCGCGCTCTACCTCGCCCCAGCGCGAGAAGTCCGGCAGCGGCGGGGCGGCTACGGCCGCCGTCCCGGCCGGAGCACGTTCGGCACCGGTGGCCGCCTGTCTGACGTCTGCTGCCGAGACCCGGCCTAGCACTCCCGTGCCGTGCACGTGCCTTATGTCGACGCCCAGCTCGCGCGCGAGCCTCCTGACCGAGGGTGCGGCCGGCACGAGCCGTCCGTTGTCGTCCGGGGGTTGTTGCCCTGTCGCGCCGGACTGTTGCGGCGACGCGCCGGGGCGAGACCCGGCGTCCGGCCGCTCGGCGGCTGCGGCCGGTGGCTGCGGCTGTTGCTCTGCTGCTGGAGCTGTGGCCGCCTGTTCGGCGCCCTGTTCCGCTTGACCGGCCTCCTCCGGCTCGTCGGCCGGGGCGCTGTCCGTAGCCCCGCCCGACTCCTCGAGGACGACCAGAACAGCGCCGATCGGGGCCTCGTCGCCTTCCTTGACGTTGACCGTCTGAACGACGCCGGCCGCGGTCGAAGGCACCTCTACGACGGCCTTGTCGGTCTCGAGCTCGACCAACGGCTGGTCCTTCTGGATCTTGTCGCCTGGTTTGACGAGGACGCTGACGACGGTGCCGGACTCGATCCCCTCGCCAACGTCTGGCAGTTTGACTTCCGTGGCCACTACGGCTCCTCCCGAGGTTCGGCTGTCTCGCGCCCGTCAGTCATGGTAAGGGTCGGCCTTGTCAGGACGTATCCCGAGGGCGTCGCGGGCCTTCACGACGTCGGCCGCGTCGAGGTCGCCGTCCTTAGCGAGGGCCTTGAGCGTGGCGAGGACGATGTGCTTGGCGTCGACCTCGAAGAAGTCGCGGAGCTCGGCGCGGGCCTCCGACCGGCCGAAGCCGTCGGTGCCCAGGCTGTGGAGCTCGCGCGGCATGTGCTTGGAGAGGACGTCTGGCAGGACCTTCAGGTAGTCGGTCGCAGCGACGAGTGGGCCCTTCGTCTTCGCGAGGGCACGACTCACGTACGGCTGCTCCGGCCCCTCGCCCGGGTTGAGCCGGTTGCGGCGCTCGGTCACGAGCGCGTCGTGGTAGAGGGACTTGTACGAGGTGACGCTCCACACGTCGGCCGCCACACCGTAGTCGCGCTCCAGGATCTCCTGGGCCTCTAGTACGCAGTTCATGATGCTGCCCGAGCCGAAGAGCTGGGCGTGCAGCTTGGCCTTCTTCTTGGCGCTCGGCCTGAAGAGGTACATGCCGCTGAGCACGCCGTCCTTGAGCTCCTCGAGCGACAGGTGCTCAGGCTTGCCAGGCTGCGGGTAGTTCTCGTTGCCGACGGTGACGTAGTAGAAGACGTCTTCCTGTTCCTCGTACATCCGGCGCATGCCGTCGCGGACGATGATCGCCAGCTCGTGCGCGAAGGCCGGGTCGTAGGCGAGCAGGTTGGGGATCGGTAGGGCCAGCACGTGCGAGTTGCCGTCCTGGTGCTGCAAGCCCTCGCCTGCCAGGGTGGTGCGACCGGCGGTCGCGCCGACGAGGAATCCCTTGACGCGGCTGTCGGCGGCCGCCCACACCAGGTCGCCGATCCTCTGGAAACCGAACATCGAGTAGAAGAGGTAGAAGGGGATCGTGTTCACGCCGTAGTTGGCGTAGGCGGTGCCGGCGGCGATGAACGACGCCATGCTGCCAGCCTCGGTGATGCCCTCCTCGAGGATCTGCCCGTCGCGCGACTCCTTGTAGTAGAGGAGGTTCGCGGAGTCTACCGGCTCGTATAGCTGCCCGACCGGCGAGTAGATGCCGATCTGCCTGAAGAACGCCTCCATGCCGAACGTGCGGGCCTCGTCGGGGACGATGGGCACCAGCAGCTTGCCCCAGTTGTCGTCGCGCAGCAGCTTGCGCATCACGTTGACGATGATCATCGTCGTCGACACGGCGCGGTCGCCTGACGGCTCGAGGAACTCCTCGAACAGCTCGATCGGCGGAGCCTTCAGGGGCTCGGCCGTCACGCGCCGCTCGGGGTGGAAGCCACCCAGCTCTTCGCGCCGGGCCATCAGGTACTTGTGCTCGGGGCTCTCGGGGTCCATCCGCATGAACGGCTGGGTCTTGATCTCTTCGTCCGTGATCTTCAGGTCGAACCGGTCGCGGAACGCGCGCATCTCGTTCTCGTCGAGCTTCTTCTGCTGGTGCGTGACGTTCTGCGCCTCGCCGGCGGAACCCATGCCGTATCCCTTGACCGTGCGGGCGATGATCACGGTCGGCTGGCCCTCGTGCTCGGTGGCGGCCTTGAACGCCGCGTAGATCTTGACCGGGTCGTGGCCGCCGCGGTTGAGGCGGTTGAAGTCGTCGTCGGTGAAGTCCGCGACAAGCGCCTTGAGCTCCGGTGTGTTGAAGAAGCGCTCCTTGAGCTCGGGGCCGCCGAACGCCGCGTAGCGCTGCGACTCGCCGTCCACCAGCTCCTCGAAGCGCTTGATCAGAACGCCGTCCTTGTCGCGCTTGAGCAGCTCGTCCCAGGCGCTGCCCCATGCCACCTTGATGACGTTCCAGCCGGAGCCGCGGAAGATGCCCTCGAGCTCCTGGATGATCTGGCCGTTGCCGTACACCGGGCCATCGAGGCGCTGGAGGTTGGCGTTGACGACCCAGATCAGGTTGTCGAGCTTGGAGCGCGACGCGACGCGTATGGCGCCCAGGGTCTCGACCTCATCGGTCTCGCCGTCGCCGATGAACGCCCAGACCTTGCCGCTGCCCTTGGGGTACAGCCCGCGGTCCTCGAGGTAGTTCCGGAAGCGGGCCTGGTAGATGGACATGAGGGGCCCGAGGCCCATCGAGACGGTCGGGAAGCTCCAGAAGTGCGGCATGAGCCACGGGTGCGGGTAGGAAGAGACGCCTGGCGGGTCCGCCAGCTCACGCCGGAAGTTGAGGAGCTCGTCCTCGGACAGCCTTCCCTCGAGGTAGGCGCGCGCGTAGAAGCCGGGCGTGGCGTGGCCCTGGAAGTAGACGAGGTCGCCGTCGGGGCCCTTCTCGCGGCCACGGAAGAAGTGGTGCTGGCCGACCTCGTACAGGTTGGCTGCCGAGGCGTAGGTTGCGATGTGCCCGCCGATGCCTGGGGAGGTCGTGTTGGCGTGCACCACCATCGCCATGGCGTTCCAGCGGATCATGTTCGTGATCCGCTTCTCGATGTCGAGGTCGCCCGGGTACTCGGGCTGGTCCTCGGCCGGGATGGTGTTCACGTACGAGGTGTCCGATTCGAACGGCAGCCTGACGCCGTGCCGCTCGGCGTGGGCCTCGAGGGCGTCGAGGATCTCCTTGACCCGCTCCGGGCCGCCGCTGGCGAGCACGTAGTCGAGGGACTCGAGCCACTCGCGCATCTCCTGGCTGTTGAGCTCGCGTAGCTCGCCCGGCTCCAACTGCGACCTGTCCAGGTCAAGTAGTTGATCGAGAACGTCTGACATACCCGGTCCTCTCACCGCCACGCCCGCTGTCCGGGCGCGCGCGCGTCATGCCACTTCGGCGAGGCAGCGACACCTGCGCATCGCGCGGGCCGCCTCGCTAATCAGTAGCCATGGTACCGCACGCCCCGGCGCGTTCTCGCAGGACGAACGACCCTCGGTAGAAGCCGCTGGACGGCTCTCGGCGTGGGATCAGCCTGTCGCCGCAAGCCGTTCGAGCATGGCGCGCACCAAGGTCTCCGCCCTCTCTGCCGCTAGCGCGGTGAACGAGCGGAAGTCGACGTTGGCCGAGTGGTCCGCGGTGTCGCTGATGCTTCGGACGACCACGAAGGGGACGCCCCATGCCGTGCACACCTGGGCACATGCCGCGCCTTCCATCTCCGCGCACGTCGCGTCGAACGTGTCTCTGATGAGGGCGGACGCGGTGCTGCTGGCGACGAACAGGTCACCCGACGCGATACGCCCCGAGACGTGCCTCACGCCCTGCAAAGCGGCGGCGGCTTCGGTCGCCAGCCCGACGAGCCGTTCGTCGGCACGGAAGACCGTGCCGCTGCCTGGCACCTCACCCGGTTCGTAGCCGAGCGCCGTGACGTCGACGTCGTGCTGCACAGCGTCCGTCCCGATGACGAGGTCCCCCACGCGCAGGTCTGGGTCGAGCGCCCCGGCCACGCCGGTGAACACCACGCTGCGAGCACCAAGTGAGATGAGTAGAACGGTCAGTACAGCGGCGTTCACCTTGCCGATACCGCACTCCGCGACCATCACCCCCACGCCCTCGATGCGTCCGGTACTGACGGTGAGCGGACCGTGCTGGCTGTCGTGACGGTCCTCCAGAGCAGCTAGCAACCTCTCGACCTCGGAGGCCATGGCGCCGACGACGGCGACGGGCGTGAGAACCTTCATGTCCGCATGGAGCTCCGTGGTCGTTGCTAGCGCGGCCGCGGCGCCGCGTTGAACACGGCACGACCCAGGTAGGCGCCGATGGGCACGCCGACGGCGCCCAGACCACACATGAGCCAGTCGATGGGCTGGCCCTGCACCGTCTGCATGATCGCCATCACAGCAGCCAGCGTGACCCCGCCGACCACCGCCGTCGCGAACGCCCGCGGCAGGCCGCGGCGGGACAGGTACAGCACCGCGAAGTACCCGTACATCAGGAAGAACCCAGCGCCTATCAGGCTCTGGCCGCCCTGCTTCTCCTCCACGGGCACCGCCGCCTGCAGGGCGATGAAGAACAACGTCGCGAACATGAACACGCCCGAGAACCGGCCAGGCAGCTTCTTCCGCTCCTCTGGCGTCAGCGGCTGGCGAGGCGCGGCGGCGACCGGAGCCGCTTCACGTGGGCGGTCCTTGGCGGCGTCCCGTTGCCTGCGTCGGCGGGCCCTGATCTCATCGACCTTGGCGCGGCGAGCCTGCTTCTTCCTCGCCTTCTCCTCCTCGGCCCGCTTGTCGGCCTTGGCCTGGGCTCGCCTGATCTGCCGGTTCATGGCGGGTAGCATAACCGCACGCAAGCGCTGCTCCTGGCGGGCCCCCGACCTCGCGGCGTGCGTGATAGCCTCGCGGTCGTCCATGACAGACGAGCTGCTCTTCAGGGTGGCGCAGGACCACGGCACCCCCACGTACGTTTACGACCTGGATACGGTCACGGCCCGCTTCAGGCAGGCCGAGGCCTCGTTCCCTGGTACTCACGTCCACTACGCGGTGAAGGCCAACGCCCTGGGCCCGCTGCTCGCGCACCTGGCGGCACTCGGCGCCCGAGCGGAGGCCCTCACCACCGGCGAGCTGGCGAGGGCGCTTCGCGCCGGCTTCGCGCCCAGCGAAGTGGTGCTGGGCGGCCCTGGTCACGGACCCGAGCTGGCGGCCCGGGCAGGCTCGGTCGGCGTCGGGCTTGTGAGCCTCGACTCCGTGGGGGCATGGCGGGTGTGGCGTGAGGCGCGCGCTCCGGACACGCGGTTCCTGGTGCGCCTCAACCCTGGCTTCGACCCGCGCACCCACGAGCACCTGGCGACGGGCGCAGCCGACTCGAAGTTCGGCATGCCGGAGGACGAGGCGATGACCGTGGCCCGTGAAGTGGCCGGCACTGGCAGGCTGGCTGGCTTCCACGTCCACGCCGGGTCGATGATCTCGCACCCCGAGGTAGCTCGCCTCGTCACCGCGGCCTTGGAGCCCCTATACGCCAGCATGCCGGGGCTCGACCTGGTCGACTTCGGCGGAGGCTTCGCCGTGCCTGGCGCCGACCTGAGCGCTTTCGCCGCCCCCCTCCTGGATTTCGCGGAGCGTCACGGGGTCACGCCGATCATCGAGCCGGGGCGGTTCCTCGTGGCGGAGTCCGGCGTACTCCTCACCAGGGTGCTTCACGTCAAGGAGGGCGGCCCCGTCCGGCACGTGATCACCGACGCCGGCATGGCCGACCTGGTCAGACCGGCGCTGTACGGAGCCAAACATCCGATCCGCGTCGTCGGCGAGGACGCCGCTCGCCGCGGCCCGCTCATCGGCACCGACCTGGACGGGCCACTGTGCGAGAACGCCGATCGTCTGGCTCGTGACGTCGACCTGACGGGCGTCGAGGCGGGCAGCCTGCTGGCCGTAGAGGTCGCAGGCGCCTACGGCCACGCGATGTCATCCAACTACGGCTCGAGCCTTCGCCCCGCGCAGGTAGTCGCCTCGGGCGGCTGGTACGCCCTGGCTGCCCGACGCGAGGAACCGGCCGACCTGTGGCGCCTAGAGGCCCAGGTGGCCGGCGGAACGGCCCCCGAGCACGTGGCAGACGGACCAGATGCTTTCGTAGCTGCGCTACTCGACGCCATGGACCTACCCGTCAGGGCGGCGGCCGCGCTCCTGAACACCGCGGCCGACCATCTGAGACCCAAGCTCGGCAGCCTCGAGGACCTGATGAGGGCGTTCTCTAACGACCTCTACAGGCCTCTGGTAGGGGTGGGCTCGGCTGGTCTGGTCGACGTCGATGTGCGCACCGCGCAACACGGCGAGGTCGCCCGCGCGACCGTACGGACCGGCGCGGGAGACTTCCTGTTGAGCCTCGTTCGGGCCCCGGGCGACAGGAACGGACGCTGGTCGGTCACAGGCTTGGCCCGCGACCTCCCCGGCTGAACCTCTCTGCGTCAGCCAGCCAGCTCGACGTCGAGCCTGACTGGCACCTCGCCACCGCCCCGCGCACGCAGCGTGCCCCGGAACCGGTACGGACCTGGGATGCCGTCCTCTGGCGCTGTCACCTCGTATACCGCCCACAGCGCGTAGACGGTCCGGCCGTCGTCGCGGGATCCGGACGCGCGCTGCGAGCTGCGCTCGACGCGCACCGAGTGCAACCGGAACCCCCAACCGTCCGGGATCTTGTCGGCCGCGAAGCCGAACTGGCCGGTCACGTCACCGAGCTCGGACGAGTATCCGCTGGGCACCCACATCGCGGGCTCTAGCGTGCTCGGTGTAAGTCCGACATCGCTTAGGGCGTGGTCGACGCGCAGGTAGACGGTCTGTCCCGGGTCCGCGACAGGCACCCCGCCGACAGCCGGGTAAGGGTTGTTAGCCGAACCGCCGAGAGCGGACGGGGCGCACGAGGAGAGCGTCAGGGTCGCCGCGACAGCGGCGCTAAGCCAGAGGTGCTTCCGCATGTGCGCAAGGCTATCAGCCGGGTGCGTGAGCGTGTTCAGCGCGCGATGCGAGCTCCTTGAAGCGCTTCAGCGAACGGGCGCGATGCTCACTAACGGCCTCCTGCACTGCGTTCTGGTCGCGCCACCTGACAAGCCGCCAGATGCGACGCAGGTCGTTCTCGCTGTTGCGGAGGACCGACTCGCACCGGT
>CAZFAQ010000034.1:0-23595 GCA_964517055.1 uncultured bacterium | reverse complement strand
CCGCTGGCGTTCGACCTCACAGGGGTGGACATCGGCTACGTGTACCGCGAGGCGGACGGAACGCTGCATGTGCTGACCGAGCCGCTGCGGGTTGGCGGTCACCCCGCAAGGAACGCGACCATCGGCTCGGCAAGCGTCGAGCTGGTGAGGCTACAGGTCCAGTTGGAAGGCGAGGGACAGGCAGTGACGGGTGAAGTGTCACGCAACTACGTCAGTCAGGTCGAGCTGGCCGGCAACCAGTCGTTCACGGTGAAGGCGGTGTCGTCATGCTCGTGAGAAGCTCACGCCAGCGCGGCATGGCGATGATCCTCGCCCTGATGACGATGGTCGTCGTGGCGGGCCTCGGTACCCTGCTCTTCGCCCGCACGCTCAACGAGATACGCCACAGCCGCGACGACGCGGCCATCGTTCAGACGCTGCTACTGGCACGTGGCGGCGCCAACCTGGGCGGCGCGCTGCTAACGGGGCCGGTGCGCGACGCGCTGGACGCCATCGTCAACGTGCGATCCAGCACGACGACGTGCTGGTCGTTCGGTGAGGGCCTGTGCAGCAGCTCGTCACCTACCCCAAGCACGGTCGTAAGCGACCTCACGGCCTCCAGCTCGGTGGCAACAGAGTTGCAGGACGACATCGACGCGCTGCTCTGCGACTCGGCGCTCACGGACATGCAACCTGGAGCGACCGTCTCGGTGCGTGTCTACGTCACCGGCACCTCCTGTGGTGAGCCGCTGCCACAGGGCGTGAACCTGCCGCAGGGCCGCTTCGTGATGGGCGCGCCGCGTCCAGCCGACCAGGAGTACTCGATCCCGTTCGTGATGGTCTCGGACGCCAGCTTCAACGAGTACCGCCGCAACGTGGTGCTCCAGGGCGAGTACCGCTTCACGGTCGGCCGTGTCACGTTCGCCCAGTACGCGTTGTTCACCAACGTCCACAGGACCAGCGGCGGCCAAGGTGGCTCGTCTGTCTGGTTCACGGACAAGACCCTCTTCGATGGGCCCGTTCACACCAACGAGTACTTCCGCTTCTACGACAACCCATGGTTCGGACATAAGGTGACGTCGGCCGGTTGCCCTACCTGGAACCGCTCAACTCGCACGAACCCGTCCACTGGTCAGGTCGAGGAGTACTGCACCAACCACGACTACGGCGCCTTCTTCCACGACCAGGAGAACACCCTCCGCCGTAACCTCGGCCCCAACCCGTCGTTCGGCAACGACCCGCAGAACCGGCCCGAGCTGACGGGTGGCGTCGACTGGCAGTCCGAGTACATCCCGCTGCCCAGGAACGCTCACCAGCAGGAGACCGAAGCTCTCAACAACGGCATCCACTTCGGCGACGACAACAACCTCTCGTACCTCTACATGTGGGCGGGAGACGCCGACGGCAACTCGCCGACGCTCGTCAACGGCGTCTGGACTCCGAGGACCACCTACCAGTACATCGAAGCGCGCAGGTGCTCGAGCATGAGCTCGGACAACCGGTGCGACTCGCAGAGCTCCACCCGCTGGTACTACCGTTTCGACGCGACGGGCAGGCTCGAGTACAGGGCGAACGCCACCGACCCGTGGCAGCAGGCCGTCAACGCCAGCGGGCAGCCGATCCTCGACTTCAACGGCGTGATCTACGTGGATGGTCGCGTGGCCCGCTTCGGCGGCCCATCACGCACCAGCTCGGGTAACCCCGCCACCGCGGCACCTGCAGTGGCCCACTTCTCACAGATGACCCTGGCGACCGACGGCTTGGTGCGCATCACCCGCGACATCAAGTACGAGGACGCGCCATGCAGCTCGGCGCCCCAGCGCGAGTCCGACGGGACCGTCACGCCATCTACCTGCGAGAACCTCGACGCGCTCAACGTGTTCGGCCTCTACACGCAGCGTTCAGACGTCTGGATCGGGCACAACAACAGCTCGGGCAGCTACAACGCCCCAGACGACGTCCACATACAGGGCGTGCTCATGAGCTCAGAAGGCCGCGTCACCGTCGAGGACTACGACGAGGGGTCCCCCCGCGGTTCGGTGAACCTGTTGGGTGGGATCATCGAGAACTTCTACGGGGCGTTCGGCATGTTCAACAGCAGGACTGGTAATCAGACACACGGCTACTCGCGCACGTTCACGTACGACCCTCGCATGTACTCGAGCGTGTCGCCACCGTACTTCCCGACGATCGGCCTGGACCGCGTCAAGGACGTGCGTGCCTTCAGCTTCGGTCAGAGGGAGCAGGTGTACTAGGTCTCGGCGAAACGGGCTAGGCCCGTAGCGGTTCACGGCACTCTCGCGCCCCGGATCAGATGACCCGGGGCGCTTCTCGTTCGCCTACTCCCACGTCCACTTTCCGACTGGGCGGTCAACGGTTCGCCACATGAGAAGCTGAGATGACGCCGTGGCAATCGCCACACTCTACGTAAGACCCAAGTAAGAAGTACATCGATAAGGTTCGCCCCGTGGACGGCCCAGCCCGGGCCAAAGCGGGAGGAACTCGCGCATGAACGACACCAAGGGATTCACGCTCCTCGAGCTGCTGATCGTGATCGCGATCATCGGGATCGTTGGCGGGCTCGCGTTCGTCAACGGTCACCGCATCGCGCAGCGGCAGCAGGCGAGCGGAGCCATCGCAACGTTCCAGCAGAGCGTCTGGCAGGGCGCTACGGCGGCAGCGTCGCGCGGGTCCGTCGTGGAGCTCAACCGAACGGACGATGGCCTGGAGCTCGTCGACCTGAACCGTGACCGGGTGCTGCGGAGCTACGAGCTGCCTTCCGAGGTAAGCATCGGCGCCGAGAACCCCATCCTCCGGTTCTTGCCGCCTGGCAAGGTGGACCTCTCGACGCTCCCTGACAGGGAGAAGGGCCTGATGGTCTCCACGGGTCAGGGCGACTACCGCCTCAAGGTCTCGCTGATAGGCGAGGTCATGTCGGAAGCGCAGGGTACGGGCTGATGCGTAGCTCCCTGGGCCTGACCCTCCTCGAGACGATCGTGGCGCTCGCCGTCGTCTCCATCGTCCTGGGCTCCCTGGCGACGGTCTCGACCAGCTCGCTCAGGGAGAGCCGGGCTGGCAACAACAAGACGCAGGCGACCCAGATCCTCGACACGGTGGGGCGCCGCATCGCCGGTGGGGAAGAGGCCGGCCTGTTGCCTGCCGAGGGCAAGGAGCTGGAGCTGAGCAGCACGGCCCTCGAGAGCCTGACCAACATGGACCTTGCCGACGCCGCCGAGTACGAGGTGACCATCGAGAACGTTGGTGACCTGACCGTATCCATGAGCCAGTTGGCCCAGTACCGCGTGACGGTCTGCTACGCGGGGTCGGAAGGCGAGCGCTGCGTCGTGGGCGCAACGCTCGGAAGGTGATCGTCATGCATCGCAAGCTCTCACAGCGACCGGGCGCGAGCCGCCAGGCGGGCATGACGCTCGTAGAGATGCTCATCGCGCTGGGGATCCTTGGCGTGATCATCGCCTTCGCCAGCAGCGGCATCGTTCAGGCGCTCATGGTCAACCGTCTTCAGCAGGACGCGACCAACACGCAGTCCAAGCTGAGGCGTGTCACCGAGATCGTCACCCAGGACCTGCGCTCCGCGGTCTTGGGCACCCTTGTGGACTTCCCGGCAGACGCGGGCCACCGGAGCGTCTCCTTCCTCCTCCTATCTGGTGACGGCGGCATCGCTGTCGAGCCATCGCCTGGCAGTGAATGGGGCTCAAAGTCGCACACCTACGTCTACTCGTCGAACCCCGATGCGGTCGACGCCCTGGTGGGTGGGCCCGCCATCCTCGTCAACGGTCGAGGAGAGGGCGTCTTCATCCCTACGGTGACAAGCGTCGGTGGGTCTTGGAGCGGGTCGGGTTCGGCACCCCGCATCAACCACAGCGGGTGCACGATCCCGGTGAACTACACCCCGAACACGCGTATCTACGGCGTGTACGCCCTGGGCTTCGAGTACAAGCCGGACGAGCGGACCCTCTACCAACACACCTTTGATACCCAGGGGCTCATAGAGGAGCCGATGGCCTACAACCTCTCCGAGTTCGCGCTCCAGTACGAGTACACCTCAGCGTCCGGCACGCTGATCGAGGACGCACCACGCCGTGTGGACGGTGCGCCGCAGCCTGTCATCGAGGACGGTGGCACCGAGTACGAACTGACGCGCCTGCACCTGACGATGCGGAGCGACTCGGGCGATGTAGAGCGTGACTACACCGGTTTCATCGAGCTTGCCGGTCTAGGCAACGAGGAGCGCCCGATCACCTCGGTCGTTGATTGCACCGGGGGCACAAGCACGCCCCCTGGCGAAGACGAGCCGGGCGGCGGTGACCCCGGTGGCGACGAGGACGAAGGTGACGAGGGAGACGACGAGCCCGGCGGCGGCGACCCCGGTGATGACGAGGACGAGGGAGACGACGACCAGGGCGGTGGCGGCAGCGGCCCGGGTGACGACGAGGACGATGGTGGTGGCGGTGACGAACCCAACTGCTTCAGGTTCCTGTGGTGGTGGATATGTCGCTAGGTTCTGAACGCAACCAGAGACGAGTCTCGATGTTCAAGACGAAAGCCCGCGTCCGGGTGCCCAAGCCCGAGCGCCGCACCCAGGGCATCGCAATGGTCGCCGCCTTGGCGCTCATGGCAGTCGCCTCGATGGTGATGGTGCTGCTGTTCACCCGCACCATGGACGAGCTACGACACGGCCAGGACGACGCGGCCATCGTGCAGACGCTGCTCGTCGCCCACGGCGGCGCCAACCTTGGCAACTCGCTGCTGCGCAACGACGTCCGCTACGCGATGGACACGATCGTCACCCGCGAGTCCGACACCACGGGCTCCTGGTCTTTCGGGACCTCGGATCACGACGAGAACGCGCCGCGACCCGGCTCGGTGGCCTCCGACCTGGAGATCGTCGCCAGCTCCCTGCAGTACCAGATCGACACGCTGCTCTGCGGCGGCCGCGAGCTCTCTGACGGTGCCGTGCTCACGGTCCGCATCCACGTGACAGAGGAGGCCTGCGACCAAGAACTCCCCGAAGGCATCCACCTCGGGGACGGCCGCTTCGTGAGCGGCAGCAGGCGCGAGATGGGTGGCAACCAGACGTACGCCTTACCGTTCGTTATGGTCTCCGACGGCGTGATCGGCGAGTTCCGTCGCCGTGTCGTCACGCAGGGCGAGTACCAGTTCGAGGTCGGCAGACGCTCCTTCGCGAGGTACGCACTCTTCACGGACGAGCACGCCTTCTCGGGCTCCAGCAGCCGTATCTGGTTCACATCCAGCACGCTCTTCGACGGTCCAGTGCACACCAACGGCAACTTCAACTTCAGGGGTCGACCGTGGTTCGGTGGCGCCGTCAGCAGTGCTGGCATCGAGAACAAGGGTGACCAGGGTGCTTACGCCTACAACGGCGGCAACGGGGACTTCAGGAGCGCGACCAACCTGGAGAAGGGCGGGAACGCCCCGAACATGGACGCCAACAACTGGACCAACAGGCCTCAGTTCGCGGACGGCGTCGACTGGCGCTCGGACTACATCGAGCTGCCGGAGAACGCGTTCGACCAGGAGAAGCTCGCCAAGGAGAACGGTCTTTACATCGACTTAGGCGACGTCGAGTACTTCGAGATGTGGGCAGCCGACTCCGGTGGCGACCCGATCGATGCCGGCCAGGAGTCCACCTACCAGTACTTCGAGCTGGGTAGGAGCTGCTGGAAGTGCGAGACGGTCACCTGGCGCCTGTCCCAGGACGGCGTGCTCGAGCAGTGGGTCGAGGATTCGGAGTTCTGGTCGACTGTGACGTCCGACTTCAACGGCGTCGTCTACATCGACGATTACGTACCCAGGCTCCGTGGCCCTGGCCGCGCCAAGAACAGCGACCCAGCAACGGCCAGGCCCGCTGTCGCCGCGTTCGCGCAGCTCACGATCGTCCCGGAGGGCGGCGCCCGCATCACCAGCGACCTCGTGTACGAGGACCAGCCGTGCACGGGCTACCTCCACCGCGACAGCAAGGGCAACATCGTGCAGGCGAACTGCGACAACTTCAACGCCTACAACGTCCTTGGCATCTTCGCGCCCACAAGCAACGTGATGATCGGCCATAACCATGGCAAGGACGACGACAGGAACGCCCCGGAGGACGTGCGGATCCAGGCATCGATACTCACGAGCGACGGTGTCGTCGCCGTGGAGGACTACAACAAGGGCAGCGACCGCGGCGCGGTCAGGCTCCTGGGCGGCATCATCGAGAAGAACTACGGAGCCTTCGGCACGTTCGACCCGGGGTCAGAAGAGCTGGAGACCGGCTTCTACCGCCAGTTCACATTCGACCCGCGCCTGGCCCAAGGGCTGACGCCGCCTTACTTCCCGACGGTCGGCATCGACGGCGTTTCCGACGTCCGGACCTTCACGTTCGGGCACCGTGAGCAGGTGTACGAGCCGCTCAGCGACTGACCTCCTCCCGCCTAGTCCCATGACGAGCGGCGCCCCTACGAAAGGGCGCCGCTCGCCTTGTCCACGTGCTCGTGCGGCCCGGGCAGCGAACACTGCCCGAACCTACTGCTCGAACTCCCTGACGAACAGCTCCTGCCGCAGGTAGACGAACGTCGGGCTCATGGGCGGAAGCTCGTTGATGTTGTTGAAGCGGGTGTCGTACTCCCAGTCGCGCGTCGGCGGGTCGTAGACGTTCCCTGTACCCCAGTGGCCATCGACGTGCTGTGGCTCGTTGAAGCTCACGAAGGAGCCCCGGTACCGGAACTTGACCCCACTCCAGTCCTCGTGGAAGCGCGGGTAGTTCTCGAGCCCGCCGTTGTAGTTCCCGCGGTTCTCACCGGCAGAGCCTTCGGACCCGCCCGTGACGTCGGTGCCGGCCAGGAAGGCGGCGTTCACTTCCGTTCGCTCCGCGTTTCGGGAGCCTAGTCCTTGATGCGAGCGTTCGTCGGCGTAGTTGTCAGCTGTCCAGTTGCCGGTCTGATTGTCATAGGCCTCGGAGAGGATGTTCAACGAGTCCGCGATGATCGACGCGGGCTTCCAGCTCGAGTTGAGGTTGTAGTCACCCTGAACGTAGACAGCCTGGTCGCTCACGACGGTGAGACCCTGAATGGCCGGGGCGCCACCGATGGTCGCGGCGAGCTGGTCGCCGTTCCGGAGCCTGATGCCGTAGTTGTTCTGGCCGTTTGAGTTGTTGCCCTCGACCGTGAAGAAGAAGACCAGTCCACCTTGGCTGGTGTCGTTGATCCCGTTGCCTGGGAGGAAGTCGTTCCGGTTGGCGTGCAGGCAGTTGAGAACGCCGGCGACGTCCACCTCCAGCATCTCGATGCTGGCGCCCTCGCGGTTGTTCCGGAACGAGTTCGAGTAGTGGACAGCGCGGTTGCGCTCGTTCACGTTGCTTGGCCGGCGGTAGGCAGGGTTGCTGCCTGGCGCCATCTGGCAGTTCCTAAGCCTGGTCGTCAGCGTGCTGTTCTGGCTGCCGTCGGCGTTCCTGACGACCACCGACCGCGACGACCCGCTGATGACCAGGGCCACCCGCAGCTCGGCCCTGTCCCAGTACTCGCCGCCTGGCTCGAAGGAGCGGAGCGGCGGGACCGTTAGCGTGTCGAGTCCCGTGACGATCTGGCCGTTCCACTGGTCCAAGGTGGTCTGGGGGACGGGTGAACCCATCCCGCAGGTGATGTCCTCGTAGCCGCTGAGGTCATCGACTTGGACCTGGCCGGTGCAGCGGTTGTCGTCCTTCCTGTGCCTGTGTAGGCCCGTGGCCTCCTCCGAACCCGGTCGCTTGGCCACCGTCACCTGCCCGTCGATGCTGAGCGTGTTGCCGTCCGAGGTCAGGTACAGGTTGCCGTTGGCATGTACGCGGCCGTTCAGCGTCATGTCTGGGCCAGGGTTTATCTCGAGGTCCTTGTTGTAGAAGGCGGCGAACTGGAATATGGGCACCACCCGGCTACGGAAGATCATCTCGAGGATGGCCTCGACGCGTTCGGAGGTCGGGTGCGTGGCGCGCGAGAAGACCGAGTAGCGGCTCTCGAGGGCGTTCAGGCCGCCGAAGAGCTCGTTCTGAGGGATGAGGATCAGGGCCCCGCCGGCTGTGTTCAGCGGGTCCTCGACCACGTACGTCATGACGTCTCGGTCGTTGAGGGTGAACTGCTCGCAAGCGAAATCGCCGCTGCCCTGGTTGCCAGACGTGCAAGGGTCGGTTGCCGACGGGCTGACGCCGACAGGCAGGTTGTCCTCTCGGAAGATGTTGAGGATGTCGTCGCCACGCAGGTTCAGGCCGGACTCGGCGGCGTAGAAGCCGCTGGCGGACGCCGCTTGGGCCGCGGTCGTCCTCACCTCGACGTTGGTGAGGAAGAAGTGCGCGACGATCAGGGACATCAGGACGACCACCATCAGCAGGACGGTGATCACGGCGAAGCCGCTCGTGTTCTTTGGTTGCACCCTCAGGCTCCTTAGTTGGAGAGGACGTTGCGCGGGAAGTACCTCGAGCTGAGGCTGCGCTCCACCGTGCCGCCGCGCTCCTGGATCGCGCCGGTCAGCGTCACCTCGACGCCGCCAAGGCTGCTCCAGGCGCTACCGCTGGCCACGTAGTCGTCTTCGAGGCCGGTGGGGGTCACGGCGGCCACGTTGAACTCGGTCACGTTGTTGATCAGGCGGAGCGGGTTGTCCGCGTCGCCGTTGATCTCCAGTTCCAGGACGTCGCCGTTGAGGTAGTAGCGGCGCGTCTCGACGAGCACGATGACGGGCTTCTCGGTGACCGTGTAGTTGTGAAGGCCGGTGGTAGTTATCGAGATCGTGGTGGTCGACTCGTCCGTGTACAGGAAGTAGTCCGACTTGTCGTCCACGCGCGAGTAGATGTAGGCACCCAGGGTCGGGCCGTTCTCGCCTCGGAACGCTGCCCACTCCTCGAGGGCGTCAGGCGTCCCGTTGTCGTCGGCGTCCACGCCGATGTACTCGGGGTTGCACTGCGGAACGCTCACGTAGACCGACTCGTCGTCGGTCGCCACCGCGAGCGAGGTCGCCGCCCCCGCGACGTCCTGGCACAACGGCAGGATCTCGTTGATCATGTTGCGCCGCAAGATCAGCTCGTTGCCGTTGCGCACCTCGACGGCGGCCAGCGGGTGGCTTATGTGGCCGGTCGAGCCGAAGCTGTTGAGTCTCTCGCCGGCGATACGAACGTCGTTGCCGATGATCTCGAGGATGCCGCGCAGGCTCTGGTTGACCTCGGTGCGGGCGGTGTCGACGTCGAACAGCTTCCGGCTGGAGAGGGTCAGGGCCAGCGCCGCGCCCAGCACGACGCCTGCGATGAGCATGGCGATGAGCAGCTCCACCAGGGTGAGGCCGTCAGTCGAAGCGGGTGAAGACGGTCTCGACCTCGAAGTACGTGGTGCCGTCATGCGTCACCTCCAACCGGATGTGCTTGGCGTCCAGGGTGGTGAGGCACGGAGAACCGGGTAGGTCTGAGGTGCACACGTCGATGTCAACGTCGTACGTGCGTGAGCCTGCCTCGACCTCTCGCGAGGTTGGCCAGGTGCCGTTCCAGTTGCTGCGCTGGCTGATCCGCAGGTCGTCTAGGACGAACTGGGCAGCCGAGACGGCGCCGCTCCTCAGCTCCATCTGCGTGTTGATCCTGGCGTTGCGTGCGAAGACCGGGATCAGCGCTGCCATGGCGACGGCCAGGATGGCGATGGCCACGAGCGCCTCGATGATCGTCAGGCCCTTCCTCACTCGATCACGACCCCTCCGCCGACGAAGATCTCGACGGTCCTCGTGTTGTCTCTGTTGTCCACGACGGTGATGAGCCGGCTAGCCTCGGCGAAGCCCCGGCTGTTGTAGCAGGCGACCAGCTCCCAGCCGTCAGAGGAGTCGTCCCCGCTGAGCTCGATCTGCGCCGTGTCCTCGACGGCGATGTCGTACGTGGGCTCACGCGTCCAGGAGCCCGCGTCGCAGCTGGTGGCGTAGGAGGCCTCGAGCTCTGTCGGTGACGCATAGACGAGGCGGTAGGCGCTCGTGGTGGCCATGGCCCTGGCGCGCGCCTGCTTGAGGCCAGCCGAGATGGCGTTGGCCCCGTTCTCTGCGTGGTTGCTGAACGGGCGCAGGTTGAGGGCGGCGATCGTGGCCAGGATGCCGATGATCGCGATGACGATCAGCAGTTCGACCGTGGTGAAGCCTCGAGCGGTTCGCCGTGTCGTGCCGGAACTCAGCTCTGTCACCCGCACCCCCGTGAGCTTGCGTCCGTCGAGATTCGGGCCAAACCGCTTGCGTGGCGCACCATGTGGCACGCCCGGGCTACGTCGTGTGACCTCGTTCGGACGCTACATCCTCATAGTGGTCTCATAGAAGGCTCAAGGGTGTGCAGAGGTCACAACTACGTTCCTTCGACCACCGCGAACTCGGCGCCCTGTGGGTCGCGCAGGACGGTGACCGCCTGGCCCGACGCGGAGGTCCTCGACTCGACTAGCTTCGCTCCGGCCCCGCGAGCGACCTCCAGGAAGTGTTGCGAGTCCTCGATCATGAAGTACGCCCGCCAGCGTGGGTGGCCGTCGCCTCGCGCCTCTGCCGACTCGTCGGCCAGCGCCTCGCTTCGGTCTCTGGTGCCGTGGCCAACCGAAGGCACGATGCCGGCTAAGACGCGCTTGACCTCGATCTCCTGCAGTTCGAGGTTCAGGGCACCTGACGACGCGTCGACGGCGCCCGCCCGCTCGACGGGCACGGCCTTGACGCCGAACATCTTCTCGTAGAAAGGGGCCACGGCCGATGGCTCGCTGGTCAGCAGCTCGGCCCACACGATGCCGCCGTGCGCACCGTGCAGCGCGCCTGGGTTGATGTTCTTCGGCTGCCACAGGGCGAACGCCGCGCCCGAGGGGTCGAGTACCGTCGCTATCTGGCCGAGGCCCTCGACCTCGATCGGTCCGTTGACGGTCGCACCCAGGTCCTCGGCCTTCCTGATTCCAGCGCCTGGTTCGGGGGACGCGAGGCATACCCACCACATCTTCCTGTCGAGCTGCAACTCGCCCATCAGTCCGATGCCTGCGGCCATCCGGCCGTTCTTCATCGCGCGGAGCTGTCCTCTAGGACCATCGAACTCCCAGCCGAAGACTCGGCCGTAGAACTCCGCTGCGCCCTCGACGTCATCGGTCTCGAGGTCGACACAGAAGGGGTCACCCGGGGCGTACTGGCCTTCGATGAGGCGTAGCGGCATCGCGTCCCTCCTTATGCGGTTCGGCCATGCGGGCCGCCGCTCATGAAGCGACGCTAGCAGCGCCAGATGAGGCGTTCGTCACGGGCAGATAGGTTCAGAAGGCCGTCAGAGACGAAAGGCTACCTTGCGACACATGGATAGGTGCCGAAGCCGTCAGCAGGACACTTCACGGCCTCGGTCGAACGGGATGCGAACTATGAATCGGCGAACCTGGGAGAACAAGAGAACTGGGCGCTCGATCGCCGGGCTCACCACGATCGAGCTGCTCGTCGCCATCGCGATGATCGGCATACTGGCCGCTATCGCGGCGCCGAGCTTCCGGACGCCGCCGGCCCGGCTGGCCGCGAACTCCATGGCCGCCGTGGCGCGCCAGGCGAGGTTCGAAGCGATCAAGGTGAACCGGCCGATGATCGTGACGATCGGCAGCGGTACCCCCGAGCTTCTCGTTCACGAGAGCGACAACGCCGAGACGTTCGATTGCAACGTGTCTGGGCGTACCGAGCTCAGGTCTGTCGACCTGAGCGAGTACCGCGGCGCGCACATAAGCTCCGGGCTGACCCAGTTCGTGTGGTTGCCGAACGGCCAGCTGCGCGAGTGCTCAGGCGCCACCGTCTTCTCCGACCTCGAGGTCACCATCGACGCCACCGCGTCCAGCGCGACGCTCGTCGTCGGAGCCGGCGGAGAGGTCGGTGTCCTGTGAGGACGCCAAGGGGCCTCCAGGCCGGCCTGACACTCGTCGAGGTGGTCATCGCCCTGCTGATCCTGGTGGTTGGTGTCCTGGCGGTGGCCGGGCTGCAGGCCAGCGGGCTGAACGCGACGCGCACCGCGCAGGCGATGCAGCGCCTGAACACCACGGCTAGGTCCGAGGTCGACGTCTGGCGCAGCGCCGCCATGACCAACGAGGCGCCGCTGACACGCTCGTGCGCGACGACCGGCACGGGCTGTGTCGTCGAGATCAGGCCGTGCGTCGTGACGGGCGCACGCGACCTCGACTGCGGTGTCGCGTCCGCTGCCGTTCAGGCCGCGCACGCCGTGACGGTGACGGTCACTGATGACGAGCGGGAAGTGGTCCTGCGGACCGTGGTGATGCGGTGAGGCGCCGTTCTGGCGGGTTCACCGTCGTCGAGCTGCTCATCGCGTCGGCCATCCTCCTCGTCCTGCTGGCGACGCTGGGCAGCGTCTACGTGAGCACAAGGCGGGCGTACGAGGTCAACCGGACGGTGACCTCGAGCTCGGCCAGGATCCAGGCTGCGATCGAGGCGATCCAGTACGACATCGGCCTGGCCGGCTACTGCGGCGACCCGTCCGAATGCGCCGTGGGCGCGTCTCCGCTCGCCGTCGATACCGAGACCCAGGACGGGGTACAGGTCGTGAAGTCGCTGACGAGCCAGTACGAGGAGTCGCGGTACCAGGCGAGCCCTTCGGTGCAGTCCGTGGAGTTCGAGGTCGACGACGGACAGCTGTTCAGGGCCGTCGGCGGTCAACGGGTTCCGGTCGCCGAAGGTGTGGACAGGCTCGTCCTGCTCGGGTACCGCAGGAGCGATGACGTGTCTGGCACCCTCCGCACCGGTCCGGTCGACCATTCGACGGTCAGGGCGCTCGACCTCAGGCTCGAGCTGACCCAAGACGGACGCAGCACCCACCAGGACTTCACCGTCGTGATGGCGAACCTCTGATGAGCCAGCTCTCGCAAGGCTACGATCCGCGCCCGAGGAAGGACGCATACGTGAAGCAACCCGCAGTGAACCCCGGCCGGTCAGGTCGCCAGATGGACTCGAGCGGCATCGCCATCGTCACGGTGATCCTCATCCTGGCGTCAGTGATGGTGCTTGGCATCGCCTCCATGGTGCTCACGCGCTCGAACCTGCTCATCTCCGAGAACCAGGTCACGTCATCTATAGCCAGGAGCCACGCGAACGCGGGGATCGACGCCACTGTCGCGATGCTGTTCGACATCTACAAGGACGAAGGGCGGCTGCCCGAGGTGGGGCCATCCCTGCCTTCGGTGACCGGCCTTGGCGGCACCGTCACGTTCTCGCCTGCATCCGGGACCTGGTACGACCGCCGGTCTGACGACCAGGTCGCCCTCAGGATCGCGGGTCAGGGCCCACGCAACGCGCAGTACGTGGCGGAGGCCCTGGCCGTGTTCACCTCTGGCGGCGGGGGCGGTACCAGCCCGTTCCAGGGTGGGCTCATCGCTTGCGAGAGCGCCACGTTCAGCAGCAGCGCTGGCGTGGACAGCTTCGACTCTCGCGTCGGCCCGTACAGCGCTTCGAGCCGCGGCTACGAAGGGAACATAATCACGCTCTCGGACGACGGCTCTGTGAGCATCTCCAGCTCGGCCAGGGTCTACGGTGACGTGTTCTCCCGCGGAGACCTCACAGCGGGGAGCAGCGCCACCGTCTACGGGCACACCTACGCCAACGGGGACGTCACGGCCTCTAGCAGCGCGCAGTTCCGCGGCAGTGTGAACGCCACGGGGAGCGTTAGCCTTGGCTCTAGCGCATCGGTCCTCGGGAACCTCCTCGCGAACGGGGACCTGAGCTTCTCGTCGAGCGCCCAAGCGAGAGGGCCGCTCGTCCAGGTCGGTGGCTCCATCTCGATCCCCAAGTCGAGCAGCATGACGACGCACATCCCTACCGGGACCGTGAGGCAGAACGACAGCCCTGCGGTGCAACCGCCGGCGAGCGAAGAGTGTGACCCGCTGGACATCGTGGATGTCATGTCCGCTTTCGAGGGCGCCCCAGTCACCGGCTCGATCAAGGCGTCCAGCTCGACAGACTGGCTCATCACGCCCAGCCAGGTCATGGGACAGCCCAAGAGCAGCGACCCGATGGAAGACAGAGGGCTTTCTACTGTCACTGTCGACGTGTTCGGTCAACTGCGTGAGGCATACAAGCTCTCGGACTTCGACATGGCCAGCTCGGCCACGGTCCGCATCTCGGGCGGCGACGTGATACTCATCATCGACGGCGACTTCGACGCCGGTAGCAGCTCCAAGCTGAGGATCGACGACGGCAGCACGCTAACGGTGTTCGTCACGGGCAAGTTCGATACGGCTAGTAGCTTCAGGTTGGAGGGCACGGGCACCGGCAAGGCGCCGCCGCCGGTCAACTCGAACGGCGACACCGTGTTCACCGTTTACTCGTCATACAGCGGCAACAAGGGCGTGAACATCTCCAGCAGCGCGAACCTGACAGCCAACGTCTACGCACCGCTGACGGACGCGAAGTACAGCAGCAGCTCTGACCTACTAGGCGCCATCCGCGCCAGGAACATCGACATCTCCAGTTCTGGCGGGGTTCACTTCGACGTGGCGCTGCGTGATGTGACGCCGGGAAGCGATCCGAGCGGCGGCGAACCTACGGTGACCATCGTCAGTCGTAGGTAACGGCGCGGCAGGCTGCCGCGACGGTCGCCTAGGGCGAACTCTCTGATCTACTCAAGGGGCGGCCCCCGCAGGGCCGCCTCGGAACTTCTCCTCGTAGTACGTCTTGAAGCGCTGCAGGTTGTCGTCTGTCGGCTCGCCGTGCGCGCCCATCTGGAGGGCGAGGAACTCCAGGCAGTAGTGCCAGCCAGACAGCACGTCGAGCGCGCCCTCTAGCGTTGAGAGGTCGTGCGTGAACGTCAGCACGCTCTCCTCCTCGCTCGCGCCCGGTCTTACCTCCATGCGGATCAGCTGCTCGCCCACCATGCCGGGGTACTGCGCCTCGGCCGGCCCGTGGATGCGGTACTCGAAGACGCGGGGCGGGTCGTACGCGGTCAGCGTGCCGGGCGGGACCGGCAGGGGAGGTGTGCCGTCCTTGCTCTCGAACGACTCGTCGACCGGGTTGCCGACTACCCCGTCGGTCCTCAGCTTGGTCGGGTACCAGGCGTCGAGGCCCTCGGGCGAGCTGACCGCCGCCCACAGGTCCTCGACAGGCCTGTCGTACGCGCGCACGAACCGCACGCGGTAGGCGGCGTCTGGTGCGTCGGTCGTCAGCGTGCCTGCGCCTTCGAGCTGGTCGTCCATGGGGCAAGGGTAGTCCACGGGCGTGAGGCTAAGCTCCGCCGATCAACGCGCTGCATGCCAATGCCTTCCGGGTGAGTAAGGTACCTGGCTAGTCTGCCACCCGGGTGACCCGTTCCAAGGCTGCACTCAGTTCGCTAACGGTCAGCAACCGGGTCGCCGCCTGGTCGTAGACGATCTGCGCGCCCGCGCCGGCCGCTTCGTAGAGCGTCGTCCAACGGTCAAGCTCCTCGAGGCCCGCGTTGAGGCGCACGACGACGGTGCCTTCGAGCGCACCGTTCAGGTCCTCGGCGGTGACCGGGACGGGGGAGTGGTCCTCACCGTTACCGAACACGATGAGCACCTTCTCGTGGTCGGCCGGCGCGTCCCTCAGGTAGATCGCGGCGGTGCGTAGAGCCTCGGACAGGCCCGTGCCCCACCCGTCGTCCACCTGCTTGGGCAGCACGTTGCGGAGCTCGGCGTAGAAGGCGTAGCGGTCGAGCTGGCTGCCTGGGTACTCGGCGTTGAACAGCGCGGCGTAGACCGTATCGAGCTCGCCCGGCGCCCTGACGGGGATGACGATCAGCCGATCGGAGCGCTCGAGGAGCGCTAACTGCGGCGACGGGTCTGCCCAGCTGAGGACCTTGCGGTTGGCGTCGTCGAGCCTCGTCACCTCGCCCCCCGACGCGTCCTGAAGCACAACGTACGTGGTCGCCGCGTCTGCCTGGTTGGCTCCTAGCGTCAGGACCGCGATGGCGGCCAGCGACAGGACCCCGCCGCGCGAGCGGCTAGCGACAGGCTCGGCATCGACGTCTCCAAGGCTCCGGTCCGTACGATCGCGCCGGTCCCTGCGCCCCCTACCCAAGCCTCCCAACCAGGCGAACACGCGGCCCAGGACCCGGCTCAGGAACAGGACGAAGGTGCCGATGAGTATCGCTAAGAACGCCCAGGCGCGCTGCGCCCCGCTCTGCAGCTTGAGCAGCAGCCTGCCCATAGCCGTGACGGCCATGACGTAGAGGCGGGTCAGCGCGCTCTGAGCCTTGAGGGCGAAGCGGCCGATGACGACGGCCGCCACGATCCAGGCGTGCCTGAGACCGCTCGCGAACACGCTCAGGGCCGCTCCGAGAAGGTCGATGATGCCCGCGCCCTGCCGCAGGCCAGCGAAGCCGCGCCCCGCGACGCCCAGGCCGTAGCGCGCCATGACTCCCAGGAACAGCACGACGACGCTGAGCCCGATGGCCAGCACCACGGCGCCCCACTGCGCGACGCCCAGGTAGGCGGCCGGCAACTCGGCATCTAGCCCTAGCGATAGGCGGACCTGTCTATCAGCGGCTTCGGCCGCGCCACGTAGCCAGGCGAGCCACATCTCGACGAAGAAGATGCCTATCAGGGCGGCGTTGGCGGCCAGCCAGGCGCCTGCGCCGGACAGGACGCGTTCGCGCAGCGGCGCCTTGAGCTGGGCCTGCTCGACCAGGTTCTTGGGCTGGAGCCCAGGCGGCAGCTCCTCGGTCGCTAGCACGCTGACGAGGCCACCCTCGCGCTCGAAGACGAAGTAGTTGGTCCCGATGTTCGCCTCGGCGGCCCCTCCCTGGCCCTGCTCTTTGGCGCTTCGCGGTTGCAGCGCCTTGGCTAGGAAGATGCCTAGGAGGGGGAGTATGCCTATGACCCCGCCGACGCTCGCCTCGGGTAGCGCCAGCCAGCCAGGCAGCGCCAGCGGGTCCTCGCACGACGGCAGGGTGACGACCTTGCAGGTGAGCGACTCGTAGAAGCCACCGACCAGCCCGAGGAAGTAGGCCGCCGCGTAGAGGATGAGCGCGAAGAGCCCCAGACCGGCTACCAGTCGCACGGTCGAACCGAGCGTCAACGCCATGACCTCGCGATGCCTCGCCGCGACGCTCCTGGCTGCGATGGTCCCGAGCAGCAGTAGCGCGACGATGAGGTAGAGGGTGGCGAGGAAGCTCACTGGATGAAGTTACGCCACACCAGGTACCCGGCCAGCACGAGCAGTCCCAGCGTCAGGATGTTGACGCCGACACGGAACGCGAGCCTGTCCTCTGGCTCGACGTGAACGCGCTGCACCTCTTCACCGTGTCGGCCGTGCTCGGCGCCCGGCACGCTCTCGCGGCTCTGGTCCATGGTTAGCCTCCTATGACCAGTTTCCATCGTGGCAGATGGTGGCGCTAGGGGCAGTCTCTTGAACGAGAGCGGGCGGCCAGGGATTGGTCCCCGGCCGCCCGCAAGCTGGTTCGGCGTTCGGTCAGTTGCTGAGCGTCTTGAAGAGCCAGTTGGCGTGGCCCTCGAGCAGGTTGTCGTGCTCGTCCTCGACGTCGATGTTCAGGAAGATCCAGTAGTACTTGTCGGCCTTCAGGTTCCCGTTGGGTGTGAACGTGGCGACGTTGCCGTCCTCGCTCATGACGCCCTTCTCGGAGCCGAAGTTCAACTTGCCCTTACTGATCGCGTAGAGGAGACCCCTCCAGAACTCGAAGACCTTGACGTTCACACCTTCTTCTAGGGCTCCGGCAGCGAAGTCGCCTTCGAACGTGATGTCGACGGAAGTCCCGCGGCTGGCGTAGGTCCACGGCTTGGGAGAGACTGAGAGCACGCCTGGGAGCACGATCTCGGTCTCGTCGCGAGGCGGCACGTATGGGTTGCCAGACTGGTCGTCGCCGTCCTCGTCGGTCGGGCCCTCGTCGTCCGGGATCTGATCGCCTGGCGCGGGCTCACCCTCACCGTCGCCATCTCCATCACCATCGCCGCCGCCGGTGGCAGCAGGCTCGGTGGTGAACGACCAGCTGACCGCGCCGTCCAGGACGGCACCGGCGACACCACGGATGGACTCGGCGACGGTCGCCGTGTACTCGGTATCGTTCGCCAACTCGGCGTCAGGCATGAGCATCAGGGTGCGGCTGTCGGTGTCGTAGAAGAACTCGCCGCTCACCGCGCCGCTCTCGGAGGAGAGCACGATCGGCTGAAGGAGCGAGCCTTCGTCGAGGTCCCCGTCGAACCCGACCATGACGGCCGTGTCGACGGGCACGTTGGTCGCGTCGACAGCGGGGAACTGGTTGGTCACGTAGAGGTTCGCCCGGGTGGGTGGGGTCGTCTGCGAGCAGGCGGCAAGGAGCGCGCAAGCTAGCAGG
Organism: uncultured bacterium; assembly: GCA_964517055.1. Taxonomy (GTDB): domain Bacteria; phylum Deinococcota; class Deinococci; order Deinococcales; family Trueperaceae; genus DASRWD01. The sequence continues at coordinate 5,309 of CAZFAQ010000034.1, read as the reverse complement.
ATGGCGAGAGAACGAACGGGCTTCAACATTCAGTGCCTCCGGGACCTCGGCCGGTTGCGCTACTTGCTCCCCTCGCCCCAAGCGCCCATGTACAGGGCGAGGTTCATCGCTTCCGAAGACACTCATCGCAGTTGGTGCTGCGAATCTGAACGCAGGATGGAACACGGCCTCTGACGGCCCTCTCACCTCTTTCTCACGGGCTTCTTACTGCTCGCGTCGAGTTCGTGCCAGAGCCGATCCCTTTCAGCTTGGCGCCGCCTGGTTGCCTGTTCGTGGCGTTCGCGCTCCTTCACAGCCCAGAGGAACTCGACGCGCCGCCGCGAGCCCACCTCGGTCTTCAGCGGCGGTCTGCCATGAAGGGTGGCGGCGGTAGTGCCGACGATCGTGGTCGCGTACCAGCGATCGTCTGGTCGCGGTGGATGATCCCTTGTCTCGCGGAGCGGAGGTCCATCGAACCCGATCGAGACGGGCACCGAGCTGGCGCGTATCGCGGTCCGTTCGCGGGGTGGGACGCTTGCCAGGTCGATGACCTCGACACGGCCGACTGTTCGGGCCAGGTAGTCGGCCACCCACACACTGCTGTTGGTGCGGCGTGTCCTAGCGAACAGCCTCGGGATGGGCCGGAAAGGACGGACCTCCAAACGTAGCTCGAGCAGACCGAAGTAGTTGGTGGACCGCGCCAGCGCCCACTGGACGGCGTGCAGGGTCCGCAGCCACGGCGTCTCGGGCAAGGGAGGGGAGGTGTTGTCCTCCAGGCGGACGACGAGCCGCAGCCCGCAGTGCCCTACCAGCCTCTCGACCACCTCGAACGAGGGCTCGACACGCCCCCTTTCGTAGGTGCTGATCTTCGGTTGACCGATGCCACTCAGATCGGCGAGCTCGCTCTGCGTGAATCCGCGTCGCGTCCGTGCTAGGTAGATGATGTCAGCCGCCCGAGCCATCGCCCAGATGGTGCCAGTGGAGCGGCACCAGGGCGGCTACCGAGTAGGAGAACTGCCTTGCTCACGTAGGCAGTCATCCCGGGTGGCTGCGCGCGGGCCTTGGTCGGCGGCGTCGGCTGACATTGCGAGGATTCCCCATCTCTTGCCCGGTCCTTACGACAGTATGCTGGTAGCGGTATAAGCCGATCGCAAGAAAGCGATAGAGAATGTCGTCCAGAACGCCGTTCGCGGATGTGTAGGGAGCGCAGTCGTAGTCCGATAGCGGAATACTGGCATAGCGTCCGTCAGAGACACATGGCGTTCCCGAGCGATCACGGCGAGGCGCCCCCAGCGCTGATCGCGCGCCGCGAGGACGACACCACCGACCACCCACCGCCCGACCTCCTCAGGGCCGGCGCTATAGTCATGACACGCCTAGCGCCGTTCCCGCGGGCCACACGCAGCCCGGCGGCTCGACGACTACCCTTCTTGCGAGGTGACGATGCCACTCGTTTTCGTCCACGGTGTGAGCGTGAGGGCAGGACCCTCCTACGAGCGCCAAGAGAGGTTCAGGGACGCGGCTTTCCGCCGTCACGTGCTGCCGAGGCAGGACACCAAGGTCCACAACCCGTACTGGGGCGACGTCGGCGCCAAAGCGGCTTGGAACCACGCCTCGCTGCCAGGCGACCCGCTGCTGGTCCTCGAAGCGCTCGGGCCGCAGGAGACCGTCACCGTCGAGCAGGTGCTCATCAGCGAGGAGGCCGCCGGCTACACGCAGCCCGACTCGGTGCTGCTTGACGTCGCGCGCCAGGACTTCAGGGAGGCCATCGACCTCCTCGTGTCGACGGCCATCGAGGAGAGCGGCATCGACGCCCGTGCCCTCGTCGCCGTGGCCACCGAGCTCAGCGACTACGCGGAGCAGAACCCCTCGCCGGCGTGGATCCACGAGGTCGGTCACGACCACGCCTTCCTCGGCAGGTTGAAAGAGGAGAGCCGCCTGGCGCTGCAGGACGCCGTCGACCGCGACGCGAAGAGGTCGCAGGTCCGGCCGCAGGAACAGACGGGGCGTAGCCCCAACGGCCTCATAGCCTCACCCGCTCCCGACGCCGGGCCCACCTGGCAGGAGCAACTGGACGTCTGGGACGCACTGGCCCGCGCTATCGACAGGGTGCGCGACGCCGTCGCAGACTGGCGCTGGGGTCAGCCGGGGCGCAGCCTGCGCCGGCTCGTGCAGCCGTACCTGACGCACTTCGTCGGCGACATCTTCGTCTACCTCAAGGAGAGAGGCACCCCTCAGCAGCCTGGGCCGATCATCACGAGGGTCAGGGACGCCATCGAGGCGGCCGCTAGGGAGGTCACCCCGAACGACCCGCTCATCATCGTCGCGCACAGCATGGGCGCCAACGTCGTCTACGACGTGCTCACCACGTTCCTCAAGGGCGTGCGGGTCGACACGATGGTGACAGTCGGGAACCAGATCGGCTGGTTCGAGGAGATGAAGCTGTTCGCCGCCAGCGACCCGTCGGTACCTGGCCGCCAGAGATCGCGCGTCGCTCGGCCCATGAGCATCGGGCGGTGGCTCAACGTCATCGACACGTCCGACTACCTGGCATACGCCGCCGAGCCCATATTCGACGGCGTCGAGGACGTCACGTTCACCACCGGCCGCGGGCCGCTGGCCGCTCACACCGAGTACTTCAAGGACGTCGGCTTCTTCCAGCGCCTGGGGGCGTGGCTGTGGCGCGAGGCCGAGGTGATCTAGGAGGAGGGTAGATGGCAGAGGGGGATGGGGTAGACCGGCCGGTTACGGTGCCGCCTCCGGAGGCGGAGCGGGCCAGGTCGAAGGCGTGCGAGCAACGTGGCTCGCCGCACATGGACGTGGCTGTCATCTCGGGCGTCACGTTCACGCACAAGGCCGTCACTTACTACGACGTCGGCGGCGTCGCGATCATCGAGGGCGACATCGCGCTCGGCGCCGTCAGCGACGTTCAGAGGCTGACGGAACAAGCGCGCAACGCCGCGAGCCTCGGGGACGGCCGCACCTACGGCGTTGGCATACCGGGGCAGAGCTTCCGGTGGCCGGATTGCGTCATGCCGTTCTCGATCGACCCCGACCTGCCGGACCCCGAGAGGGTGCGCGAGGCCATCGCCCACTGGACCGAGCTCACACCGTTCCGCTTCGTCGAACGCACCGCCGAGAACGCGCCCAGGTTCCCGAACTACGTGCGCTTCACCGACCAGCTCGGGTGCTGGTCGTACGTCGGTATGCGTGGTGGCAGGCAGCTCATCTCGCTCGGGCAGGAGTGCGAGGTCGGCTCGGTGATCCACGAGATCGGACACGCGGTCGGGCTCTGGCACGAGCAGAGCCGCGAGGACCGCGACCTGTACGTTCGCATCGACTGGGACAACATCCAGGACGGCATGAAGGCGCAGTTCAACCAGCGCATAACCGACGGCGACGACTACGGTCCGTACGACTACGGCTCGATCATGCACTACCCATCGTGGGCGTTCAGCCGCAACGGGCGGGACACCATCGTGCCCATCGACCCGAGCGTGACGATCGGCCAGCGCGAAGGGCTGTCGCCGGGCGACGTGGCGACGGTCATGTCTATGTACCCGAGGTGCTCGCGCCCGACCGCTGCCTGATCTCGAGCGCCTGCTCGACGATCGACGGAACCCCGGCGTAGACGACGAGCGGCCCGGAGCGGGTGAGGTCCGGTCCGCTCAGCTCCAGATGCACCCGGCCGCCTGCCTCCTCGACCATCACCGCCCCGGCCGCGACGTCCCACGGTCTGATGCCGTGCTGGACGAACACGTCGACGCGCCCGGCCGCCACCAGCGACAGGTCGCGGCAGGCCGAGCCGCTGACGCGCATGCCGGCCGCGGAGCGCAACAGCTCACCGAACACGCGCATGATGCCTGGGTCGGCGGAGGCCGCCGAGGTGAACCCCGTGGTGAGAAGCGAAAGTCCGAGCTCTTCTCGCGTCGAGACGTTGAGGCGCTCGGCGTCGCCGGTCCCGGCCGCCCTTTCCCGCCAGGCCCCGCCGTCCTTGACCGCCCACGACACGCTGTCCGTCACAGAGTCGTGGATGACGCCGAGCACGCTCTGTCCGCCGTGGACGAGGCCGATGGACACGCAGAACCCTGGGTAGTTGCGGAGGAAGTTGTGAGTGCCGTCGATCGGGTCGATGACCCACACAGGCTCGTCGGTCTCGACGTCCGACAGCCCGGACTCCTCGCCGAGGAGCCCGTAGCCCGGGAAGGTGTCTCGCAGGTCCTCCACGATCCGTTCCTGGACCGCCAGGTCGACGGACGTCACGAAGTCGCCGCGGCTCGATTTGCTGCCGACCTCGAGGCCGGGGGTACCGCGGTAGTTGGCGTCCGACTGCTCGCCCGCCCACCGGCCGAGCCGCGCCGCCAACGCCGCGACGTGGTCCTTCATCTGCATCAGGTGGTCGCTATCAGGTGTCGTCATCAGGGCGACTCTAACCGTGCATGCTGCGGAAGAGATCCGTCGGCGGCGCACAGCACGAGGTCGGCGCCCTAGCCGGTGCCCTCACCGCTTCAGAACGCCTCGAAGAACCCGCTCACCCTGTCGACCTGTACCGGCGCCTTGACGAACCGCGCCTCCACGCCTTGGCGCCACGCCTCGAAGCCCCTCGCGGCCTTCTCGTTGGTGAGCAGCAGCTCCTCGAGCGGCGAGTTCACGAGCGAGAGCACGTACCGGATGAACGGCTCTGGCTCGTTCACCGCCAGGCCGTCGCGGCGCTCGAAGACCCTGACCTCGTCGAAGTGGCGCCGCAAGAGCGCCTCGCCAGTCTCGAGCGAGAACAGCGCGATGTTGGGCCGCTCTATCTCCAGGCCGGGCACGGCCCGCTCCAACGAGTTCAGCTCGTCGTGTAGCTGACGCATATGGTTGGCGCCGTTCGTGGCCGCGTACAGGCGCCCGCCGGGCCTGATGACGCGCCGCAGCTCGCCGATCGCGCGCGCGGTCTCTTGCACGTGATAGAGCATGTGGTTCGCGAACGCCACGTCGAAGCTGTCGTCCGCGTACGGCATGTCGGTCACCGAGTGCAGCTCGGTCCGCGCCTTCAAGCCGGCCGAAGCCAGGTTCGCGCCCGCCTCGGCAAGCATGCCCTCGGACTGGTCGCTCAGCGTCATCGTCCAGCCGGCAGGTACCTGGCCGGCGACGACCGTCCACATGTGCCCGGACCCGCAGCCCACCTCCAGGACGTCGGCGACCTTGGGCGCCTGCACCTGCCTGAACAGCCAGGCGTGGAACGGTTCGACGGAGGGTCCGTAGCGCTCGTGAAGTGCGAGCCGCGCCTTGAGCTTCTCTGGAGTGCCGTACTGCTGGGCCAGCGTCATGTCGAGCAAGATGCTACC
>CAZFAQ010000033.1:0-24665 GCA_964517055.1 uncultured bacterium | reverse complement strand
CGGTCGGCGAAGAAGTCGTGCATGGCGCGCTCGACCAGGTCACGGATCCGCATGACCGCCCACGGGCCCTTGTGTCTGAGGTAGAGGTGCCTGTGCTCGAACAGGAAGTCGATGCCGTGCTCTTTGGGTGTTATCGGGTAGTCGTTGCCTGGTGCGATGACCTCGACGGCAGTGAGGCCTAGCTCGACCCCGCTGGGGGCCCGCTCGTCGGCGCGCACCTCGCCTGTCACAACGACGCTCGACTCTTGCGACAGCGCCTTGGCGCGTTCGAACTCGGCCTCCTCGACCTCGGCCCTGACGACGACGCCCTGCACGAAGCCGCTGCCGTCGCGGATCTGGAGGAACGCGATCTTTCCGCTCGACCTGACGCCGGTCACCCAGCCGGCGACGGTCACGCGCTGGCCGACGTGGCCCGGCAGCGCGGAGATGGGGATGTGAGACATGACGCGAAGTCTACGACGCGGTCAGAGCCCGGGCTCGGTCGCAGACCGGGCTCGGCCGTAGACCGGGCGTGGCCTGGGACCAGCCCTCGTGGGATCAGGCGATGCGCAGCCCGATGGCCTCGTCGATCGCCTCGGCCGCTCCGCACTCCTCGACCGAGGCCACGACGTGTTGGTACCTGGCCAGCACGGCTGGGGAGCCGTTGGCCATGACGCGCGGGTGGCCGACGACGTCGAGCATCGGCACGTCGTTCTCCGAGTCGCCGACGGCCATGATGTCCTTGAGCGGCACCCTGAGGTGCTTGGCGATCAGTTTCACGGCACTGGCCTTCGAGGTCCCCGCCCTCGTCAGATTCACGAAGGCTACGCCAGGCATTGCCGGACTGGTCGCTGTCGCGGTCGATACGCCGTCCGGCGTCTTGGCCAGCAGTGGCTCATGTTCCCCGAAGGGCGCGACCCACTGTGCCCTCACGACCGGCTCGTGCCTCGCCACATCTTCCAGGTCGCGGACTATCGAGGCGCCGCTTAGTAGCTTCGCGTGACGCTCCGTCAGGTCGGTGCTCTTGCCCACGAACAGGTCGCTTGGCGTGTAAAGCTCCAGGACCGCGCCTGTATCACGGGCGACCTGCACCAGAGCGAGGATGTCCTCCTCGCTCAGCGCCGTCACCTCGATCGTGCGACCGTCCGGGTAGCCGATGTGCGCTCCGCTCTGGAACACGTGAGGGTTGTCCGGCCCCACGCGCTCGGCTATGCGCTGCGCCACCCCGAAGGCAGGCCGGCCAGTGCATATGGCCAGCTTCATGCCGGCCTCGCGGCCCCTGGCCACCGCCTCCCAGACGCAGTTGCGAACCTGGGCGTCGGCACCGATGACGGTCCCGTCGAGGTCTAGTACGACCAGCGGGATCAAGACGAACTCACGGCGAGACCCAGCTCGGCGAGCTGCTCATCGGCCACTGGGGCCGGCGCGCCCGTCAGCGGGTCGAGGCCACGTTGGATCTTGGGGAAGGCGATCGTGTCTCGGATCGAACCTGCGCCAGCCAACAACATCAGCACTCGGTCGAAGCCCCAGGCGATGCCGCCGTGTGGCGGCACCCCGTACGCCAGCGCGTCGAGGAAGAAGCCGAAGCGCCTAGCCGCCTCCTCCGGCCCGATGCCGATCGCCTGGAACATCCGCCTCTGTACGTCCTGGCTGTGGATGCGTAGGCTCCCGCCGCCCACCTCGTGACCGTTGAGGACGAGGTCGTACGCGTACGCCCGGACCTTGCCTGGGTCGGACTCGAGCAGGTGGAGGTCGTCGTCGTGCGGCCTCGCGAACGGGTGGTGCATGTAGGTGTAGCTGCCGCCCTCGGTGCGTTCGAGCAGCGGGAAGTCGACGACCCAGAGGAAGCGTAGTTCACCCCCATCGGGCCTGACGCCGACGAGCGACCCGAGTTGGCCGCGCACCGCGCCGAGGGCCGTGCATGTGGTCGACCACGGGCCTGCGGCCAGCAACAGTGTGTCGCCTGGAACAGGTGCCAGCGCGGACGCCGCCGCCAGCTCCTTATCGCCAATGAACTTCGAGATGGGTCCGGTGAAGCCGTCCTCACCCTGCCGGAGCCAGGCGAGCCCGGCCGCGCCGTGCGCCTTGGCCACGGCCTCGAGATCGGCCAGGACCTTGCGTGTCAGCGGAGCGGACAGCTCGTGGTCGACGGCCATGGCCTTGACCACGCCACCGGCCTCGACGGCACCGGCGAAGGCCCTGAACCCGGAGCCCTCGAACGCGTCCGTGAGGTCTTGGAGCTCCAGGCCGTAGCGCACGTCCGGCTTGTCCGAGCCGAAGCGCTCCATCGCGTCTCGGTATGAGATGCGGTCGAACGGGGTCTTCACCTCTGCACCGAGCGACGCCTCGACGACGTGGGCCATGAGGCCCTCGTTGAGCGCCAGGACGTCGTCCTGCGAGACGAACGACATCTCGATGTCGATCTGCGTGAAGTCTGGCTGCCTGTCGGCCCGGAGGTCCTCGTCTCGGAAGCAGCGGGCGACCTGGAAGTAGCGGTCGACACCCGACATCATCAACAGCTGCTTGAAGAGCTGTGGGGACTGTGGCAGCGCGTAGAACGAGCCCGGCGCGAGGCGAGACGGGACGACGTAGTCGCGTGCGCCCTCGGGCGTGCTGAGGGTGAGGAGGGGGGTCTCGACCTGCACGAAGCCCCGCTCGTCGAGGTAGTCCCAGATCGCTTTGGTGGCCGTGTGCCTGAGCAGTAGCGGTCGCAGCGCCTCGGGCCGCCGCAGGTCGAGGTAGCGGTAGCGAAGCCTGAGCTCCTCGCTGACTTCGGACGCGTCCACGCTGCCGTCGACGAGGAAGGGCGGGGTCTTGGCAGTAGACAGCACGGTCAGTCTATCCGCGACGACCTCGACCTCGCCGGTCGGAGCCCGCCCACGCTGGTCCTCAGGGCGCAGACGGACTAGGCCCTCGACGGTGATCACGAACTCGCTACGCAGCGACTCCGCCGTCCGGAAGGCCGCCTGCGACGTCGGCTCGACGACGACCTGGACCAGGCCCGAGCGGTCGCGCAGGTCGAGGAACACGAGCCCGCCGAGGTCGCGCCGCCGGTTCACCCAGCCGTGCAGCACGACGCGCTCGCCGGCTTGATCGGCTCGCAGCTCGCCGCACATGTGGGTCCGCGTCATGCCGCGGACTCTAACAGTGACCTGAGGTCCTCAGGACTCACCTGACGCTGCGCGCCGGAGCGCAGGTCCTTGAGCTGCCACGCTCCCTTTTCGCGCTCGCCCTGCCCGCGCAGCGCCGCGTGCGTGGCCCCGCGCCTGTCCGCCTCGGCCAGGCCCTTGCCTGGTGCGCGTCGCTGGTAGGCGAACTCGACGCGTCCGGCCTCGCGCAGCCAGCTGGCGAGCCTCGAGGCCTCACCAACGGCCTCGTCGTCGAGCGGCACCAGGAACAGATGAGCCTGATCAGAGCGGTCGCGGCTTGCGCCGCCTTCCTCGCCGATGGCGTCGACTACGCGCTCCATGCCGAGCGCCCAACCGATGGCCGGCAGGTCGGGGCCGCCGAGCAGCTTGATGAGACCGTCGTAGCGCCCACCCCCGCCCAACGCGGACTGCGCGCCGATGCCCTCGTGGTGCGCCTCGAAGGCGGTCCGGCGGTAGTAGTCGAGACCTCTCACGATGCCGCTGTCCACCCGGTACGGGACTCCCCAGTCGTCCAGGTAGCGCCTGACGGCCTCGAAGTGCTCCCTGGCGGGCTGGCCGAGCCGGTCGAGGGGTCTGGCTAGGTCGGCGATCAGCGCCTGGTCACCTTCGTCCTTGCTGTCGAGCACCCGCATGGGGTTGAGCCGTAGCCGCTCCCGGCTCACTTCGGAAAGGTCATCGGTACGTGGGCCGAGCTCCTCCCGTAGGTAGGCGTTGTAGGCGGCGACGTCGTCAGGGTCGCCAACGGAGCCGAGCATGATCACGTGCCGCGTCAGGCCGCACTCGGATAGGACGGCGTACATGAGCTGGACCGCCTCGGCGTCGACGAGCGGTGAGTCGCTGCCGATGACCTCGTAGTCGACCTGGTGGAACTGGCGCGACCGGCCGCGCTGGACGTTCTCCGCGCGGAACGCCGGGCCGTGCGTCCAGAGCTTCACGGGAGAAGGTCTCGTGTGCATGCCGTGCTCCGAGAACGCCCGCATCATGCCGGCCGTCAGCTCCGGCCTGAGAGCCAGTTCGCGGCCGCCCCTGTCCTCGAAGACGTACATCTCCTTCTGGACGACGATGTCTGACGACTCGCCTACGCTGCGCTCGAACACCTCTGCGTACTCGAAGGTCGGGACTGTGATGCTGCCGGCGCCCGCGTTCCCTAGGACGCGCCTGGCGGCCGCGACGACGGCCTGCCAAGCCTCTTGCTGCTCGGGCAGGACGTCGGTAGTGCCCTTGACGGACCGTAGCTTCATGACGGCCGAGTGTACGACCTAGGGCCGGGCAGGCGTGGCCGCGGACGGTCACGACGAGAAGCGGGCGGCACCATGGCCGCCCGCGAGGTTGCGTTCTCTGACGTCGCGCCCGAGGCTTAGGGCAGGTTGGCCGGCAGTCCGTTGCTGCGCACGCCGTTCACGACCACGAACACGAAGCCCGAGCCAGCCCTGTCGGGGGACACGAACTCGATGCGGTTGGGTGACCAGGTGGTGGCCTCGGCCATGATGCCGCCGTCACCGTTCACGTCTGCTCCGACCAGGACGTAGCTGTCGTCGGCCTGGCCACCGAAGCCGTCACCGAAGTAGCGGCCCTGCAGGACCACGGTGCCTCCGGGGTTGGCCGGCACCGTGACCGAGAACAGCGTGGGAACCACGTCGTTCTTGACGGTGGTTTGCGGTGCACAGGCGCTCAAGGCAAGGGCCACGAGGCCGAACATCAACCAGGCGAGACGCTTCACTATGTCCTCCTAAGCGCCGAGCGTAGTAACCCGGCCTTTGCGAGTCAATGCATTGTTTCATAGGCATGCTGCCACGTCAGGCGCGTCTCTGGCGGTGTCTAGCGCCGCTGCGGACCGGGGCGGAGGCGAGAGAGACAGCCGAGAAGGGGAGAGTCGGGCTCGCGCGGCGGCTTACCATACCGGGCGGTATGCCGGTCGACGTTGCTGTAGACACGCTTGCTCTGGCCGACGAGGTGTCCAACCTCGTCAGGGAGCGGCGTCTGGCGGTCGTCAGACAGCGTCTGACCGAACTTGACGTTCAGGACCTCGCCGAGGTCTTCAGGCACATGGAGCACGACCTCGAGGCCGTCGCGTACCGCGTGCTGCCGCGTCAGCTGGCGCGCGACGTCTTCGAGTACCTCGAGCTCGGCGACCAGGAGGCGCTCCTGCGGGGCATGGGCGAGACCGAGGTCGCCGACGTCCTCAACGACATGTCTCCGGACGACCGCACGGCCCTGCTCGAGGAGCTGCCAGGCGAGGTGACCAAGCGCCTGCTCAACCTGCTCGACGAGGACGAGCGCAGGGTCGCGACCCGGCTGCTCGGCTACCCGGACGAGTCGATCGGACGCCTCATGACTCCCGACTACGTGGCCGCCAAGCCGCACTGGACCGTCGCCAGGACGCTCGAGCACGTCCGTGTGTACGGCAAGGACTCCGAGACTCTGAACGTCGTGTACGTGACGGCGCCCGGAGGTCTGCTCATCGACGACCTGAGGATGCGAGAGCTCCTGCTCGTCGACCCAGAGACCAAGATCTCCGAGTTGATGGACGAGCGCTACGTGTCACTCAAGGCGTCTGACGACCAGGAGGTCGCCGTCGCCGAGTTCCGCAAGCACGACCGCTCGGCGCTGCCCGTCACGGACAGCCAGGGCATCCTGGTCGGGATCGTCACAGTCGACGACGTCCTCGACGTCGCCCAGGAGGAGGCCACCGAGGACATCCAGATGCTCGGGGGCGTGTCGGCCCTCGAGGAGCCGTACCTCAAGATCTCGCTCGGCCGGATGGTACGCAAGCGCGCGTTCTGGTTGGTGCTGCTCTTCATCGGCCAGACGCTCACCGCCACGGCGATGGGCTTCTTCGAGTCGGAGATCGCCAGCGCCGTCGTGCTTGCCCTGTTCCTGCCGCTGATCATCTCCTCGGGCGGGAACTCCGGATCGCAGGCCGCGGCCCTCGTCACTCGCGCCATCGCCCTCGGCGAGGTCGACGTTCGCGACTGGTGGCTCATCGCGCGCCGCGAGCTCCTCGCCGGCCTGACGCTAGGTCTACTCCTCGGGGGGTTGGGCTTCCTGCGCGTGGCGATCTGGGGAGTGTTCCTGGACGCCTACGGCCCGGAGTGGCCCCTGATAGGGCTGGTCGTGCTCCTCGCCCTCGTCGGCGTCGTGCTGTGGGGCTCGCTCACTGGCTCCCTGCTTCCGATCGTGCTCAAACGCTTCGGCGCGGACCCGGCGGCGTCGTCGACCCCGTTCGTCGCCACGATCGTGGACGTCGTCGGGATCGTCGTGTTCTTCCTGCTGGCGAAGCTGGTCCTGACGGGAACGCTCCTGTGAACCGGTACCTAAGCCCCTGAACGCCCGCCTCGCGCGGCAGTGCCCACTCGATCCGCGGCGGGACTACCCGGAGCGCTCGTACACGGTCTCGACCGCCGGCGCCTCCTCACCATCCGGCGTGGCTATGTACATGCGGACCGTGAACCGGTCGGGTAGCACCGCCCGGAGGTTGATGCGCCAGCCCCAGTCGGGCCCGGACCCAGCCGACCACTTCGTCGTGCCTTCCAGGCTGCCGTCGTTCGTGCCGCGTCCCTCGAACCTCATGAACCCGCCCATGGTGTGGAACGAGTCGACCCACACCATGTCCATGGGCCCGGGCTCACCAGCGACCCGGGCGAGGAGCACACCGTCGTGTGGCTGACCGCGGTCGGACCAGTCGTACGTGATCACGAGGAACCCGCCAGCCGCCGCCGATGTCAGGGTCGCGGCGGTCTGGGAGACACGGACTGGCTCGTCCGGCCCGAGCCAGAGCTTGTACTCGCCCGACCACCTGCCCTCGAGGGCGGTGGCCACGCCGCTGGATCGCAAGGGCCCTCCCGACGCCTCAGCGCCCACCGGAGGACCCGGTTTGCTGGTTCTGTTCGACGGCCGACAGGACGAGGGCCTTGAAGGCGTCGCCATCTAAGGTCTCGCCTTCCCGGATGTCGATGGCGCGACGGGTGCCCGCGTCGAGGCTGGCGTTGAAGAGGCCGGTCGGGTCAACCAGGGACGCGCCCTTGGCGAACGTGAGCTTGACCTTGTCCTTGTAGACCTCGCCGGTGCAGATGAGGCCGTCTCTCGACCACGTAGGCACGCCCATGGGGTTGGTCGGCTTGACCCACTTCGTCTCTTCGGCGACGTCCGGGACCGCTTCCTTGATCAGGCGGCGCGCACGCTGCAACGCGTCACCCCGCCAGTCACCCAGGGCCGCGATGCGACGGTCGACGAGCTCAGAGCCGTTCATCGGACCAGCTTAGACGACCGTAGTGAGTCACCCGAGGATCTTCCAGTAGGAGTCCTTGCGCGTGACCTTGTCGCCCTCGAACTCGAGCAGGTCGAGGCCCCGCACCTCGATGCGCGCGCCAGAGGTCGCGGTGCCCGTCAGCGTCCACTCGGACACGCCGAAGCCCACACCTGCCCAGTGCCTGTCCTCGCCGTAATGGACGTCAGGTATGCCTTCGAACCGCTTGGCGAGCCCAGCACGCACCTCGGACCTGCCGACGTAGCGGTCGCCACGGGGCGCCGCGCCGCGCGGCATGTAGAAGACGCAGTCCTCGGCGAAGAACCCCATGATGGCGTCCAGGTCGTGACGGTTGAAGGCCTGGAGGAACTCCTGGAGCAGCTCTACGGACACCTGCCTGGGCATCTGGCCACCTCCACCTGGCGCCCGCGCAGCGAAGCCTCATGCGCCGGCGCTGCGGCATGTTAGCGCCGGCCAGTGCGGCGATGTCAGGGTCGGGCGTGAGAGCCCAGCACTGCTACGCCCCTGCTGTGGGCGCCCATAAGTTGTCAGAGCCTGTCCGGTTTCTTGTAGAGCATGCTGCGACACCAAGTTCCGGAGGTACCCGCATGGACGTCATCTCGTGGCTACTCGACTCCGACCCCGCGATCCGCTGGCAGGTGAAGAGAGACCTCTTGCACGAGGACGACGACAGCGTCGCCGCAGAACGCTCGCAGGTCGCGAAACAGGGCTGGGGCGCGCGCCTGCTGGCGCTCCAGGACGTGCGCGGCAGGTGGGGGAGGGACGTCCTCCCGGCCGAGAAGCCAGAGGGGCTGCCGGACCCCGCGACCCGCAAGCTCCTGCGTGATCTCCACCGGGTCTCGATCGAAGACCTGGGATCGTTCATCGGGATAGAGCCCGCGAAGCTCGCCGCTTGGGAGGCGGGGGAACCCGACGGCTCGGACGAACTGTCCGCCAAGTACGCGAGGGTTGTCGACTGGATGTGGGAGAGCATCGGCGCGTTCCGTCCAGAGTGGACCTCTACCACCCACACCCTGGTGCTACTGCGCGACATGGGCATCGACCCTTCGCACGAGGGCGTTCGCCGGGCCCTGGGGCTCGTCAGGGACAACGTCAAGTGGGACCACGACGGCCAGGACTACTTCGCCGGCGAGGTGGAGCCGTGCATCAACGGCAAGACCGTCGCGGTCGGGTCGTACTTCGGCGAGGACGTGAACGGGATCGTCGAGCGCCTCCTGGGCGAGCAGCTCGAGGACGGCGGCTGGAACTGCGAGGCGGAACGGGGCTCGGTGCGGTCGTCGTTCCACACCACGATCGAGGTGCTGGATGGGCTGCTCGAGTACGAGCGCTCCGGCACCGGCGCCCACGATGTGAAGAGCGCCAGGCTTACGGCGCAGGAGTACCTGCTGGAGCGAGGGCTGATGCGGCGGCTCTCGGACGGCGAGCTCGTCAAGGAGGAGTTCTCGCGGTTCTCGTACCCGCCGCGGTGGCACTACGACGTCCTGCGCGGCCTTGACTACCTGCGCAAGGCGGGAGCGGAGCGCGACGAGCGGATGACCGAGGCGCTGGACCTCGTGGAGAGCAAGCGGCAACCCGATGGCAGGTGGCTGCTCGAGAACTCCTATCCTGGCAGGGTCCATTTCCAGATGGACGAAGGGGACGGGAGGCCGAGCCGTTGGAACACGTTGCGGGCCATGCGGGTGCTGGACGCATTGCGGGGGTAGGGGTCGGCCGCGAGCCCGGAGGGTCGCGCGGTCTATGACCTAGTCGGCCGCTGAGTGCTGGCGCCTGACGATCTCGGCGATCCAGATGGGGGCGAAAGGCGACGTGCAGCCCTTCGGCACTGGGTAATCGCGGTAGATGCCCATCTTCTCGCCGATGTCTATCGCCTTCTGCCTGAGCTCGGGAACGTGTATGCCGATGCCGGCCAGGCAGTTGTTCATGGTCCACTGCGTCGGCGGCGCGGCCGTCGGCATCTCGGACTCGATCCTGGCTAGGAGGTCAGGCAGGTCGACGCCTTCAGGGCTCCTCGCGATGCGGATCGACGTGAGGTTCCAGCCCGCCCTGGCGAGCCATGGGTCACTAGAACCCATCCACTCCTCACGCACCGACTCGTTCTCGGGATGCTCCTTGACCACGTAGGAGTTGACCCAGTCGGCGAGCTGCGCGAAGCTCGCCTGCTCGACCATCCTGCCGAGCTGCTCCAAGGAAAGCCTCGCGGGCTTGACCAGCAGTGCCGCCAGCAGCCGCGCCTCGAGGTTGCCTGTCGCCCACAGCGCCAGACCCAGCTCATGGTGGTTCTTGTGCTTCTTCGCGACCTTGCGTATGTCGCCCATGCGCACGCCGAACTGGTCTTCGCCGGCACCGAGCCGGGCGTTGCGGGCCTTTACCTTCTCCTCGCCGAGGGACGCCAAGTCCGCCAGGATGCCCGCGACGGTCGCCGCTAGTTCGTTCTTGTCTGCGGTCATGGCTCACATCGTAGGCGTAGTGGGTCAGGCAGGGAAGTCGGCCGACGCCACCACGCGTTCTGCCTGGGCGAGATGCCGTCGGCCGTGAACGACCAGGATCGTCAGGCAGTCGTCCAGGCTATAGGTGACGAAGCTTGACAGCGGAGACGTGATAACCACGGCGGTCGGATCTAGGTCCTGTGGCAGGTCACGCAAGTGGTCGACCAACGACCGCTGGTGCTTATGGAAGCGCTTTATCACGTCGCCCCCTATCGTGCTCGCTGCGGGCGTGGACTTTGCGGCGGTCTTCGTCTTCCTGGAGTTCGCCGGGTCCAGGGCGCGGATCAGCATCCTCCCGAACAGGCCAGAGAACGGAGAGATACGCTCCCAGACGGTGGTTCTGGCCGAGCCAGCCGCCAGCCGCTTCAGGGTCGGGAGGTAGAGAGATTGCGTCAGGACAAGGTGCTCGAAGCACTGGGCGACGCTCCAACTGCCAGCCCCAGGTCTCCAGTTGACTTGCGCTTCGGAGAGGTGACCGAAGCGGTCCTTGGCGTCGTCGGCCAGTAGGAGGAGGTCCGTGGCCGTCGCGCCGATGCGGGCCGTCAAGGTCTCGCCGTCAGCCACCTCGCACCCCGCCCCACGTAACTGGGTCGACGTCTTCGACCGACTGGGTGAACGTCCACGAGTGGCCGCCTAGGTCGGTGGTGCCATACTGCCTCACCTGACCCTGCGGCATGGACCGGTTGTTCATGGGTAGACGTTAGCGCAGCGAGGTCCGTTCGCTACTGATCAGCCTCGGCGGCGATCTTCTCGAGCCTCTTAACGTCCACCGTGTCCACGTCCCTGCCGGACGCTGTCTTGTTCTTGAGTAGGTCTTCGAGCCCGATGTAGAAGACGTCGTGACCGCCAAGCCTGCCAGCCACTCGGCTAGACCATGCCTCATCGAAGCTGACGCCGGTGATAGAGGTGAGCAGGTCGATGCGGTTCGGAGGTGTGCCGAGTTGGACGATGTTGTCTGGCGTGGTCAGGTCGGTCGAACGCAGGCCGTGGTCGGCGAACCCGAAACGGTCGAGCGCCGCGATAACGCGCACCGCGTTGTCCTCGGTGGCGCGAACGAACAGGTCGATGTCCCCGGTCATGCGTGGGTGGCCATGGAACGCGACCGCGTGGCCGCCGACGACGATGAACTCAACGTTCAGTTCGTTGAACAACCCGACAAACTCGCTCAAGTCGCTGAGCAGTGGTTCCAAGGGACCTCCTGTGCCTGGCGATGAGCTCAAGCAGGATGTCGACGCGTTGGTCTCCAGTCAGGCTCGCATAGTAGGCCACGTCCGCGCGTTCGGCCTCCGCGAAACTGGAATGGACGCGAATCACTCGTTCCACACGCGAATTCTACCATCTCAGCGTACAGCGAAGCAGGATTCCCGAATTCCAACTTGGCACTCGGTGCACTGACGCGACACCGAATCGGGCCTCATATGAGCCTCTCCAGCTTCCCCTTGCGCTTGACGATGTTCTTGTAGTCCCACTGGATGTCCCGCGCCTTGCCAAGCCAACGGGCTAGGTCGTCTGGGTCCACCTGGTCGACCGAGGCGTACCGGGCCTCCGCGGCCTTGAAGGTCCCCTCAGGCGCCAGCCCTGGCTCGTCGAAGCTCTGGCCGCTCCAGAACAGGAGGCGCATGGCGCCTTTCAGCTTGCTGTAGCCGACGATGGGGTTGCCTTCCAGGAACCAGACGGGGTGGCGATGCCATAGCTTGTTCTCGGCGCCCGACAGATGCTCGTCGATGGAACCGGCGAGCGCCTCCGCGATCTCCCGATCGGATGGCTCGAGAGCTTCGTTGTAGGCCCTCACATCTCGGTGCATATAGCTCCTCCGGAAGCAGCAGAGGTTTCCTTTCCCAGAAGCATGACAGTTCAGGAGATGCGCTGCGGGGTCTTTGCTGGGAAAGCCATCCGACTGATCCCACGCCGACGATCCACCTATCGCAGCCCGACCGATGCGTTTACTTGACGGCTTAGGCCGAGATTAAGGCGCGGCTTCATATCGTTCGGCATGGTAGTTCCCGCATGCAAGGCGCAGGGTCGCTTCGTACGTTCGGTTCTCTGGTCAGCCACGGCGCTGCTTCTGATCGCCCTGCTGTCGGCGTGCTCACAGCCAGGCGACGGCGGGGGGCCGCCACCGCCCGGCGAAGGTCAGGGCGCGCTCTACATGCAAGTTGGCACCAGCTCCGATCAGGGCCTGTACAGCCTCGACACCGACAGCGGCACCGCCACGAAGCTGGGGCCGGGGGTCTACTATCAGACGCTCACATATAGAACAGGGTTGGCTGGCCGTGGGCCGAACGAGTCGCTGATCGGCACGGACACGCTCGCCCTATATGAGTTCACTTCTATGGCATCGAGTCCACAGTCGGTCAGCTCCGGTTGCGGCGCGTACGGTCTGGCCTACGACGTGCTCACCGACGAGCTCTACCGGGTACTGGGATCTAGTCTGGTCCGCTC
Organism: uncultured bacterium; assembly: GCA_964517055.1. Taxonomy (GTDB): domain Bacteria; phylum Deinococcota; class Deinococci; order Deinococcales; family Trueperaceae; genus DASRWD01. The sequence continues at coordinate 12,342 of CAZFAQ010000033.1, read as the reverse complement.
CTCCGTAGGCACGTGCGACATCTACGAGCTGATTAGCTCCAGCCTCGAGCTAGATGGCCTAGCGATCGACTCCGCCAACGGCAAGCTCTATGGGATCGGGGAAGAGAGCGGGAGCGTCTACGCGATGGACGTGAAGGCGGGAGCTCCGTACACCTGGACGCCGGTGTTCGACACCGGCGTGGGTGGTTGGGAGGACGCCGGGCTCGCGTTCGATCAGGAGAACGAGGTTCTGTACGCCGTCGGCCATCCGACCGACGGCCCGGGGCTGTACCGGATCGATCTCTCGGTCCCTTCCATGGAACGCGTCGGGGACACTGGTCTTGGGCGAGCGTACGGCGGCTTGGCCTGGCGGTACGAGAGCGACTAGATGAGACTGGAACAGGGCTTCGACCGTTGAGGTAGGCGATGTAAGCTTCGGCGCGACGTGAGCGACTACTTGCGGACACCCGCATGGCGTCTCGTCGGGCTGTTCAGGAGCGAGCCCGGAGCGCTGGAGCTGGAGGATGGGCGCTTGTCCTTCAGTGGGGACGAAGGCACGCTCTTCGGCGTGCCCGTTACAGACGTCCGGTACGTAGAGTTCCCCTGGTACAACTTCGGCGCCGGCATCCAGTTCGACGTTGGCGGTCGGAGGTACCGGTTCGGCCTCCTGCGGCCGACGGCCGAGGGTGGGACGTTGACTGACGTAACGGAGGGTCGGGAGGCGGGCCGGGAGTGGAAAGCCGCCTTGCGTGCGGCCGGCGCATCTTTCTCTAGACGAGCCTGAGGCTCTCCAGAAGAGCTCGAGACGAAGCGTTAGACGGACCAGGCGGGCGACCATCGAGCTCCGTCTCGGCTACGTTCGGCGCTGCTCGCTCGCCAAGCCTGGACCACCTCGGGAACGCTTCGCGCTTCTCTCGCATCTAACCGGATAGAGCAGGCGGCGACGGGACGATAGGTCCCGGCCCCTAGCCAGCTCGGAGCGTCTCTTCGACCTAGGAGGTCGACATGTACACCACCGTCATGCACAGGTCGTCACGTGCTCGCCGTTTGGGGACCATCGTGTTCGTGGCCCTGGCCGGCTTGTTCCTATTGAGCAACATCTCGACTCGCGCCCACGCTCAACACGACGCCCACGCCGCGCCGAGCCTAGTGGTCGGCAGTGCCAGCGCGCTGGTGCTCAACAACGCCATGCGCGACCTATGGGCCCAACACATGGAGTGGACGTACGCAGCGGTGACCGCCTTCGCCACCGAGTCCCCCGCGTTCGAGGCCACGGCCGCGCGGCTGATGCAGAACCAGGTGGACATCGGCGACGCCATCAAGCCCTTCTACGGCGACGCTGCTGGGGACGCCCTCACGGTGCTGTTGCAGGAGCACATCTCGGCCGCTGTCGAGGTCGTTCGCGCGGCGAAGGCCGGTGAAGCCGTTGCGACGGACCTCGGCATCGCCGTCGCGTACGCCAACGCACAGGACATCGCGGACTTCCTGGCCGCCGCCAACTCGAACTGGCCCCAGGACATGGTGCGCGAGATGCTGAAGGGTCACATCGACACCACGTTGGTCTACGCCACCGCTCTTCTTCAGGGCAGGTACGCCGAAGGCATCGCGGAGTACGGTGAGGCCGAGGCGCACATGATGATGCTCGCCGACGCGCTCACCAATGGGCTGATCGCTGCGTTCCCAGGAAGGTTCGCCAACTGATGCTAGGGACTAGAGTCGCTTGGGAGGACCTGCCTATGGTCCGTCGGCTCCAGCTTACAAGCCAACCCGCACCTGCTGCGGACCAGGAAGCCTCGCTCGTCTCCCGTGCTGCTACGGGAGACGAGGCCGCGTTCGAAGCGATCATGCGTGAGCACAACCAGCTGATGTTCCGTACCGCTCGGAGCATCCTCAAGAGCGATCAGGAGGCCGAAGATGCCGTACAGGACGCCCTCCTCCGCGCGTGGCTTGCACTCGGCTCGTTCCGGGCCGAGAGCAAGCTCTCCACCTGGCTCGTCCGCATCGTCACCAACGAGGCCCTGGGTCGCCTCCGGCGCGCCCAAGTGCACACGGTCCCACTGGACGACGTCATGACCTCACCCGACCCCAAGATGCAGGTCTCACTCGCCGACGCACACGGCAACGGACCCGAACAGACGGCGCTACGCGCCCAGGTCCGGAGCCTCATCGAGCAGCAGATCGACCTGCTGCCAGATGCCTTCCGCACCGTCTTCATGCTCCGTGAGGTGGAGGGGCTTAGCGCGACAGACGTCGCGCGGGCCCTGGACATCCCGGTGGCCACCGTCAGAACTCGGGCCTTCCGAGCCCGCCAGCTTGTGCGCAAAGGCCTAGTAGGCAAAGTGGAAGCGGACCTGAGCGGAGCCTTCTCGTTCGATGGCGAGCGCTGCGACCGCATCGTCGAGAACGTGATCGCCAGGTGGCGGAGCTCGGCGCCTTAGAGCGCTATGACTACTGCTCCGCCTTGCATCCCGTGAAACCTACGGTGCTACCCTTCTCCGCACCATGCACCGGGGCCCTGATAGAGAAGCTCTCTGCTACCGGGCCGCTTGGCTGACGACGAGTCCCTGAGGAGGTCGCCGCTGGCACGCATCGAGGCGCTTGGCGGTTTGAGGGTAGAGCCCCCTGGCTTCACCAGGCCCAAGCCGCTCCTGCTGCTTGCCTACCTGGCGTTGGAGGGCCCGCAGAGTCGCCGTCGGATCGCAGACGTGTTCTGGCCAACGGGAAACCGCATGAAGTCGCTCTCGATGGCCCTGACCAGGCTGCGTGAAGGCGTGCCGGGGTCGGTGTCAGAACGGGACGGCCGCATAGTGACCGACCTCGGATGCGACGTGCTGGAGCTTCTCGGGGCGCTCGATGACGGCGACTTCGAGCCTGTTCAGGCTCTGTACCGCGGTGCGTTCCTCGACGGGGTTGGCTTCGGCGCCGAGGGCGCCGAGCTCGAGGATTGGGTCTTCGCCACGCGTGAGTACCTGGCGAGTCGCGTCCAACTCTCGTTCGTGCAACAGGCTGAGCGGGCTGCCGCGACCGGCGACTTGCGCCTGGGGGCCGCCATGGCGGAGCGGGCGTACCGGCTTCCAGGTGTGACGGCGTCAGAGCCGGCAACGTTGCGGCGCCTCCATCTACTGTTGCGCGTGACGGACAGCGTCAGGGCGCAAGACGTACTGCGGGAGCTACGGAGTTATGAGCCGGTTCGTATCGACGGCGAGTCGGACGTCGCCAACGCGACGCACCCTGCTCACGGAGGCAGCAAGCACAACCTGTCGCTAGGGAACACCTCGTTCGTCGGCAGGGCGCGTGAGCTGCGGCTGATCGAAGGGTTCCTGTCGGACCCGACATGCAGGCTCGTGACGGTCACGGGCATGGGCGGGATAGGCAAGTCGCGTCTCGCCATGCGTGCCGGCCTCGACCAGCTGGAGCACGACCGCTACTTGGACGGCGTCTACTTCGTCCCGTTGTCGACGAACGGCCGTGGTGACGACGTGCCGCTGAGGATCGCGGCGGCGCTGGGTCTGGAGCCGGCGAGCGACGCGCTCGGCTGGCAAGCGGTTTCGGGGTTCCTCAGGACCAAGCGTGCGCTCCTGATCCTCGACGACGTTGTCGTCTCGCCTGGTCTGGTGAGTAGGCTGTCACGGCTCCTAGGTGAGGCTCCGGACCTCGACGTCATCGTCACCTCCCGCGAGCGCTTGGCGATCGCGGAGGAGCAGGTCTTCTCGCTCGACGGTCTCGGACTGCCAGACGAGGAGGGGCTCGACGCTGGTGGACAGCGGGCTGACTCTGTGCAGCTGTTCATCGAGCGGGCGCTGAGACGCCGCCACGACCTGGAGCTCGGCGCAGGCATGCCGCATGTCCGAGACATCTGCCTGCGCCTCGAGGGCCACCCGCTAGCCTTGGAGCTGGCTGCCGACTGGGTCCGCTTCCTGACCCTCGAAGAGATAGCCATGGAGCTGGGTGAAGGCCTTGGGCTACTTGGCTCCGGGAAGGGCGACGCCCGCGAGCGACGCGACGGCATCCGCGCAGTCTTCGACTCCTCGTGGACCCTGCTCGGTGACCGTGAACGTGCCGCGCTCCGCCGGCTCTCGGTCTTCCGCGGGCCGTTCAGGCGAGACGCCGCCGGCCGTGTGGCCCGTTGCGGCTTGGCGACCCTGGCGCGGCTGGTCGACCGCTCCCTGGTCAGGGCGATGCCCGATGGGCGCTTCGACGTCCACCCGCTGTTGCGGGCCTACCTGGAGGAGCGCGCCCACGAAGAGCCAGAGGAGGTCGAGCAGAGCCGGCGCGAGCTCGGGCGGTGGCTGGTCGACCTCATGGAGGAGCAGGGCGGACTGTTGAGGTCTGAAGGGCAGGCGGAAGTGGTCCGCACCTTGGACGAGGTGTGGCCGGACTTCCGTTCCGCGTACGGATGGCTCCTAGACAACGGCGATCAGGACGCGGTCGAGAGGTTCATCGACCTCATGGAGGTCAGCTTCCAGGTCAGGGGGGCGTACTCGGAGGGGCTCGAGGTCCTACGTGAGATCGAGGCCCGCTACGCATCTGTCGGTGAGTGCGAACAGGTTCGGTGGAGGGCAGTCCTCGAACAGGCGTGGTACCACCACCAGCTCGGCCAGTTCGAAGCGGCCTGGGATGCTGCCAGCCGAGTGCTGACGGGAACCTCGCGACGCGAACACGCATGTCTCGTTGCCAGCGCCCACCAGGCGATGGCGCTAATCGAGCAGGCGCGCGGTCTGTACGCCAGGTCCAGAAGACGGCTGCGGTTGGCGCTTGGACTTGCGGTGTCCTGCCCTGGCAGCAGGACGGAGGCGAGGATCTTGAGCGCTCTCGCGGCGGCCGAGGTGGTGATGGGCGACGCAGGGGCCTCGGCGGAACGCTACGAGAAGGCGATACGCCTGAACCGACTCGGCGGCAGGATCGTGAACGTCGCTCGCGACCTCGGGAACCTAGGCGCCGTGTGTGGCCGGCTGGGTGACAGGGACCGAGCGATCCAGCTACTGGAAGAGAGCGTGTCCTTGGCGAGGGATCAAGGTTTCCTACAGCTGCTCCCCTACGGTCTATCGAACCTAGGTGCCGAGTACGAGCGGTCCGGACGAACGGAGGCTGCGCTGGAGCTGACGACCGAGGCGTTGGCTGCGGCCGAGAGGACCGGCCAGCGCGAGATCCAGGTGGGCATACTTGCCAACCTGGTGAGCATGCTGGCGACCGTGGGGAAGACCGACGAGGCCGCGAACCTGTCGGACGAGGCGCTACACATGGCCCTCGACCTGGACGCCAGCCAGAAGCTGACCCAAGCGCTCTTCACCAGGGCTGAGCTGGAGGTGGGACGCGAGCGGTTCGAGCAGGCAGCCGTCCTCTACGCACTGGTCGAGAGCGACCCTGCCTCGACGAGCGAGGTCGTCGAGCTAGCCGGCGATGGCCTTGTGGGATTGGAACGGCGGCTTGGAGCCGAACGGTCTCGTGCTGTCGGCAGAGTCGTCGATGGGCTGAGCCTTCGAAGGGGCGCGAGGTACGTCTTGGATGGGAGCCTGGCCGCGCTCCTAGGAGAACCGGGCCGGACGGCAGCTGGCGCATCAGCTTCTACTCGGGCTAACTAGAGGCGCATGGGCGACGAGGATCATCTACACCTGCACGTCCTCACGGTTCGCCAACTGGAGTGGCCACGAGCCTGGTAGTGAAGCTACCAGAGACCTTGAGCCAATTCGCGATGATGCCGTCGAGGTCGCCCACGGTCAGCTCCCACGTCACTAGTGCGCCGTCTCCGTATGACGTCTCGGGAGTGAACGTGGTGTCCGTCGTGTGACCCTCTACGGTCCCCGCGGCCGTGCTGACTTGCCATTCTTCGACGCGGTAGACGGACTCGTTGAACTCCAGGACTATCGGCGTCTTGGGGCCCACGAACCTGGCTCCGTCTGCCGGGGTCACGCCTATCAGCCTGGGTGCCAGATTTCCCACCGGGACGGCCAAACTGAAGGGGTCCGCCAGGGTGTTGCCTGCCAGGTCCGTCGCGCCAGTGGTGATCGCGAAGTGGTACTCAGTGTCCTGTTCCAGCGGCGAGGTCCGGCATCTCGCGCTCTCCTGGCCTTCGTAGGGACCGGCCAGCCACAACCAATCGCAGGTCGTAGGAGGGTTGGCAGAGAACCGTACCTCCACGGACGAGTGGTCCATAGGTTCGCTGAACACTAGGGTCAGGTCGAATATCCCACCGTTCTCGTCTAGCAGCCAGATGCTATCGACGATCTCTGGTGGTGTCTCGTCGCTGGCTTCGGCGGTGGAGAAGCCGATCTGGGTGGCGAGCTCTCCGCCGGTCAGGTCCTCCGCCAGGACCTGCAGCTCGTAGCTCGTTGCTGGCGCGAAGGTGTTCGCTGGCCCCCAGGTCGCGACCGTGCTCTCATCGCTCCACACGAGGAAGTCGTCAGAGAGCGTGCCGCACTCCGGGTCTGACCCGTCGCCAGGGACCGTACAGAGGGTCAGTTCAAGGCTGGCCTCGGCCATCGGCTCCGAGAACTCGAGACGGATCTGTTCGACGGGACCGGTGGACCCGTCCGCGGGGTCGCTGGCGACCAGGGTCGGGTCGGTCTCGGGTGGCGCGACCTCTCCAGACCTACAGGCGGCCAGCAGTAGGGTCATCAGAACAAGGGCCAGGACCGAAGGGGCTCGTCTCATCTACTTCCTCCGACGGAGACCCTAGACCAGCGGTTCCACCAGACCGCCACCATGAGGCGACGGGCCCGTCCCAGGTTCAGTGCCATTGACGATGACCATAGAGTTATATAACACTTGGGTTATGATGGTAGCCGAGGGACGCCAACTTCCTGGCCCTGTCAGACCCTCGGTCCACCGACGACACGGTGGAGGAGAGGTGACCATGCAAGAGGCCAAGGTGATCTTGCCTAGCGATACCGAGGTCCAGGTGACGCGCTCGTTCGCGGCGCCGCGCGCGCTCGTGTACCGCGCGTACACAGAGCCAGCGCTGTTCCGCCGGTGGTGCGGTGCCACTCCGGGATGGTCGATGCCGGTGTGCGAGTTGGACGTGCGTGTAGGCGGCACCTACCGCTGGCGTTGGCGCAACGACGAAGGTACTACCGAGTTCGGGTTCACCGGTGTGTTCAAGGAGGTCGAACCCTGTGCACGCCTGGTGCACACGGAGTCTTACGACGCCGGCACTCTGGGCATAGGCATGGGTGACGGAGAGTCGGTCGTGAACGTCACCTTCTCAGAGGACGAAGGGATCGCGACCGTCACCACCCGCATCGAGTACGGCAGCAAAGAGGCGCGCGACGAAGCCATCGCCAGCGGCATGACCGATGGCATGGAACAGAACTACACCCTGCTCGAAGGGGTCCTGGCCAGCGTGGAACACGAGCAGGACGAGGCCGCCTGAGCTCACTGCGAGCGCGTCAGCTCGCGCGCCGGTAGTGCACGGCGATCGCGCCGTTGCTTAGAGGGTACGAAGAGAGCATTTCGAGCCTGCGCGTACTAGGCAACCCGCCTGCGAAGAGCGTCGGGCCGTGGCCGGCGATCCGAGGGTGGACGAGGAACCTGTACTCGTCGATCAGGTCAAGCCGGTCGAGCTCGGTAGCCAGCTTGCCACTACCGACGAGCACGCCTGCCGGGGTGGAGTCCTTCAGTTCCTGGACGCTCGAGCGCAGGTCGCCGGTCAGGTGATGACTGTTCGTCCAGGGAAAGTCCGTTCGCGTAGACGACACGACGTACTTCGCCTTGGTCTCGAGCTTCACAGCCCACTCACGCACGGCAGGCGGTGCGTCCTCGTCGCCGCGGGCGACCGCCGGCCAGTAGCTCTCCATCATCTCGTACGTGACGCGGCCCCACAGCATGGCCCCACCTTCCTCCATCAAACGGGTGAAGAAGGCGTGCGTCTCGTCATCGGCGATGCCCTCTTGGTGGTCGATGCAACCGTCGATGGTGACGTTGATGCCGAAGGTCAGGAGGCCCATGCCGCGAGTCTAGGGCAAGGTGCGCGCGTCACGGTCGCCCGAGCCGGCTCCACACGATGTAGTCGACGGCGACCGGCTCGACTCCTGCCGCCCTGAGCGCCGCGTTGGCCTTGCCGCGGTGATACTGACCGTGTAGAGCGAGATGCAGCAGTATGTCCGCGAGAGGCGTCTCGAACGGTCCGCCACTGCTGTTGTGATACGAGACCACGCGCCCGATGTCGTCGCGGCCAAGGCCGGAATGTAGGTCATGCAACATGCGATCCAAGACCTGGCCGGCCTCTTCGAGCCCGTCCAACGTCAGGTCCGGCCAGATTTCCAGCAATGGCTGCTCGCCCTTGACCCGCGCCAGCCACGTCGCCTGCGTGCCGCGAACGTGTGCTTGCTCCCGCAGCGCTGCAGGTGGGACCTGAGTTGCTGACCGCAACGCGGTAAGCATCCGGGCGTCGGCCCAGACCCCGTGCCGACGAAGGAGGTCCAAGTGTTCGGTCATCTGGTTCCCCCTAGACTACTCGCCTATTGTCCCAGTCTGCACCCCGCCGGTCTTCCCGTAGTGGGCTAGGAACACGCCTTTCGACGAGAGCACGGTCTCGTGGAGTTCGTAGGTTCCTGCTTGGGCGCCTTCGGCGAAGAGCCGCTTGCCAGTACCCAGGACGACCGGGTAGGTCATCAGGACGAGCTCGTCGACCAGGTCGCGTTCCAGCAGCGCCTGGACCAGGACGCTGCTGCCCCAGACCTTGAGCTGCGAGCCTTCGGTGCGCTTGAGCTCTTCGACGTCGTCTGTGCTCTTCAGGAGCTTGCTGTTGGGCCAGCGGGAGTCGGCGACGCGCGCCTCGTCCTTGGTCGTGCTCACCACGTACTTGGTGACCTCCATGATGCTCGGCCAGTTGTCCGCGTGGTCTGGCCAGTACGACTCGAATATCTCGAACGTCTTGCGGCCCAACAGGAGGTCGGCCGGTGCCAGCACGTTCGACATGAACCGGCTCGCCTGTGAGTCACCGGCACCGCCGAACGGCGCGGTCCAACCGCCGTACGGGAAGCTCTCAGACGGGTCCTCCTCGGGACCGCCCGGTGCCTGGATGACGCCGTCCAAGGTGATGAACTCCTGAACCACGATCTTGCGCATGTACCGACGATACTCGCGGTCTCTGAGAGAGGGTTCGAGGGTTGGGCGGCGCAAAGCGCAAGCCGCGTGCTGAGCAGTGCGTGCTAGCATCCCGTGCCACGTGGCCAGGGAAGAGAAGACGATCGACCACTACGGCGTCACCGTCCAGTTCCCGCATGGCAAGCCCCTGCCGACGGAGCTGATCGGGTAGATCGCCACCTGGCTCGTGGAACGTCACGACCCTAGGGCTGCAACGTGGTACCAGGCGCTCATCGGGGCGCTCAATGCTGAGTCGCTCCTGCTACCATCCGCGCCAACATGGCAAACGCAGAGTTCAGCGGATCGGGCACTCGCGAGGACCCGTGGGTCCTCTACACCCCCAGCCTGTCGTCTCAGATCCTGATGCACAGGGACGAGGCCCACGACCCGCCCGTGCTCGTGTGCACGGTCGGCAAGACGGTGCTCCACTACGACCTCAGGATCATCGAGGACCTGCACCGCATGTTGAAGGAGCGTGGCGACTGGGTGGAGCTCGGCAGCGCCGACGAGCAGAAGCCTGCCAAGGAGCGCACCGTCGAGGCCTGGGCGCGGTCGGCAGACAACCCCATCGGCGGTTGGTACGGACTGAAGAAGGGCCTACGCGGCCGGGTCGGGAACTACGTTCCACCCGTTTTGGAGGCCCTCGGCCTGGCCGAGGTGGAGCACAACGCCCGCGGCAACCGGATGAGGGCGCTGTAGGTAAGGGACTCATGTGCCTTCTGCTCGAGTCGGGCCGGTACACGCCTCCTATCGACCGGAGCAACGCACGCGACCACGTCAACGAGTCCTTCGAGTACGTCGAGTCCGGGCAGAAGGTCGGGAACGTGTTGCTGGTGCCGACGACCGAGTCTGATGAGGTGGTTACTCTCCCCAGATGACCCAAGTGCTGTTCGTCCCGTCAGACTTCGAGCCGCCCACCTCGCTCGCCACCGATCACTTCCACCTCGAACCGCTCGGTCCGCAGCACAACGAGTCCGACCTCCGGGCATGGACGTCGAGCATCGGGCACATCAGGTCCACGCCCGGCTACCCGAACGGAGGGTGGCCGCCCGAAGGTGGCATGACAACAGCGGAGAACCTCGCTGACCTGGAGGGCCACGCCGCCGACTTCGAAACCAGGAGAGGTTTCACCTTCACGGTGCTCGACCCTCGGGGTGGGGACGTCATCGGCTGCGTCTACATGTACCCGTCCAAGTCGCCCGAGTTCGACGTCCACGTCAAGTCGTGGGTGCGTGCGGACCTAGCTCACTTGGATGCGCCTCTTGCCGATGCGGTGACTGCCTGGATCCGGAAGGCGTGGCCGTGGGACCGGGTGCTGTACCGGGACGCGTGACTCGTGAGTTGCGGATCACCGTCTTCGAGCAGCATCGAGCGCTTTCACGGCGAAACGGGTTTAGGCGCCGTTTAAGGCGGTCTGCGGATAGTTGAAGGCGAACGGAGAAGACCATGCCGCGTCGCTCACCGCTACTGACACTGCTGCTTATCACTTCATTCGCGTGGCTCGCCGCCTGCGGCAACCTGCCGGAGGAGGGGCCCAAGCCCAAGCCGCCTCCACCGCCCCGCGATGGCTACGCGCACACGAAGATCGCCGCCGGCGGCGAGTTCAACCTCGTGGTGCAAGACGATGGCACGGTCCTGGCTTGGGGCCGCAACGACGTCGGCCAGCTCGGTGACGGGACGACAGAACATCGCCTCTCACCCGTCCAGATGGGCGGCCTCACGGACGTCATCAGCGTCCACGCGTGGTCGTTCGGCGCCGCCGCGTTGCAGGAAGACGGCACCGTTTGGGTGTGGGGGAGCGGCCAGAGCACACCGGTTCAGGTCCCTGGGCTGAGCGACGCCGCGCAGATCGACGTCTTTGGCAGCAGAGTATTGGCCGTCACCACCGGCGGCACTGTCTGGTGGGGCCAGGCGGACGCTGAGCCCGTCCAGGTGGAGGGCCTGTCTGACATCGTCCACGTCGTCGCAGGCTCGAACGGCACCGCCCTGGCGCTAGAGTCCGACGGGACCCTGTGGATGTGGGGCCGCCACGCCGGGTTCGGCGACCTCGATCCATCGGTCCCCGCGCAGGTGCCCGGCATCCCGGCCATCGTCGACGTGGTCGCCGGCGGCTACATCATCTCTAACGTCGACACGCATTTCGTGCTGGCTCGCGACGTCAACGGCGAGGTGTGGGGCTGGAGCGATGCCTCCTACGTCAAGCAAGAGGACGGCTCGTACGAGTTCACGCCCACCAAGATCGAGGGCGTCAGCCACGTCGCCTCCGTGTCCTCCAACATCTCGGGCACCCATCTCGCGTTGGTCGAAGACGGCAGCGTGTGGGTCTGGGGCTCTGGCTACCTGGGCAACGGCGGGGCGTACTCCTGGGTAGACACGCCGGTCCAGATCGCCGGCCTGTCCGACATCACCAGCATCCACGCCGGGCTCTACCACCACCTCGCGGTCGACGAGGCCGGTGACGTGTGGGCGTGGGGCCTGAACGACTACGGCCAGCTCGGCGACGGCACCACCGATGACCGCTTCGAGCCGGTACTGATGACCTTGCTGCAAGACGATCCCTAAGCCGCGGGAACCCGGTAAGCCTCAGGCATGGGGGAGCAACGTCCTCAGAGCCCCTCGAGGTAGGTTCGTCCCTCCGCGATGGCGTTATCGGCTTCATCCCAGCCTGAGGTGGCGAGGTCCTCGTACAGCGATCGGGCGATGGCGGCGTGCTCTCGCGCGCCGTCTTCGTCCCCCAACCGCTTGGAGGCTTGTGCGTGGAAGGCGTGCGAGTTTGCGAGCAGGTGCTGATCAGGTGGGCTCGGCCGCATGCCCTCTGCGAGGTCGAACACGCGTTGCGTGGCGGCCACCGAATCCGCCCACGCCTCTAAGTGGAACGCCGTGACCGCTGCGAACATCCGCATCCCGACCGCGTAGCCGCGCGCTTCGAAGACGCCTGCGGCTAGTCGAGCCTCGAAGACGTCTGCCGCTCGCATCGCCGTCACGTACGCGACGTTGGTCGGTGTCAGGCCGGCGAGGATGCCGACCGACTGCGCCAGCTCCTCACCGAGACGTTCGTCGTACGCCCGTACGGCGAGTTCCTTGGCGTCCCAATCCGTCCCGAGCGCACCCAGTTCTTTAAGGAGCGTGGACTCGAGACGGACCGCCGTCTCGTGCGCGCTCCCGTCGCCTGCTTCCTTCGCCATCGCAGCGAGGGCCGTCGCCGAACCGACGAGGTTGAGCAGCAGCACCGCGCGCCACGGATGCTGACGCGGCATGGTGAGCGTCGCGTCCACCACC
>CAZFAQ010000032.1:0-26048 GCA_964517055.1 uncultured bacterium | reverse complement strand
TGGCAGGTCTACCTCGACCAGTCGGGTGGCGTCGGCCTGCTCACCTACACGCAGCTCGCCAGCGTCCCGATCGTCCTCATCGCCCTCTACCTCGTGCTGACGGCGCGTGACAGGCAGGGAGCCACGAGACCGGCGAAGGCGCGATGAACGGCTGCGCCGTCGTCGTGCTGGCGGCTGGAGCCGGCACGCGCATGCGCTCGACCAGGCACAAGGTGCTACACGAGGCGGCCGGCCGGCCCCTGCTCGAGCACGTGCTCGCGGCTGTCGACCCGCTCGCTGCGCGGCGTGTAGTCGTGGTCGTCGGGCATCTGGGCGACCAGGTCAGGCAGGCGTTCGAGAGGCGGTCGGCGGGCGGGGACCTGACGTTCGCCGATCAGACCGAGCTGCTGGGCACCGGTCATGCGCTGGCCCAGGCCGAGGACCAGGTGAGGGCGGCGTTCGAGCCCGGGGAGGCGGGCACGGTCCTGGTCCTCAACGGCGACGGCCCGCTCGTGCGCGAAGGCACGCTGCGCCGCATGCTCGCCGCCCAGGGCGACGAGCCAGGCATGACCGTGATGTCGGCCGTCGTCGAGGACCCGAGCGGGCTCGGGCGGATAGTGAGGGACGAGAGCGGGGGCGTCAACCGCATCGTCGAGGAGCGCGACGCCAGCCAAGAGGAGCTCGCCATCTCCGAGATCAACGCTGGCGCCTACGCCTTCGACCTCGGAGTGTTCGAGCGCTGCCGCCGGCTCCCGACAGACAACGCCCAGGGTGAGCAGTACATAACCGGGCTGGTGGACCTGTACCTGGCCGAAGGTCTGCCCGTCAGGGCCGTGCCTGCGGAGGACGCTGAGGAGGCGCTGGCGGTCAACGACCCTGACGAGCTCGCCACCGTTGACGAGGTCATGCGTCGGCGGGCCGGAGCGGGCTAGCCGGCGCCAGCAGGACGGGCGCGCCCGAACCGGCGCTCACCAACCCGCGACGTCCAGCCCCTCCGCGACGCCGTTGCAGTGTTCTCCGTTCGCGAGCACGACGCCGGCGACGCCTCGCATGTCGGCCATCTCCGGTTCGTGGTTGCCGACCAGGACCGCCACCATTCCTGAGCGGGCTGCGCTCAGTAGCAGCTCGCGGTCGTTGCCCGAGTCGCCGGCCACCACCACGTCGTGCCCCACGAGCCCGAACCTCTCTGCCAGGTAGAGCAGCGCGCTGCCCTTCGACGCCGCGCTCGGCAAGACGTCGAGGTAGCGGCCGGCCGAGAAGACGAGGTTGGCGGCCAGCCCAGCGTCGCCGAGCGCGCTCCCGGCCTCCTCGACCACGCTGCCGGCGCCCCGTGACACGAAGTAGCTGACCTTGAAGCGCGCCTGGGCGGCTCCCGGTTGGGCTGTTAGGCCGGCCAGGCCTTCCAGAGCGGCACGAACGGCCCCGTCGTCGAACCCGGCGGCGGCCAGCCGTGCCTGCCAGTCGTGGTCGAGCACGTGCTCGCCGTCCTCGAACAGGTAGACCTCCGTGCCCACTCCGCACACGAGGCCAGATGGCGTCGGCATGCCTGCTCGCTCAAGGATCGCGGCCGCCTGGCGGGAGAGCCTCAGGTCCCTGCCAGACGAGAGGACCAACGCGGCGTCCGCCTCGCGTAACCGCCTGCCCAGCTCGGCAGCGCCAGGTCCCGGGGCTTCGCCCGCCAGGAGGGTGCCGTCGACGTCGCTGACGAGGGTGCGCCTGCCTGGCAACAGGCCGGGGCGGTACGCGCCATGTCCGGTCACGCCGGCGTCTGGGCTCCCTCGGTGACGCTCCTGATGGCTGCCACGTAGCGGTCGGCGTGCGCCCGCCACGAGTAGTGCTCCCGCGCGCCCTCGATGCCGCTCTCCGAGTAGCGCTCCCACTTCTCCCGGTCGACGAGGATGCCTTTCGCCGCTGCCTGGATGGCGGCCGTGTCGCGGGCGTCGATGAGCTCGCCGGACCCGACCTTGCCGATGATCTCCTGCGGGCCGCCATGGTCTGTCGAGACGACGGGGAGCCCAGACGAGCTCGCCTCGATCAGCGTGATGCCGAAGTTCTCCACGAGTGCCGGGTTCACGAGCACGCCGCGACGGGCGGCGACGAGGCGGTAGAGGACGGGAATGTCCGTGTCTGGCTGGTGCTTCTTGGGGAGGGCCAGACGCCCGTAGAGGTCGTACTTGTCCATGGCAAGCAGCAGGCCGGTGAGGACCTCGCGCTCGTTGTCGTCCATCTTCTCGATGTCGCTGCGCACGCCGGCGAAGATCACGAGGTTGGCGAGGTGCCTGAGCTCGTTGTCCGTACCGTACGCCTTGACGAGGCCGTCGATGTTCTTGCGCCTGTCCGGCCGACTGATCGCGAGGATCACGGGCTTGTCGGGCTCGCGCAGGAACCGCGAGATCTCGCGCTTCATCCTGACGCGCGCCTTGACGACGTCCTCATCTGGCTCGTAGCCCTCGTCCAGGTCGTAGTAGTAGGGGTAGAAGCGCTCGACGTCGACGCCAGGCGGTATCACGACGAAGCGCGCCCTGCGGGACGAGTCGTACAGCTCGTAGCCCTTCTCGACCTCCTGCTCGGTGCTGGCCACGACGAGGTCGGCCCGGGCCAGCGCGCGCTCCTCGGCCTCGATGCGCCTGCCGATGCTGTACTGCTCCTCGATCTCTTCGTTCGTCATGCCCGCGCGCCTGAGCACCCGGCGCTTGTTCCGCCCCAGCGAGTGGCCCGTGAAGACGAAGGGCTTGTCCCACCGCTCTGCCAGGCGCATGGCGACCTCGCCGGCGTCCGGGTAGTGCCCGTGAACGACGTCCGGAACGCCGGGGCCCTCTTCGAAGTACCTGGCGGCGTTCTCCGCCAGCTCCTCCAGGTGCGGCCACAAGAGCTCCTTGCGGATGTAGTCGTCGCCGCCTGCTGGGACTCGGACGAGGTCGACGTTGGGTCCCAGCCGCTCGACGGCCCTGGCGTAGTCGTCGCTGAGGGTCAGGTCGTCCAGTCGTCTGGTCACGAGGTCCGTACGCGACACCTCCGGGTGCTTGCCCAGGGCCCTGGCGAGCTCGACGACGTACTTGGTCTGCCCGCCAGTGTCGGCGTCGTGACCCAGCTCCATGTCCGTGCCGCGGACGAGGCCATGCACGCTGAACATGGCGACGTGCAGGCCGCTACCTCGTGAGCTTGGATCCGTGTCCGACACGGCCGTACCTCCGACGAGTGGCACCGTACCCGGAGCGGTCATGAGATGACCTGGCGGCACGTGACAACGCATGAACATGCAAGTGCGTGTATCGAAATCGCCCGAGTGTCGGACCGGCGTGATATCGTTCGCGCTCGATGTCGCTGCTCAGCAAGCCACGCGCCGTGCTGGCGCTCGAGGACGGGACCGTTTACAAGGGCTACGCGTTCGGTGCCACCGGACGCTCGGTCGGGGAGATCGTCTTCAACACCTCGATGACCGGCTACCAGGAGATCTTGACCGACCCCAGCTACAACGGGCAGATCGTGACGATGACTTACCCGCACATCGGGAACTACGGCGTCAGCGTTTACGACATGGAGTCCAACAGGCCGTTCGCACGCGGCTTCATCGTCCGCGAGTTCGCCCGCCGCGCCTCCAACCACAGGGCCAACCAGGACCTCCAGTCGTTCATGGAGCAGCACGGCATCGTCGGCATCGAGGGCATAGACACCCGGGCACTGACGCGACGGCTGCGCACAGGTGGGGTCGTCAAGGGCGTCATCCATCACGGTCACGCCGACGCCGAGCTAGAGGCCGAGCTGGTGCGCGAGGCCAGGGAGCATCTCGACATTGACGGTCGCGACATGACTCCCGAGGTCACGACGCCGCTGCCGTACGCGCGCCCCACGTTCAAGGACAACCCTCGCGTCGTCGTCCTCGACTTCGGTACCAAGAACTCGATCGTCTACCAGCTGGAGCAGGCCGGCGCCGAGGTGATCGTCGTGCCGGCGCAGACGACGCCCGCCCAGATCATGGCCCTCGACCCGTACGGGCTCGTCATCTCCAACGGCCCCGGCGACCCGGACGGCCCCAAGTACGCCCAGGACACGGTGTGGCAGATGCTGGGCCTGTTGCCGACGTACGGTATCTGCCTCGGGCACCAGCTCCTCGGCCTGGCGGTCGGCGGGCGCACGTACAAGCTCAAGCACGGCCACCACGGCGCCAACACGCCCGTCAAGAACCTGCTGACCGGCGCGGTCGAGATCACCAGCCAGAACCACAACTACGCTGTCGACATCGACTCGATACCCAACGGCCAGTTCGTAGCCACGCACATCAACCTCAACGACCGCACCCTCGAGGGCATGGCGCACGCGCGCTACCCTGTTTTCAGCGTCCAGTACCACCCAGAGGCCAGCCCGGGACCCCACGACGCCAGCTACATGTTCCGCAGGTTCATGCAGGAGGTCGACGCGTTCGAGGGCGCGTCCGCGTTGCCGGCGGCCAACGCTCTGCCCGTCGGCTGACGTACATCTCCTACGGTAGGGGCCCCGTTGTCTAGAGCCCCACGGCCCTCTATGGACTGTGATCGGCTCGGACGTTGTGTCGCCAGCCGACGGCGAGTAGCCTGGACCCGCATCTCAGTTGGACGGTCGAAGGGAGTGTCGGCGCATGGACGAAGGCGCTACTGGCGGCCGCGGCGAAGCCGAGCTTGAAGCTCGCGCGCTGACGAACGCACCTGTCAAGCCCATGGCACAGCCTCATCGTGAAACGGTCTTCGGTCACGAGGTCGAGGACGAGTACCGCTGGATGGAGGGCAAGGCTGGCGCAGACGAGGTGTCCGGCTTCCTGAGCCGGTCAGGCGCCCACACGGCGGCGCAGCTCGCTGCGCTGCCCGGTCGGGCGCGGCTGCGCGAGCGCGTGGCCGCCGGCATGCGGAGCGGGGTGCGGTACCGGGACGTCCGGGAGGTCGACGGCATCCTTTTCTTCCTCCGCCTCGATCCAGACGCGCAGTACGAGAGGCTGGTGATGCGCAGCGATGGTGCGGACGACCGGGTGCTCTACGATCCTCGGTCTCCGGAGCACCCCGCCGAGTCACTCCAGGGCTACACGGTGTCTCCGGACGCCTCGACCGTAGCCATCAGCACAGCGGGCGGCGGCGGCGAGGTAGGGGCCGTGCGCTTCCTCGACGTCTCGAGCGGAGAGCCGTTGGCTGACCGGCTCGAGCCGGTCTTCGGAGAGCTCCCGGTGGCGTGGCTCGACGAGAGAACGGTCGCCTACACACTGATCACCGGCTACGACGAAGCCGACCCCCTCCAGCATATGCAGGTCATGACACACCGCCTCGGTGTCGGAGAGGCTGCCTGCCTGCTCGGCTCAGACGCTCTTAGCGGACCGAAGCTCGCTCCCCACGAGTTCCCCATCATCGAAGCTCACGGTGGCAGCGACTGGGTGGTCGGGTATGCGGTAGGCGCGCGTGCCGACGCCCGCGTCTTCGTCGCTCGACGGTCAGAACTGCTATCGGGCGTGGCGCGTTGGCGCGAGATCGCGACGTACGCAGACCAAGTGGCCGCAGCGACCGCGCTGCGGGGCGAGACCCTGTACTTGTGCACGACGAAGACGATGTCCACTGGCGAGGTCGTCGCTATCGACCTCGCCGCCGGCGGCGGCTTGGAGGGCGCCACGCTGGTGCTGGCCCGGAGCGACCTCATCGTGACCGAGTGGGTGGCTGCCAACGACGGGCTCTACGTCCTAGGCCGCACCGACGGGGCCAGCCGACTCTTCCACCTGGGAGACGGTAGGCAGCCCGCGGAGATCGAACTCCCGATGCGCGGGAGCGCGGGGTGGATGCGGGGTGCAGGCACCGGCGGGGGCGTCACGTTCACCCTCGCCGACTGGTTCACGGCGACGCGCGGCTTCCGGGCCTTCGACGGGGCAGTGGTTCCTATCGGCTTGGACTCGGCGAGCTTCGACGGACTACCGGGCGCAAGTCAGATCAGGCGACAGGTGACTAGCGCCGATGGTACCGAGGTGCCGCTCGTCATCCTCCTACCGGGAGACATCGGTCCGGGCCCGGCGCCTGCCTTCCTCGACGCCTATGGGAGCTACGGGTTCAGCATCACAGAGCCCTTCTACGCGACCCGCTTCTTCGGCCTCCTCGCGAGCGGAGGCATCGTCGTCCTTTGTGGCACGCGGGGAGGTGGCGAGCGGGGCCGCGCCTGGCACGACGCGGGTCGGGCCGGCAAGAAGCCCAACGCCCACGCCGACCTCATCGCAGCGGCCACGTACCTGATCGAGAGCGGCCTGACGCGGGCCGACATGATGACGGTGACGTGTACCAGCGCTGGAGGGTTACTCGGCCCACCGGTCGCGCTGGCTCGGCCGGACCTGTTCGCAGGTCTCGTCGCTCGGGTCGCGATCCTCAACCCGAGCCGGTTGGGGGCCGCGCAGAACGGAGCCAACCAGTTCGCCGAGATGGGCGACCCGGGTGACGAGGCTGGCTTCACCGACCTGCTGCGCCAGGACGCCTATCACTTGCTGGCGAGCGCCCAGGACATGCCGGACACGCTACTGACCGTCGGGCTCAACGACCCACGCGTAGAGCCGTGGATGACCGCGAAGTTCGCGGCGCGCGCTCTCGAAAGGTTCGGAGACCGCCGGCTTGTACTGATCCGCACCGACCACGACGCTGGTCATGGCATCGGCTCAGGCGTGGACCAGTTCGTGGACGAGTGGACGGACCTCTTCGCCTTCGTCCTCAACCGCGCAGGCGTTGACGGCTTCACGCTGGGCGCTGCCTCACGCTCAGGGCGACCGACGCGGCCGAAGCCCTAGACGCCACGCCCGGCGCGGCGCGTAGGCTCAGGCGAGGTCCTCGCTGTCGAGCCACAAGGTGACCGGCCCGTCGTTGACGAGCTCGACCTCCATCATGTCGCCGAAGCTGCCGGTCTCCACGGGCACACCGGCCCGGCTAAGTGCGTCGGCGAAGCTCAGGTACAGCCGCTCGGCCAGCTCGGGCGGCGCCGCGCGCGAGAAGCCCGGGCGGTTGCCGGAGCGCATGTCGCCGTAGAGCGTGAACTGACTGACGACGAGGCAGCCGCCGCCCACCTGCTCCAGCGACAGGTTCATGCGGCCCTCGTCGTCCCCGAAGACCCTGAGCTTGCGCACCTTGTCGGCCAGCCTCGCGGCGACGGCCTCGTCGTCGGCGGGCCCGACGCCGAGCAGGACGAGGAACCCCATCCCGACCCGGCCGACTACCTCTCCGCCGACGCGCACCTCGGCGCGGCTCACGCGCTGCACTAGCGCCCTCACGGCCGGCTACCCTCGGGCTCGCTCACCTAGAAGAGCGAGGCCTGTTCCGCGGTGTCGATGACGAGCGGGCCTTGCTTGGCAGGCAGCTCGTCGAGCGTTCGCCTTATCTCCTGCATGTCCTGCCAGGTGAGCCACTTGGGACCGCCGCGTTCGCGTCCGGCGTTGCGAAGCAGGTAGGCGGGGTGGAAGAGCGGCCGGAGCTTGATGCCATGCCACTCGTGCCAGCGCCCCCGCAGGCGGGTTATCCCGTCAGTTGTGCGCAGGAAGTACTGGCTGGGAACGTTGCCTAGCGTGCCGATCACCTGGGGCGCGATGAGCCTGATCTGCTCTAGCAGCACGCCCTCACTGGCGGCTATCTCGGCGGGCGTCGGGTTGCGGTTGCCTGGTGGCCGGTGCTTGACGATGTTGGTTATGTACACGACTTCGCGGCTCAGGCCGACTGAATCGAGCACGCGGTCCAGGAGCTGGCCCGCCCGTCCCACGAACGGCCGACCTGTCAGGTCCTCGTCCTCGCCGGGGGCCTCGCCGATGAGCATGAACCTGGCGTCGTCGGGGCCTTCGCCGAAGACGAGGTTGTCAGATAGGTCCTTGAGCGCGGGCGCCTTGGCCTGCGCGCGCTGCTCCAGCTCTCTTAGGTTCACGTCTGCGTTGATAACACGTTCCTGGGAAGCGGCCCTCGAGTAGGTGCTGGGCCAGGTTCGCTAGAGGCTCGGGGCGGCGCTGTCGTGCATGGCCTTGCGCTGGCTCCTCACCTCGCGGCGCAGCTTGGGCTCGAGGCCGATCATCAGGAAGAAGTTCTCGAGAGCGTTCTCGCGCCCCTTTATCTCGGTGTGGGCGAGGTCGGTGCTGCCCGTGACGAACGGCAGCGAGCGGTACTCCTCGAGTGCCTCTGCGACGACCTCGGAGGGGGAGAGCGTCGTCGCGAGCTCCGAGAGGCGCGAGTAGACGGTACGCCGGGCCTCCGCATGTAGGCGGAACGCGTCGGGGTTCTCGGTCTCACCGGCCAACAGCAGGTCCTGTTTGGCGATGCGCCGGTAGTGCTTGAGGCCCCTCTGGATCTCCTCGGAGCTCAACACCACGTGTGTTTCCATGCACGTCCCCTTCCCAGGGCACAACGCCCCCTCCCGCCGCCGTCAACAACAGGCCGCGGCACGTAGCTCGCGTCGCCCTCACCATGCCTGTGGCGGGGCGACAGGGTCTCCACCTCTCGTTATCCTCTATGCCTTCAAGGTCCGGATCGGGACAGGGACCTGGCGTTCTTCCGACCTGCCTTCTCGTTCCAGCACGACACCCGAGAAACGCGTCAGGGATGCGATCTCCTCGGCGTCCGAGCGGAACCCGCACGACCCGCACTCGAGCTCCTCGAAGCCCTCGCGGTAGTGGAAGGTGACCGTCTCGCGGCTACCGCAGCGCGGGCAAGGAGCGTTCTCGCGGAATCCCTCGGCGTCCAACTCGGCCTCCCCTCGTGCGTTGGCACGAGTCTAGCGCAGAGCGTGGCGCGCTTAGTGTGCTCCGGACCGCGGTGTGCCAGCCACCAGCTCTCTCGCGTGTTCGAGAGACGCACCGGTGACCGTGCCTGACAGCATCCGTGCCAGCTCTTCGGCGCGCTCGTCGCCGTCCACGCGCCTCACCGAGGTGAGGGTGCGCCCACTTACCTCGGCCTTGCTGACGACGAAGTGGGCGTCCGCGAACGCGGCCACCTGAGCCAGGTGGGTCACCACCAGCACCTGACGGCCCCCCGACAGCTCGGCCAGGAGGGACCCGACCTCCTTCGCAGCGCGGCCGCCTACCCCGGCGTCGACCTCGTCGAACACTAGCGTGGGCTGCGTCGCGCCCGTCACGACGTGAAGCGCCAGCATCAGGCGCGACAGCTCACCGCCGGAGGCGATCTGTGCGACCGGCCCTGGCGGCTCGCCAGGGTTCGCGCCGAACGTGAACGTGACCTCGTCTGCGCCAGAAGCGTTGGGCTCGTCGAGCGGCGCGACCTGGACCTCGAAGGTGGCTCTTGGCATGCCGAGCCTGCCGAGCAGGGGAGAGACCTCCGTAGCGAGGCGCCGCGCGGCGGTGAGCCGGGCAGCCGTCAGATCCTCGGCGAGCCTGCCTAGCCGCGCCGCTAGCTGCGCCTCCTCGACGACGAGGCTCTCCTCGTCGTGGTCGAGAGACTCCAGCTCTTCCAGCTCGCGTTCGGCCTGTGACCGGAACTTCGCGACCGCGGCGAGGTCGCCGCCGAACCGGCGCTTGAGGTCGTCGAGCTTTGCGAGACGCCCCTGCACCGCGTCCAGACGGCCGGGGTCGGCATCGAACTCCGCTAGGAACGCTTCCACCTCGCCGGCCACCGCGCCCAGGCCGGTGAGGGCGACCTCGAGGTCGCCCGCCAGCTGCGCCAACGTGGGTGAGTGCCTGGCGGCCGACCTCAGCTCGCGGAGCGCCAGCGCCGTCAGCTCGGCGGCGCTGGGCTCGGACCCCGCCAACGCCTCCTGTGCAGCACCGGCTCCCTGAAGGATGCGCTCGACGTGACGCAACGTCTCGAGCTCGGCTGCCAGCGCGGCGTCCTCGCCGAGCGCCGGGTCGACCGATGCGATCTCCTGCAACTGGTATGCGAGCACGTCCTGGCGCCGCGCCCGCTCCCTCATGGCCTCTCGAACCGCCGCCAACCTGCCGGCCACCTGCCGGCGCCTCAGGAAGGCCTCGCGGTGCTCAGCCAGCGCTGTCCTGGCCTCATCGGGCAGCAGGCGGTCGAGCTGAGCCCGTTGCGCGGCGGAGCCGTGGAGCTCGAGCGCGCCGTGCTGAGAGAACACCGCTACCACCGTGCCGACGCGTGAGGAGAGCTCTGTGACGGTTACGAGCTCTCCGTTGACGCGTGCGCTGTGCCTGCCGGTTGTCGAGAGGCGGCGGCCCGCTGACTCGAGGCCTTCGACGCCGAACTCTGCCTGTACCAGCGCGCTGTCCGCGCCGGCCCTGACGAACGAGGGGTCCGGCCGCGCGCCGGCGAGCAGGCCGAGAGCGTCCACGACGATCGACTTGCCGGCCCCGGTCTCGCCGGTCAGCACGTTGAGCCCCGGTGCCAGCTCGAGCGCAAGCTCGTCGATGATGGCGAAGTCCCGCAGCTCCAGCAGGCGCAACACGCGGCGAGTATAGACGTCCTAAACGCGGGTTGTCGGCCCGGGCCTGGGCTATCATCCTGCCATGCCTGCCCCCGGGCCTACCTACGTGGAGTGTCCCCGGGACGCCTGGCAGGGGCTGCCCCACGTCATCCCGACGGCGGTGAAGGTCGCCTACCTACAGTCCCTGCTGGACGCCGGCTTCACACACCTCGACCTCGGCTCGTTCGTCTCGCCCCGCGCCGTGCCACAGATGGCGGACACGGAGCAGGTCCTTGCGGGACTGGAGCCGCCGCCTGGCGCTGACCTCCTGTGCATCGTCGGGAACATGCGTGGCGTCGAGAGGGCGGCCGGTTCGGAGCGCGTGACCAGCGTCGGCTACCCGATGAGCGTCAACGACACGTTCCAGAGGCGCAACGTCGGGCGCGGCCTGCCGGAGTCCTGGGTCGAGCTGGAGGAGATGCGAGCCGCCTGCCAGGAGGCCGGGCTCGAGCTAGTCGTCTACGTGTCCATGGCGTTCGGCAACCCGTACCGCGAGACGTGGCTCCCGAGCATGACGGCAGAGACCGTTGTCCGGCTCCGCGATATGGGCGTCAGCCGCATCGCGCTGGCGGACACCGTCGGCACAGCCGACGCCGTCACCGTTGACAGGGTCCTATCGCGCCTCTCGAACGCGAACGACCTCGGCCTCCACCTGCACGCCAGGCCGGACGCTTGGCAGCCGCTTCTCGAGGTGGGGCTGGCGCGCGGTGTGCGGTGGGTGGAGGGCGCCTTGGCCGGCGTCGGCGGCTGCCCGTTCGCAGGCGACGACCTGGTCGGGAACCTGCCAACCGAGCGGGTCTTGCCTTGGCTGCGCGAACGCGGCCTGGACGCTGCCGCCGTCTACGAAGACGCCCTTGGCTCGCTGGCTGGCGAGGCCAGGGCGTTGGCCGTCAGGTTCGGCTGACCGACGCGGTCGCGTCGTCGGCTGACAGGGCGCCGGCACGTTCAAGCTCGTGGCGGGCGGCGACCAGGAGTCGGCGCTGCGCCTCGTCCATGTCCACGCCCCTGATGGTCGCCCCGGCGGCGGCCACGTGACCCCCACCACCGAGCTCGACGCAGATGGCCTGGGCAGAGACCCCGCCGCGCGTCCTCACGCTGACCTTGACGTCGTCGCCCCTCTCCTTGAGGATCGCGGCTACCAGCACGCCCTCGGCGTAGCGGATGAGTCCCACGAAGTCGTCGGAGTCGTCGGCGTCCAGGCCCGTGCTCGCCTGCATATCGGACGTGTAGCGGGCCATCACGAGCAGCCCGCCTAGCTCGAAGCGCACGGTCTCCATGACCTTGCCGAGCGTCCTGAAGTAGTCGGGGTGCCGCCACTGCAGGCGGTCGGTGAGCCCGACGTAGTCGACGCCGTGGTCAAGCAGCTCGCCAGCCACCTCGAGCACCTCTCGCGAGGTGTTGCCGAAGCGGAAGTTGCCCGTGTCCGTGATGATCCCGGTCAGGCAGGGCGTGGCGATCTCGGGGGTCCATGGGACCCCGAGCATGTCTATGAGCTCCTTGATGAGCAGCGCGGTCGCGGCCTTGCTCGGCTGCACGACAGCTATGTCGCCGAAGCGGTCGTTCGTGCCGTGGTGATCGATGTTGACGACGAACTCAGCACCCTCCACGGGACCGCCTGCCACACGCGGCTTGTCGGCGACGTCGAGCACGAAGAGCAAAGTGTTCGGCGGGAGCACGTCGATCTCATCGACGTGCTCGCCCACTTCCGGCAGGAAGCGCAGGTAGCGTGGCGGCGTCGTGGCGAACGTGACGTCCTTGCCGAGGCTCCGCAGCGCCCGGCTGAGGGCCAGGCTGCTACCGATGGCGTCGCCGTCTGGGTCGACGTGGGTGAGTATGACGATCGGCCCGTCCCAGCCGCGAGCCTTGCTTGCGACCTCGACTAGCTTCTCACGGTAGTTGGGGTCCGGGCGGTTGTCGGGCTTGTGCGACATGCGAACGATGATACCGAAGGTGGCCGCGCATCAAATATCATGGCGGCGTGTCTGGGCCCCGTCCGTTCACCTGGCTGCTCATGTTCACGTTGGCGCTCACCGCGGTCCTGGCCACCCAGCTCCGCCGTGAGGAGCCGCGACTCATGCACGTGCAGGGCCCGCCCCCGGTCGAGGGGCCGCAAGGCGACCTACTCGCTGCTTACCACTCCGCACGCGGTGCCACCGTCCGGATCGAGGCGCGCTGCACCGAGGGTCGGGTTGGTGCCACGCTGGGCGTCGGCACCGGCTTCTTCATCTCTGCTGACGGCATGGTCATGACGGCGTTCCACGTCGTGGACCAGAACTCGAACCAGCCATGCGCCAGCCGCTTAGTGGCCGTGACGGTCGACGAGGCCGAGTACCCGCTGCAGGTCGTCGGATACGACGTGTACATGGACGTCGCCACGCTCCGTGCCGACATCGATGAGACCGTGCCGTTCCTGCCTGCCGCGACCTCCCGTCCCAGGGTCGGCGACGAGGTCGTCGCGATCGGTAACAGCCGCGGCGAGTTCCTGGCCGCCAGGGCGGGCCGCGTCACCCGGCTGGGCGTAGAGGCCGGCCGCGCCGACTTCGCGAGCGGCACCATCGAGCTCACCAACTCGCTCGCCCCAGGCGACTCAGGCGGTCCGGTCGTCAACTCGCGCGGTGAGGTCGTCGGGGTGGTCAGCTACATAAGCTTCAACCCCTCGGCGATGACCTCGCAAGAATGGGTGCCTCCCTACCTGCGCGGCACTCGGTTGCCCAGCGCTTACGCCAGTTACGCCGTGCCCGTGCTCGAGGACGGCGACCTGTTCCAGGCGGTCGTCAGCGGCAACCGCCGCGACGTCCCCGTCATCGGCTTCACCTGGACGCCTGGGCTCGACTACGACCCGAACGAGTCGTCGTACTACCTAGGGGCCCGGCCGGGCACGATCGTCGACCGGGTTCAGGCCGGTGGACCGGCCGACATGGCCGGGCTCAGGAGCATGACCCAGGAGCGCGTGCAGTCGTCCGACGGTTCGGTGCGCATGGTGCCTCGGGCCGACGTCATCGTGGCGGTCGACGGCCGCGCCACCCCGACCTTCTATGACCTGCTTGCGGAGGTCAGGAACAAGGAGATCGGCCAGACGATCTCGCTAACCGTGCAGAGGGGCAGCGCCACGTTCCGGGTAGAGCTGACGCTGGGCGCGCGCCAGGACGTGTTCGCGGGCGAGTGACGCCTTCGCCATAGGTCTCGCGACAAGTACACCTAGATGAGAACGGGCGCCCCCTGAGCGTTGCCAGGGTGCGCCCCGAACCGCTGGTGGGCGATGGTGGACTCGAACCACCGACCTCGTCGTTATCAGCGACGCGCTCTAACCGGCTGAGCTAATCGCCCGGTCACCGCGACCTCGCGGCAGACCCAGAGGTTATCACGCGTTGTCTCGCCGTCACAAGCCGACACTACGCGGTCTGGTCCCGCCGTTATCATCGCCAGTGATGGTCGAACGACTACTACTCGCCAAGCCGCGCGGCTTCTGCGCAGGCGTCGTGATGGCGATCCAGGCCGTGGAGGACCAGGCGAGAGAGGCGGAGTCCAGGTCGGAGGGCGGCATCGCCGTCTACCACGACATCGTCCACAACAAGACGGTCGTCTCACGGCTCGAGGAGCGTCACGGCGTCACGTTCGTCGAGGACCTCGACGACCTCGCCGCAGCCCGTGAGCGGGCGGCCCAGGACGGGCGCGACGTCGGGCACACGGTCGTCTTCAGCGCGCACGGCGTGAGCCCGGCCGTTCGCAAGAGGGCCGAGGAGCTGCGGCTCTCCACAGTCGACGCCACGTGCCCGCTCGTCACGAAGGTGCACAACGAGGCCAAGCGCTACGCCGAGCGCGGTTACCACATCCTCCTCGTCGGCGACTCGACCTCCCATCAGGAGGTCATCGGCACGAGAGGTGAGGCTCCGGACCGGACGACCGTCGTCTCCGTCGTTGGGAACCGTGACCACGACCCTGGCCTCGCCGACCCATACACGGTGCAGGTGCCGGACCCCGACCGGGTCGTGGTCCTGACGCAGACGACGCTGTCAGTCGACGACACCATGCGGACCATCGAGGTGCTCAAGGGCCGCTTCCCCGAACTGGTGGTGCCGCCATCTGACGACCTCTGCTTCGCCACCAAGAACCGCCAGGACGCTGTCAGGCAGATAGCCAAGCACGTCGACCTGTTCCTGGTCGTCACCAGCGCCGCGTCCTCGAACGGGATGCGCCTGGTCGAGCTCGCACAGGACCTGACAGGCAACGCCAGGCGCATAGAGTCGGCGGCCGACATAGCCGATGAATGGTTGTCAGGCGTGAGAAGCGTGGGCGTCACCTCCGCAGCAAGCACGCCAGACGACCTGGTGCAGGACGTCGTCGCCCACTTCTCAGCCCGCAACCCGCGCCTCGAGGTCGTCGAGGAGGGCGAGTGGGAGAACATCGAGTTCCGCAAGCCGCGGCTGGTGCCGCCGCCTCCTCCGTCGTGACGGCCGCGACGCTAGGCGAGAGGCCCCGCCTCTCGGTGGCGCCCATGATGGCGCTGACCGACAGGCACTTCAGACGCATGGCGCGCCTGCTCTCGCGCGAGGTACTGCTCTACACCGAGATGGTGACCGCCAAGGCCGTCTTGCACGGCGTCAGGGAACGGCTCCTGGCTCGCACCCCGGAGGAGTGCGCCGTCGTGCTGCAGCTCGGCGGCTCAGACCCTACCGAGCTGAGAGCGGCGGCCGTGGCGGGGGCGGCAGCTGGCTTCCAGGGGGTCGACCTCAACGTCGGTTGCCCTTCAGACAGGGTGAGCAGCGGCAGGTTCGGTGCCTGCCTGATGGCCGAGCCTGTACTGGTGGGGGAGTGCCTCGCCGCGATGGCGCAGAGCGGCCTGCCTGTGAGCGTCAAGCACCGCATCGGTATCGACGCAGACGACGGCTACAGCGACCTCAGGAGGTTCGTCGACACCGTGCACTCGGCCTCCGGCGGCGTGCCCGTCGCGTACACGATCCACGCACGCAAGGCTTGGCTCATGGGGCTCTCCCCGAAGGAGAACCGAACGGTGCCGCCGCTGCGTTACGCGGACGTCTACCGGCTCAAGCGCGAGCGCGGGGACCTCCGCATCGAGCTCAACGGCGGCGTCCGCGACGTGCCGGAAGCGTTGGAGCACATGCGGCATGTCGACGGCGTCATGATCGGCAGGGCGTTCTACGAGGACCCGACGCTGCTGGCCGCCGTCGACCCGGCGCTGACGGGCGTCGACCGCCCAGTCACGCGGCGCGGCGTGATCGAGGCGATGATCGACTATGCGGCGGAGGAGACGGGCAGGGGTACGCCGCTCGGGCCCATCACCAGGCACATGCTCAACCTGCTCAAGGGCGTACCTGGTGCCAGGTCGTGGCGTCGTGAGCTGACCGAGGGTGCGCACCTGCCTGGGGCCGGACCGGCGCTCATACAGCGGGCCATGAGTCGCGTTCCTGATGAGGTGCTCGACCGACCCTTGACGAACGAGGCGGTCCCCGCTGAGCGCGCGGCCTGATCCGGCCCTCAGGCGCCGATGTCGCGCAGCAGGTCGCGGGCGATGATCAGGTGCTGGATCTCGTCGGTACCCTCGCCGATGCGGGTCAGCCTGGCGTCGCGCCAGTAGCGCTCCACCGGGTACTCCTTCGTGTAGCCGTAACCACCCAGGACCTGGATGGCGGCGTCGCACGCCGCCACACCGGCCACGGAGCCCTTCAGCTTGGCCATGGCCGCAGCGGCCGTGTGCTCACGTCCGGCGTCGCGTAACGCGGCGGCCTTGCGCACGAGCAGGCGGGCTGCCTCCAGCTCGGTCGCCATCTCGGCGAGCTTGAACGCCACGGCCTGGTGCTTCGCGATGGGCTTCCCGAACTGCCGCCGCTCGGCCGCGTAGGCCAGTGCCACGTCCAGGGCCGCACGGCCCAGGCCTATCCCCATGGCCCCGATCCCGATCCGGCCGCCCGTCAGCACGTGCGAGACGTCCGCGAACGCCTCGCCCTCCGTACCAAGCAGGTTCGTGGACGGCACCCTCATGGCCTCGAAGGTGAGAGGCGTCGTGTCGGAGCTCGACAGGCCCAGCTTCTTCTCCGGCTTGCCGCGTACGAGCCCCTTCGTGTCTCCAGCGACGACGAAGGCGCTGATGCCGTGCGAGCGCTCGCGGCCGGGGGCGGGCTCCGACGTACGTGCCATCACGACGTATGTGCCGCCTACCGTGCCCTGCGTGATGAACACCTTGCTGCCGTCCACGACGTACTCGTCGCCTTCGCGCCGCGCGCGCGAGCGTAGCGAAGCGGCGTCCGATCCGGCCGTCGGCTCGGTTAGGCACCAGGCGCCGAGCCGCTCTGCGCGTGCCAGCGGCGGCACCCATGAGCTCTTCTGGTCGTCGTTGGCCGCGGTGAGCAGGTGCCCTAGGCAGAGGGAGTTGTGGGACGCCACCGTGAGTGCCAACGACCCGTCGTGCGCCGCGACCTCCTCGATGACGAGGGCTGCCGTCTGGGTGTCGAGACCGGCGCCACCGAACCGCTCGGGCACCTGCAGGCCGAACAGCCCCAGGTCCCCGAGGCGTCGCACCAGCTCGTGCGGGAAGTCACCTGTCAGGTCGCGCTCGGCGGCGCCTGGCGCCACCTCGTCACGTAACAGCTCGCGCAGTGGCCCGAGTAGCGCCCTCTGGTCTGCGGTCAGGTCGAACCAGGTCGGTCCGGCTGTCGGCTCGTCGCTCATGGCCACAGTATTGACGCAGCGGTGTCGTTCCCGGCAGGGTGGTGCGCTGTTGGTACACTCCGCGCCATGGAAGCAGGGCTCAACTGGCTCAGAGGCGTGCGCGGCGCCACCACCGTCGAGGCCGACGAGCCCGGGCTGATCCTCGAGGCCACGCGCGAGCTCCTGACCGCGATGCTCGAGGCCAACGACATCACCGACTTCGATGTCATCGCCTCGATCTTCTTCACGACCACGTTCGACCTCACCTCTACCTTCCCGGCGGAGGCGGCGCGCGAGCTCGGCATGAACATGGTCCCGCTGCTATGCAACCAGGAGATCCCCGTGCCGGGTCGGTTGAAGCGCTGTGTCAGGGTGATGATGCAGGTCAACACGACGCGGTCGCAGGCCGAGATGGCGCACGTCTACCTGCGCGAGGCCCGCTCGCTGCGCCCCGACCTGACCAGCGCGCAGTGAGCGTCCGAACGCGAGCACGCTGAGCTGTCGGCCAGCTTCTGGTCGCCACGTGTGGTCTAGCTGGTAATCAGCTTCTTGAGAGCTGGCTGTGTCGGCGTAGGCCGATATCACAGTACGGGTTCAGGGCGCCCAGCGCACGAAGAAGCGCGCCGAACCCGTGCTTCCGGAGGAGGGTGGGGCGCGCTGACCTGGGGAGCGTTTCGTCGTTGTTCAACGGTCGCGTAGCTTGAGCTTGCGAGGCGTGCTGTGCGCGATCTTCGCGGTGCGTGCGTTGCTCGTCATGCGGTCATGGTTCAGCTGCTTGAGCTGGTCGAAGGTAGGGAACATAGGTCACCTCCTATGGACAAGTATAGGCAGCTATCCCCACCATGTCAATAGGCCATCAACTATGTTGGTTCGTTCAGCCGATGAGTGCCCGCTGCATGTCGCCCAAGACGTTGCGTACGGCCTGTTCGTCGAGGTGATAGAAGGACCTGTTGCCCTTCCGGACGACCTCTACCAGGCCCATCTCCTTGAGGAGCTTGAGGTGCCCGCTCGTCGTCGGTTGGCTGACCCCGACCTGCTTGGCCAGGTCGCCGACCGTGAGCGGGAACTGCGAGAGCCTGCCGATGAGCACCATCAGCAGCAGGCGGGTCGGGTCGCTGAACGCCTTGAGCTTGCCAGCCAGGTCGGCGAGCTCCGACTGCTGCTTGGCGAACAGGCTCTCGGCGTGCACGCCGTAGCCGACGTAATCGACACCGCCGAAGTCTAGGTGAAAGCCGCCCTGGGACGCGAAGTAGAGCGGCACGACGACGAAGCGCCCGCCCTCGTCCTGGGCCTTCCTGAACGCGTCTGCGGCGCCTTCGAACCTCACGAAGTGGTGCTCGGGGAGCGCGGACAGCAGGTCGCCAGTCAGCTCGACCTCGGCCTCCAGGGCGCGGCCTGCTGCCTCGCTGACCGAGCGCCCCTCGCGGTCCCAAGCCGGCTGAAGGAACGACCACAGGGTGACCAGGGCCTCCTGGACCTTGGCCGATACCTCCGACTCGCTCAGGACCTTGAGTTGGGCCTCGAGCTGCGCGTACTTCTGGTCGCGCTCCTCGGGCGTCGGAGCGTCGATCTCGCTGGCGATCTGCGCGAGGCCGTCGAGGACCCGGCCGGCCAGGGCCGGGAAGTCCGAGAGGAAACGCTCTGGCGTGCCGTCCAGCGCGTAGCCGAGGCTGCACGCCGCCAGCAGCAGCTCGTGCCCCAGCGGCTTGGAACCGTGACCCGTCCAAGACCGCCTGACGGTCTCGATGGCCGTGCCTCCGCTGTCCCGTATCTGCCGCACCCAGGGAAGGTCGCTGTCCTGCTCCCGGTCGAGGCGGCGTTGTAAGTAGTAGTAGGCGTAGGCGAGCTCGAGGACGGGGGCGGGAGAGACGATGAGCCTCCTGCGTCCCACCAGGGGGGCCGAGAACGACAGGATGGCGTCTTCGTTCATTGGCACGGGCCGATGATAGCAGTCCTGGCCGCCTTCAAGGAGTGCGTTGCGTCGCTCGGTAGGACACTGCCCGCTACGCCTCCCACTCGTTGACGCGTAACAGGTCGCCGCCGTCGCACACGGCCGTCAGCACCTTGTGTCCGCGGTTCATGGTGACCTCGAGGGTGGCGTTGTCCAGGCTCTGTGGTCCGACTAGTGACTTGCGGACGAAGTACCCGCTGCCAGACAGGCTCATCTCCGAGGTCTTGGACAGCCGCACCTTGATCACCTCGCCGTGCGCGTCGGTCCTCACCTGGCAGAGGAGGAAGTTGCCATCTTCCTTGAAACGTGGGTCCTGGCGTCGGAAAAGGCCGAACATGAGGGCAGTGTAGCGTTGCTATGCTCGCGCTCGTCCATGGCGCGCCTCCTTCCCGCCGACCCGAGCGGCATCGCCAGCGCGGCCGCTCACCTGCGGGCCGGCGGCCTCGTCGCCTTCCCGACCGAGACCGTGTACGGACTAGGGGCGGCGGCGCGCGACGTGAGCGCGGTCGAGCGCGTCTTCCGAATGAAGCGGAGGCCGGCCGATCACCCGCTGATCGTTCACCTGCCGGGGACCGAGTCGCTTGGTCGCTGGGCCGACCTGACGTCTCTGGGCCCCGAGGCCGCGCTCGCTGTCGAGAGGCTGACCGCCGCGTTCTGGCCAGGCCCGCTGACGCTGGTGCTGCCCGCGCGCGCCGAGGTGCTGCGGGTGGTGACGGGAGGTCAGGACACGGTCGCGTTGCGAGTTCCGTCACACCCCGTGGCGGCGCGCCTACTTAGCGAGCTCGGGGACGCGCTGGTGGCGCCGTCCGCGAACCGTTTCGGCCGGGTCAGCCCCACGCTGGCGCGGCACGTGCTGGCCGAGTTCGACGGGGAAGATGAGGTGCTGGTGCTAGACGGCGGCCAGACGACGTACGGGCTCGAGTCGACGATCGTCGACCTGTCAAGCGGTAGCGCCCGCGTGCTCAGGCCCGGAGCGTTGAGCGAAGGGGCGATCGCCGCCCACGTGAAGCTGAGCGGTCCCAAAACAGGCGCCCCCCGTGCCCCCGGCACCCTCGCGCGCCACTACGCACCGGCCACACCCATAAGGCAGGTAGCCAGCCCAGAGCTGGAGCGTCAGGTGGGGGAGACCACCGGTGTCATCGCTAGGCGCGAGCCGACTGGGACGGTCCCTCACGCGCGCTTCGCCGCCGATGAGCCTGTGCCAGAGGCAGCCCGTTGGCTGGTCCTGCCAGGTGACCCGCTCGGTTTCGGCCGCGAGTTGTACGCGGCCGTCAGACATCTGGACGACATGGGGTTAGGAGAGGTGTTGGTGGAGAGCGTCGAAGGCACGGGTGACTGGCTGCCGGTAGCCGACAGGCTCGAGCGCGCCGCGCATACGGAACATGCCGTGTACGAAGGCCGCGCCGCGCTCGAAGGCCGCGACGTGCGCGAAGGGCGTACCGCGCCCGCAGGGCGGGGCGTGAACGGAGGCTCGAGCGCTCCACTCGTAGCCGTCGTCATGGGCAGCGCCAGCGACTGGGAGACCATGCGCCACGCCGATGCGATCTTGGACGAGTTCGCGATACCCCACGTCTGCAAGGTCGTGTCGGCACACAGGACGCCCGAGCGTCTGGCGACCTTCGCGAGCCAGGCTGCAGGTGCAGGCCTCAAGGTGATCGTCGCCGGCGCCGGAGGCGCGGCGCACCTGCCAGGGATGATCGCGGCCCACACGCACCTGCCCGTGTTCGGCGTGCCTGTGAAGAGCTCGGCGCTGTCCGGGATCGACTCGCTGCTATCGGTCTTGCAGATGCCGAGGGGCGTCCCGGTCGGGACCCTGGCGATCGGCGAGGCCGGCGCGGTCAACGCCGCGCTGCTGGCGGTCGCGGTCCTGGCCCTGGAGAGTCCGGACCTCGAAGAGCGGCTCGTCGCCTACCGCCGGGCCCAGACCGAGCGGGCCGCGGCGGCGCCGTTGCCCTCTCCCAACTACGAGCCGTGAGACCAGGGGGCGCCCACGGCGCGCCCTCGCACGACCGGCTCCTGCCTGGCGCCACGATCGGCGTCGTGGGCGGCGGTCAGCTCGGCAGGATGCTCGGTATGGCCGCCAGGCGACTCGGCTACCGCTTCGCGGTGCTGGCACCGGGCGACGCCCCACCTGCCGCCGCGGTCGCTGACGAGCACCTGTCAGCAGACCTGGACGACGCCGACGCGATGCGGGCGTTCGCGGCGTCGGTAGACGTAGTCACCTTCGAGTTCGAGAACGTGTCGAGCGAAGCTCTCGCCGCCGCTGCCGAGGTCGGTGTCGTGAGGCCCTCGCCACGCGCGCTCCACCTGACGCAGCATCGCGGCAGGGAGAAGGCGTTCTTGAGCAGCGAAGGCCTGCCGACGGCAGCGTTCCGGCTCCTGGACGGCGCGGAAGGTCTGCCACAGGCGGTGGAGGAGATCGGTCTGCCGTGCGTCGTCAAGACGGCGGGCTTCGGGTACGACGGCAAGGGGCAGGTCGTCGTTCACACCGCCGAAGAAGCCGGCGCCGCCGTGACCACCCTGGCTGGGGTGGGTCCGGTCGTGGTCGAGGAGCTCGTCGACCTCGCAGCCGAGCTGTCGGTGGTGGTGGCGCGTGACCCGAACGGGGAGATGGCCTCGTTCGCCCCGTTCGTGAACCGCCACCGTGACCAGGTCCTCGACGTCACCGTCGCCCCGTTCGTCACCGCAGGTACCGGCTGGGGTCCCGTCGGCACGGACGTCGCCGCCGCTGCCAGCGAAGCGGCCGATGTCGTGGCCTCCAGGCTCGGCCTGGTCGGCGTCTGCTGCGTCGAGTTCTTCCTCACGCGAGGTGGCGTTCTGCTGGTCAACGAGGTGGCGCCGCGTCCGCACAACTCGGGCCACCTGACCATCGAGGCTGCGGTCACCAGCCAGTTCGAGCAGCAGGCGCGCGCCGTCTGCGGCCTCCCCTTGGGTGATACGGGGCTGACGAGGCCCGCGGCCATGGCGAACCTGCTCGGCGACCTGTGGTCCGGGGGCGTGCCCGACTTCGCGGCCGCGTTGCGGGTGCCCGGAATCAACCTGCACGTGTACGGCAAGGCGGACGCCCGGCCCGGCCGGAAGATGGGCCACCTCACGGCGCTGGCCGACAGCGCAGAGGAGGCCGAGGGCCTGGTCACGGAGGCGCGGCGGGCCCTGGTCGGGGCCTAGCGCACCTTCCAACGCCTGGACGGTCGGTGATGGCTGCGCGGGCCGTGCCGCCTTCGACTTGGCTCAAGGCAGTGCCGGGCCTGACCATGCTTCAGGCCCTGGCAGCCTTCCCGAGGCTATCTCGCAGCAACTGCATCACGTCGACCGCGACGTAGTCTTCTTCGTCCGGCGGTTCCTCCTCATCGGCGGCGTCGAACACGCCCTCGCCGCTATCGAGGCGCCGCTTGACGAGCGCCTGTATGCGTCGCGACCGCTCGTCCTCGAGCTCCGCTGCGTCTAGCGCGTCGGCGTAGAGAGCCTTGGCGGCGTTCTCGATCGCCTTCACGTCGTCGACGACGGCGGTGTCGAGCTCCGGCAGGCCGACGTCCTCGGGGCTCCTGACCTCGTCGTGGTACCTCAGAGTCATGCCGCGTAGCGTTCCGCCCAGCGACACGATCGCCAGGACGTAGGACCGGCCGCGCATCACGAAGGTGGCGATGCCCGCTCGGTCCTCATCACCCATGCTGGCGACGAGGAGCCTGTAAGCGCCGACGGCGTCCTCCCCGGGCACCAGGACGTACGTGTTCTCGACGTAGCTCGGGTCGAGGTCGCCTCGTGGCACGAACACGTCTAGGTCGATGACCCGCGAGCGGTCGGGGTCTAGCGCCTCTAGCTCCTCGTCCTCGACCATCACGTACTCGTCGTCGCCTACCGGGTAGCCGCGCACGATCTCGTCGCTGGTCAGCAGCTCACCGTCGGCCTCGCAGTAGTAGCGGCGCGACAGCGGCGTACCGTCGGGCGCGATCATCCGCAGCGAGACGCCTCCTGTTCGGGTGGTCGGGTACAGCTCGACAGGCAGTGTGACGAGCCCGAACGCGAGCGTGCCAGACCAGACGGGCCGGCCCCGGGGCGCGCGCTCGGCAGCGCCGCTCGCCTTCGCCTTCCCCTCGCTCGACCCGGGCGAGGACCGCTTGCCCGACCCGGTCTTGGACTTGCCGGTCGCCTCAGCCGTGCGCTTCTTGCTCGACCTAGGCACGGGCGGCCCTCCTCTTTCCGCCGGAAGCCAGGCTGCGTTCCAGCGCCGCGGTCAGGTCGTCGGTCGGGCGGCGCTTCTTCGCCCGCTTGGGCCGCACCTTCTTGCCGGCGCGCTTGCTCTCGATGAGCTCCAGCACGCTCGCCCTGTACTCGTCCTCGTACGCCTCCGGGTCGAGGTCGCCCTCCAGCATCCGGATGAGCTGGCGCGCCATCTCGAGCTGCTTGTCGTTCAGACCTTGGTCAGTCGGCGGCTCGAACTGCTCGAGCGGCAGGACCTCGCCTGCGCTCTTCATCGTGACCAGCATGGGGTAGCCGCGGTGGAGCCGGAGCGCGCCCTGGTAAGCCTTCTGGCGCATCACCCAAGCAGCTATGCCCTCTCGTTCCAGGCGCGCGAGGGCCGCCGCCAGCGCGAAGTACGGCTCGGGGTCGCCGTCGGGCCCCAGGTAGTAAGGGCGCTCGAACCAGCGGTGCTCGATCGCCCCTGGCGGCACGAAGCGGCTCACCTCTATCTCGCGTGACGGCTCGGGCTCGAGCTCCTCTAAGTCCTCTGGCTCGATGGTCACTATCCGGCCCTCTGGCGTCACGTAGCCCTTCTCGATGTCCTCGTACTCGACGACCTTGCCGGTCTCCGGGTTGACCATGGCCTGCCTGACGGGCACGCCGTCTTCCCGGTGGAGGAGCCTGAACGAGACGCCCTTGTCCTGGACGGCCGAGTAGAGCTTCACGGGCACGGCAACCTCACCCAGCTTCACGACGCCCTTCCACACTGCGCGGGCGCTCACGACTTGTCCGTCCTCTCGGCCAGGGCGCTCAGCGCCGTCGCCAGTGGCACGGCCGCCGCCTCGAAGTCCTCCCACGGGTCGGCCTTCAGGGAAGCGAGCCGGCGGCGCGCGGAGACGACGTCGTAGGCGCCAGGATGCTTCAGGCGGCCCAGCTCGTCCCAACGCATGGGCACCGCGACCGGGGCTCCGGGCCGCGACCGCGTCGAGTAGTTGACGATCGCCGTCGACCCGCGGCCGTTGCGGAGGTAGTCGATGAACACCCTGCCGCCGCGCTTCGACTTCGACATGTTCGTCGTCAGCCTCTCTGGGTCCGTGGCGGCGAGCGCCTCGGCGACCGCCTTGGCGAAGCCCTTCACCTCGTCCCAGCCGGCCTCAGGCACCAGGGGCACGACGACGTGAAGGCCCTTCCCGCCGGTCGCACGCAGGTAGGCCCCGAGGCCAAGGTCGGTGAGCAGGTCTCGTAGGCGCCGGGCGACGGCCTTGGTGTACCCGATCTCTACGCCAGGGCTGGGGTCGAGGTCGAACACCAAGATGTCGGGGTTCTCCAGGTGGTCGACCGTGCTGCCCCAGGCGTGTACCTCGAGCACGCCGAGCTGCACTAGCGACACGAGGTCGGGAACGGACTCCAGGTAGACGTAGTCGTCGACCTCTTCCTTCTCCTGGATGGCGACGCGGGCCAGGCCCGGCGCGAACGACGGGCCCGGGTGCTTCTGGTAGAAGCACTGGTCGGCCGCGCCCTCCGGGCACCTGACCAACGCTAGCGGCCGCCTGGCGGCACGGCGTAGCAGCTCCTCGCCTACCGCCTCGTAGTACCGGGCCAGGTCCAGCTTGGTGACCCCCTGGTCGGGGTAGAGGACGCGGCCGGCGTTGGTGAGCCTGACGCCCGCGACCTCCGCCTCGCCTTTGCCGAGCTTCGCTCCCGGGTCGGCCATGCTGCCGCCTCCCTCGTCGACGTCTTCGCCACGGCCGTCCTCGTGCAGGCGTGCTTGGGCCGTGTCAGCACGCATCGGCGCCACCTCGGACGGGTCCTTGTCCTCTCGCAGGTGCCTGAATCGCGGGTGGCGCAGTCTGCCGCCTTCGGTGACGCCAGAGTAAGCCACCTCCACGACGAGATCGGGCTCGACCCAGGTGGCGCCGGTCCGGACCGCGTCGGCGGGCAGGCGCCCTGCGAAAGGCGAGGTCACGGTCGTGAGCGGGTCCAGGCGCTCCGCCAGCGCCTCGATGCCGCCGCGACCGAAGCCGGTCCCTACCTTGCCTGCGAACGCCAGCCCGCCGCCTGGCTCGGGACGACCGAGCAGCAGGGCGCCGAAGCCGGTACGTGAGCCGCGCGGGCCCGTGAAGCCGCCTACGACCAGGTCGTCGGTGAGCAGGCATGTCGACTTGAGCCAGTCGTCTGTGCGTCCGGTCGGGTACGCGGACCCCAGGCGTTTCGACACCACGCCCTCTAGGCCCAGCCGGCATGCATGCTGGTAGACCTCTTGGCCCGCGACCTCCAGGTGGTCCGTGTACCTCAGGACGGTGTTGACGTCATGGAGGAGTCCGCGTAACGCGGCCTTGCGCTCCTCGAGTGGAGCGGGGCGGAGGTCGCGACCATCTAGGTACAGCAGGTCGAAGAGCTGGTAGCTGAGCCTGACCCTCGCGGGGCGAGCCGTCTTCGAGCTGGGCTGGGCCGCCCGCTGCAACGCCCCGAAGTCCGGCATACCATCGGGGCCCACCGCGACCAGCTCGCCGTCCAGGACCGCGGCCTCCACGTCGAGGTCGGAGAGGGCCTCTGCGACGGCCACGAACCTGTCCGTCCAGTCGAGCCCGTTGCGGGTGAGCAGCCTCACCTCACCGTCCCGTGTTGTCGCGGCGAGGCGGTAGCCGTCGAACTTGACCTCGTGCACCCAGTCGTCACCACGCGGGGGGCGCTCGGTCGCCCTGGCGAGCGCCAGGCTGACGCTTTCAGGGAACGATGTGTCCACGGTCGCCTGGTTCAAGGCGACACGCGATGTCTGTGTCTGGGACCCGTTCGTCATGGTCGAGTCAACGGTCACGTCCCAAGGTAGGGCCCGAGGATGAGAGCGGTCGTGGGTTAGTAGCGCGGGGCT
>CAZFAQ010000031.1:10307-26122 GCA_964517055.1 uncultured bacterium | reverse complement strand
TGCGCGACCTGCTCGACCCGACGCTCAGAGACGCGTAGGCAACGCGCGACGAGCATCCCGAAGGGCGCAGGTCGCGTAGGTTCTGAGCATGAGCAAGCCACTGGTCGTCCGGCTCCACGTCAGCGTCACCCACGAGGTAGACGACATCGCAGGCGACGCCGAGTCGCAGCGACAGGGCTGGGAGTCCGTGCTGGTTAGGTTGGTCGAGCTGTTCGGGTGACCCCGAGCGACCGGCCGGTGGCTTAACATCTGTCGGTGGTCAGGCGCTTCTTCGAGTACTACCGGCCCTACAGGGGCCTCTTCATCCTGGACTTCTCGTCCGCGGTGGTGCTCGGGATACTGGAACTCGGCTTCCCCATCGCGGTCCAGGTCTTCATCGACAGGCTGCTGCCCAGCGGGCAGTGGGGGATCATCACGCTGGCGGCTGCCGGCCTGGCGCTCATCTACCTCCTCAACACGGTCCTTACCTTCGTCGTCACGTACTGGGGCCACATGCTCGGCATCAACATCGAGACCGACATGCGTCGCAAGGCGTTCGAACACCTCCAGAAGCTGTCTTTCCGCTACTACGACGAGCAGAAGACCGGCCACCTGGTCGGGCGCATCGCGAAGGACCTCGAGGACATAGGCGAGCTCGCCCACCACGGTCCCGAGGATGTGTTCATCGCGGTCATGACGCTGCTGGCGTCGTTCGCCCTGATGCTGTACGTCAACGTCCCGCTGGCGCTCATCACCATGGCTATCGTGCCGTTCACGGGCTGGTTCACGACCCGGTACGGCGGCAAGATGACGCGCACCTGGCGCGAGATCTACTCGCGCATCGGGGCGTTCAACGCGCGGCTCGAGGAGACCATCGGGGGCATCCGCGTCGTCAAGGCGTTCACGAACGAGGACCACGAGCGACGCCTGTTCTCGAAGGACAACGCGGCCTACCGGACGACCAAGCTAGAGGCGTACCGGATCATGGCGCTCACCCACTCGTCGAGCTACATGAGCATGCGCCTGACCCAGTTGGTCGTGATGGTGGCCGGCAGCTACTTCGTCATATCGGGCTCGCTGTCGGCCGGCGGCTTCGTGGCCTTCCTCCTGCTCGTCAACGTCTTCTTCCGACCCATCCAGCAGATCAACCAGATCATCGAGCTGTACCCGCGCGGTATCGCGGGCTTCGGCCGCTACCTGGAGCTGATCGGCACCGAGCCGGACATCGTCGATCGACCGAACGCCATGGAGGCGGGCCACCTACACGGCGACATCGTGTTCGACGGCGTGTCGTTCTCGTACTCCAGCCGCCTCCCGGTGCTGCGCGACGTGAACCTGAGGATCGCGGCCGGCGAGACCGTCGCGTTCGTCGGGCCGTCCGGTGCCGGCAAGACGACCATCGCCTCGCTGCTGCCGAGGTTCTACGAAATCGAACAGGGCAGCATCACCATCGACGGCATAGACGTCCGTGACATGACGATGGAGTCGCTCAGGCGCCAGATCGGCATCGTCCAGCAGGACGTTTTCCTGTTCGCGGGAACACTGGGCGAGAACATCGCGTACGGGCGGTTGGGCGCGAGCGAGGACGAGATCATGGAGGCCGCGCGTCGGGCTCAGCTGGACGAGCTCGTCAGCACCCTGCCGAACGGCCTCGACACGCTGATCGGCGAGCGCGGCGTCAAGCTCTCGGGAGGACAGAAGCAGCGCCTGTCGATCGCCCGCATCTTCCTCAAGAACCCGCCCATCCTGATCCTCGACGAGGCGACATCTGCCTTGGACACAGAGACCGAGCGTGCCATCCAACAGGCACTCGAGGAGCTCTCGCTTGGACGCACCACGCTCGTGATCGCACACCGCCTGGCCACAGTGCAGCACGCCGACCGCATCGTGGTGGTCGACGGCGGCCGCGTCGTGGAGCAGGGCAGGCACGACGAACTGCTCGAGGAGGGCACCGTCTACCGGCGCCTGCACGAGGCCCAGTTCGGGCCTGGGCTGGTGCGCGCCTGACCCAGCACGCCGCTTCAGCGGACTAGCAAGGCAAGCCGACACGAACCAGCCGCTCGCACCGTTGCGAGCGGCTTCTTCGTCCCATAGCAAGCCACGTAGCGATGACATGGCGCAGGCATAACGCACCGGCGAGCACCCTCTTCCGCGAAGGAGGTGAGCTCGGACCGATCACCGGAAGAGGCACAGAGCCACTGCGCCGTGCGCGTACCGCGGACGGCCTGGGACGGGCGACCGTCGAAGGGAACAGGACATGCCCACGATGCAAGAGAAGTTCGTGAAGACGCTGATGTTGACCCTGCTGACGATGGGATCTGCTGCGTTCGCGCAGTCCCTGGACTTCACCCTCTACCCGGGGTTCTACCCGGACCCCCATAGGGTCACGTACATCTCGGGCGGCACGGTGGACGCGTCCAACTTCGTGGACGTCTACGGTTACCGCTGCGAAGGGTGGATAGCTTCCAGTCCCGATCACGTGATGCGGCTAACGTCGCCGTTCGGCTACCTGCGGATGTTCGCAGAGAGCTCCGCGGACCTCACGATGGTCCTCTTCAACACTAGGACAGGTGAGGTCTTCTGCGACGATGACGGCCACGGCCGGCTCCAGCCCGAGATCGAGATGAGCTACATAACGGCCGACGAGTGGTGGATCTACGTTGGATCGTACTACTGGAACGAGCGCCACCCTTACACCCTCACCGTCACCGAGTTCTCGACGGACCTGGCATACGGGTGGTGATGGTGATGCGCACACGCAGACTGCTCGTGCTCGCGCTCGCCCTCGCCGGGATCCTCGTCCTCACCGGCTGCGGAACGTTCGCGACCACGCTCCTCGACAACCTGCACGAGGTCGAGGTCGTGAACCTCTGCGGCGGCGATGACCTGACCGTGGACGTGTACTTCAACGACGCCTACATGGGATCTGTCTACCTGAACCGGACTTTCACGGTGTTGACAGGCCCGCTGGACCTGCGGGCCGAGGGCACGGGCTACTACGGGACGACCTTCACCAGGTCCACCTTCGTGTCATCCGACATCGAATGGACGCTCTGCCCTGCGTAGCCCTGGAGAGGCGCCGACCGTGACCTGCCGGTCGGCGCCTTCCCTTGGCTTCACCCCGCGGCTTGCTCTCGATTCACGGAGCCGTAACTCCGCAATTCGATATCGCGTCCTTGAGCGGTGCATCGGCCCCGTCGCCGAGGTCGAGAGAGGCCAGCGGCCCCAGGTCTCGCGGGTCATCGCCACCGGGCGCCAGCGGGGGCCGGTCAGAGAGTACGTGAAGGCAGGCGGGGTCCTGGCTGGCGGCGTCCAGCGCCAGGTACAGGGACACCAGGGGAGCGGCGAATGACGTCCCGGCGTAGTGGAGCTGCGTCTCAGGCTCCAAGGCGCCCTTGATCAGCGGCTGGAAGGTGAACCACTCACCCGCGACCGTGACGTCGCCGATGTTCGAGTACCGCCCAGGGAACGTGCGCCCAGTCGGAGGTCTCACCGCCGCTCCGACGACGTGCCGCCATCCCGCTGGCAGCATCTGGTAGTCCATCGAGAAGTTGCCAGAGGCGGCTACGAAGGAGTGAGAACGGCTCAAGTCCAACACGCCGAACTCGCCGTCGTCGAGCGCTCGCACCAGGTCGGCGTGCAAAACGTTGCCCTCAGCCATCAAGAACTCCTCGATGACGGGCGCGGACTCGCCACCGTGAACGGCACGGACGTAAGTCTCGAAGTTCTCGTACTCGCCGCGGTGGCTCAGGAAGCCATCTATGTCGGAGCAAGGCAGGAACACCCAGCTCATGTTGACTACCGGAGAGACCTCCGAACCTACTTCCAGGCCGTCTGTCGTGGCCTGGAGCTTCCGCCCTAGGGACTGGAACACGTCGGCGATCGTGATCTCCTGGCTGTCTTCATCCGCCGTCATGTCGAGCGGTGCGATGACGAGCTGGTGCCCACCGCTACCAGATCCGGTCGCACGCCAGTAAGTGACGCCGCCTATGGTCTCCTCCCAGGAGAACGCTCCGGTGGCGGCGACGAGCGCGTTGAGGTGGTGCATCACCAGCGCTCCGTGAGAGAACTCGCCGCTCTCGACGAGCGGCACGAGGTCGGCAAGCGCAACGTCGTCTACACCGGGTCCGGTCAGCGCTGAAGGCAGCAGGAAGTTGTCGCCGGCGAAATCATCGGCGACGATGATCACAGCGTCGCGGACCATGCTCGCGCCTGTGAGCTGGTCCTCGTACTTCTTGGCGATGCCTGCCAGAGACACGGGCTCGACGGTGGTGTTGGGCTCCTCCATCCTGCCGTCCGTGAACGTGATCTCTCCCCTGACCATCCCGCCTGCGGAACCGGAGAGGTGGAACCCTGAGCCGGACAGATGGAAGCCCTGGCCGGGCAG
The DNA here is from genome assembly GCA_964517055.1 of uncultured bacterium. Taxonomy (GTDB): domain Bacteria; phylum Deinococcota; class Deinococci; order Deinococcales; family Trueperaceae; genus DASRWD01. The sequence goes on along the minus strand of CAZFAQ010000031.1, from coordinate 21,756 downwards.
GTTGAACTCATGTCCCACGCACTGTTCCTCGTTCGAGACCGCGAACCCGTCCTGGCCGATGACCGGTCCGGCGGTGAGAACCGATAACACTGCCACGGCTGCTATCCGCACACGCAAACGCACTTGCATACCTCCCGGAGCTTCTGAGTCGGACGTCACGTTGCCAAGTATGCGTGCTTTCGCCCCCGTCCCCAGACCTCGAGCGCGAAGCAGTTCTGCATCACTCCGGCATCGCGTACGAGTGCCGCTCCGCTATCCGTGCGATCCTCTCCCGTTGCGCTGTCACATGGTTCGCTCTGTACAGCTCCCAGGCCGCACGTAAGTGAAGAGTAGCGTCATCATGGCAACTGGCGTCTGCGTACATCTCGGCCAGCTCCAAACGGGCATGAGCCTCCCAGAGCTCGTTGCCAACGCCACGTGCTATGTCCAACGCCACTAGGCGAGTGGCGACCGCACCGTCTGTGTCCCCGGCGCGGCGCTGGAAATCGCCAAGGTTCACCGTCGCGTAGTACCTGCGTCTGGCCAGGTCGAACGGATGGACTTCCACCGGGTCTGCGAGGTCCTCGATAGCCCGCAGGGACGCCTCGTAGTTCTGGCGTGCGCCCTCCATGTCCCCGGTCAACGTGTGAGCGTAGCCGCGGTGCTCCAGGACCGTCGACAGCGCCAAGGGGTCACCGCTACCCTTGGCCAACGCCAGGGCCCGGTCGAGCGTTCCCCAGTCGCCATCAGGGTCCATGGCCTTCGCCATGACGCCCTGGAGGCTAATGAACACGGCCTCACGGCTCCTCTCCACGCATCGACCAGCGATGTCAGCGGCCGTGACGTACTCGGGCAGGGCCCTCGCGGGGTCACCGCGGTTGATGGCGAACACGTCACCTACGCGGCCCCTCAGGTCTCGCGCCGTATCCAGGTCTCCTAGCTTCAGGGCCTGGTCGGAAGCCAGGTCCAGGAGCTTCAACGTCTCTTCGTCGTGACCCCGCGCCAGGAAGTACCCGAGCTCCAGCTCCAACAGGCGCATGAAAGCCACGATCTCGACGCCATGGTTGCGCTCGCCCGCACGCCGCAACGCGGCCCTGATCTCCGTGAACTCCGCGTCGATCTCTGCACCGACAGCCGCCATCTGCGGACCCCTCGCCCTGTCCGTCCTCTCGCGCAGGAACCGCAGGTAGTAAGCGGTGTGCTTCGCGTCGGCGTCGCGGAGTCCTTCCGCGTTGGCGACCGCCTTCTCCCTGGCGAAGGCTCGCAGCAGCGGGTGCCGTTCGTAACGGCCACCCGGTCCAAGCCGCAGCAGCGACCGGTCTACCAGGCCGGCGAGCGTGGCCCTGCCGGCGCCAGCAACGAACGCCGCTGCTTCCGGCGTGAACGGGCCGACGAAGACTGACAGGCTCCTGAACGCGGACCGCTCGGCGTCGGAGAGCCTGTCCCAAGACCGCTCGAAGACCGTGCGGATGCTGCCTTGCCTAGGGGGCAGGTCTACCGTGGTCGATTCGAGCGAGGCGATGTCAGCTTCCAGGTCATCCACGAGCGTCGTAAGCGGCACGGCCCTGAGCCAGCTCGCAGCCAGTTCTATAGCCAGCGGCATCCCTTGCGTCAACGCCATCAACTTGCGCAGCGCAGGCAGGTCAGGTTCGCGTACCGCGAAGCCGGGCCTGACCTTGCGCGCCCTCTCGATGAGCAGGAGGGTGGCGCCGTGTTCCTCCAAGTTGCCGATGGTCAGCTCTTCCCCAGGATGATCCAGCCCGTCGACCTCGAAGACCCACTCAGCACCGAGGCCAAGGCGCTCTCTCGACGTGACGAGGACCTTTAGGTCCTTAGTGGCCTCGAGAAGCTTGGACAGCACTGGGCCGGCGTCCAGAACGTGTTCGAAGTTGTCGACGAAGAGGAGCGTAGGCAGGGCGGACAACGCCTCTCCGACCTGGCGAAGGGGGTCCTGTCCGGCAGCGGAAGGCGCACCACACGCGCTGGCGATCGCTGGCAAGACCTCCCCGGCCGACGAGACCGGGTCCAGCGCTACGAACACGACCCGCCGGGCCGTCGAACCCTCGTTGGCGAGGCTCCAAGCCGCCGCAAACGCCAAGCGCGTCTTGCCCATCCCACCAAGCCCGACGAGGCTCAGGAGGCGGCACCCAGGATCACTCAGCAGGGAGAGCACGGCGGCTAGCTCCTCGCTGCGCCCGACGAAGCTGGTCGCCGGCTCCGGCAACGCGCCAGATCCTGGCTCGTAGACCGGTGCTGGCGCTTCGGTTCGCCTCGCTGCTGGCCCATCTTCATGTGCTGCCGCACGGTGGGGCTCAGCTTCGCTTTGGGCGGCCGCCAGCTCCCTCATCGTGTCCGAGGTCGGCGAGACGCCCAGCTCTGCGCCAAGCCGAGACTCCAGTTCGCGGAACGCCCTCAGCGCGGCAGAGGGTCGACCAAGCCTCGTCTGCGCCCCCATGTAGGCCCTAACCGCCTCCTCGTCCAATGGGTCGTCGGTCAGGAGCCTCCGCAGCACCTCGTCGGCCTCGCTCGAATCGACGCCGCGGCCATCGGACAGGTGTGACATCGCCAGGCTCCGCCACCGTGACCGCAGTTGCTCGCGTTCGATCGCCAGCCACTCGTCGAACTCGTTGGCCCCGCCACCGTCCAGGTCCTTGAGCAGTGGCCCGCGGATCGCGGCCAATGCAGCCTTGGTGTCCCCGGTGGAGATGGCTTCCTCGAACAGGCCAACGTCCGTGGGGACGGCCCACCTCAGCTGGTGCTTGGTCGCCTCTACCTCTACCTCGAAGGGAAGCGTGCGCAGCCTCTGGAGCACGGCACGCAGGTTCCTGCGAGAGGACGCCGTGTCGGAGTCGGGCCAGAAGAGGAACGCTGCGCGCTCCCTACCAACCCAGTCACCGTCGTACGCCAGGTACGCGAGCAGTTGGTACCGCTTGTCGGGGACCATCGCGACGTCCCCAGCCGTCGTAGACACGAGCGCTGGACCGGTCAACCTGACGAAGCCAGCCTCGTTGCTGCTCGCCATCCTGACCGAATCATAGGCACCAACTCACGCATCACGCTCGGGACGCTGTTCGGTGAGCCTGACGACCTGGACCGAGCCGCCCCCAGACGTGGTCCATGAGCCATACGCGGCCCGGCGCACTTGACAGTTCCTTGCTAATGTGGTTCATTAGTTAACTAATGAACCCAAGGTCCGAGCGCAGCAACTCCCAGCAACGAGCCTCCAGCGCACATCACACGCCGGCCAGGCTCCCAGCCGGCCACTAACGCATGTTCGACGGCAGGGACCCCATCTACCGGCAGATCGCCGACCAGATCCGCCAGGACGTAGTGGAGGGCAACCTCCGAGAGGACGAGCAGGTCATGTCTACAACGCAGTACGCAACGAACTTCCGCATCAACCCCGCCACCGCAGCCAAGGCGTTCGCTGAGCTCATCGACGAGGGCGTCCTGTTCCAGAAGCGCGGGCTAGGCACCTTCGTCATGCCCGGCGCTCGGGAGCGCCTCCTCAAGCGGCGCCGCGAGCGCTTCTTCTCCGACGTCCTCCAGCCCGTCCTGGACGAGGCGCGACGCATCGGCGTACCGGCCTCAGCCATACACGACTACGTCCAGGACGCGACACGAAACGAGGAGACGGCATGACCCCCTTCGGCATCCAGCTCGAAGGCCTGACGATGCGCTACGGGGCAACCACGGCCGTCGACTCCGTGACGACCAGCATCCAACCCGGTGCGATAACCGGTCTCATAGGTCGTAACGGCTCGGGCAAGAGCACGTTGCTTGCCGCGATCGCCGGCTTCAGGCGAGCTTCCAGCGGCCGCGTGCTGGTCGAGGGCCGCACGCCCTTCGAGGACCCGGTCGCGATGGCCGGCACGTGCCTGATCCGTGAAGCCGGCGACTTCGCAGACGTGGGTGTCAGGCAGGCTCTCCAGCTCGCCGTTGGAACACGTCCCAACTGGAGCTTCGAGCTAGCCGGCAGGCTCATCGAGCGCTTCAAGCTGCCCATCAGGAAGCGCGTCAAGGCGCTCTCCCGCGGGCAGCGCTCGGCCCTGGGCGCGGTGGTCGGCCTGGCGTCCCGCGCGCCACTGACGATCTTCGACGAGGTGTACCTGGGCATGGACGCCCCTACCCGCTACGCGTTCTACGAGGAGCTCCTCACCGACTACGCCGCCCACCCTCGCACCATCGTCATCTCCAGCCACCTGATCGAGGAGGTCGAGCGACTGTTCGAGCACGTCCTGGTCCTCGATGAAGGGAGGCTGCTGCTCAACGAGCCGGCCGAGGCGCTCAGGGAGCGCGGCGTGCGCGTGATCGGCCGCGACGACGCCGTCGAGGCATTCGTCGCGCCGTTCACGGTGCTCAACCGCCGTCGCCTCGGGCGCACCACGGCTGCCACCGTCTACGGGAGCCTCGAGCCAGGCACCCACGCCAAGGCCGAATCCGCCGGACTAGAACTGGAGAGCGTGAGCATCCAGGACCTGTTCGTGCACCTGACCGACCAAGAGAAGAACACGACCGTGCACACGGCCAGCGCGCCACGGAGCGCGGAGGTGTCGAGATGACGTCCCCGATCGTAAGCAGCCGATCACTGAGGAGCGCTCCGGCGTCCAACCTCGTCCCGACCGCGCTATGGCTACTGAACCGCCAGTTAGACATCGTGTGGTGGTTCCTCGGCCTGGTCGTGGTCGTGTTCGCCGTGTCGCTGCCCGCCATCGGGCGTGCCGGCGAACCCCTCCCCCTGAGCATCTGGGAGGCGTTCGCAGGCAACGGACCGGGTTGGTTCCTCATGGCCATGGGGGCGACGGCCGTCAGCACCTACCTGCCGACGGTGGTCGCACATGGCGTCACGCGCCGCCGCTTCGCGCTCTCCACCACGCTCGCCCTGGCAGCATGTGCCGCCGTGCTGGCGGTCGTCGTCGTGATCGGCTACCAGTACGAGACCGCCGTGTACCGCCGCGTGAGCTGGGACCATGTCCTGCTCGGCTCCCACATGTTCGGATCGACTGACCAGTTACACCTCGTCATGGCGGAGTACTGGGTCAGGTACCTGCTCTTCGGGCTCGTCGGCGTGCTGTCCGGCTACGGCTTCTACCGGGTGGGCGGCTGGTGGGGCACGGCCCTCCTGCCTCTCACCACGCTGCTGCCCCTCGCCATAGGCTCTCGCCTCCTAGGACAGGGAACCGAGGTCCTCTCGGTCCCGGAGTGGCTCGCCTACATGTCAGCTACCCCCAGCGGCGCGCTCCTCACGATCGGGTTCATGGCGGTGTTGTTCGTCGTGATCCGGGCGCTTCTCGCAACAGTTCCGTTACGGACCACGGTCACCTAGCCCTCACTCGTCACGGTCGCATCGCGTCCGCATCTCGGTCGCATCACGGTCTTCCTCGCATGCTCCGGCTCAAGGAGGTGAGCAGGGCGGCCAGGAACGAGGGACAAGAAGAACGGTCCCGCAACCGACGAAGCGCAAGACGCGCACGAGAGGACGAGAGATGCTCCGTAAGTTCGTGATTACCCTGACGATCGCGCTGTTCGCAGCGACCACGCTGGCACGGGAGATCGAGTTCGAACCGTTCACCGGCCCTGCACAGGCCCGGACCGAGCCCCGGCGCACCCTGAGCGACCAGGTCCTCGACCCCGGAGTCAGCTACGCCATCATCGCGGTGCAGGCAAGTGGTGACGACGCGAGGCTCGAGCGGCTGGTACTGCTTCCGTACGCCAGCTCCAACGCGGTGAACCCGGTGGGCTCCCGCACCCTCTGCTGGATCACCGCCTTCTGAACGCCGAACCAAGCAAGAAGGCCGAGCGCCGGCCGGGGATCCCCGGCCGGCGCTCCACTTTCAGGCGGAGGCTAACCTCGCCGCGGGATCACGGCACGCATGCGTCTATCGCTGCCACCAAAGGCACGTCGGCCGGGGCCGTACCCGGCCCTGGGTGCAGCTCCAAGGTCGGTGGCGTGGGCGCCGAGGCACCAAGGCCGGCAGGCGCTCGCACACATAGGTTGGCGCTGGCCATGTCTAGGGCAACGTACAGCGCGGCCACCGGCGCCGCGTACGACGTACCGGCGTAAGCGAGCAGGGTGGGCACGCCAGGGCTACCGTCGCGTAGTGGCCTGAACGCCAACCACTCGCCAGGGACCGTGACATCACCGACGTTGGAGTACCGGCCAGGGAACTCCCTCGGCACCTCCTCGACCGCCACCCCAAGGACCTCGCTCCAACCTGCCGGCAGCATCTGGTAGCCGAGCGAGAAGTTCCCGGCCGCGGCGACGTACGCCACGTCGAACCCCTGACGCCTCACACGTTCGGGCGAGTTCAGGAGCGCTTGAAGGTCGCGATCGAGCGAGGAGTTGAGCGCACCTAGCGCCGCCGACAGGTCGTCGATCCCGATCCCCAGCCCGGCGAGGTAGTCGAGGAAGGTCGGATAGGCGTCTATGTTCGCGATGAACGCTTCCACCGTCGGGCACGGCAGCAGCACCCAGCTCATGTTGACGACGATGCGTGCCGGCGGCGCGGCCACAGGTAGGTTCGGGATGAGGCTTTCCAACCCGTCGGTCAGCTTCCGATAGACGTCCGCCTCGCTGATCGCCACGGGCCCGGTGGTTCCGGTCGCGCTCGTTAGGTCGAGGCCGGCGACGATGAGCCGGGGCCCGTCGGCTGACTGCGTCCAGACCGTGACGTCGTCGCGACCGAGCCCTGTACCCAGCGTGAAGTCGCCTGTTGCCGCGACCGCGGCGTTGAGGTGGTGCATGACGAGCGCGCCGTGCGAGAACTCGCCAGACGCGATGAGGGGCCTCAGGTCAGCCAACGTGGTCGTCGCCGCCGCAGGGTCTTGGAGCGCGTCGGGCAGCCCGAAGTGGCCGCCCGCGAAGTCGTCGGCGACGACTATGAGCACGTCCTCCTCGAGCCCCTGATGGAAGAGCCGGCCACTGGACGGCAAGCCCATGGAAAGCATGATGTCGCCGATCCCGAGAGCGGGCAGTGTGGTGTTCGGGTGCTTCAGCTCCGGGTCGACGTAGGTGATGGCACCGCGGATCATGCCGCCCGTCGAGCCAGAGAGGTAGAAGCCGGAACCGGAGAGGTAGAACCCTGAGCCTGATAGGTAGAAGCCCTGCGTCGGGACGTTCAGTTCGTGCGCCACGCACCTCGGCGCCTCGTCCAGGTCGTCAGGCAGGTCGAACCCGGGCTGAGGCTGCGCAGCCGCCATCGACAACAACACCAGCAGGCATGTGCCCACCACCGCGTATGGACCACGACATCGCTTCGCCATCCCACTTCCTCCCGTCCTTGCCTTCGACCCACGACCCCTGGGCCGCGACTATGCCGGACACTACGGCTCGGCCTGCGCGTCCCAAGACTCTGGGCGTCCGTACCCGTGTTCGGTCGCTACCGCCACGATGCGACCTAGGTGCGCCGTGACGTGGTTGGCCTTACACAGCGACCAGGCTTCCCGCAGGTGATCTCTGGCTTCGTCATGCCTCTTGGCCCCGGCATGCAACTGGCCGAGTTCGAGGTGAGCGATCGCCTGCCATATCGGGTTGCCGACAGCCTTCGCGAGGTCGAGCGCCCTACGCTTGCTCGCCATCGCGGCCTCCTCGTCGCCCATCAGGCGCTCGAGGTCGCCCAGGTTCACGGTCACGTAGTACCGGCGCTTAGCGACCTCGGACGGGTGGACCGTGGTCATCGCGACCGGGTCCTCGATCGCGGCCAACGACCGCAGGTAGAACTCACGCGCCAGTTCCGATTCTCCTGCTACGGCGTGAACGTACGCCCGGTGCTCGAGGACCGTGGCCCGTGCCAAGGGGTCATCGCTAGCCTTCGCCCGTTCGAGAGCTGCGTCCAGCAGGTCCTGACCCGCGGTGGCGTCGAGCAACCGCTCGACCACGCCGCAGAGGCTCATGAAGACCGCCTCCCGTGCATGGTCACCAGCGCGCGAGGCCAGTTCTGAGGCTACTCGGTACTCGGTGAGCCCCGCCCCGAGGTCGCCGCGGAACACAACGTACGTGTCGCCGACCCTGCCCCTCAGGTCGCGCGCCGTCGCGAGCTCTCCGAGGCCCTCAGCCGCCGTGGCTGCGTCCCCGAGGCTCTTCAACGTCTCGTCGTCGTGACCATGCGCCTGGAAGTAGCCCAGATCGAGCTCGAGGAGGTTCATGAGGTGGACGAGGTCGGCCCGATCGAAGCGCTCTGCCGCGCGCCGCATCACGGCCTTGAGCTCACGCCACTCCGCGCTGACCTCGCGCAGCACGTCGCCCGGCCTCGGACCCTTGGCCCTGTCTGTCCGCTCCCTGAGGAAGCGTAGGTAGTAGGCCGTGTGCCTGCCCCACACCTCCTCCTGCTCGGCCGTATCGGCAGCCAGCTTCTCCCTCGTGAACGACTTGACGAGCGGGTGGCGGGTGTACCGGCCGTCCGCCCCCAACCTCAGGAGCGACTTGTCGACTAGCGCCCCGAGGACCCCGCGGTTCGCGTCGGCCACGAACGTAGCCGCCTCGGCTGTGAACGCGTCGACGAACGCGGCTAGCCGGCGCATGACGCGCTGCTCTACCGTGGTCAATCGGGTCCAAGACTGCTCGAACACCGCCCTGACGCTGCTGTGGCGCTGGGTCTTGTCGCTGTCTGCGATCAGGAGGGCGCCAGGGTCGCGGTCAAGCTCCTCGACCAGCGTCGTCAGCGGAACGGCCCTCAGCCATACCGCCGCCAGCTCGATGGCGAGCGGCAACCCGGCAGTCAGCTCGAACAGCTTCATCAGCGCGGGCATGTCCGAGTCCGTGAAGACGAAGCCGGGCCTGACTCGCCTCGCCCTCTCTAGGAGCAGGCGCGCAGACTCGAAGCCCGCCAACTGGTCCGCCGTGACCTCGCCCTCCGGGTAGTCGAGACCGTCAACCGGGTAGACCCATTCCGCCTCGATGCCGACGCGTTCACGAGTGGTGACGACCATCTTCACCCCCGGCCCGGCGGCCAGGAGGCGTGGCAGCAGTCGCGCCGCATCGAGCACGTGCTCGAAGTTGTCGAGGACCAACAGGACCTCGCTGCCTTTCAGTTCAGACTCGACCTCGTCCATACGGTCCGGGCGCGAGGACTGTCCGAGGCCAAGCGCGTTGGCGACCGCTGGACCCACCTCGGCCGGGTCGGTCAGGGACTCGAGCCTCACGAACACGACCCCGTTCTCGAACTCGGCCTCCAACGCCCCGGCGGTCGCCAGCGCCAGACGCGTCTTACCTATGCCGCCTGGTCCAGTGAGGCTGAGGACCCGGCAACCCGGGTCTCTCAGCATGGTGGTGACGTCCCCGAGCTCAGCCTCCCGACCCACGAAGCTCGTAGAGGGCGTAGGCGGGCGGGTCGGGCCCGGAGCCGCCTCTCGCGAGGTCGAGGGCGAGATCGAGACATTCTCGGCTGGCCCCTCGCTGCCAGCGGCCGGCAGGGCTTCGGCGGCCTCTCGCGCACGCTCGTACGCCTGGATCGTCTCCGAGGACGGCTCCAGGTCGAGCTCGCGCTGGAGGCGGACGGCCAGGTCTCGGTAGGCCCTGAGCGCGTCAGCGGGCCTTCCGAGCCTGGTCATCACGTGCATGTATGCGCGCACCGGCTCCTCGTCCAAGCCATCAGCCTCGACCAGCCGCCGCAAGAGGGCGGGTGCCTCGCCGACGTTGGCAGCGGTGGTCGCGGCCATCACTTCGAGCGCGACCGCGCGCCAGCGGGAGTGGAGCTGCTCGCGCTCGATGGCCAACCACTCGGAGTACTCACCCACGTCGTCCCCATCGAGGCCCAGCAGGAGCGGGCCCTTGACCGCCTCGAGCGCACGGCGTGAATCCCCGGCGGCGAGCGCCTCTCTCAGCTCCGCGATGTCCGAAGGCACGCGCCACCTGAGTTGATGTGGCGAGACCTCGATGCCCGGGTCGAACGGCAGGGACCGAAGCCTCTGCAGCAGCCCCCTCAGGTTCTGCTTGGACGTGGCTGTGTCTGAGTCAGGCCAGAACAGGAAGGCAGCACGCTCGCGCCCCACCCAATCGCCGTCGTGGGCAAGGTAGGTGAGCAGTTGGAAGCGCTTGTCTGGGACGAACGGGACCTCCTCCAACGCCGTCCTGGCCGCTGGACGACCGGTGAGCCGGACGAACTCGACCGTGCCCTCCCTTCTCATGTTGCGGGAATCATAGGCGGGGAGCGCACCAGGCGTTGCCGCGCGGCCACCAGTTAAGTGGCGTTTAGCCGTCTGTTCCATAGCTTGAGCCCATGCGAGAGCGTGGCTTCACCCTGTCCGCCAGCCTTCTTGGTGCGTTGTTCGTTTGCGTTGCGTTGCTCACCGCCTGCGGCGTCACGCCACCCCCGCCTCCGCCGCCTCCACCACCACCCGAAGCGGCAGCTCAGCAGGTCGCGGTTGGGGCAAGCTTCTCGGTCGCCGTGTTGGAGGACGGCACCGTCTGGTCATGGGGACACAACAACTACGGTCAGCTAGGCGTGGGCGAGCCGATGCAGCACTCTTTCACCAAGCCGGTACCGGTCGATGGCCTGCAGGACGTGAAGAGCGTGGCGACGGGGGCGATGCACACCCTGGCACTCACTGAGAGCGGCGAGGTCTGGGCATGGGGCCACAACAACCGCGGACAGATCGGCTTGGGCTGGCCATCGCCCGTTGACGCCGAGACGCAGTACTACGAGCCCGTCCTCCTGGACCTGCAGGACATCGTGGCGGTAGCAGCCAGCGGCGAGTCGTCGTACGCGCTCGATGCGAACGGCAGCGTGTGGGCTTGGGGCAACAACTCGCACATGGAGCTTGGAGACGGCACCACGGTCAGCCGCGGCGACCCCGCCAAGGTCGCGTTCCCGGGCGACCCGCAGGTAGCCGCCATCTTCGCGGGCTACAGCTTCGCCCACGCGATCGACACGGACGGCAACGTCTGGTTCTGGGGCGACGCAGCCTACCGGCTAGGCAACGGCAGTCCTGACGAGGTCTCGATCCCCACGATGGCGGCGGACCCGGGGCCCCTCAGTGCCCTCGGCATCACTCACTTCTCGGGTAGCGGGACGCACACGCTGGGCATCGCGGCAGACGGTTCCCTCCATGGCTGGGGCACCAACCAGTTCGGCGAGCTGGCACGACCCGACGACGTGTTCACGGTCGAGGACCCGGCCAAGATCGACGGCTTCCCTGGCTCCGTCACCCACGCAGCGGCGGGCGGCAGGGTGTCGCTGGCGGTGAGCGACGGGGTCGTCTACAGCTGGGGCACCAGCTACTTCGGCGAGCTGGGCAACGGGACGACCGGAGGCACGACCCTCAGGACGCCGCAGGCCATCTTGGACCTCGACGACGTCGTAAGTGTGGCGGTCGGCAAGCTCAGCAACCCCAGCTACGGTAGGCACGTCCTGGCACTTACGGAGTCGGGCGCCATCTACGCCTGGGGGTACAACATCGAGGGCCAGCTAGGCACAGGTGACACCGACGACAGGCTGGTGCCGACGCTGGTGAGCTTCGAGTAGGTCCGGGC
>CAZFAQ010000031.1:3923-10207 GCA_964517055.1 uncultured bacterium | reverse complement strand
GGCGCTCTATTGACACTACCTTAGTTTCTAAGGTATACTTCTCTTCCGCCAAGGGAGGAAGCCCGTGCCAGACACCGCCGCCAAGCAAGCCCCTTTCATGTCCAAGGAGCAGTTCCTCGCGCACTGGCAGGGCCACCGTGGCCTCACCCGCCGGGTCATAGAGGCGTTCCCCGAGGACGATCTCTTCTCGTTCAGCGTGGGCGGCATGCGGCCGTTCGGCGACCTGGCTGGCGAGCTCCTCCGCATGGGCGCGCCCATGGCAGAGGGCGCGGCCACGGGCCGGTGGCTCGCCTACGACCAGCCCGTGCCCACGGACAAGGCCGGCCTCCTGGCGCAATGGGACGAGGACACCAAGCGTATCGACGCGGCTTGGGAGAAGGTCACGGGTGAAAGGCTTCAGGAGCGCGACGTGGCGTACGGCCAGTACGACGACGTCGTCTACTCCCTGGTCCTCTACGCGATCGACAACGAGATCCACCACCGCGCGCAGGGCTACGTCTACCTGCGCGCCTTAGGAGTAGAACCACCCCCTTTCTGGGAGCGCTGACGCCGGTAGCAGGTGACGCCACGGCACCGCCCGCCCCTTGGAGGCCGTGCCCACCACCGCTTCGGCGCTTTCGCCTCGCCCTCCTCGCTTAGGCGGGGAGGGCGGGGTCGTTTTCACCGGGCCTCACTGTGATCCGCGTCTGACTCGGCACAACATAGGCTCGCGACGCGAGCCGGGATGACACCTGTCACCCGCCATGGCTGACCTTTCGCACTAACGAGCACTGCGGTCACCCGGGCATCCTGCGGTGATCGGCGAGGACATCGCCGAGCATCCGGGAGGACCACCATGTTGCACACAAGCCATTCGCTGACGCGCCTCGTCAACGAGCGCATGAACGACCTACGCAGCCGTGCGGCCGCCGAAGCCGTTGCGACCGCCCTACTCGCCGAGAAGCGCCGGGCGAGGCGTACGGCCGCGCTCGCCGCCATAGAGAGGGCCGCCAAGGCGAAGGAGGAGCGGGCGGCCCAGGTCTGGCAGAACCAGCGGATGACAACTGTCACCCGCGGGGCCTGACCTTTCGCACTAACGAGCCAGGAGACTACCCATGCAACCTACAGACATGACACAGAGATACGTTTCCCAACTGGAGGGTGTGACCAAGCGCTACGGCGACGTGCTCGCACTCGACGACGCCACCCTGCGCGTCCGGCCCGGCGAGGTGCTCGCCGTGCTCGGGCCGAACGGGGCTGGCAAGACGACCGCCGTGAGCCTCATGCTCGGCCTGCTGCGCCCGGACTCTGGCGCCGTCTCGTTGTTCGGCACGAGCCCGGAGAGCGTGGCTGCCAAGGTGCGCATCGGGGCCATGCTGCAGATCAGCGGCGTGCCGCCCACGCTGACCGTGCGCGAGCACCTCACCTCGTTCGCCGCCTACTACCCGTCTCCCCTGGCGGTGGACGAGGCGATCGAACTCGCCGGACTCACGGAGGTCGCTGACCGCGCGTACGGCAAGCTGTCTGGCGGTCAGAAGCAGCGGCTGCACTTCGGTCTCGCGATGATCGGCGACCCCGATCTGCTGTTCCTCGACGAGCCGACGACGGGCCTCGACGTCGAGTCGCGCCGCGAGTTCTGGCGTCAGGTGCGCTCGTTCATCGGCGGGGGCCGCACCGTCGTCCTGACCACCCACTACTTGGAGGAGGCGGACGCGCTGGCGGACCGCATCGTGCTCCTCGACCACGGCCGCGTCCTAGCTGAGGGCTCGCCGGCCGAGATCAAGGCCCGCACCTCAGGGAAGGTCGTTCGCGCCGTGACGCAGCTGAACCCCGCCAGGCTCGCTGCGCTGCCCGGCGTCACGCACGTGGAGAGGATCGGGGCAGCCTCACAGCTCCTCTCCAGCAAGGCAGAGGCGACGGTCCGCGCCCTCCTCGACGCAGACACCGCTCTCAGCGGCCTCGAGGTCACAGGCGCCTCGCTCGAGGAAGCCTTCCTCGCCATCACCAACCACCGCCCACCCGTCGGTCACGTGACGCACGACGCCGTGGCCACCGCAAGGTTCGAAGGAGTACTGCCATGACATCCGTGACCGTTCCCGCCGCCGCGACGGCGGCACCAGCCCGCCGCAACGTCTTCAAGCTCGTCGCTACGGAGACTCGGTTCGAGTTTCTCAAGCTCCTCAGGCTGCCCATCTACAGCGTCGCCACCCTGGCGTTCCCGCTCATGTTCTACCTGCTGTTCGGCAGCTTCTACGGCAACCTCGAGGCCCAGGGCATCACGGTCTCGCGCTACATGGTGGCGACGTTCGGCGCGGCCGGCGTGTTGTCCGCAGCGCTCTTCGCGTTCGGCGTCGGCGTGGCCTCGGAGCGCGGCCAGGGCTGGATGCGCCTCAAGCGCGTCTCGCCGATGCCGCCCATCGCCTACTTCCTCGCCAAGATCGGCATGGCGCTGCTGTTCGGCGCGCTGGTCGTGGTGATCATCACCGCCGCAGGCATGATCACGCAGGGCGTGCGGATCGGACTCGTCGACTGGCTGTCGCTACTCGGCGTCCTGCTGACCGGAGCTGTGCCGTTCGGCGCGCTGGGGCTGGCGATCGGTTACCTGTTCGGGCCCAACTCGGCGCCCGTCGTGCTGAACCTGCTCTACATGCCCATGGCGTTCGCCTCCGGCCTGTGGATGCCCATCACCGTGCTGCCGCCGGTCGTCCAGAACATCGCGCCATACCTGCCCACCTATCACTACGCGCAGCTCGCGATCGGCACGGTCGGCGCCACGCCGCTCGGCGACAGCGCAAGGCACGCGCTGGTGCTCGCGGCCTTCACCGCCGTGTTCCTGATCGTCGCGGTCATCGCGTACAAGCGCGACGAAGGCAAGACATACGGCTGAGGGCCGTGGCCCCCGCATGAGACCACCATCGCGAAGCAGTCACAGCACAGCCGCCGAACGCGCGCCGCTTATCCTTGACGGGATGAGCTGGCGCGCGTTCACCATCCCCAAGCGGTCGGCCGTGTGGCTTGTCTACCTGGGCACCATGGTGTTCCAGCCGCTGTTCGATCCGTCCGCCACATGGGTGGACTGGGCGCTGACGGCCCTGGTGATCCTCGCGTTCCTTCCCGTCTACGGCTGGACCGAGAGGTACGCCTGCGACAGGCCGTACTTCTGGCGTGGTCAGCCGGGCGGGTTGCTCGGCCTGTCGATCATGCTGGCGATGGGCGTACTTCTCGCCCCCGTCAACGCCGGCACGAGCGTGTTCTTCATCTACGCCTCGGCCACAGGCGCCGCTATGAGACCTCCACGCATAGCGGTTGGCGTGATCCTCACAAGCTTCCTGCTGGTGCCGGTGTCCGCTCTTCTCTCGGCCGTGGAGTTTCCTACGGTCCTCTACCCCTACCTGCCGGCCCTGGTGTTCGTGCCGATCATCGGCATCGCCAACTACCACCAGCGCGAGCGAGTTGACCACCGCGCCCGTCTGGCGATGGCGCAGGACGAGATCGAGCGCCTCGCCACCATCGCCGAGCGCGAGCGCATCGCACGAGACCTCCACGACCTGCTCGGCCACACGCTATCCACCATCACGCTGAAGTCTGAGCTGGCTTCCAAGCTGGTCGGCCGTGACCCCGAGAGAGCCGCTACCGAGATGTCCGACGTGGAGAGGATCTCGCGCGACGCTCTTGGCCAAGTGCGCGAGGCCGTGCGCGGCTACCGCTCCAGCGGGCTGGAGGGTGAGATCGCCAACGCCAAGCTGGCCCTGCATGCGGCGGGGATCGAGTTCGACTACTACTTCGAGAAGCTGGAGCTGCGACCTGTAGCCGAGAGCGCCCTGTCGTTGGCGTTGCGCGAGGGCGTGACGAACGTGGTCAGGCACTCCGGTGCAAGCAAGGCCCAGGTGCGGGTCGAGTCCCGGGGCGGTGAGGGGGTCCTCGTGATCACAGACGACGGGACCTTGAGCCAGGACGCCCTGCCCGAGGACGGCGGCCTCAGCGCGATGCGGTCCCGGATAGAGGCTCTGGCGGGCAGCGTCTCGCTGAGGCGTCAGGGGAAGTCGACCGTCTTGGAGGTCCGCGTGCCACTGCAGCAGCCCTCAGAGGAGAAGACTGCGTTGTCCACAGCCCACGCGAGGGCGACCGCCTGAACATGCAGTCTGGGGCCAGCCGACCGTGAGGGTCGTACTAGCGGAGGACCAGGCGCTGGTGCGCGGGGCCCTGGCTGCGCTCCTCGACCTGGAGGGTGACATCGAGGTAGTCGCCCAGGCCAAGGACGGGGATGAGGCCCTCGAGTTGGTCAAGACCCACACGCCAGACGTGCTGGTCACCGATATCGAGATGCCAGGTACGACAGGCCTGGAGCTGGCGGCCGAGGTAGCGACCTTGCGGCAGTCCGGCGCGCTGGCCACCAGGGTGGTCATCCTCACCACGTTCGCCCGGGCCGGCTACCTGCGCCGAGCACTGGAGGCCGGCGCGAGTGGCTACCTGCTCAAGGACTCGCCGGCGTCGCACCTGGCCGACGCGTTGCGGCGCGTACATGCGGGTGGCAGGGCTGTTGACCCGGAGCTGGCGCTGGAAGCGTGGAGCGACGAGGACCCGCTCACCGATCGGGAACGGCGCGTCCTGCGCTCGGCCGCCGAGGGCGAAACGACAGCCGCGATCGCCGCGAGCCTCGGCCTGTCGGAGGGCACGGTTCGCAACTACCTGTCAGAGGCGATAGGGAAGCTTGGCGCGCAGAACAGGGTCGAGGCCGCGCGGATCGCTCGGGAGCGTGGATGGTTGTGAGGTGGGGAACGGCTTAGTCTCGGACGGCAGATGCCGGGGCGTCACGAGTCCAGGTCGACGACGGATGTAGAATGGGGCGTGATTGGAGTTCTGCCGATTTCCGAGACGGTTCCAGCATTTGCTGGGCCAGAAGTTCCCGCGGCGCTACTAGCGCTCAACCGCGCACACGCCATGGGCATCGTCGACGAGCTTGACGACGCGCGGCCATTGCTGAAGCAGGTCGTAGAACTGCTCGATGCGGTGGAAGGACAGCGCTTCGGGGGGCTGCTGGTCAGTCGGCTCAGACCGGCTCTCTCGGACCCAGCACGGGACCCACGTCAAGTTGCAAGATGGCTAGCGGACCTCCACGAGGTCATGGCCGACAACCCGGTCCCAAAGGCAGAGGTCAAAGGTCTGCTACGGGTCTTCGAAGAGGACCAGTTGTCTCGCCTGCTGGCCATCTCAAGGTCGAGCGTTCGACGCTATCTCGGTGGAGAGCGGAGCATGCCCACCGCGGTAGAAGACCGCCTGCACTGGCTCGCGCTGGCAGTCGGTTACCTGCTCGGCACCTACAACGAGTGGGGCATACGACGTTGGTTCGACAGGCCCCGAGCACTACTAGATGGCCGGTCTCCTTCCGACGTGCTGCTGGAAGGCGGCGCGTGGACACCAGAGGACCAAGGGCCGACGACGGTATTGGCCCTCGCCAGGTCGACCATCGGCACCATGGGGATGCCAGCGACGTGATCCTCTTCCGGACCACGCACGCGGCCGCGCCGTTCATCTGGGAGAGCGCGGATCAACCACCAGCGCGCTGGCATGACGCGGGCGACGGACCGGTCCACTACTTCTCGACCACGGCCGACGGCGCATGGGCAGAAGTCATCAGGCATGAGGAGATAGACCGGGCCGAAGACCTTATGGGGTTGCGTTCGCGAGCGATGTGGGTGGTAGAGCTCAGCGATCATGAGCAGCTTGCCGAGTCCCGGCTCAGTTTCGAGGTGCTTACCGGTGGGCCTGGCACCTACGCCCGATGTCGAAGCGAGGCCAAGCAGCTGCGCTCGACCGGAGCACGCGGGTTGCGAACACCATCGGCCGCCTTGAAGCCGAGAGGCGCCGTCCTCTACCGCGTGGAAGCAGGTCAGAGGTTAGAGCCTGTCGAAAGCGAGGTCGTCGTCCTATTCGGCAGGCGTCCCGATCTCGAGGCTCATCTCGCAGGCGTCGGTGGCACCCCGCGACCTGGGTTACTGCCTAACGTTCGTCCTCTGACGCGTTAAGTCCTGAGCCCGACGGTGAAACGTGACATCGGTGCTCCTCCTGCGCCCGCTGGCACGGAGAGTTGAGAACGTTGAGTACTTCTACTCGATGCCTTGAGTATTTCGCAACCGCGATTTCTCGGCTACCCCGACATCCCATGCTCGACGTACTCGGCCTGAAGCGCTTGGAAGACCTCCATGTCGACAGGTACAGGGTGCCCGGACAACGCCGCCTCGAGGCGGTCGAGCCCATAGTGCGCACCGACGACGTCGCCACGTTCGATCGCGAGGTCCGGGTCA
>CAZFAQ010000031.1:0-3823 GCA_964517055.1 uncultured bacterium | reverse complement strand
ACCAGTCCGCCATGCGCTGGGGCTCCGTCAGAGCGGACCACACCTCCTCGACCGGGTACGGGAGCAGCCGCTCGAAGCGGATGAACCCGCCGTCAACTGTCCTCTCGATGCTGGCACGGCGCGACGGGTTCATGTCTTCTCCTTCGACCTCTTCGCCTTGGCGGACCTTTCGAGGTGCCGCTCCAAGGAGTCGAGCCGATCTGACCACTCGGCGCGGTACGGCTCCAGCCACGCGTCGAGCTCCTTGAGTGGCTCGGGCCGCAGCCGGTAGAGCCGCCTCTGGGCGTCACGACGGACCGCCACCAGACCGGCGTCGCGCAGCACCCTCAGGTGCCTGGACACACCGGGCTGGTGCATCCCGACCTGCTCGACGAGCTCCCCCACCGAGCGCTCGCCCGTCCGCACCACGTCCAGGATGCGGCGGCGGGTTGGTTCGGCGATGGCCTCGAGCACGGTGGTCTGCGTCACGGAGCACAATATACCCCTAAGCATATATAAGCGCAAGTGTATCTACAAAGACTTCACCCCACCGAACGCCGCGAAGCCCGAGTTCACGTGCAACACCTCGACCTCAAGGCCGAAGCGCCGCAGTAGGTCTAGCTGGTACATGAGCGGCCGCGGCGTGTCCTCACGCGCGATGTACTCGAAGACGTGATCGCGGTAATCCTCGCCGGACAGGTTCACCAGGTAGTCGCCGTAACGCTCCCACATCAGCGTCTGTACCGCCGGCAGGCTGCTCTGCACCAGGTCGAAGACCCACAGCGAGCCGCCGGGCGCCAGGCTGGCGGACAGCCTGGCGAACACGACCTCCCAGGCGGCGTCGTCCCGCAGATGATGAAGCACGGCCGCTGCCACGATGACGTCGTACTCGTCTACCGGTAGCTCCAGCTCGTTGATGTCGGCCTGAAGGGTCGTGACCGCTGCCGCGCCGGCGTGCGAAACCCGCTCGCGGGCTCGCTCCAGCATGGGAGCGCTCAGGTCAACGAGGGTCACGCTCATGCCAGGCAGTTCTTGGAGCAGCCGCAGCGTGTAGTTGCCCGCGCCGCACCCCACGTCCAGGAGGCGCGTTGCGTTCGGGGTGACGCGCGCGGCTGCCGCTGCGATCAGGTCGAGCGCCAGGGCCGCGTCTACGGCGCTCGTCTGACCTGTCTCCAGGTTGGAGAAACGTTCAACGTCGGCGTCGAAGCGCTCGCGAATCTCGGCGATGGATGACTTCTCTTCCGGCACCGCGACAGTCTAGGAAGTTCCTTCCCTTGGCGGCGCGGACTCGGCGCTCAGCGGCACGCTCCCTCCAGAGGTCAGACGGCGGCGTAGACGTCCTCCAGGGACCAGGCAAGGACTGGTGCATCGTGCGCCTGGGCGGCCCGGCCGAACCCATCCTCGAATCCTGCCGCAGAGAGAAAGAACAACGGTCCGGCCCGGAACGCGCTGTGCGCCCACTTGAGCCCGGCGTCCGCGGCACGCCTGACGTCCTCGAGATGGTCGTAGAAGACCTTCGGTCCTATGGGGGCTCGCGAGAACTTGACCGCGCCAGTCATCGTCCTCCCATCGACCAGTGGCGCCACGACATCCACCTCGAGTGATCGTCCGGCGCGATCGTTGCCCTCCCATCGACTCCAGCGCCGCACCAGCGGCAAGTCACGCGCGGGGGCAAGCCGATCGTAAGTGGCTGGAGCGAACCGTTCGAACGCGAGGCCGAGGAACGTGTCCAGGCGGGGCGCCACGACCTGGTCGAACGCGTCAAGGGGCTCGGCGCGCTCGAGCAACGACGCGTACGGGGTCACGAACACGTGATAGAAGCGCAGCGCGGGGTCCGCGACGCGGTAACGGACCGGCTCACGGGCGCGGGCCTCGATCATCTCGACGACCTCAAGCAAGCCGACCTCGACCAGCCTGTCTAGGCGCCGCACAAGCGACGTGTCGGCCTTCAGCCCACTCGCGTCGGCGATGCGTGGCCTGGTCGTTGCTCCCGCTGCTACCGACCTGATGATCGAGTTGTACGCCGCGGGGTCTCCGAGCCCCTCTTCCCGTGCGACCAGGGTCTCGAGCTGTATGCGCAGGGTGCCCTGGGGCGCGAGGAAGTGGCGAGCCACGTTCGACCTCAGGTCTAGATGGGGGTCGACTACCGACCAATACGCCGGCGTGCCCCCCAGCACCCCGAAGCCCGCGGCGCGCTCGCGCAAGTCCCACTCCGGGACGAAATCAGCGACGTCGAACGGCGCGAGAGGTCCTAGCCGCACATGAGTGGCCAGCCGACCGAAGAGGGGTGCGCCGCCGCTCGCCAATGACTCCATGGTGGAGACGGCCGAGCCACTCATCACCAGCACGAAGGGCCTGCTTGCGCCCTTGCGCTCCAGCGTCGCGTTGATCGCCGACGTGACCTCTGCCAGGCCGGTATCGCCGGCACCGAAGTACTGGAACTCGTCGAGCACGACAGCTATGGGCTGGGGAGTACGTACACGCCATATCAGGTCGAAGACTGACCGCCAAGTGGGGTAGTCCTCGGGCCGCAGGTTCTCACCGGACCACGCAGCAAGATCCAGGATGAGCTGCCGCCTGTTCTGCTCAGGTGTCGTCTCTGTCGCCGTGAAGATGAACGTCAAGTCTTCCGGCCAGGCTCGGGACAGTAAGAAAGTCTTCCCGACACGTCGTCGTCCCGTGACGAGGGCTAGCTTCGGACCTGGTTCCTCCAGGAGTGCTGCCAGCAGGGCCAACTCCTTGTGGCGATCAACCAGCATCGTGCGGGAGAGGTTCATCGCCATCTATTACACACCACTGTGATTACACATCAATGTGATATCACACGCGTGTGGGCTTATCGGCGCAACGTACGTTTGTCGACCAGTCTTGCAACATTCTTCGAATGAGCAAGGTCGACGTCAGCGCCGCTCGCTCCAACCTGGCGCAGGTGCTGGAAGCATCCAAGAAGGCGCCCGTCCTGATCGAGAAGTACGGCAAGCCGGCTGCCGTACTGATAAGTCCCTAGCGGCATGCAGAGCTGCTTGCAGCGCTCGAGGAGCTGGAAGACATCCGAGCGTTCGACGAAGCCATGGCAGAAGAAGGCAAGAACATCCCGTGGGAGCAGGTCAAGGCTGATCTCGGCTGGACCTGATGTACAGCCTGGAGTTCAGGCCGGCGGCTCTACGAGCGCTTCGAAAGCTGGACGCTGAAACGGCGGCACGCGTCTGCGGAGTTCTGACGCTCCTCGCGCGCGAGCCCAGACCGCCAGGAACGCGAAAACTGTCTGGGCGGGACGCATATCGGGTAAGCGTGGGTAGCTACAGGATCATCTACACCATCGATGATTCTCAGCGGATCGTCGTGGTCGTGGTCGTGGTCGTCGGACATCGGAGCGACGTTTACCGATAGGCCGGGGGTCGGACCGGCTCACGCCGCCGTAGCCCACTCGGAAGACAGCAGCGCAGCCTGCTCCAACACGGTCTGCGTCGCCTTCTCCTGCATGTCTGGCGGGTAGCCGTACCTGCGCAGGATGCGCTTGACGAGTACCCGCAGCTGCGCGCGGACGTTCTCGCGCAGCGTCCAGTCGATGGTGACGTTGTTGCGTACCGTCTCCACCAGCTCGCGGGCTATCAGGCGTAGCTTGTCGTCACCGAGCACCTTGACCGCGCTGTCGTTGGTCTCCAACGCGTCGTAGAACGCCAGCTCGTCGTCGCTCAGGCCTAGCTTCTCGCCACGGACGTGGGCCTCGCATCCGCGCTCACCTCGACGAGCTCGAGGAGCTGTACTGGGCGGACGAGATCGTGAAGCATTGGGTCGAACACGGCAGGCCAAGCCGACCGGCCGACCAACTCTGGGCTGAGCT
>CAZFAQ010000030.1:0-26972 GCA_964517055.1 uncultured bacterium | reverse complement strand
CCGTAGTAGCCGGACAGGCCGCCTATCAGGATGCCGACGGTGAACGAGATGAGGATGCCGATGATCCCGACGGTCAGCGACACCTGAGAACCGACCAGGATGCGCGAGAACAGGTCACGCCCGAAGCGGTCGGTGCCGAAGGCGAAGTAGGTGCCATCCTCGACGCCGAACAGGTGTAGGTCGCCAGGGATGAAGCCGAGGAACTTGTATCCGTCTCCGTGCACGAAGAGCCGCAGCGGCAGCCTGGTGTCCTCGTCCTCCACCCACTGGCGGCGGAAGGTCACAGGGTCGCGCTCCTGCACCATGGTCCGCACGTACGGCCACACGAGCCTGCCCTCGTGCAAGAAGTGGAGGCGTTGAGGTGGCTGGTAAACGTTCGGGTACTGGCGGATGATCGAGTAGGGCGCCAGGAACTGCGAGAACAGGGCGACCAGATATAGGGCGATGAGCACGGTGCCGCCGGCCATGCCGGCCTTGGACTTCCTGAAGCGTCGCCAGGCGAGCTCCAGCGGTGAACGGCCCACGCGGTCTTGGCGCCCGGCACGCCACAGGCGCAGACGCCCTAGCACCGCGGTCCTCGGCGGCAGGCCGCGCCCGGCCTCTCGGAGGGCCGCGGGCGGGGGCGGCCCTCAGTCATAGCGGATCCTCGGGTCCACCCATGCCAGCACCAGATCGGCAAGCAGGTTGCCGACCATGAGCAGCACGCTGGAGAGGAGCAGCAGCGACATCGCGACGTACTGGTCCTTGTTGATGAGCGAGTCGTAGAGGAGCGGCCCGATGGTCGGGAGGTTGAGGACGATGCTGGCGATGATCGTGCCGTTGATCAGCTCGGGCAGGCTGAGGCCGGCCAGGGACACGAGCGGGTTGAGGGCGTTGCGGACCGCGTGCCGGTTGATGACGATGCGCTCCTCGAGGCCCTTGGACCGTGCCGTGCGCACGTAGTCGGCGTTGAGCACGTCCAGCAGGTTGGCCCGCATCTGACGCATGACGGCCGCGATGCTGCCCGTCCCGATGGCCAGCACCGGTATCCACATGTGGTTGAGGAAATCGACGACCCGTGGCCAGCTCCACGGTTGGCCTATGTACTGCGGGCTGAAGAGCCCGCCAACGTTGGTGCCGCCTGACTGCAGGACCAGGGCGACCAGCAGCAGCGCCACGAGGAAGTCGGGCGTGGCCAGGCCGACGTAGCCGACGAAGCTGGCGAAGAAGTCCGTGACGCCGTTACGGCGCAACGCTGTGAAGATACCGAGGGGTACAGCCACGAGCCAGGCGAAGCCCATGGTGATGCCGGCGACGACTATCGTCCACCAGAGCCGCTCGCTGATGACACCCCAGACGGGCCGGTTGGCGAAGAAGCTGAAGCCGAAGTCGCCGCGCGCGATGATGCCGCTTACCCAGCGGAAGTACTGCTCGTGGGCTGGCCTGTCGAGCCCGAGCTGCTCGTTGATGCGAGCCACCTGGGCGGGGCTCATGCGCGGGTCCTCGAGGTAGCGGTCGGTGAACGAGCCGGGCGCGAGCTGGATGATGAAGAAGCAGACCACCGACACCAGGAACAGCGTCGGGATCATGACGGCTATGCGCCTGACGACGTAGACGAACAAGGTGCCTCCGGGTCAGATAGGTCTGCTGGTCAGATACCGGCGAGGAGCCGGGCTGGTGGGGCCGCTGCCTCACCTGCCCGGCTCCATCTTCGCCGAGACTAGCGTCTAGCGCAGGTCACTGGACCGTGTAGAACGGCACCGGGTTGTAACCGGGGATCACGCCCAGGCTGTAGACGAAGTTGCCGACGCGGTCCCACACGGCGGCGATGTTCGACGGCTTGGCGATCATGATCACCGGGGCGTACTCGGCGTTGAGGCGCTGGTACTCCTTGTAGAGCGCGGCGCGGGCAGCCTGGTCGACCATGGTCGTGCCCTGGTCGAAGATCTCGTAGATCCGCATCTCCCAGTCGGCCATGGCGTCGAAGTTGGGGGTGCCGCCCGGCTCAGCCGGTTGCGTGGAGCGGTGCCAGTAGTACAGCGAGCCGCCCGGCTGCCAGATGGGCTTGCGGAGCTCGGGGTCTGGCTGGTTGCCGAGGGCGACGATGATCGCCTGGTAGTCGCCTGCAAGGCCGGTCGAGAGCAGAGCCGAGTTCTGAACGGCCACCAGGTCGGCCTGTACGCCGATCTGCCTGAAGTCGTTCTGCACGATCGTCGCGATGTCGGTGAACGTCTGCGAGTCGGAGGCGTAGGTCAGGCCGAACTGGAGGTTCGGACCGCCGTTCGGCATGTTGCGGATGCCGTCTCCGTCCGAGTCGACTACTCCGAGCTCGTCGAGAGCTGCGGCCGCGGCCTCGAGGTCGAACATGTTCATGAGGCCCGTCGTGTCCTCGTAGAACGTGCCGTCCGCCGGGGCGTTGGGTGTACCTGGGATCGTCGCGAGGCCGTTGTATACGTCCTCGATGACGCGGTCGCGGTTGACGGCGAACTCCATGGCCTTGCGGAACTCGTGGTTGCCGAAGACCTCACCGAAGGTCTCGTCGTCGAAGTTGAACGCGAGGTGGGGTGGAGAGCCGAAGAGGGCGTCGCTGACTACGACACTGAAGTCCTCGCCCTGCTGCTCCAGGTCCTTGAAGTTCGGGAACTGCGCGCCCGAGATGTTGAGCTGGTCAAGGTTGCCTGCGAGGAACTGCGCGGTCTGGGCCTCGGTGCCCTGCACCACCAGGTAGCGCACCTCGTCCAGGTACGGAAGCTGCGTGCCGGCCGTGTCCTGCTTCCAGTAGTTCGGGTTGCGCTTCAGCACGACGAGCTGGCCGGGCGTGTAGCTGTCGTACATGAACGGCCCGGTGCCGACGACCTCTGAGAGCGCGACGTCGGTCGGCCAGGCGTTGTTGACCTCGCCGGCCGCGGCGCCGCCCTCGACTGTGAAGTCGACGAGCTTGTGCTTCGGCATGATGAAGAAGCGCTGCTGGAGGAGGAACGCGGCCGATGGCGCGGGTAGGGTGAACACCACGGTGTGGTCGTCCACGGCCTCGAACGTCACCTGCTGCTGCTCGCCGTCCACCGTGTAAGTGAACTGGGCGGCGTCGCCGGCGCGGGCCTCGGGGTTCGTGATGATCTGCTCGTACGTGAACACGACGTCGGCGGCCGTGAACGGCGTGCCGTCGTGCCAGGTCACGCCCTCGCGTAGGTGGAACGTGTAGACGGTGCCGTCGTCCGAGACGTCCCAGCTCTCGGCCAGGCTGGGCTCGAGCGCGTAGGTCTCGAGGTTGAACTCGACCAGCGAGTCGAAGACCTGCTGGGTGAGGGTCTGGGTGGCGTTGTCGATCTGGGCGTAGTAGAGGAACGTGGGCGGCGCGGCGCCGAGCGGCAACGTGACGCTGCCACCCACCGTGCCTGGCTGGATGCCCAGGCCAGAGTAGTCGACGACACGCGGCTGGGCCAGCGCGGTGCCGAGGACGATCAGCAGCGCTGCGGCCAGCACGTTGAAGAGTGGTCTGCGGTGCATTGGTACCTCCCCTTGGTTCGCCATCTGAATCGGCCCCTGAATACTAGACCAGTCACGTACCACTCACAAGGGGGGTGGAGAGGTGTCTTAGGGCAAGGTGAAGGGCTAGGTCGTGGCGCCTCCGATGGTATAGAAGTGGTACTAGATATCGGCGGCGTCGTGACGTACCGTTCCGGGCGGTGTCGACGAGGCCAGGAGGGCGCGGGCGCATGGCAGCTAGCGCGGGTGGTGAACCGGTCGGCGACCCCGTGGCCGCGACCGCGGCAGCGGACGGCCAAGCCTCACAGGTGGCAACGTCGCGCGGGCAGGTGACCGACCTGCGACTCGTCATCGACAAGACCAGGCCGACGCCCGCTTACCTACAGCTGAAGGAGCAGCTCACGCTCGCCATCGATGATGGCGTGCTCACAGCGGGCTCTGCCCTGCCGTCGGAACGGAGCCTCGCCGTCGACCTTGGCCTGTCCCGCATGACCGTGAGACGCGCCTTCGAGGAGCTGGTGGGGGCCGGCGTCGTCGAGCAGCGCCAAGGCTCGGGGACGTTCGTGCGGCCCCGCCCCCTGGAACAGGTGATCGACCGCGTGCTCGGCTTCACCGACGAGGCTCGCAGCCTGGGGCTCGAGCCTGGTTCGCGGCTGCTCGGGGCGGAGAAGCTGGCGGCAGACGAGCACGTGGCGCTGGCGCTCGGCGTGAGCAGGGGCGTCCAGGTGCTGAGGGTCACCCGCTTGCGCACAGCCACAGACGAGCCCCTAGCCCTACAGGACGCGCACCTGGCTCCGAGCCTGGCGGGCCTCTCCCTCGAGCTGCTGCGCAAGACCGGCAGCCTCTACAGCACGCTCGAGCAGCAGTTCGGCATCAAGCCGGCTCGCGCCAGGCAGACGATCGGGGCGCGGCTGCCGACCGATCACGAGTGCCGGCTCCTGGGCATCGGCAAGCTGGTGCCTGTGCTGGCGCTGGAGAGAACGACGTACGGCGACGACGGCGCGCCGTTCGAGTACGTCCGGAGCGCGTACCGCGGCGACATCTACCGCATGGCCCTCGACCTGCGGGCGTTCTGAGGTGGCGCCCCAGCCTGGCGACATGGCCGAGATCAGGGTGCTTGGCCCCTCGGAGGCCGAGACCGTGCCGACGGTCTGGAACGACGCCTGGGGCGAGGACAACCCCTACCCGCTTGGAACCGCGCTGTGGCGTGAGCGGCTGGCATCACCCCACCACGATCCCGAACTGCTCGTTGGTGTTGTCGAAGGCGGCGTGGTCGTGGCGTACGCGCAAGGCAAGCGGCCGGTGTCGCACTGGCAGCCTGGCAACCTGGCCTGGGTCTCGTCCTTCGCGGTCCGCCGCTCGCACCAGGGCAGGGGCCTGGGCACCGCGACCGTGCGCGGGCTCCTGGACCGCCTGGCCGTGCACTCACCCGCGGAAGTCCACTTCGGCTCCGACGCCGACCACCTCCTTCCTGGGGCCCCCATGGAAGCGCCGCCGGCGACATGGCGCCTGCTGCGGAGCGTGGGCGCCCGCTTCTCGAACTGCGAGCACGACCTCCACCTCGACCTGCGGCCCGAGCTGCCGGAGGCCCGGCTACCGCCCGGCTGGCGGGTGAGACAGGGCGACGACGCCGGTGCGTTGGCGTTCGTGCGTGCCACGTTCCCAGGGCGATGGGCCGAGGAGCTGGCCACCTACCTGAAGGGTGGAGCCACGGTGTTCACCGTAGAGCGTGAGCCCGCCGAGGACGCTGGGAGCTCGGCCGGTGCCGAGGGGTTCTGCGTCGCGTTCCCAGGTGGCGAGTCGGTAACGTCGCCCGGCCTCCACTGGCAAGACGCGTTGCAAAGGGAGTATCCCGCTGGTCGCTTGGCCGGCATCGGCCCGCTAGGTACGGCGCCCGATGCGCGCGGGCTTGGCCTCGGCATCGGCATGGTGCGGGAAGCCGCGCAGGCCCTCAAGGAGCGTGGCGTGACGGACGTGGTGATCAACTGGACGACACTGGGCCCGTTCTACGGGCGCCTTGGAGCACGCGTGTGGCGGACCTATCAGCGGGCACGCCTCGGCTCGGCAGCCGGGTCGGCGGTAGAGGGTGGAGGCGCGCTGTGAGCACCGAAGGGGTCGACCCGCGCTACGCCGGACTGGACACATGGCCGCCGGAGCGGATCATCGCCGCCGTGACGGAGGCGAACGCCCGCGCGATCGAGGCGGTTCGCCTCGCCGCCCCACAGCTCACCGAGGCGGCGGCCGGCATGGAGCGCAACCTGAGGGCCGGCGGTCGGCTCGTCTACGTGGGGGCGGGCACCTCTGGCCGTCTGGGGGTGATGGACGCGGCCGAGCTAGCCCCGACGTTCGGCTTCGAAGACATAGTCCTGCTCATGGCCGGTGGCGGCGACGCGCAGTCTCAGGCCAAGGAGGGCGCCGAGGACGACGTGGAAACGGCTCGCCGCGAGGTCGAGGCCGCGGCGGTGGGACGACCTGACGTCGTGATCGGCGTGGCGGCGAGCGGCCGCACCCCGTACACGGTCGCGGCGGTCGAGCACGCCCGCGCGCGCGGCGCGTTCACCGTCGGGATCGCGAACAACCCCGGCACCCCGCTGCTGTCGGCCGCCGACGTTGGGGTCCTTCTGGACACCGGTCCCGAGGTCCTCGCAGGCAGCACCCGCTTGGCAGCCGGAACGGCGCAGAAGGCGGCGCTTAACGCGCTCTCGACGGCCGCGATGGTCAGGCTGGGCGGCGCGTACGACAACCTCATGATCGGCATGCGGCCGCTGAACGCCAAGCTCGTCGGTCGCGCGGCCGACATCGTGTCGAGGGCCGCTGGCGTGGGCGCCGAGGAGGCGACCTCGCTGCTGACAGCGGCCAACGGTGACATGCGCGTGGCGATCGTCATGGGGCTCGCAGGGGTCGACGCGGCCACGGCCACCGAGGCCCTGAAAGAGAACGGCGGCCACGTACGGGCCGCCGTGAGGAGGGCGTCAGAGGGTAGCTAGTGGCGCTGGCTATTGCGGGCCGCCGCGCCGAGGATCAGTTCGCCTGGCGTAGCGCGGCGACCGCCGGCCCCAGGTCGACGCCGAGGCCTTCGAGGCGGGCCGCCGGGACTCCGTCGGTATCGAGTACCGTCACGACGTTGGAGTGGGCGAACATCCCGTTGCCGAGGTCCCGGTACTGCACACCTAGGAGGGTCGCGAGCTGGCGGGTCTGAAGCGATGAGCCTACCAGCCAGTGCCAGCCTGCGCGGTCCAGGTCCTTGCTCTGCGCGTAGGCCTTGAGCTTGTCTGGCGTGTCGTCCTCCGTCGCGAAGGTGACCATCACGAAGGAGACATCGCCGGCCAGGTCGCCCGGCAGCGCCGCCTCGATGTCCTCGGCCGCCTTGACCAGCAGCGGGCAGGCAGTCGTGCAGTCGCCGTAGAACATCACGAACACGGACGGACGACCTCGCAGGTCGGGAAGGGCGAACGCCTCGCCGTCCTCGTCGGTCCAGTCGCTGCTCAGGTGGAACAGCGAGGTGCCAGGCAGCTCGGTAGCGGGCAGCGCCGGACCGTGGTGGGCGTGCGCGTCGTGGTCGTCGCTGGACGCGTGGCCAGCGTGAACGTCTTGCCCTGCCTGAGTGGCGTGCACAGAGTGGTCTACGTGGGCAGTGTGGTTCAGGTGACCGGCGTGCTCGCCGGCTGCGGGCAGCGCGGCGCCGTCGTCACCACAGCCCACCAGGAGGGCGGCTAGGGCGAGGAGCGCGCTCAGAGCCGTGAAGCTCAGGGTCTTGGTCATGGTCTTGCCCTTCCCCGCCGTCACGACGCGCAGCGGAAGCCAAGGCCGCCGCCCGTGTAGTCGCCCGACAAGCCGCTGCGGAAGGCGTAGCGCAGGAACGCGGCGTAGTCGCTGGTGTCCGTCGCCCCGGCGGAGCCGCCACCGCAGAGGAGCTTCAGGCGGCGGTCACCTGCGGAGCGGCTGTCAGATGTGTTCATGGCCGCCCCGACGTCGAAGACCCACTCCCAGACGAGGCCGTGCATGTCGCGCACGCCGTAGGCGTTGACCTCGCCCTGGCCGACCTCGGCAGGAACGGCGCCGCGCGAGCTCACGAGCTGCAGGACGCGTTCGCGGTAGCCGGCCTCGGCGTAGCCGTCGGTCATGTCGCGCCCCGCCCTGGCCGCCAGCTCCCACTCTGCTTCTGTGGGGAGCCGACCACCCTGCGCCTCGCAGTAGGCGGCCGCGGCGAACCAGGAGACGTTGGTCACGGGAGCGGCGGGATCGGCGCTGCCGAGGTCGGCGTCGCCTGCCCAGTGCGCCAGGTAGCTATCGGCCGCGAACACGCGCGGGGCCGCGCTGCGTGCCCATTCAGGGTGCTCCCGAACGAAGGCGAGGAACTGGGCGTTGGTCACTTGTGTCACGTCGAGCTCGAACGCTTCGACGACAGCCAGCTCCTCACCTTCGACCGGGAAGAGAAGGGCCACCTCGCCGCCTGGCACCTGCACCGACTCCGTCGAGGCGGTCGCCGTCTGCGCGGCCTGGGCGCCCATCGGCGCGAGCAGGGCCACGAGGGCGAGCAGGGTGGCTGAGGCGAGGTGGCGGGTCATGGTCTCTTGGTCCTCTCGGTCCCTATGCCTAGGTCAGTTGCCTGCCGCGGCGTCTGGGTTGTACGGGCGGATGTCGATGCGGTCTGTGAAGACGACGTGGTCCTCGTCACCGGTGACGACCAGGCTGCCGATGGCGCCCTTGTTGAACGCCCGGAAGATCGCGTGGTCTACGAGGGTGAGAGAGGCCGGCACGTCCGCCTCGAACTCCACCACCGCTGCGCCACCTGCAGGGATGACCGTGGTCTGGACGTCGCGGTTGATCATCGCTCCGGCTTCGAGCCAGACGCGGTCGAAGACGTCGCCGATCACGTGGAAGCTGCTCGTGAGGTTCGGGCCGCCGTTGCCGACGAAGAGGCGAACGGTCTCGCCGACCTTGGCCTGGAGGGCGTTGTCGCCGGTGAGCGAGCCGACACGGCCGTTGAACACCACGTAGGCGGCGTTCTCGTCGACGGCGCGCATCATGTCGAAGTCCTGCAGGCCCTTCTCGCCGAAGTCGCCCTTGGTGTAGAAGTCGCCCTGCACGACGTAGTACTCGCGGTCGACGGGGGTGAAGCCTTCCTTGGGCTCGACGACGATCAGGCCGTACATGCCGTTGGCGATGTGCATCCCGACCGGCGCCGTGGCGCAGTGGTAGATGTACACGCCCGGGTTGAGCGCGGTGAAGCCGAAGGTCGCCTGCTGCCCAGGGGAGATCAGCGTGGCCTCGGCGCCGCCGCCCTGACCGCTGACGGCGTGCAGGTCGATGTTGTGCGGCATCATGCTCGTCGGGTGGTTCTGCAGCGTGAACGTGACGAAGTCGCCCTCACGTACCCGGATCATGGGGCCTGGGACGCTGCCACCGAAGGTCCAGAACTTGTACTCGACACCGTCGGCGAGCTCCATGACCTCCTCGGTCGTCTCCAGCTCGACGGTCACGTGCGCGCGGTAGTCGCGGTTGACGGGCGGAGCGGCGTTCGGCGCGTAGCCAACGATGCCCTCGATGACAGGCAGGTCCGCGACGGGGATCTGGTCCTCGTCGTCGGCGCGCAGCGCGCGCTCGCCCCAGACCGCGTTGATGGTCAGGTCGTGGGCGCCGTGCTGATGGGAGGTGTCGGCCAGCGTGTGCTGGACCTCCGGACCCGTGGCCTGCGTGCCTGCTGCCACGGCGTCTCGTCCTCCGAACAAGGTCAGCCCGACCGCGAGGACGACGACCAGGGCCGCAGCTCCGATGATCGCTCCGATGTGCAGGTTGCCTCTGAAGTTCCTCACTTGCTTCCTCCTCATGCCGCGGGGGCGGCCCCTTCTGTGGCGACCCGAGCGGCTGAACATCCAACTCGGACTTACATGTCCAGGTTAGGCGTGGGGTTCCTGTACGAGTTAGGGACAGATGTCCAGGCGCCGCTGCTGGGACCGGGTCACGCAGCAGACGTCGGAGAACGCGCGGCCCAGAAGGGAGATACGTGCCCCACCCTGGTCTGCCCAGGACGTGGGCGCGTGAGGCACGGTGCTAGCATCCGGCGTGGAACAGCACGTGGCGGGCACGGTCAGGACGCTGCTCCGGCGCGAGGAGAGCTACGCGGTACACACGATCGTGTACGTCGCAGAGAACCCCGGAGCCAGCAGCGCCCGCATCGCCGAGGACCTGCAGTTCCCACCGGCGTTCCTAGCCAAGGTGCTGAGGCGCCTGGCCAAGGCCGGCTACGTGGAGAGCAGGCCGGGGCGGTCGGGTGGCGTGAGGTTGACGATCGACCCGGGTGAGTTGAGCCTCCTCGACGTGATCCAGACGGTGTCCGGCCCGGTCCTCATGGACACCTGCCAGACGCGGCATCAGTGCGCCACGCAGCAGCGCAAGGGCTACTGCAGCATCAACGGCATGTGGGTGCGCACCACGTTGCTCGTGCACGACGCGTTCGGCGGCGTGCGCATGGCAGACCTCATCGACCCGGACGCGCTGGAGGAGCTGCGGGTCGACCTCGCCGGTAGGTCGGGCGCCGGCGGCGGCGCCAAGGCCGCGCTGAACTCGTGACGCCTGGACATGAGGCCTGGGCCCGAGACCAGGGCGCCTGGGAAGCCGCCTGGCGGCGACTCGAGGCTCATAGCAGAGACCCGCGCGTACGTGACCTACGGGGCGCCTTCCAGAGCGACGACCGGCGCTTCGAGCGCTACTCGCGCGTACTGTCCCTTGAAGGCACCGAGCTGCTTGCCGACTACAGCCGTCACCTGATAGGTGACGACACCCTCCCTCTGCTCTTCGCGTTGGCCAGGGCCTCACGGCTCGAGCAGGCGCGCGAGGCGATGTTCGCGGGCGAGCGCATCAACGTCACCGAGGACCGCGCCGTGCTCCACGTAGCACTACGCGCCCTCTCCGGCTCTGCCCTTCACGTCGACGGCGAGGACGTCATGCCGGCGGTCAGGAGCGTTCGCGAGCGCATGCGTGACTTCACCGAGGCCGTCCATGCGGGCACATGGCGCGGTCACACGGGCGAGCGGATAACCGACGTCGTCAACATCGGCATCGGCGGCTCGCACCTGGGCCCTCAGATGGTCGTGCGGGCGCTCGAGCCGTACGCGACGACGGGGATCAGGGTCCACTTCGTCTCGAACGTGGACGGCGCCGCCATCAGCCGCGTCCTGGCAGGGCTCGAGCCGGCCACCACGCTGTTCCTCGTCGCCTCCAAGACGTTCACGACGCAGGAGACGATGCTCAACGCCGCAACGGCCCGGGCCTGGCTCCTCGCCTCCTGCGGGGACGAAGCAGCCGTGGCGAAGCACTTCGTCGCGCTCTCCTCGGCCGTCGACAAGGCCGCAGCCTTCGGCATACCGGAGAGCAGCGTCTTCGAGTTCTGGGACTGGGTCGGTGGTCGCTACTCGCTGTGGTCGGCCATCGGGCTGTCGATCTGCCTCGCCACCGGCTACGACGTCTTCGAGCGGCTCCTGCGTGGCGCTCACTCGCTTGACGAGCACTTCCGCACCTCACCTCTCGAGGAGAACCTGCCGGTCGTCCTCGGGCTGCTCGGCGTCTGGTACGTGGACTTCCTCGGGGCGCAGAGTCGGGTGGTGCTGCCGTACGACGAGTCGCTCGAGCACCTGCCGAGGTACCTGCAGCAGCTCGACATGGAGTCGAACGGCAAGGGCAGGCGCCGTGGCGGCGAACCGGTCACCTACCGGACCGGGCCGGTGGTGTGGGGCGAGCCAGGCACGAACGGGCAGCACGCCTTCTACCAGCTACTACACCAGGGCACAGTGCTGGTGCCGGCCGACTTCATCGGCTTCGCGCGCCCGCACCACGACCTGGTCGAGCACCACCGCGTCCTGCTCGCCAACCTCGTCGCCCAGCCGCGGGCCCTCATGCGGGGCCGAACCATGGACGAGGCGATGGCCGCCGTCGGCGACGACGTGCTGGCCGCGGCCAAGACCTTCCCGGGCGACAGGCCCTCGACGTCGCTGGTCTTCCCCCAGCTGACGCCCGAGGCGCTTGGGGCGCTCATAGCCCTCTACGAGCACCAGGTGTTCGTGCAGGGCGTCGTGTGGGACATCAACTCGTTCGACCAGATGGGCGTTGAGCTCGGCAAGGAGCTCGCCAACGACGTGCTGCCGAGGCTCGGCGCCGGTGACGGCCGACCGGTCGCGGACGCCGGGGACGAAGGCGCCGGCCTCGACGCGGCCACGGACGGGGTCCTCGGCTTCCTGAACCGGCACGCCTGAGGCTGAAGGTGGCGTCCACCGAACGGGCGTCGCGCTGCCCTGGTCAGGTCGCCTAGCGCCACGCGCGCTAGCGTCCCGACCGGTTAGATTCGGTACCCATGGCCAAGAAGAAGTCGAAGTCCTCTGGCAAGGGCTCCAAGCAGCGTAGCGGGGCTGTCCAAGCCAATGCGAACGATCCGGTCACCAAGGGTGGCGGGTCCAGCGACCGAAGCGCTCCAGCCAAGCCGGAGAAGCGTCAGGCGAGCGTAACCGCTCAGGTGCGCGGCAGCCGCAAGCGCAGGCAGCAGCGCGTCAACGTGGCCATAGGCGCCGGCATCGCGACGGTCGTGGTCGCGGCCATCGCGTCGCAGGTGATCATCGAAGCCAACCGTCCAGGCGAGAAGTTCGCCAGCCTCGGTAACGTTCACCTGCTCTCCCTCAACTCACCTCACGTGCCGTACAACACCGACCCGCCGACCTCTGGTCCGCATATGCCGAGCCTCGCGCCGTGGGGGTCTCACCTCGAGCCCCTACCGGACGAGTACGTCGTACACAACATGGAAGACGCCGGAGTCGTCCTCTGGTACGACTACGGGACCCCGGAAGAGAACGCTGAGCGAGTGGCTGCCCTCGAGGCGATCTCGCGCGACTGGCGGCGAATCATCATCGTTCCACGCGAGAACCTGGGCTCGCAGTACGTCCTGACGGCGTGGCAGCGCCTCCAGCGCTTCGACGACATCGACGAGGAGGCCATGCGCCGGTTCATCGACGCCTACGAGGGGATAGACCACCACCCGCGGTAGGCAGCCAAGCGCATAGCGGCGGCGCCCCGACGCACGGCGGTCGGGGCCGCCTAGCTACCCAGCGCGGCGAACCCGTTCAGGACCATCTGCACGGCAAGCATTATCAGGAGCATGCCCATCAGGCGCTCGACCGCCTGCAGGCCCCTCTCCTTGAGGACCCGCAACAGTAGCGGCGCTCCCAGCAGCACGGCCGCCGTGCCCAACCAGGCGATCAGCAACGCAGCGACCCACTTGCCGAGGCCGCCCGGCTCGCTGCGGGCCAGCAGGATCACCATGGCCATAGCTGACGGGCCAGCTATCAGGGGTATGGCCAGCGGCACGATGAACGGCTCGCCACCTGCTTGGTAGCCCATGACCCCGTCGGCCCGTGGGAAGATCATCCGCAGCCCGATCACCCCGAGGACTATGCCGCCGGCGATCGCGACGCTCTCCTCCTGCAGGCCAAGGAACGTCAGGATGTACTGACCGAAGAACAGGAAGAAGAGCAGAACGGCGAGGGCGATGAGCAGCTCGCGCATGATCACCCAGCGCCTGCGCTCCTTGCTCACGTCCTTCAGCAGGGTGAGGACCAGCGGAACGTTCCCGAACGGGTCCATGATGAAGAACAGCAACACCGCCGCCGGCCACACGCCGGCCCATGGGTCCATGGCGAGAGGATAGAGCGGGCGTGATCGTTAGAGGATCGGAAAGGTTGAACAGCAAGCGACCTGGCTGTTCAGTAATTCCGTCATCATCATCGCGCTCCTATGCCAGACTCTTGAAGCGAAGGAGCGCTTATGAAGCGAGCATGTCTTGCGGGGATCACTGGGTCAGTCCTTCTCACGTTGGTGTTGTCGGCATGCACACAGGCTCCAACGGGGCACGATCCGTTGGTCACGGTCCTCAGCCCTGCTGACGGAGCATCGCTAGCAGAGCACGTCTCCGTGGTGCTCGAGGCGGTGGCGCTGGACGCCGAGGACGGCGACATCAGCGACGCCGTCACGTGGGAGAGCAGCCTAGACGGCGCGCTGACCCCGGACGCGGACGGCAACGTCAACCTCACCGCGGGCGCGCACGTGCTCACGGCTACGGTCACGGACGCCAGCGGCGCCTCGGAGAGCGACGAGGTGAGCGTGACCGTGGTGGCGCCTTCGAGACTGTACCTCTCCAGCTCGGGCCGCACGCTGACGGTCTTGGGTCTCATCGGCGATGAGCTCGTGCCGGGCGACACCGCGGAGGTACCAGGCGACGGGCTGCTCGTGACCCACAAGATCTTCAACGCCATCTACCATCCGTCGGAGCCGTGGCTCTACGTGGTCTCCATGGACGCAGATTGGGGTAACGCGCGCATCGACCGCTTCGCCGTAGGAACGTACTCCATCGACTACCTTGACGCCGCGTTCGTCTACGAAGCCGACTTCCCAGGCATAGCGTGCACCGCGGACTTTAGCCCTGACGACCCCTGGGTCGGTAGCTGCGCGCCCGTCGGCGTCGTCTTCTCTCCGGACGGCACGAGGCTGTACGTCGACGACGACGATTTCGACATCCTGCAGATCTTCTCGGTCGAGGCAGACGGTTCACTTCAGTTCATCAGCGAGGGTGCCGAAACCGACGTGCACGGACTCGCGATCGATGACACCGGCACGTACGTCTACAACGGCACGAACGTGATAGACGTCACGGGTGACACTGCTGCCACGGTCTTCGTTGGTAGTGGAGGGAACAGCACATCCCTGGTCGACCTGGGTGGCGTGCCTGGGTTGGTGACAACGCTCTACACAGACACGATCGCGGTCTACGACGTGACGAACCCGGTAGCACCCACCCTGGTGGCGAGCCATGACGCGGGCTCCAATCAGGTCAGGGAGATCGTCTACGACGGTGCCCTCGGGCGGTTCTTCTCGGTCGGTAGGGAAGCGGTGCGGTCGTTCTCCTTCGACGGCGCCAACTTCACCGAGGTCGACGCCCATGAGTCCACCCTTACCGAGTACCGGGATGTCTTCCTCGACGAGGACGAGGCCCACCTGGCCGCCGCCTGGTTCAACATGATCGGCGGAAGTGGCGTCGAGCTGTTCGAGGTCGCTAGCGACGGCACCCTTACGCTTATCGACAACATCGAGTTCGACACCGGCTACGGTCACATAGTCATAGGCATGCCGTAGAGCGCCGAGGCTACGGACAAGAACAACTCGGGCGGTCGGCCTTGTGCCGGCCGCCCGCATCTATCGGCAAGTCGCCCGCCACCCCTATCATCAGGGCCGCCGCGACATCAGTGCTGCCTAGCCGCCCCTCTCGAACCGGGAGACCCCGTGACAGCCGGCGTCAACCGTGACCTCCACGCCGGAGCCCGTCGTGCCCACCATGGTCAGCACCGCGGTCTCGCCCTGGTCGTCGATCGTGGACTCCACGGTGCCCATGTCCTGCTTCGCCTGGATCATGTAGATCACGCCGTCCTCGTTGATGTCACCGAAGCCTATGAGCACGTCGGCCGACCAGAAGCCCATGTCGGGAAGGACCTCCTCGTGGCTGAGCTGGATGATGCTCGGCTGGGCGGTGGGGTCATCCGCGTACCACTGCAGTGCGAACGAGCCGGGGCCCGAGTAGTCGAAGCCGCACAGGAAGAGGGGCACGTCCAGCAGTGCGTAGTCTCCGGCGTGATCGCCGCCGACGAGCGTGAACCGGATATCGCCCCTCGAGGAGCCCTGAGCGAACCCCCACGTCGAGGCGGCAGCTAGCAGGACGGCGCCGAGGACCGGTTGTAGGAGATGAAGGCGCCGGGCGGACGGTAGCCCGAGCGTGTTCATGGCGAGACTGTAAAGCCGTCGCGCCGGCCATGCAACCTTCGGGCTCAGACCGTGTGGCCGCTAGGGTCCGGCCCCTGCCGACGACGCCTGGCCTGCCCACCCCGTCACACGCTTGGCAGGTCGAGTCCCCTGGCCCTCGCCACCTCCTTCGCGCGGTCGTAGCCGGCGTCGGCGTGCCGCATGACGCCCGTGCCCGGGTCGTTGAGAAGCACGCGGGCGAGCCGCTCGGCCGCCTCGTCCGTGCCGTCGGCGACCGTCACCTGCCCGGCGTGGAGCGAGTAGCCCATGCCGACGCCCCCGCCGTGGTGGAAGCTGACCCAGGCAGCGCCCGATGCCGCGTTGAGCGCGAAGTTGAGCAGCGGCCAGTCGGCCACGGCGTCGCTGCCGTCCTGCATGGCCTCCGTCTCGCGGTACGGGCTGGCGACAGAGCCGGCGTCCAGGTGATCGCGGCCTATGACGATGGGCGCGCTCACCTCTCCGGAGCGCACCAGCTCGTTGAAGATCAGGCCGGCCTTGTCGCGCTCGCCGTAACCCAGCCAGCAGATACGGGCCGGCAGGCCCTGGAACTCGAACGTCTTGACGCCTTCCGTCAACCAACGCCTGAGGTGCTCGTCGTCCGGGAACAGGTCAAGTAGCGCGCGGTCGGTGCGGTAGATGTCCTCGGCGTCGCCCGATAGCGCGACCCACCGGAACGGTCCGCGACCCTCGCAGAACTGGTCGCGGATGAACGCGGGCACGAAGCCGGGGTACGAGAACGCGTCCTCGAACCCGCCCTGCTTCGCGAACGCCCTGAGGTTGTTGCCGTAGTCGAACGCGACCGAGCCGCGACGTTGCATCTCGACGATCGCCTCGCAGTGCTTGGCCATCGCATGCAGCACGCGCTCCTCGTACGCCTTTGCGTCGGCTGCCCTGGCGTCGGCGGGGTCCTCGTCTGCGTCGAGCGGAGGCACGTACCCGTAGAGAGGGTCGTGGGCGCTCGTCTGGTCCGTGACCAGATCGGGGACGAAGCCGCGCCTGACCATCTCTGGTAGGACCTCGGCGGCGTTACCCAGGAGCCCGATCGAGACCGGCGTCTTGGCGGCCTTGGCGTCCTCGGCGCGGCGCATGGCGTCGTCCAGGTCGGCTGTCCACACGTCGAGGTAGCGGTCCTTGATGCGGCGCTCGATGCGTGCGCGGTCGACCTCTACCGCGAGGACGACGCCGCCGTTGAGCGTCACGGCCAGAGGCTGGGCTCCGCCCATGCCACCGAGGCCGGCGGTGACGGTCACCGTCCCTGCGAGCGACCCTCCGAAGTGCTTGCGCGCCGCTGCAGCGA
Source organism: uncultured bacterium (assembly GCA_964517055.1). Classification (GTDB taxonomy): domain Bacteria; phylum Deinococcota; class Deinococci; order Deinococcales; family Trueperaceae; genus DASRWD01. The sequence continues at coordinate 10,375 of CAZFAQ010000030.1, read as the reverse complement.
AGGTCTCGTACGTGCCCTGCAGGATGCCCTGCGTGCCGATGTAGATCCAGCTGCCTGCGGTCATCTGGCCGTACATCATCAGACCGGCGCGGTCGAGCTCGTCGAAGTGCTCCCACGTCGCCCACTTGGGCACGAGGTTGCTGTTGGCGATGATCACGCGCGGCGACTGCGGGAAAGTGCGGAACACGCCGACCGGCCTACCCGACTGGACCAGGAGGGTCTCGTCGTCCTCGAGCCTGTCGAGCGTCGCGACGATGCGGTCGAAGTCCTCCCAAGACCGCGCCGCCTTGCCGCGACCGCCGTAGACGATGAGCTCGCCTGGCTTCTCGGCCACGTCTGGGTCGAGGTTGTTCATCAACATCCGCTTGGCCGCCTCCTGGACCCAGCCCTTGGCCGTCCTTTGGCTGCCGCGTGGCGCTCTGATCTGTGGTTGCTCGCTCATGGTGGTCATCATGAGCCAGCCCGGCCCGCGTGCTCCACCCCGTGGCCGGGAACGCTTCCCGAGATGCCCGGGAACAGGTGCTCTAGCGTCCCTCGCGCCTTGGCCCTAGCTTCTTCTCGTCAGCGGTCAATCGACAGCGGCCGCGCGGGAGGGAGCAGAGATGAAAGGCTATGTGAGGTTGGGCGTCTCCTCTGGCAAGAGGCTCGGAAGACCGGCGCGAGCAGGTTTCGCCATACTCGTTCGCGCGGCCCTGGCGGCGACCGCGTTGGTGGCGGCGCACGCCCACGGTAGCGGGCCGACGGCGGACGCGGCGGTCGTCGCGGCGCAGCTCGAGTACCAGGAGTCCCGCCTGGCAGCGTGGGAAGCGGCTGCCAGAAGCGGGGCGGCAGCGGCCGAGGCAGCAGAGCGCGCCATCGTCAGGGCGCAGAGGGAGTACCAGGCTTCGCGGTCGCTGGCGTGGTGGCGAGCGCAGTCCGTCGCGTACGCAGGCAACCAGTGCGTCCTTCGGTCGCCGGCGCGTCGCTTCCTTGACAGCAGCGAGCACGCACTGGCGATCTGTGGCCCGCCATGCCAGGACCCCAACACGGCGCTGGGCCGTCGAGGGTGACGACCACGCTTCACACGACGTGAGCGCGAGTAGACTGCGCGCAGCAACGAGGACTCGCAGGTTCGTTTGCGTCTTCTTGGCTCGCGCAGTCGCTCGCGGGAGGGCACTCCGGTGGCCACGTCCGCAGTGATGGACCGCCAGGTTTCAGCAGCGCCGGTCGATAGGTCCCGCGCCTCGGGAAGTGCGGTGCTCTGGTGCGGCGCGGCGTACCTGTTCCTGTTGGTGCTCGTCGAGGCGTACCTCTTCACCCTGCCTACTGACGGCTGGAGGCTACTGCCACCAGCTGAGGCGCCGCTGTTCTCGGAGGACCTCTTCAGGCGGGAGGGCGGCCAGTTGATGCCAGGCGATCGGCTGCTGGCCGTAGACGGCGTCCCGTTCCCGTTGCTGATGTTCGAGGCGATTACCATGCGACGCCCCGACATCTCGTTCGAGGCCGGCGATACCAAGACGTACACGGTCTCGAGGAGCGGGGCCGAGCTAGACGTCGATGTGCCGATCACGCCGTGGACCACAGGAGGCGTAGCTCTGGCGGCTTGGCGCACGCTGACGGCCTCGCCGATGGGTGGCATCTACCGCTGGCTGGCCTGGGCGCTGGCGGCCTACGTCTTCCTCAAGCGCCCGGACCTGACGAGCACGCGGCTCTTCTTCCTGCTCGAGAGCGTGATGTTGGGCACCGTCCTCAGCTCGACGGTGGCCATGGTGAGCGTGCAGGAGACGCTGTCGCCAGCCCTCTTCTACGCCACGCGCTTCGCTGGCGACATCTTCTCCTGGCTGCTGGCCCCGGCTCTCGGGCTGCACCTGGTTCTCGCGTTCCCCGGTAGCAGACCTCCCCCGCGCTGGGCGTTGTGGTCGAGCTACCTCGTGCCGTGGCTGGTGTTGGCGGTCGTGTGGATCTACGGGCTGGCTCGACTGGTGCCGCTCATGACGGGTGCGTACGCCCTCCTCGGCCTGCTCGCCGTCGCCTGGCTCGTGTACAGACATGGCAACGGTCAGCACGCGGTCCGCGTCCGCTGGTTCGCCTTCGCGTTCGGGGTCTCCAACCTGGTCTCTCTGATCTTCTGGCTTCAGGAGATCGGTTGGATCCCGCATGTCCCTCTGCTGCACTCGCTGGTGTTCGAGCACTGTCTATGCGACCTCATCTACGTGACCGGCTTCGCGATCGCCATCCTCTGGCACGGGCTGTTCGACGTCGACATGATCATCGGGCGCTCACTCGTGTACCTGGCGCTGACGGCGATGGTCGTTGCCGTCTACGTCGCGCTGGTGGGCGGGTTCGGGCGGCTCCTCGTGACCGACGCCAGCGTGCCGCTCTCCCTGGCAGCCACGGCGGTCGTCGCGCTGGCGTTCGACCCGGCCAGGCGCTGGCTGCAGAGGGCGACCAACCGGCTCCTGTACGGCTTCCGAGACGAGCCGTACGAGATCCTCTCGCGCCTGGGCGATGGCCTGAGGTCAGCGCCGCAGCCGGCGGGAGCGCTGGATCATGCGACCAGGGCGGTAGCCGAGGCCTTACGCCTGCCGTTCGCAGCCGTGAGGCTCGGCGCCGTGACGGCGATCAGTCACGGTGAGCCGCGGCCGGTGCGCGAATCGTTCCCGCTCAGCCACGGCGGCCAGGTCCTGGGAGAGCTAGTGGTCTCGCCTCGCCAGGCCGAGGGGCGCCTGTCGGCGACCGACCGGAAGCTGCTCAGGGCGCTAGCGGCGCAGGTCGGCGCCGTCGCCCACTCGCTCGAGCTGGAGGCCGACCTGGAGCGCGAGCGGCTCGTCAACCTCAACGCTCGCGAAGAGGACAGGCGCAGGCTGGGGAGCGACCTGCACGACGACGTCGGGCATCGCCTCACCTGGCTTGCCAGGCAGGCGCAGGGCGCGGCAGCCCTGGTGGACGAGGACCCTGCCGCGGCGAAGGCCGCGTTGGCGGCGCTCGGCGAAGAGGCGCAGTCCGTGAACGCGCGGGTGCGGACGCTCGCGCACCGGCTCCACCCGCCGGAGCTGAGCGTCCTCGGCCTAGTGGGCGCGGTGCGTGAGAGGCTACCCGTGATGGGAGCGGGCTCGGTCACACGCTTCCACATGGAAGCAGACGACCTCGGGGACCTGCCGGCAGGGATCGAGCTGGCCGCGTACCACATCGCACTAGAGGCGCTGACCAACGTGCTCAAGCACTCCGGGGCCGCCGACTGCTGGGTCCGGTTGCGCCAGGTCGAGACAGCGGACGCGGTCGGCGTTGTGCCAGCAGGACGCTACCTGGAGGTCGTGGTGCGCGACGACGGCGAGGGCCGCGACTGGAACGGCGACCCGGCACCAAGCGGGCTGGGTCTCGTGTCCATGCGAGCGCGGGCTCGGGAGGTGGGCGGGGCGCTGACGATCGAACGGTCACCAGGCGGCGGCACGCTCGTTAGGGCCACGCTCCCGTGGTTGGGGGCGTGAGCGTGGAGAGCGTGCGCGTCATCATCGCAGACGACCAGGAGATCACCAGAAGCGGCCTGCGGACGATGCTGAGCTCTTCTCACGGGCTCGAGGTGGTGGCCGAGGCGACGGACGGGGCGGAGTGTGTCGCGCTGGCCGAGGAGCTGCAACCTGACGTCGTGCTGATGGACCTGCGGATGCCCGGCATGAACGGCATCGAGGCGACTCGGCGCCTTCACCGCTCGCAACCGCACATAGGCATCCTCGTCGTGACCGTCTTCGCCGACGACACGTCCGTCTTCCCCGCGATCCGAGCCGGTGCTCGCGGCTACCTCCTCAAGGATGCCGGGCAGACCGAGCTGCGGCGAGCGGTCGAGACGGTCGCGAACGGCGGGGCGATCTTCAGCCCCGGCATCGCTCAGAAGGTCATGGCCTACCTGAGCACGACCACGAGGCCGCCGCCCGGCCCAGAGTTCGCCGAGCTGACGGGGCGCGAGAGGGCCGTGCTCGAGCAGATCGCCGGCGGCCTGACCAACGCCGAGATCGCCGAGCACCTGGGGATAAGCGCCAAGACCGTCAGCAACAACGTCTCGAACATCCTCTCCAAGCTCCAGGCGGTCGACCGCGCGCGGCTCATGCTCATGGCTCTCGAAGCCGGGATGGGCGTGCGAGCGAACGCCGGCAACGAGGGCGCCGGCTGACCGGCCGGGCAGCGCTCTGGTAGCCTCCTCGAACGACCGGGCCGGACGCCACCCCCGGCTCCGCTCGGGGGTGACGAACATGGCTCACACGAGACCACCTAAGGTCGGTTTCCTGGGTTGCACCATCGAGACCGACATTGACAGCATGGATGCAGACTTCGCTGTAATCGGGCTACCCCACGGCGTGCCTTACGACGAGGCAGGCGCGGCCACGACGGCCGCCCTGGCTCCGGGCGCGGTGCGCGAGCGCTCGGAGCGCTACGGCGCGTTCCGGTCTCACCACGACTTCGACACGGGCGGTGAGATGCTGCCTGCCAACGTCCGGCTGGTGGACGTCGGCGACGTCGTCTCGGAACCTGGGGACGGGAAGGGCAACGCCGACCGCGCGACCGCCGCGATGCGGGCTCTGCTAGGGCGCGGCGCGGTCCCAGTCGTGCTCGGCGGAGACGACTCGACGCCGCCCTTCGCGATCCGCGCCTACGAGGGCCGCGGCCCTCTGACCGTGGTGCAGGTCGACGCGCACATCGACTACCGCGACGAGGTGAAGGGCGTCAGGGACGGCTACTCGAGCCCGATGCGCCGCGCGGCAGAGATGCCCTGGGTAGATAAGGTCGTCCACGTCGGTATCCGCGGAGTCGGCAGCGCTCGCCGCTCGGACGTTGACGAGACGTTGCAGCGCGGCAACGTCATCGTCACGGCCAGGGAGGTGCATGAGCGGGGGGCGGACGCGGCCCTCGACCATATGCCCGAGGGCGGCGACGTCTATCTGGCCATCGACATCGACGGCTTCGACCCCAGCGTCATGCCAGGCACCGCCGCTCTGGCCCCCGGCGGTCTCACGTACCAGCACGGCCTCGACCTCGTCACCGGCCTGCAGCGGCGGGGCCGCCTGGCGGGCATCGGGTTCGCCGAGTACTACCCAGACAGGGACGTGAACGGGCTCACCGCGCTCGGGATCGTGCGCCTCATCGTGGCGGCGATGGCGAGCGCCGACCGCTAGGCGGGGCGGAGGTGGCCGGCCAGGAGCCTAGCGAAGCGAAACGGGGTAGCGCGCGGCAGCGTCATGTTCGGCCAGGCCTGACGGGTTGTCCCGTTCGAGGACCAGGGTCGCTTGCGTCGGTTCCGACACCTCGAACTCCAACGTCCCCTCGAATGGCACGAAGCCTTCCGTCATCCAGTCGCCGGTCGCCGTCACGAAGCCGCTTGCCAGCTCGGTGCCGTCGTCTGCGACGAGCCTGACCGGGAACGAGGCCTCGAAGAACCAGTAGCCTCGCGCCTCGCCCCGCAGCGTCAGTGGGCTGGTCACGACGGTCGGGAGCTCGACCCGCACGAACTCGTCGAGCGCCGAGGACCCGCGCACCGGCCAGACCACCTTCTCGCCTGCCACGGTCACGCTGTCCAGGGCGCTCCACAGCAACCTCTCCACGGCCTCCTCGTCCTCGCCGGTGAACTCCCGGACCTGGCCCGGCGGGTAGTTCTCGAAACGGCTGAGCCCGAGGCGCGTCTCCAACTCCCAGCACTCGGCGCCGTCGAAGAGCCTGAGCACCTCACCTGTCGTGTAGCTGCCGGCAGCGCCCTCGCCAACGTCGCCGAAGCGTGAGGTGGCGACCTCGGCGCCTATCTCGACGCCCGGCTGGAGGCTCGACCAGCCGTCAGGCTGCGCGAGCAGGCACGACGCCATCGACCGCAGGTCCTGCCGCCTCGTGATCGCGAGACCCGCGGAGCGAAGGTTCGTGCCCGCGTACGCCTCGTCTGGCAGGTAGAGACAGTAGCTGAAACCTTCGTCGCATGGTGGCGGTGACGACTGGTCGAGTAGCTGTTCATGCATCACGGCCAACGACAGGCCCGAAGGGCTGTCGAGGCCCACCAGCCCGCCTGCCAGCGTCATGCGGTCTACGTCGCCGGCAGCGAACGCGGCCGACGAGACTAGAAGGAGGCAGAGGACGCGGAACATCTGGCGCGAGTGTAAGGGTCGCACCGTGAGACGACGCGCCGCTACAGTCTGCGCGTGGACGTCATGCGGTTCTCAGGCGAGGTCTGGTTCTGGAAGGGCCCGGCGCCTCACCACTTCGTGACGGTGCCCAAGGACGAGTGCGAGTTCATCAGGGCTGCCGCGCCGTACGTGACCTACGGCTGGGGGATGATCCCCGTGCGCGTGACCATCGGCAGGACGACCTGGGCGACGGCCCTATGGCCGAAGGACGGCGGCTACATCGTCCCCGTCAGGGCGAACGTGCGGCGCAAGGAGGGGCTAGAGCTGGGTGACACCACCAGCATCGTCATGGAGCTGATGACGGTGAGCCCCAAGCGCGAACGTGCCGAAGATGGCCGCTGAGGAGCCATGCGTCCAGGAGCTGTCCCGGAGGAGCCGCTCACTCGCGCCAGATCGCCCAGCTCTCGTCCTCGAGCCTCTCTCGCACCTCGAACGGGCGGCCGGACTGCCGTAGCAGCGCCAGGACCTGGCCCCTGTGGTGCGAGTCGTGCACGATCGTGTGGACGATGAACTGCGCGGGATGCGATGGGTAGGCGGGTCCGAAGCTCCGGCCCTCTTGCACGGCGCTGAGGACGGCCTCTCTGATCGCCGCGTCGCCCTCGTCGAACGCCCGCTGCAGCTCCTCGATGCTCGACACGGACAGCCACGTCGGTGAGTCGTCTGTGACGTCTGTGACGAGTTTGGCGTGCTCCGGCGAGACGCGGCTCAGCCAGCTAGGGCGGAAGTTGACCATGTCGGCTAGGTGCTGGCCTACGTTGAACCCACCCGACCCGTCCTCGAAGGTGAGGTCTGCCATCTTCAGCGTGGACAACGTCGCCCTGTTCACTCGTGCGTTGCGGTCGAACGCCTCCAGGATCAGGTCCAGCTCTGCCGGTACCGTCACTTCGGTCCTCCGCTCATCGCCCCTCAGCCTTGGGAAGTGCTGCCGCGGGGAAGTCTAGCTGACCGTGTGCCAAGCTGTGGCATCGAAACTCGGAGGGAGCCCATCTACTTGGACACCACCGGCAGCCTCGACCGCGACGACACGCGACCTCTCGTGACCGGCACCGCGGGCGGGGCCGCGCACGTACTGAAGCTCCCGACGCGCCGCATCCTCCGTTACCTGATGCTGATCGTCGCGGCGATCTTCGCGATCCACCTCTCGTTCCAGCTTCTTGGCTTGGAGTTCTACGCGAGCGACTTCCTGGAGGGCAAGGTCGACGTCGACCGTGAGCGGAGCGTGCCGACCTACCTCGCGTCCGCCCTGCTGACCGTCTGCGGGTTGTTGTCCTGGTGGCTGGCGCGCGTAGATCGCCTCCCGTGGCCGGGCTGGGGGCTTCTAGCCTTCGTCTTCCTGGCGGCGGGCATCGACGAGGTCGCCGGTCTCCATGAGGAGCTGTCGGAGCCTATCCGCAGCGCGCTCGACCTCAGCGGCTGGCTCAGCTACGCCTGGGTGATCGTCGGCGCCGGCCTCGCCCTGGCCGTCTCCCTCGCCTTCCTCAGGACCTTCCTGGCACTACCGTCGAACGTCCGCATGGGCCTCGCGCTAGGGGCCGGCCTCTTCCTCTTGGGCGCCATCGGCATGGAGCTGCCCGGATCCCACCTGACCGAGACCGTCGGCACGGACGATGCCAGGTACGTGATCGTCTCGACGCTCGAGGAGGCTCTAGAGTTCGCAGGCGTCTTCGTGTGGATTCACACCCTGCTCGGGCGTCTGCGCAGCGTCGCTCGGCCACCGACCTTGCTGATCGCCGACTAGACAGGTGCGCACTACCGGCTCGTCTCGCCACGGGCCAAGGTGCTGGATCGGTGGTATAGGCTCGCGAGTGTAGCGCGCCCCCGGCGGCTGCGTGAAGGGGGCCGGATGCAACTCGCACAAGAGCCACAAGAGCAAGGCGGGCCTGCTTGGGACGCGCCTTCGGGCACGGACGAGAGCGGGGGGCCCCAAGGTGCCCCGGCCCTCGAGTTGCACGACCTGACCAAGCGCTTCGGCGGCAAGGTCGCGGTCGACGCCATGTCGCTCACGGTCGGCACTGGCGAGTTCTACGCGTTGCTTGGCCCCAACGGCGCAGGCAAGACCACGACCCTGAGGATGGTGGCTGGGCTGCTGCGTCCCGACAACGGCGACGCCAGGATCCTTGGGGCCAGCGTCCTGCGCGAGCCGGAGAGGGCCAAGCGCCGCTTGGCTTTCATGCCTGACGAGCCGCTCCTCTACGGCAAGTTGAACGCCGTCGAGTACCTCGCCTTCGTGGCTGGGCTGTGGGGCGTAGGCGCCGAAACGGCCTCTGCGCGCGCGACCGAGCTGCTCGAGTGGCTCGACCTGTGGGAGAACCGATCCGACCTGATCGAGACGTTCTCGAGAGGCATGAAGCAGAAGCTGGGACTCGCCGGTGGGCTGATACACGACCCGGACGTGATGATCCTGGACGAGCCCCTCACCGGCCTCGACGCCGCCGCTGCCCGGTCCGTGAAGGACCTGCTGAGCGACCAGGTGGCGCGCGGTAAGACAGTCATCCTCACGACGCACATCATGGAGATCGCCGAGAGGCTCGCCGAGCGCATCGGCATCATCAGCCATGGCCGCCTGATCGCGGAAGGCACCCTGGACGAGCTCCGCGAGCGCAGCGGCAGACAGGGCGGAACGCTCGAGTCCGTCTTCCTCGAGCTCGTCGAGGCGCAGTGACCTCCGTCGTCAGTCGTGGCGCCTGCCCCGTGTTGGCGGGTCGCCCTTGAAGGTCGGCACGCTGCCGTGGCTGCTACGGCACGAGGTGAGGGTCCGTTGGCGCGAGCTTAGGGGCGATACCAGCCTCACGACGATCGCGCTCATCGGGCTGGCCGTCGTCTTCTTCGCGCACGTCATCCTCTGGCAGTTCGTCAGCCCGGTTCGGGGGCTCCTCACGTCGCCCCTCCCGCCCGAGGCCGTCTTCCTGGCGGCGGTGCTGCTCGTCGCGATGCTGCCGTTCGGCATCACCATCGGGATGAACAGCAGCGTCGTCGCCCTCTTCGAACGGGGTGACCTGGACCTGCTGGTGTCATCGCCCGTCCCGAGCAGGACCATCTTCACCGCCCGCCTGCTCGGCGTCGCGGCAACGGTGTTCGTCACGATCGGCGTCTTCGTGCTGCCCGTCGCGACCCTCGGGCTCTTCATCGGCACGCCACTTCTCTTCGGCGTCGTCCCCATGCTGCTGGCGGTATCCCTGGTCACGGCCTCTTTCGGGATGCTCGTCACGTTGCTCCTCGTACGTCTCCTCGGACCTCGTCGGGCACGCACCCTCTCGCAGGTGCTTGCGGCGGTCGGGGGCCTGGTCCTGTTCCTGCTCACGCAGCTCCCTGCCCTGTTCGGTGACGACACCTCGTTGAGCGAGAGGATAGAGGCCTGGACCGCGTACTTCGCTCCGGGCGGCCCACTGGCGGCCGACAGCGGCGTATGGCTGCCTGCCCGCACCCTCTTCCTCGACCCCGTGGCGACGGTCGTCACGCTGACGGCAAGCGTGGTCGTCACATGGGGCGCGGCCGTGGCCCTCCACCGCTCCTTCGCCACGGGGATCGGTCTCGTTGAGGCGCCGAGGCGGCGCACGAGGGCACGTGGAACCATGCGGTTCAGGGACCGCGGCGCGCTCCGGCTGCTCGTGTTCAAGGAGTGGAAGCTCATGCTCCGCGACCCGTTCCTGCTCTCCCAGACCCTGCTCCAGGTCGTCTACCTGCTGCCTGCCGCCTTCATCCTCTTCTTCACCGGTGACTCGTTCTTGTCGAACCTACCCCTCGGGCCCGTGCTTGCTGTCCTGCTCGTCGTCGTCGCGGGCACGCTCGCGGGGAGCCTCGCCCGCATCGCTGTCGCCGGTGAGGAGGTACCGGACCTCGCTGCCGCGGCGCCGGTCCCGGCTGCGCTCGTAGGGCGGTCCAAGCTCCTGGCGTCGCTGTTGCCTGTCTTGATGCTGTGCCTGCCCATCGTCGTGGGCCTCACGCTGTACGACGCCATGGCGGGCGTCATCGCGCTGGTCTTCGTCCTGGCTTCGACCGTGACGGCCGTGACGATCAGGCTGATGAACCCCGTCAGGGCGAAGCGCCAGGACCTCTTCCGCCGCAACCAGGCGCTGGGCGACCCCGTGCTCGGGGTACTCGAGGGCCTCTCCCCCTTCTTCTGGGCCATCGCGACGTACTTCGTCGCGACCGCCAACCCGCTCGCCATAGTGGCTGTGATCGGCGCTCTGGTCGTGCTTCTGGTCTGTTACATCAGAGCGCGGGCCAAGGGGTAC
>CAZFAQ010000029.1:0-27075 GCA_964517055.1 uncultured bacterium | reverse complement strand
CGACCAAGCACGGGTAGTTGGAGCGGCCCTTCATGATGGCGAGGTCGCGGAAGTCGCGCACGTACTGGTCTTGCAACACCTTCTGAGCAGTCAGGACGAACGCCGACTCCGCCTCGCGGGCCAGCGTCACGCCTATGGCGCTCTTACCCGAGCCCGTCGGGGCCTCGACGACCACGAAACGCTTCCCGTCGGCGAACGCCGCCCGTGCCTGGTCTATCGCCTCGAGCTGTCCCTCGCGGTAGTCGGCGAACGGGAACGATCCGCCAGCTATGACGGTGCTCATCGGCCCTCCCTCATGGGTCCGTACTCATGGGCCGCACCGGTTCACGTCGCACGCTATCACGCGTGTTCGAAGGTCGGCGAAGCCCTTGGGCAGGTTCCCAATGCACGACTCGGGCACAAAACATCTCGAACCGTCCAAGCCGAGAGACCGCGACGTCGTGTATGGTCAAAGGGCCGAACAAGCGAAAGACCGCTGGAGGTACCAGAGTGTTTACCTACCGCTGGGTCCACCGTCACGTCGTCGGAACCAAGCCAGGTCCGGTGCATGCCAGGGCCGCCTCGGGAACCGTCTCGATCATCGCCTTGCTCTTACTCGCTGCATGCACGACCCCCGGCGGCAACAGCAACCCGCCAACCGCGCCAACGCTCACCACTACTGTCACCGACATCAAGACCCTCACCTTCGCCTGGACCGACGTCGCTGAAGAGACCGAGTACAGGCTCCTCCATGACGCGACGGGCGCCGGCACCTTCGACCTCTTGACCAGCCTCCCGGCCGACGCCACCCAGGCGACGCACGACGTCTTCGTGCCGACTGCTGTCACCACCAGTTACGCACTCGAAGCCTGCAACGCCCGCGGCTGCAGCCGCTCCGACGAGATCGGCCCAGGCAACGAGCTAGCCGCAGCTATCGGCTACTTCAAAGCCACCAACACCGGCCCGGGCGACCAGCTCGGATGGAGCCTCGCCCTCTCAGCGGACGGCAAAACCCTCGCCATCGGGGCGGCCAACGAAGACAGCGACGCGACCGGCGTAGGCGGCGACCAGAACAACGACAACGCCGAGAACAGCGGCGCCGTCTACCTATACACCCGCGATAGCACCGGCGACTGGACCCATCAGGCCTACATCAAGGCCACCAACACGGGCGACGGCGACGAGTTCGGCCGTAGTGTCGCCCTCTCAGCGGACGGCAACACACTCGCAGTCGGCGCACCACGCGAGGGCAGCGACGCGACCGGCGTAGGCGGCGACCAGAACAACGACAACGCCGCGACTAGCGGCGCCGTCTACATCTACACTCGCAACAGCACCGGCGCCTGGACCAACCAGGCCTACATAAAGTCCACCAACACCACCGCCGTCGACCGGTTTGGCTACAGTGTCGCCCTCTCGGCGGACGGCAACACCCTCGCAGTCGGCGCGAACGGCGAAGACAGCGACGCGACCGGCGTAGGCGGCGACCAGAACAACGACAACTCCCCGAGCAGCGGCGCCGTCTACGTCTACACCCGCGACACGAACAGTGTCTGGGCCAACCAGGCGTACGTCAAAGCCACCAATACCGGCCAAAGCGACCGCTTCGGCCACAGCGTCGCCCTCACAGGGGACGGCAACACCCTCGCAGTCGGTGCGGTCTGGGAAGAGAGCGACGCGACCGGCGTAGGCGGCGACCAGAACAACGACAACGAGGCGACTAGCGGCGCCGTCTATCTCTACACCCGCGACAGCACCGGTGCCTGGACCAACCAGGCCTACATCAAAGCCACCAACACCGGCTCGGGCGATGAGTTCGGCCGTAGCGTCGCCCTCTCAGCGGACGGCGACACCCTGGCCGTCGGCGCACCCGTCGAAGGCAGCGATGCGACCGGCGTAGGCGGCGACCAGAACAACGACAGCGCTTTCGGCAGCGGTGCCGTCTACGTCTACGCACGCGACAGCACCGACGCCTGGACCCCACGGGCCTACATCAAGGCCACCAACACCGACCCGGGCGACGCCTTCGGCCATAGCGTCACGCTGTCAGTGGACGGCGACACCCTCGCAGTTAGCGCCTATCTCGAATCCAGCAACGCAACTGGCATCGGCGGAAACCAGAACGACAACAGCGCCATAGATAGCGGCGCCGCCTACCTCTACACACGTGATACGAACGGTGCCTGGACCAACCAGTCCTACATCAAAGCCACGAACACCGGCCCCAGTGACGTGTTCGGCCGTATCGTCGCCCTCTCCGGGGACGGCACCACCCTCGCGATCGGCGCACCCGCAGAATCAAGCGATGCCACCGGCATCGGCGGGAACCAGAACGACGACAACGCCATCGAAAGCGGCGCTGTCTACCTGTACTGACAGGTAAAGGAGCGCGCGCCGGCAGCTCGGGCCGCCGGCGCGCATTACCTGGTGCCGAGGAGGGGACTTGAACCCCTACAGCCTTGCGGCCACCAGCCCCTCAAGCTGGCGCGTCTACCTATTCCGCCACCTCGGCACGACACTTGGGAAGCGTCAGACGCAAACGCCATGTTACCGCCCTGTCCGAAACAGCGTCAAGGCGAAGTGAGCGCCCGCGACGCAACGTTCGGAGCGCGCCGCCAACGGCGCCGATGCCCTGAAGACGAGCCGGGACAAATGTCCCTGGCCGGCCGGTCAACGCGTCCCCAACATCAGCCAACTCAGTATCTCCGCTCCAGGTCTGGGAGGGTCCTCAGATGCGCGACAGGGTGCTTGGCAGGTAGTAGGGCCGGCTGTTTCGACCGCGCGCTCGGCGCGCATGCCACCGGTCGCGAGGCCACCAAAGCTCCTGATCGCGGCTTCATGATCCGTCCGTGCTCGGCCACGGTGACCGCGTAGTACCGGACCCACAACGGGAGATGTCATGGGGCGTATCCCAGTCCGGAGTACCGCCTTACTGCTTGGTCACATGATCGTCGTAGTTATGGTCACGTCGGCTTGGGTGTCTGCACAACCCACAGGGGCTGTCGGCCCCACCGACCCGGACGAGGTAAGGGCCTACTTCGACGGGCTCATCAGTACACAGATGGAGGAACTGCGCATCGCCGGTGCAGCCGTCGCCGTCGTGCGGAACGGTGAGGTGTTGCATCTGGGTGGGTACGGCTTCTCAGATCTAGAGAACCGTGTGGCCGTGGATCCCGAGGCGACGCTCTTCCGAATCGCGTCCATCACGAAGACCTTCACCGCGACCGCCGTGATGCAGCTGGTCGAGCAGGGGGTACTCGACCTCGACGCGGACATCAACGACTACTTGAGCTTCCGCATCCCGGCGACCTTCGACGAGCCGATCACAATGAGGCATCTGCTCACGCATACGGCCGGCTTCGAAGACTCGTTCCTCGACGTCCTGGTCCTAGTCGAGGACGACATGGTACCCACGAGCGAGTGGCTACAAGACCACATGCCCGCGCGTATCCGCCCACCGGGGAGCGCCGCCGCCTACTCTAACTACGGGCTCGGTCTGGCCGGCCATATCGTCGAGCGGGCGGCAGGGCTCACTTTCGCGGTGTACCTGCAGGAGAACGTCCTGGGGCCGCTCGGCATGGCACACACTTCGGCGTACCCCTACCCGGCGCAGCACCGCGCGGCCGAGACGAAGGGCTACACGTACTCGAACGGCCGTTTCGTGACCACTCCCTACTACCTCGGGCAGCCCGCCTTCGAACCGGCCGGGGGCCTCATGTCGACCGCCTCCGACATGGCGCGCTACATGAACATGCATCTGCAGGACGGTCGGTACGTGTCACCGGACGGAAGCGTCGGCCGAGTGATCAGCCCGGAGTCCGCCACGCTCATGCAAAGCACCCAGTACACGGCGGACCCTCGCCTACTCGGCACGGCTCTCGGCCTGTTCGACTTCACCGACAACGGGCAGTTCACGCTTGGACACAGCGGAGAGGCCTTCCCGACCTCGAGCCTCATGCTGCTCCTGCCTGACCTGGACGTCGGCATCTTCGTCGTCTACAACAGCGAAGGAGCGGCAGAGCTCACCAACCAACACCTCGGCTTCCAGCGGGCGGTCTTCGACCACTACTTCCCCTTGGAGACCGCCACGCTTGCCGGCGGCGATGCGTCGGCCGGGGCCGCTCCCGTACCAAGCGGTCCAGGCGTGGACACGGAGCGGTTCGCAGGCCAGTACAGGCTGACGAGAGGCTCGTACACGACCTACGAGAAGTTCGGTGTCCTGTTCGGTTCCGTGGGGCTGAACGCTGCCGGCCCAAGGGCCCTATCGCTTGAGACGCCGTGGGGCTCGTTCCAGTTCGCCGCTGTCGACCCGTTGTACTTCGAGGAGGTAGGCGGTCCGTTCGCGCTCAGCTTCCGTGAGGGTGGAGACGGGCGCATCACCCACATGTTCACTGACCTCACGCCCATGTTCGCGTTCGAGCGCCTGCGTTGGTACGAGACCTCCGGCTTCAACATGGCGCTGCTGGCGATCTGTCTCACCGTTCTGCTCTCTGTCGTCGTCGCGGGCGTCGCCCGTCTGGTCACCCGGCGAGTCGACCGGGGAGCGTCAGCCAGCGCGACCTCCACAAGCGACGAAGCGGAGGTCGCCGACAACGACCAGGTCGAGAGGGTCCGTTGGGCGGAGTGGGTCATGGTCGCCGCCGCGGCGCTTGCTCTCGTCTTCGTCTTAGGGGTGATGGTCTGGGGAACGGCGCCTCCCCTGTTCGGGATACCGGCCGCGTTCAGGATAGTCCTCGCGATCGGAGTGGTGGTCGCGGTCCTGACCGCGTTGGCGCTCGTCGGGACATGGTTGGCGTGGAGGTTCAGGTACTGGAGGCTTCCGATGCGTCTGCACTACACGATCGGCACGATCGCCGCCGTCGGCTTCGTCTGGTTCCTGAACAACTGGAACCTCCTCGGCTGGAGGTTCTGACTCGACCTGTTCGCGCCAGGGTGCGCTCGACCCAGCACCCTGGCGCTGGCTCGGCCCGTCCCGAGACAGAGGAGCGAGCGAGCATCGCTGGACTCACCTCGACGCCAGATCGTTGACGGCCACCTCAAGCACGACGTCCCGCTCCTCGACCACCTCGGCGTGCCAGCTCTCCAGCGTCCTCGGCACGACCACGTCAGGGTGCACGCCGCCATGCATCCCCGCGTCCGAGTCGACCTGGACCCGGCCACCTGCGTCCAGCGAGCGACTGTCGAGCATCCGCACGGTCACGCCCCCTGGCAGGCGCCAGCTCTTGGAGTTGCCGGCGCCGAGGATGCCTGTCGTGCCCGTGTACCCGTAGACGGTCACGTTAGGCAGCCGCGCGAGCAGCATGGCCATACCCTCGGCGGCGCTGGCTGTCGACCCGTCGACTATCACGGCCACAGGGCCGGTGTACGGGTCTGAGGCGGGACGCACCCTGTACGTGATCACCGGTACGAAGGGGTCGACCTGGTTGAACGGTATGGGCTCGAAGCGGCCGTCGCGTTCGTCGTACGCCTCGACGTGGTGGTACGTGGCCCGCTCCGTGTGGAACGGAGCGACCAGAGGGGCGACTACGAAGTCCGAGCCTCCCCTGTTGCCGCGTAGGTCGATGATCACGCCGTGCGCCCCTGCCGCCTCGAACCCGTCCAGAGCGTTGCGCATCGCGACAGCCGCGCCGCTGAGGAAGCGCATGGCGCTCACGCGGACGTACCCGACCGCCACGCCCGACGCCGGGTCGGTGAGCACGCGGCTCGTGACGACCTCCTCTGGCGTGCTCTCGTAGGGGTAAGGGTCGGTCGCGACAAGGGTCGCCAACCCGTCGTCCTCGGCCACAAGGGTGACCGTCCGCGCCGGGCCGCCACCAGGCGGCACGAAGCCAACCTCAGCCGCAGTGCCCACCGGAGCGCGCGCCAGGAACCTCAGCTGCTCGGCGTTCAGAGCGTCCTGCGTCGACGGTGGCCGTTCGGCCCATAGGACAGGTGTCGTAGCCAAGGCGTCCTCCACAGGTACGCCGTTCCATGTCGTGACCACCGAGCCCCAGGTGATGCCGGTAGCCGCCGCGGGACCGTCATCCCACAGCCGAACCACCGCGATGCGGCCGTCGTCCAGCGCGCCCAGGGCCAACCCGAAGCCGCCACCGACAGCGGCGTCCATGGCTGCGTCGTCCGGCGACCTCAGCCTCACGTGCCCGTCCGGCACCGAGTACACGAGTTCCCTCACGGCCATCCGGTAAGCCTCTACGTCGGAGGCGCTCTCCGCGGCGGCCACGGCTGCGAGGAACCGCTCGCCGAGGGACTCCCAGTCGAGACCCTTGTGCTCGGTGAACGGGTACTCGGCTGCCAGGTCAGCGAGCATCGCCGTGGCCGCGTTCGTCCAGCCGAGTCGGGAGAGGTCCTTGGCGTAGCCGCTCGACAGCATGGGCGTGATCATCAGCGGGTAGGCCAGCAGGTAGAGAGCGGCCAAAGCCAGCAGAAGGCGTGACACCCGACCGGCCAGCGCGCGCCCCGGGCGCGGCGCGCTCGGCGCGCTGCCCCGGCCACGCCCCCTTCGCGCCGCGACCAGCCCGAAGACCAAGATGCCGGCCATCGCGACCAGGGCCGGGTACATCTCGTACCTCAGCCCTACGGCGACGACACCAAGCGAGGTGAGCAGGACGGCGACGACGGCCAACAGAGACCCGGTCCGGCCACGACCAGTCAGCACCAAGTTCGACAGGCCGGCCGCCGCCACGACCACGGCAGCCATCTCTAGCGGATGCAGGAAGTTCAAGGCCATACCCAGCCTAAGCCGGGCCCCCTCGCAGTGGCCAGCCGGCAACTGGCGGCAACTTGGACGCACGACCGCCAAGGTCGCGCCGTAGGGCGGTAGGCGCTAGGCTAGACGACAAGAAGGGGGCAAATCCGCATGGAGGTCGGCCGGTTCGGGGCGCTCGCCTCGCTCAATGAAGCATGGACCCGCTTGAAGGGGGCGAGGCGGGTGTTCGTCTACATGACCTTGACCGTGGCCATCATCTCCTGGTTGGTGGGCACGGCGCTGGCAGGGGTGCTTCCACCCGCTCCGGTCGAGACCGTGACGCTGTCGACGGGCGAGGTCGTCCAGTTAGGCTCCGTGTCCACCAGCACGACGGTCCGGGTACTGGGCGGGCTGAGTCTGCCGATCGGTGGGGACACGGCGTACCCATGGCTCGAGCAGCTCGTGAACGGGGCGCTCTCTGCCCTGTTCGCCGGCGCCTTCGCTGCGTACGCGCTCAGGCGCGCGGTCGGCCTTGACGTCAGGTACACGATGCTCGTCGAGTACTTCCGGTTCTTCCCGACGTTCTTCCTGCTGGCGGTCGCCGCGTTCCTGGCGATCAGCCTGGCGGCCACGCTCGGGGTGGTCGTCGTCACCGTGGTGACCATCGTTGGTGGCGTGGCGTTCGCGTTCACCCAGCTGTTCATAGTGGATCGCGAAGCGAACCTGCTAGAAGCGCTGGGTGGAAGCTGGCAGGTGGTGAAGGCGAACCTCGGCCAGGTCGTCCTCCTGCTAGTCATCGGGGCGCTCCTCTCTGCCGTGCTCTCGCTCCCTGTGTTCTTCGCCTCACCGCTGCCCACCGCGATCAACATCGCGTTCACCGTCGCCTTCACACTGGCGTCTGTTCTGCTCACTGCGCTCATGTCCATCGCCCTAGCCTGCGCGTTCCGAGACGCCGTCGGGATACACAACGCCGGCAGCGACGTCCCGGTTGACACCCAACTCCGGAGGACAGCTCTGAACGGAGGTGACTGACGGGACAGCTACTCAGGCTGGTCAGCATCGCCATCGGCCTCGCTGCCGGGCTCGCGTACGCCGAGCGGAACCTGGGCCTCGGCCCGGACACCCGCTTCTGGGTCGGCGGTCTATTGATGGCGGCTGGAGGTCTGTTGGTGACCGGCGACTCCGGCAGGTTCCTCTACGAGAAGGCCATGGTCTGGGGCATCTCGGACGCGGACATAGCGGAGTACGTGTCCATCAAACGCTCCAACTTCGCAGCCTCCATCAAGGTGTTGATCGTCGGCATGCTGCTCGTCGCCTCCGAGTTCGTGATCTGACGTGACGGTCAGGCGCCGTGAGCGCATCCGCGAGGTGCTTAACCGCCGCCAGCCGGACATGGCGGTCATAGCCGAGCACGTCCACAAGCCTCACAACCTATCGGCCGTGCTGCGCTCATGCGACGCCGTCGGCATAGGCACCGTGCACGCCGTCAACCCGACAGGCGGTGTGCCCACCTACAGCGCCACTAGCGCCAGCGCCGAGAAGTGGGTCGAGCTGCTCGTGCACGCCACCGTTTCTGGGGCCGTGGCCGCCGCCCGTAAGGGAGGCAAGCGCGTCTACGCCGCGCACCTGTCGGCGGAGGCCGTCGACTACCGCGAGGTCGACTACACCGTGCCGTGTGCCCTGATCCTCGGCAACGAACGCCAAGGCGTGACGTCGGAAGCGGCGGAGCTCGCGGACGCCCACGTGATCATCCCCATGCTCGGCATGGTGCAGTCGCTCAACGTCTCGGTGGCCGCGGCGGTGATCCTGTTCGAGGCGCAGCGCCAACGGCTCGCTGCCGGGTTCTACGACGCGCCCCGCCTCTCCGCCGACGAGATGGCCGCGTTCGAGGAGCGTTGGCTGCTGCCGCGCTGAAGCGAGCCACCTCCAGTACGCGACACCTCAGGGTCGAGGCTCCGTGAAGGCCTGTGTAGCTTCGTGACCACCACTCACGCTGCCAGGCTCTAACCTCGGACACATGCTGCGAACGAAGCGCACGACGTTGCTGATCACGGCCGCCATCTGCCTCGTCGCCTGCGGAGCGGCCCAGCCGCAGGCCGCCTCTGCCGAACTGGTCGAGGTCGGGAGCGGCTTCTCCGGCCCCGTGTCGATCACGCACGCGGGCGACGACCGCCTGTTCGTGGTCGAGAAGCGCGGCACGATCAGCGTCCTCCAGGACGGCGCCAGGCTAGACGTGCCCTTCCTCGACATCAGGGGCCAAGTGTCGACGGGTGGCGAGCAGGGGCTGCTCGGGCTGGCGTTCCCGGCGGACTTCGCTCAGACCGGCCTGTTCTACGTCTACTACACGGACACGAACGGCGACTCGGTGCTGTCCAGGTTCTCTTCGGACGGCCAGGTGGCCGACGCCGGCTCCGAGCAGGTGCTGCTGACCCAAGCCCAGCCGTTCAGCAACCACAACGGCGGCCAGCTAGCGTTCGGGCCCGACGGTTACCTCTACCTGGGGCTTGGTGACGGCGGCAGCGGCGGCGACCCGCACGGCAACGGCCAGGACCTCGGCACGCTGCTCGGCAAGCTCCTTCGCGTCGACGTCTCCGGCGAGGACCTCGCCGTCCCGTCCGACAACCCGTTCGTCGAGATGGACGGCGCCAGACCCGAGATCTGGGCTTACGGCCTTCGCAACCCGTGGCGCTTCAGCTTCGACCGCGAGACCGGTGACCTGTTCATCGCGGACGTCGGGCAGAACGCGTTCGAGGAGGTCAACCTGCAGCCAGCCACCTCGACCGGCGGTGAGAACTACGGCTGGAAAGTCATGGAGGGCGACTCCTGCTTCGAGCCGCGCAACGGCTGTGACCAGTCTGGACTGGTGCTGCCGATCATCGCCTACCCACACGGTGGGCAGTGGGGCAGCTCGATAAGCGGTGGGTACCTCTACCGCGGTGCGTACGTCCCTGAGCTCCAGGGCGCGTACGTCTTCGGCGACTACGTATCGGGCCGCATCTGGCGAGCCGACCTCGAAGGTGGCGAGTGGCATGTGTCGCCGCTGTTCGAGCCCGGCTTCAACGTCTCGACGTTCGGTGAGGACGCGGCCGGTGAGCTGTACGTCGCGGACTACCGGGGTGGGGTGATCTACCGGCTCGGTGAGTGAGCCTAAGGCGTCAGCCCCTGGCCGCCTTGGCCCCAAGCACGAGCGCTCTGGCGACGACCTCCTGGACCGCGATCGACAGGGCCTGCATCGCGACCTTGGGTCCCCTGCCCGTGCTGAGAACGAACGCCGTGTCGCCGTCTCCCATCGTGTGTGAAGGCCTCGTGACGCGCGCGATGCCGATGTGGGCGGACGTCGAGAGGGCGTGGGCCTCCGCCTTGCTTATCACCGCGTCTGTCGCTACCACGACGAGCGTAGTGTTGGTACCCGGCAGCACACCAGCGCCGTCCAGAGCAGCGAGACCGTGAAGCTCTGCTTCGCCTGCGACGAGGCTGCCGTCGTCGGGGTCGACGAGGTTCCCTACGGCGTTGCTGACGGCCAGGGCCGCCACGACGGTGCCCCCGAACTCGATCGCGTAGCTACCCAGGCCGCTCGCGACGGCGCCCCCACGGTCGCGCATCCTGGCGACCCGGGCCCCGGTACCGACGCCCACCCGACCGAGAACGACGGGGGCGGTGCTGGCAGCTTCGACGGCAGCCCGGCCCGCCTTCTCGTCGGGGCGAACCTTCGGGTCCCCTTCGCCGAGGTCGTAGAGGACGGCAGCGGGCACGATGGGTACGCGCCCGAACTCGGTGACGAAACCGCGACCCTGCTCCTCGAGCCAGTTCATGACGCCCGAGGCAGCCGCCAGCCCGTAAGCGCTGCCGCCCGCCAGGACCACCGCGTGCACGACGCCAACGGTCCTGTCGGGCTCGAGCAGCACCGACTCGCGGGAACCGGGCGCGGGCCCGAGCACCTTGCCGGAAGCGAGGCAACCCTCCTCGGGCGCGAGGACTACCGTGCACCCCGTCCGGGCGACCTCGTCGGTCCAGTGTCCGACCGCCAGGCCGCCGACGGCGGTGAGTGTCGAGTTACCTGACGGTTCGGCCCAACCAGGGCGCCCGACGCTCACGCCTAGCCGGCCCCCTCGGGTAGGTACTGCTGGGCCTCGTCTGGCGCGACCTCGATGATCTGGATGCGGTCGGCCGGCGTGTCGACGGTGGCCCTGAGCCCGGTCGCGGTGTCGATGGGGATCTTGAGCCTCACGACGGGCGCGAACTGTTGCGCCGCCAGGTCGACGTTCTGCCTGAACGCGGCCATGACGCCGTCCTCCGACGGCGCTCCTGTCTTGAGGTCGATGCGATGGAACACGACGCCCTCCGGAACGGGGAACGTCTCGCCGGCGCCCGAGCGTCCACGCAGCGCGGCCTCGACGAACTCGTTCCAGGCGTAGATGGGTTGCCTGGAGCTGGTGACGGTGTCGACGGTGCCGTCGGACAGGGTCATGCGCGCCGGCAGGCTGGAGCTGTCGTCGTTGCCGATCCAGACGGAGGCAACCAGGCCGGGCGTCATCCCGACGAACCAGATGTCGACCTCCTCGTTGGTGGTGCCCGTCTTGCCTGCGACCCACCGGCCAGGCAACACCGCCCGGCTCGAGAGCCCGAAAGCCGGGTCGCGGTCAACGACGTTGCCGTGGAGCATGTCGAGCATGATGTACGCGGTCTCTTCGCTCCACACGCGCGCCGAGTGTGGGGACGCCTCGTAGATGACGTTGCCGTCGGCGTCCTCGACGCGCTCGATGAAGTAAGGCTCGATGTAGACGCCGCCGTTCGCGAAAGCTGCCATGGCGGCGGTGTGCTGCAGCGGCGTCACCTCGAACGTGCCGAGCGCCATGGATGGGTAGGGCTCGACGTCGTAGCCCAGCTCGCGCGCCTTCTCGGCGACGGCGGTCGCTGTCGCGGCCTCCAGCGCCTTGACTGCGGGGATGTTGCGGCTGCGGTTGACGTTGGCCCTGACGGTCTGAGGCCCGTCGTACGCGAAGTCCCAGTTGTCTGGCTCGTACGGCGGCTGGCCGCGGACCTCGAACGTGGCTGGCTGGTCTACGAGGATCGTCGCCTGGTTGAAGCCGCCCTGTTCGATGGCCGTCGCGTAGACGATGGGCTTGAACGAGCTGCCAGGCTGCCTGAAGGCCGCCGTCGCACGGTTGAACTCGACCGGCGGCACACCGGGCTCGAGCTTCTGCCCGACCATCGCCAGCACGGCACCGGTCTCGGGGTCTATCCCGACGATCGCCATCTGCGCGCCCTCAGGCACCTCGGCCTCCAGGCTCGCCTGGTTGGCCGCGACCTGCGCCTGGACGTCGATGGTAGTGATGACCCGCAGGCCGCCCGAGCCGAACACGACGCTCTCGCCGTAGCGGTTCGTCAGCCAGTTGCGAACGGCGATGACGACGTCGCGCGACAGGTCGGAGCTGACCGAGCCCTGTACCAGTACGTCCTGATCGGTGCGGGTGGCCGACAGGAGGTTGCCGTCGGCGTCGTACTCGACGTCCCAGCCAAGCGGCTCGAGCGGGTAACGCCAGGTGCGGTCTGCCATGCCCTGGCTTATCGTCCCCTGCCTGACCATCTTGTCGAGGACCTCGCGCATGCTGGCGCGCGTGCCTGCGAAGTCCTGGTGGCGCGAGTTGGGCGACGGGATGAGCCGCGAGAGGTAGAGGCCCTCCGCCAGGTTGAGCTCGATGGGGTCCTTGCCGAAGTAGGCCTGGGCGGCGGCCCGCAAGCCGTACACGTTGCCGCCCCAGAAGATCACGTTTATGTAGCGCTGCAGCACCTCGGGCTTGGTGAGCCTGCGCTCAAGCTCGATGGCCAGCATGATCTCCTTGGCCTTGCGCTCGAGCGAGCGCTCGCTGCGGATGTCCTGGAGCAACGTGTTCTTGATGACCTGGGTGGTGATCGTCGAGCCGCCGCGCTGCGCGTCGCCGAAGAACTCCTCGTAGACGGCCTTGAAGAAGGCCGGCAGGTCGAGCCCGTAGTGGCTGAAGAACTGGTCGTCCTCGTAAGCGACTATGGCTTGTAGCGCGGCGGGCGACACCTCGTCGAGCGCGACCGTTATGCGGTTGGTGGAGATGCGGCTCTCGCCCTCGACAGGCACGATCTGGCCTATGCGCGTGACGCCGTCGGACGCGTAGACCATCGAGGTCGAGGTGTACTCGAGGGCGTCGAGCTGGTCGAGCGACGGTAGCTCGCCCGCCCACTTGAGCGTCGACGCGGTCACGAGCGCCAGGAAGGACAGGGCGACCGTGAGCAGAGCCAGGAAGAGCCCTTGGACCAGCTTCACGCCCACGATGCTACCAACAGGGAAGTAGGGCTTGCCTACCGTCCGAGACAGCCGGGGCCGCGGGAGCGGTCAGTCTGCGCCGCGCGAGCGCGTGTAGGCGGCGTACTCCTCGAGCTTGGCCAGGCCGGCGCCGCTGCGCAGGACCTCCCGAGCCAAGACCACGCCGGAGCGGAGGTCGGGCGCGAGGCCCGCCAGGTACACGGCGGCCCCCGCGTTGAGCGCGACGACGTCCGTGGCCGCCGCTGTTCCATCGCCGCTCAGGACCTCCCTGAGTATGCGGGCGTTGTCCTCCGGCCCGCCCCCGGCGAGCTCGGAACGGTCGAAGCGCCCGACGCCCAGGTCCTCCGGCGAGACCTCGTACTCCTCGATCGCGCCGCTCTCCTTCAGCTCGCTGACCTTGGTTGGCCCGGTGACGGTGAAGTCGTCGAGGCCGTCACCGTGGACGACGAGGGCGCGCTCCAGGCCGAGGCCGCGCAGCACCTGGGCGATGGACGACGTCATCGACGGCTCGAACACGCCCATCAGTTGGCGGTTGGCTGCCGCCGGGTTCGTCAGGGGCCCCAAGGAGTTGAAGATCGTGCGCACGCGCAGGCCGGCGCGGATGGGCGCGACGAAGCGCATCGCGGGGTGATGACGCTTGGCGAACAGGAAAGCGAGGTTCAGCTCCTCGAGAGCGTTGGCCAGGTCCTCTATGCCGAGGTCGAGCCCGACGCCGGCCGCCTGCAGGACGTCGGCCGAGCCCGACCTGCGGGTCACGCCGACGTTGCCGTGCTTGGCCACCTTCGCGCCGGCGGCCGCGGCGACGAACATCGCCGTCGTGCTGACGTTGAAGAAGTCGTGGCCCGTGCCGCCGGTGCCGCACGTGTCTACGACCGGCCCTTCGATGGTCACCGGCACGCGGACCGAGCGCTCACGCATCGCCTGCGCGAAGCCGACGATCTCGTCGACGCTCTCGCCCCTCGTGCGCAGCGCCGCCAGCAGCGCGGCGGCCTGCATCTCGGACAGCTGCCCGTCCATGAGCCGGCCCATCACGTCCCGTGCCCGTGCGACCGTCAGGGTCTCGCCCCCGAAGACCTGTTCAAGCACCTCTGCGATCTCGAAGGTTCCCGCCTCGCTCAACCCGTGCTCCTCCGCTCCTCCCACGCCCCGCGCGCGTACGCCAGCTCGGCCGCGTACCGGCCTCCCAGCGCGGCCGCCAACGGCGGCAGCACAGCGCGCTTGACGAGCAAGAGCGGCAGGCTAACACCCAGGCGGTGCGCCAGCGCCGGGTGTCGCCGCGCCACCGTCACGGCGTTGCGCCCTGCGCTCTCGGGCTTGAGCAGGTCCTCGCCCGCCATGGGGTCCGAGCCGTGGTGCACGCACGGCGCGTCCTCCAGACCGACGAAACGCATGCCGATGAGCGAGAGCTGGTAGCCGAGCAGCACGTCCTCGACCCCGTAGCCCTTGAGGCTCTCGTCGAAGCCGCCGACCTCCCGGATCGCGGCCGCCGGCACGGCCGTGTTCGCGCCGTTGACGTTCCACCAGCGCGGGCGCCTGGCGCTCCACGTCGTTGACCTGCCGTTCTCGGGCTCGAAGACGATGGCGCCCATCGTCACCGACCGGGCCCCCTCGGTCGCCGTCACGTGGGCGCTGAGGGTGGTCGGGCCCGGCGTGCAGTCGTCGTCTGACAGGTAGACGACGTCGCCCTCCGCGACCGCCAACGCCGCGTTGCGAGCCGCGCCTGGTCCTGCGGCCTCCGGCAGCCTCACGACCTTGACCTCGAAGGGCGCGCCGGAGGCACCCAGACTATCCAGGTCGGGCTCGCGGCCGCCGTCGTCGCAGATGACCCACTCGAAGCGCGTGGGCTCGAGGTCCTGGCCGACCAGCGCGGCGAGCTTGCGCTTGAGCAGCTCGATGCGACCTCCTGCGGTCGCGGTCACCACGCTCAGGGCAGGTGTGCTCACCGCGACCTCAGAGCGCCATGAAGTTGCGCAGCATGTCGTGCCCGGCGTCGGTCAGCACGCTCTCCGGGTGGAACTGGACGCCCCACACAGGGTGCTCGCGGTGCCTGACGCCCATGACGACCTGGCCGCCGTCCTCGTCGACATTAGCGTTGACCACCAGCTCATCAGGCACGTCCTCGACGACCAGCGAGTGGTAGCGGGTGGCCTTCAGGGGCTGTGGTAGGCCCGCGAAGACCCCGCTGCCGTCGTGCTCGATGTGGGAGGTCTTGCCGTGCATGATCCGGCGGGCCCTCACGACGCGCGCCCCGTAGGCGACGCCTACGGCCTGATGCCCAAGGCACACGCCGAAGACGGGCAGCTTGGGGCCGAGGCTGCGCACCAGCTCGACGCTCATGCCGGCCTCGGCAGGCGTGCACGGGCCCGGCGAGATGACCACTCGGTCGGGGGCCAGGTCGGTCACGTCCCCTAGCGTGAACGTGTCGTTGCGCCACACCGTCACCCGCGCGCCCAGCTCACCAAGGTACTGCACGAGGTTGTAGGTGAACGAGTCGTAGTTGTCCACGACGAGCACGTGCTGGCCGGTCGACCCTCGGGCGTTCACGCCAACCCCTCGGTCGCCATCTCTACCGCGCGCCTGAGCGCGGCGAGCTTGTTGTGCGCCTCGCGCCACTCGTAAGCCGGGTCGGAGTCCGCCACGACGCCGCTGCCTGCCTGGAGGTGCATCTTGCCGCCTGCCACAACGACCGTTCGGAGGGTGAGCGCCATGTCCATGTCGCCGCTCGCCGACACGTAACCGAAGGCGCCGGCGTAGGGCCCGCGCCTGACCGGCTCGAGCTCGTCGATGATCTCCATCGCCCTGATCTTCGGAGCACCGGAGGCCGTGCCCATAGGCAGCGTCGCCGAGAGCGCGTCGAGCGCGGTCTTGCCATCGGCCAGCTCGCCTTCGACGGTGCTGACGATGTGCATGACGTGGCTGTACCGTTCTATCCGCATGAGGTCCGAGACCTTCACACTGCCCGGCCGGCACACGCGCCCCAGGTCGTTGCGGCCGAGGTCGACGAGCATGACGTGCTCGGCGCGCTCCTTCTCGTCGGCCAGCAGCTCATCGCCGAGCACGGCGTCCTCCTCGGGCGTGGCGCCGCGCCAGCGCGTGCCCGCGATGGGAAGCGTCTCGACCCGCCTGCCGGTGGCCCGCACCAGGCTCTCGGGGCTGCTCGCCACCAGCGTCACCGGGCCCAGGTCCAGGTAGCCGAGGTACGGGCTAGGGTTGACCGTCCTCAACGCGCGATAGACGGCGAACGGGTGGACCCTCAGCTCGGCCGACTGCCTCAGGCTCGGCACCACCTGGAAGACGTCGCCGGCGCGTATGTACTCGACGGCCCGCTCGACGGCCGTCCGGAAGGCGGCCTCGTCCATGTTCGTGGTGAACTCGGTTGCGCGGCCAGCCCTATCGCCCGGCACACCGGGCAACGGGCCGCGCAGCCGCTGGTGGGCGGCTTCGACGGCCACGTTCGCGCGGGCCATGTCGGCCTCGTCGCCCTCGAGCGCGGGCGCCACTATGAACAGCTTGCGCTTGAGGTGGTCGAAGACGACGAAGAGCTCGGGCTCGATGAAGAGCATGTCGGGTATGCCGATCTCGTCGGGGTTGTTGTCGGGCAGGCGCTCGTACGCTCGCACCAGGTCGTAGCTCGCGTAGCCGACGGCGCCGGCCCACAGGGGTGGCAGACCAGGCACGTCCACGCAGTCGCGGACGACAGAGTCCCACAGGACGCGCAGCGGGTCGGGGCTCTCGAAGGTGCGGGACTCGTCGCCGGCCACCGTCGTCACCTCGCGCCCGCGGGCGCTCACGCGGCGCCTCTCCCCTGTCCCGATGAACGAGTAACGGGCCACGCGCTCACCCTGCTCGACGCTCTCGAGCAGGAAAGACGGGTGACCGGCGACCTTCAGGTAGGCCGTCAGCGGCGTCTCTAGGTCGGCTAGTAGCTCCCGGTAGATGGGCACCGTGCGGCGCGCCTTGCCCTCGCGACCACCGGGCTCTTGGCTCCCTCGGCCCGCCCCGGCCTGAGTCGCCTCAGCCACCTGCGGTCCCATGTGTAACCGGCATGCGCCGGAGCATAGCGCGGGCGGCTAGGGCTCTTCTCGGGGCAGGAACATGCCGATCGCGTGGAAGCCGGCGTCCACGTAGAGGGTCTCTCCCGTGACCCCGCCGCCTAGCTGCTCGGTGAGGAGCGCGAAGCCCATCGCGCCCACCTCCTCGGCGGTGATGTTCCGCTTGAGCATCGAGAGCGTGCCGGCGTGCGAGTACATGTCACCGAAGCCTGCGATCGACCGGGCCGCGATCGTGCGTACGGCACCTGCGCTGATGGCGTTCACACGCACGCCGTTCGGGCCGAGGTCGTACGCCAGGTAGCGCACGCTGGCCTCGAGCGCGGCCTTGGCGACGCCCATCATGTTGTAGTGCGGCACCACTCGCTCGGCCGCCAGGTAGCTGAGGGTCACGATGCTCCCGCTACCGTCCATCAGCTTCGATGCCCTGTTGGCGACCGCGACCAACGAGTACGCGCTGACGTCCATGGCTGTCCGCCAGTCGGCGCGGGACGTCTCGACGAAAGGCTTCTCGAACGTGGCGGGTGGCGCGAACGCGATCGCGTGGACGAGGTAGTCGAGGCCACCGAGCTCGGACCCGACCGACTCGAACAGGCGGTCGAGCGCGGCGTCGTCACCTACGTCGGCCTCGAGCAGCAGTGGCCTGTCTAGGTCCTCGGTCAGCTTCTCAAGGGCGGGCTTGAGCCGCTCCCCCTGGTACGAGAACGCCAGCCGCGCTCCGGCCTTCGCCAGCGGTTGGGCGATCGCCCAGGCCAGCGAGCGCTGGTTGGCGACGCCCATGACTAGACCCCTCTTACCGCTCAGGTCGACCTCGAACATGCTCACTCCCTAGTAGTCGAATCTGCTCTGCTCGCCGGGCGGACCGTGGCGCCAGCGCCGCGTAGCCCCCGGTGCTCGCCCTCTCAGGCTAGCCGTCGAGCATCAGGCGCTCGAAGCGCTCCCGGGCGTTCTCGGCCTTCACGCGCTCACCGCGGCGCTCCCAGACGTCGGCCAGTCCCTCCCAGGCTATCTCGCTGTAAGGCTCGTGCTCGGTCATCGACTGGTAGATGCTGGTGGCGCGCGTCAGGTCGTTGTCGGTGAGCGCCAACTCGGCCGCCGCCTGCAGCAGGCTCAGGTGCTCCGACTGCAGGTTCTGCCTGATGTTGTCTACCCAGTCCGACTCGAAGCCGACCATGAAGTGGCCGCCGTAGAGCTTGGCCGCCGCCAGGTGGTCCGAGAGGTCGCTGCTCTCGCGAGCCTTGGACGTCAGCTTGCGGTACGTGTCGACGTCGTAGTCGATGCTGAAGCTGTCCTTGAGGTAGTACCTGCGGTTCGCGGACTCGACGAGCTCGCCGCCCATCACCTTCCGCAGCCGGTAGAGGGTCGTGTGGAAGCTGGAGGAGGCCTTGGACTCCGTCTTGCCCGGCCACAACGCCTCGGCTACCTCGAATGTCGAGACGCCGGCGCGGTGCTCGAGCAGGTAGAACAGCAGCTCGAGCGCCTTGAGGGAGTCCCAGTCGAGCCTCTCCCCCTGGCGGGTGACCATCGGTGGCCCGAAGCCGCGTGCGCTGACGACGCCCTCCAGCGGGCGCCTCAGCTCCTCGATGCGCCGCAGGCGGACCCTCACGGCCTCCAGCAGCTCTTCCTTCTGGACCGGCTTGGTCAGGTAGTCGTCGGCACCCAGCCCCATGCCTCGCCGCATGGACCTGCGGTCCTCGAGCGCGGTCAGGAACAGGAACGGCACGCTCCTCAGCTCGGGGATCTCACGGACCTTCTCGTAGAAGGCGAAGCCGTCGATCTGAGGCATCGAGACGTCGGAGACGATCACGTCGGGGCGCAGGCCCTCCCTGATCTCGCCGAGGGCCTCGACAGGGTCTTCCATGGTGAGCACGTTGAAGCCGGCCTGCGTAAGCGTCATCTCGCTCACCTTGAGCATGGCGGGCTCGTCGTCAACGACCAGCACGAGCGTCGTCATCGGCCGAAGTCTAACCTCTCGCCCGCTCGGGCCGGAGAGCCGACCAGGCCCGGCGGGGCGTGATGGCGCCGCTCGGCCGCCTCCTGGCCAGCGACCCTGCCTGTGTTGGCTTCGGCGCGCCCGCGGCTCAGGAGTCGCCCCAAGAGGACGTCTCCTGGTAATGCAGGAGCGCGCTGAACTCGACCCCGCCACCGGCCAGGGGCGCCGTGCTGAACTTGATGTCGACGATCACGTCGTCCCGGCTCATGGCGCTGACGAAATCGCGTAGCCGTTGCTCGAAGAGGTCGTGATCGTTCGAGCTGATCAGCTTGAACTTGGGCTCCACTCGTCTACCTCCCGAGTTCTGAAGTAGCCCGCCACGGACCCGAGTTCGGAGCCATGGCGGTCTTCCGTCAGGCGATGATATGCGGCTCTACTGTGTCCAGCGGGCGAAATGTTCCCCACCGCGCTAACCTCAGCCGGATGCCGCACGCCCCTGGGGTGAAGCCGCGCCCGCGACACGAGCTGGTGATGCGGGCCGTGCACCCGCTCGTCGCGCCTGGCGTGAAGCTGCTCGCTCGCCTCGGCCTCGAGCCGTGGCAGGTAGTGGTCGCGCACGGCGTTATCGGGGTCGTCGCGGCCGTCCTCATCGCCCAGCCTCACCTCGCGGCCTGGGTGGCGGCGGCAGTCCTGCTGCAGGTGCGCACGGTGCTGGACAACCTCGACGGCGCCCTGGCCCGCGCCACGGGCAGGGTCACAGAGCTGGGCCGCTACCTGGACACCGGCATGGACCTGATCGTGAACGTGTGCGTGTTCTTCGCGCTCGCGTCGCACGGCCCACCGGTCGCCGCGCTGACTGCCCTGGTGGTACTGACCTTCCTGCTCTCCTACGACTTCAACGCCGAACGGCTCTACCGCGAGGCACACGGCGAGCCGGAGGGCGTCCGGGACGACCAGGCGCCCGCTGCTCAGGGCGCCGCCGAGACGCCCGCCCCAGCCGGGGCAGCGGCCGCTCAGCACGCGACGATCGCCGACACGCGGTCGCGCACCGAGTCGCTCGCGCTAGCGGCGTTCAGGGGCCTGTACGACGCCGTCCTTGCCCCGCAGGACCGGGCGGTGCGTGCGTTGGAGCGACGTCTCCTCGAGGCCGCGAGTGGCTCGCCGCTCGCAGGCATCGGGGCCGCCGAGAGGCGGGCGTGGTGGGGCCTGCCGTCGACGGCCACGCTGGTGAACCTCGGCCTCAGCACGCAGCACCTGGTTCTCGGGGTCTGCCTGGCGCTGGGTAGGCCGTTCGCGTACGTCTGGCTGGTGCTGGCGCAGGGCGTGTACCTTGTCCTCGTGATCCTCGTGAGGCTCGCCGTCCACCGCAGCCGGCGCGTGTCGACATGACACGCCCGCACCAGGCAGGCGGCGCCGACCCCGGGCGCCAGGACGACGCCGGCGGGTCGCGCCCAGCAGCGCTGGTGACCGGCTCAGCCAAGGGCGTCGGACGGGCGGTCCTGCTGGGTCTCGCCGCCGACGGCTTCGACGTGGCGGTCCACTACCGGAACAGCGACGAGGCCGCGCAGCGCACGGCCGAGGAGGCGATGGGCTATGGCGTCAGGGCCGTCACGTTGCGAGCCGACGTCACGGTGGAGGCCGAGGCCCGTGAGCTGGTCGACACGGCGCGCCAGGAGCTCGGACGCCTCGACGTGCTCGTCAACAACGTCGGCGACTACCACCACGGCCCGCTGGCGGAGCTGACCGGCGAGACGTGGCGCTACATGCTTGACAGCAACCTGAACTCCACCTTCTACACGTGCCAGCAGGCTGTCCCGCACCTGCGCGGGTCGGAGCGCGGCGGCCGCATCGTGAACATCGGTTACGCCGGCGCCGAGATGCTCAGGGCCAGGCCGGGGATCGTGGCGTACGGCATCGCCAAGACAGGCGTGATCCTCTACTCGAAGGCGCTCGCCAAGGTGGAGGCCAGGCACGGTCTCACCGTCAACGTCGTGAGCCCGGGCGTGATGGAGAACAGCGTGACCAAGCCGCTCGACGAGGTACCGATGGGTCGCCTGGGCGAGCTACGCGAGCTCGTGGCCGCGGTGCGGTTCCTGGTGTCGGAGGAGGCATCGTACGTGACCGGCGTGACGCTGGAGGTCGCCGGCGGCTGGAACCTGTGAGGTTCGCGTTGTCGCGGTTCAGTCGGTCTTGCGGAAGTCGCGGCCGACCGGGTTGGTGACGTCGAACAGGCCGCCGGCCAGCGCGATGTTGACCGTCACCAGCGGGTGACGCCTGACGACCTCGAACTCCTCGACCCTGGCCCCCTGGCGCGGCTTGCAGACGTTGACGTCCGAGAGCTCGACGAACGGCCGGTCTCCGTACACCAGCGACAGGTGGTCCGACATGCGCACGCGCGGCGGCAGGAGCATCGTGCCTGTCAGCACGAAGGCCGAGTACATCACCGATACCTGCCTGGGCTCCCGGTTCGCCCTCTCGGCCGGCGGCTCCGCCATGCCGCCGATGAGGAACGCCAGCCGAGCCTTGGGCACGGCCGCGAACTCGGTCTCATAGAGGAGTGAATCCTCGGCTGGAGGCTCCTCGAGGCCGGGACGGTACACGCGGCAGATGGTCATGGGGACGTAGGTGCGCTCGCGCTGGTTGAGGAAGCGCGAGATCGGAGTGCCCTTCCTGACGTGCACGAGGCCGGCGATCCGGAAGTCCATGGTGTGCGCCAGCGCCTCGCTTGGGACGACGTTCTGAGCCAGCAGCGTCACGGTCCCGGACGCTACCACCTCTCAGGGCAGCTCCGCTCGGTATATTCGGGCCATGTCCGGCAGGCGCTACTTCGGCACGGACGGCGTGCGTGGCGTCGCCGGCCGGCATCCCATGACAGCCAGCTTCGCGCTCGACCTCGGCGTCGCCACCGCCGAGCTGCTCAAGCGCACCGCCGGGCAACGGCCCAGGGTCGTGATCGGCATGGACACCCGCCGGTCGGGGCCCATGCTCGCGCAGGCGCTCGGCGCGGGACTCACCTCGCGTGGCGCCGACGTCGTCGACCTGGGCGTCGTGCCGACCCCGGCCGTCTCGTTCCTGACACGCAAGCTAGGGGCGGACGCCGGCGTCGTGGTGTCGGCGAGCCACAACCCCTTCGACGACAACGGCATCAAGGTCTTCAACGCCGCCGGCGAGAAGCTCGACGACAGCCTCGAGGCGGACCTCGAGGGCATGCTCGAGAACGAGGGTGGCGACACCCTCGAGCCGGTCATGGGCAGCGCCATCGGCCGGTCGCAGCGCCTGCCCAGGCACGGTGCCGACCTACCGGGCTCCGACGCCTACACCACCCACCTGCTCGCCAACGCGCCCTACCTGGACGGCATGAAGGTCGTAGTCGACTGCGCCAACGGCGCCGGCCACCTCATCGCGCCTCGGGTCTTCGCCAAGATCGGCGCCCGCCTCGAGGTGCTGAACGCCGAGCCCGACGGTGAGAACATCAACGTCGGCTGCGGCTCGACCAGCCCGGACGGCATCGTGGAGCGCGTCGTGGCCGGCGGCTTCGACGTCGGTGTCACGTTCGACGGCGACGCCGACAGGTCGTTGCTGGTCGACCGCCAGGGCCGCATCGTCACGGGCGACCACATCATGGCGATCTGCGCAGTGGCGCGCGGCGAGCAGGAGATAGTCGCCACGCACATGAGCAACCTCGGCATGGAGAGGTACCTACAGGAGCAGGGGGTCGCGGTGCGGCGCGTCCAGGTCGGTGACCGCTACGTCTACGAGGAGCTGAAGCGTTCTGGCCTGAGGCTGGGTGGCGAGCAGTCCGGCCACGTGCTGTTCCTCGACAAGGCGCCGACCGGCGACGGCATCCTCACTGCGCTTCAGCTGCTGGCCGCGGTCAGGCAGTCCGGCAAGGCGCTCGAGAGCTGGATGGACGACATCCCAACGTACCCGCAGCTTCTCGTCAACGTGCCCGTCCCGACAGAGCTGAAGGGACGGGTCGCAGAGGCCGCAGAGGTCGTAGCTGCCGTGACGGCAGCCGAGGCCCGGCTTGGCGACACCGGCAGGGTGCTGCTGCGTCCCAGCGGCACCGAGCCGCTTGTCCGCGTGATGGTCGAGGGGGCAGACCAGTCCGAGGTGACAGAGGTCGCCGACCTGGTCGCAGACGCCGTGAGGTCGGTCGGCGCCGCCGAGGTGAAGGCCGGCGCCTGAGCGCTCAGCGCAGGATGGCCGCCAGCCGCGGCAGCAGCACGCCCAGACGTCCCTCGACCTTGACGTCGGCATCCTCGTCGGCACGCGTCGGACCGTCGTTCACGATCGCCACAGGCTTGTCCTCGGCCTTCGCCTGCACGACGAAGCGATACCCAGACCTGACCGTCAGCGAGGAACCGACGACGAGCAGCGCCTCCGCCTCCTCGAGCAGCGTCCTGGCGCGCTCGTAGACGGCGGCGGGAACGTTCTCTCCGAAGAACACCACCTCGGGCTTGAGGACGCCGCCACATACCTGGCACGGCGCCACCCGGAACGCTGCCACCAGGTCGTCCGGGACGTCGGCGTCACCGTCGGGCGCGAACCGGGGCGACAGAGGCGCGTACTCGGGGTTGAGCTCGGCCATCCTGGCCTGTAGCGACGAGCGTTCCTCGCGTGTGCGGCAGTCGAGGCAGTAGACGACGCGCAGGCTGCCGTGCAGCTCGACGACGAGCTGGCTGCCTGCCTCCTGGTGAAGGCCGTCCACGTTCTGGGTGACGATGCCGCTGGCGTGTCCCGACGCCTCGAGGGTCGCCACGGCGTCGTGGCCGGCGTTGGGCTCCCGTCCACTCATGAACGGCCAGCCGGAGAAGCTCCTGGCCCAGTAGCGCTGCCGCACCGCCTCGCTCCCGACGAACTGCTGGTAGGTGATCGGCGCACGGTTCCGGCCGGCCGCGGCCGGGCCGCGGTAGTCGGGTATCCCCGACTCCGTGCTTATGCCCGCTCCCGAGAGCACGAGCGTCCGGCGACCGCGCATCACGGCAGCCACTCGCTCCAGGTCCTGGCTCGACACTAGGCCATACTGTCACGCTCGGGAGCGTCCGCTAGAGCCGTGTCACACGCGCGCATCGGCTTCGTTGACCCCCTATCGGGCCGCCCGTATACTCGCTCACGTACCCACCAGTAGGGCCGGTCGAACATCTAGCAGCGACCGGAGCGAACACCGAGCCGCGCCTATCGGGGCGCGCACGACCCGAACGCCGGTAACGACCGGCAGACACCGAGGAGGGCCGCATGTCCAAGACCCGCACGCCACGGCTCGTGACGAGGCTGATGCTTGCGCTGGCCGCTTGCTTCGTACTGGCCACCGCCACCGCCCAGACCGAGCTGCGCATCACCTGGTACGACGACGGCAACGAAGGGCAGGTCCTACGCGACCTGCTGGACCGCTTCGAGGCCGAGAACCCCGACATCACCGTGGTCGTCGACACGGTCCCGTACGCCAGCGGGATCCAACAGTCGCTGCCTCTGCAGCTCGCGAGCGGCGAGGGCCCGGACATCGCCCGCGTCACCGACCTCGGCGGCCTGTCCGAGTACTTCCTCGACCTGAGGCCGTACCTGGACGACCCGGCCTACTGGGAGACGAACTTCGGCCCGTTCCTAGATTGGATGAGGCCCGAAGGCTCGGATGCCATCCCGGGTTTCATGACCCAGCTCACGGTCACTGGGCCGTTCATCAACGCCACGCTCTTCGAACAGGCAGGTGTCGAGATCCCGACCGGTGACACCACATGGCAAGAGTGGGCCGAGGTGACACGTCAGGTCGCCGAGGCGACGGAGACCCCGTTCGCGATGGTCATGGACCGCACGGGGCACCGTCTCTCGGGCCCGGCGATCAGCATGGGCGCACAGATCTTCGACGACGATGGCTACCCGGCCATCGACGACGAGGGCCTGCGCCAGATGATGCAGCTCATGATCGACTGGCACG
The DNA here is from genome assembly GCA_964517055.1 of uncultured bacterium. GTDB lineage: Bacteria > Deinococcota > Deinococci > Deinococcales > Trueperaceae > DASRWD01. The sequence goes on along the minus strand of CAZFAQ010000029.1, from coordinate 2,196 downwards.
CCGACGGCACGATGAACCCCGACGTCTGGATCGGCTCGCAGGGCTCGTACACGGCGGGCAACGAGGTCTTCGTCAACGCCCAGGTCGTGCTCTACATGTCGGGCAGCTGGCAGGTCGGCCAGTTCGACAACCTCATAGGCGACGCGTTCGACTGGCAGGTAGTGCCCAACCCATGCGGACCGGCCGCCTGCACGGGCATGCCGGGCGGTGCCGGGGTGGTCGCGATCGCCGATACCGACCATCCAGAAGAGGTAGCCCGTCTGATGGCGTACCTGGCGAGCGAAGAGTCTCTCGCCGAGTTCTACGGCCGCTCGCTGTTCATCCCCGGCCATCTCGGCTTGGCCGAGTCGGGTGTCGACTTCGCAACCGACTCCGAGTCCGCCAAGCAGGCTCTCAGCGCGTTCGCGGTGCAGGTCACGAAGCTCGACCCCATCGCCTACGACCTGCAGGCGTACCCGTTCAACTTCTTCATCTTCGATGCCATGCGCGACCGGCTCACCCAGGTGATGGTCGGCGAGATGACCCTGGACGAAGGGATCGAGCGGATGCAAGCGGACATCGACGCCGGGATCGCAGAGGCCCAGCAGTAGGCCAGGCGACCCCAGGACCTTCCGTGGTGGAGAGGCCGGGCGCCCGCTAGGGCGCTCGGCCACCGCGAGACTCCTCACATGACCGAACGTGACAGGCAGGGCCCAGGCGGACTGCTGGGGCGCGGCGCGACGGCGCTCTACGCCGGCGCGATGTCGCTCGCTGGGCTCGTGCTCGAGCCGGTGCAACGCCTCGTTGGCGTGCGGCGCATGCCCTGGGTGTTCCTGCTGCCCAACCTCGTCATCTTCGGGCTCTTCATCCTCTTCCCGGTCTTCCTGAACGCCTACATCTCGCTCACCGGAGGCACCGAACTCTTCCCACAAGACAGGCCGTTCGTCGGCCTGGACAACTACGAGCGGCTCTTCTCCTGCCAGGACTTCGCGAACCCCAACTCGTGCCTGGAGGACCGCTTCTGGCGGTCGGTGCGGAACACCGGCGTGTTCGTGCTGTTCCAGGTCGGCGGCATGGTGCTCGTGTCGCTGCTGACGGCGCTGGTGCTCAACCGCAAGATCAGGTTCAGGGCGTTCTTCAGGAGCGTCTACTTCTACCCCGTGCTGCTCTCGCCCGTCGTCGTCGCGCTCATCTGGAAGTGGATACTCCAGCGGCAAGGGGTCCTCAACGGTCTGCTGGTCAACATGGGGCTCGAGCCCGTTGCCTTCCTAATCGACGGCACCTGGGCGATGTCGTGGGTGATCGTCGTGAGCATCTGGGCCCACATGGGCTTCTACACGCTCATCCTGCTCGCCGGGCTGCAGAGCATCCCGGCTGAGCTCTACGACGCCGCTTCCATCGACGGTGCCGGCACCTACCAGAGCTTCAGGAACGTGACGTTTCCGCTGCTGATGCCGACGATGATGGTCGTCCTGATCCTCTCCCTCATCAGAGCCGTGCAGACGTTCGACGAGGTGTACGTGCTCACCGGAGGCGGACCCGGGACGGCGACGATGATGATCGTCCAGTACATCTACCAGACAGGCTTCGCCACGCAGGTGCAGCGCTTCGGACTGGCTGCCGCGGCCAGCGTGCTCCTGGGCCTCGTCCTCCTCGTCGCCACGCTGCTGCAGCTCAGGGTCGGACGCAACACGGAAGGGCACCTGGCGTGAGCCGCGTCGCCCGCTTCCTGTCACGTCGACGCGGCCGGACAGGCCCAGACTTGACGGACTGGCTGACGTACGCCTACCTGGTCGTGGGCATAGTCGTCATGTTCGGGCCCGTCGCCTGGCTAGTGCTGTCGAGCTTCAAGACACAGGCCGGCCTCATCGAGTTCCCTCCGACGTTGCTGCCGCTCTCCCCCGTCGAGGCCGAGGTCGAGGGCTACGACCGCCCACTCCCGCTCTACGACGTGCATCTGGAGGACGGCACGACGGCGCGGTTGGCCCAGGTCAGGCGCGTCGGCCTCGAGGCGCAGATGGTAGACCCAGACGACCCCGACGAGATCGTGAGGGTGCCGGTCGGCGACCGCACCGAGGTCCGCTCGCTAAGGTTCCAGCTGTCGAACTACACGGAGCCACTGCAGCGCTTCAACTTCCTGACCTACCTGAAGAACAGCGTCTTCGTGACGGTGGTCGCGACCATCATCACGCTGGTGATCAACAGCATGGCGGCGTT
>CAZFAQ010000028.1:0-28342 GCA_964517055.1 uncultured bacterium | reverse complement strand
GCGGCGCGGCACTATACTCACGCCCGTAGTGCCGTCTTGCACGGGAAGGAAGTTGCGATGCGGAAGCTGATGCTGATGCTATTGGTGAGCCTGCTAGGCTCGCTGGCCGTCGCTCAGGCGCCGACCTACTTCGTCAAGGCAGACATGGTCAGGGGCGCCCAGGGCGCCATGGGACCAGCCTGCGTACCCAACTCGGTGTTCTTCAACGGTGAGATGATCGTGTTCCGCGCGGTGGTCTACGACGCCGCCACGGGCGCCGAGCTCACGTTCGACCAGGTCCAGGAGCTCGGGATCACCGCCACGGTCCACATCGACGGCAACGATCCGATGCAGATGTTCTTCCCGCCTCCCAGCGAAGCAGCACCGGAAGGTCAGGAGGGCCCGCCTCCGGGTGCCGACTTCTTCCGCGGCCCGTTCGCGATCCCTGCGGACTTCCCTGCCGGCATGTACGGCTGGACCATCGAGGTCACGGACGCCGCCGGCGCCACCGCCGAGTTCTCGCCCATAGGGATGAGCGCCGGCCTGCCAACGCTCATCATCCAGGCGCCCAACTGACCCGTAGGCGACTGAGCAACGAGTAGATCCGAAGGCGCCGTGCCCTCAACCTGGGCGCGGCGCCTTCTTTCGAGACTCCGTCCGCTGATCGGGCGTCTGGAGGAGAGACACTCATGAAGAGAGCGATCGTCTTGTTGGTAGCCATGACCGTCGGGCTGGCGTTCGCACAGGGTTCCGGGCGCCTCGCCCTGGAACCGGCCGCGGGGGTGGTCGGCACGCAGGTGGTGGCTACGGCCACGGGACTAGAGGCCGGCAGCGAGGTCGAACTGGTCTGGATGACAGCGGACGCCGCCTGGAACGTCTCCGGAGACACCTTCCAGGGCGTGGTCGCCGAAGAGACAGGCGAAGTCGTGGGAACCGCGACCGTGGGTCAGGACGGCTCAGCCGTGTTCGAGTTCGTTGTCCCAGAAGACTACGGCTACGTCCACAACGTCTTCGTTCAGTCGGGATCTGAGCAGGTCGCGCGGCAGGGCTTCACCGTGGTCCCGTCGCTCAGCATCTCGCCGACCTCCGGCCCGGTCGGGACGCCGATCACCGTCACCCTCACGGGCGTCGGGTACCGCTTCTGGCAGATCGCGTGGCACCTCCTATACGACGGTGCCCACACGGGCTGGCTCTCGGCCATCACCACCAACGGGACCGCGACCGCCGTCATCCCGGCAACCGGAGCCGCCGGCCTCCATACCCTGCAGGTCCTCTCCGGGACCCACCCGGTGCCGTACCTGAACCAGCAGCAGGCTCCCACCAACATCCCGCAGGTGCCGACGGTCATCGGCGCGACCTTCGAGATAACCGCAGGTCAGGCCGTGTTGCCGCCCGAACCAGGCCAGCAGTCGCTGCCGCGCCTTCCGTTCGCGGCCGCAGATGGAACCGGCGGCCCGACCCTGACCCTGGACCACGGCTCCGGCACGGTGGGCAGCAAGATCGCGGTTCGCGGCGCCGGCTTCCCAGCCGGGGCCAAGGTCCCTCTCGTCTGGACGACGACGAGAGGGAACGACATCATCTCGGGACTCGTCGCGGCCACGATCGACCTCGGCACGGTGGACGTCGGCGAGGACGGAACGTTCGAGACGGTCATCTTGACGCCCGACGACCTGGGCGGAGACCACACGCTAGAGGCCGCGGTCGGCGACGCCAAGGCCGTGGCCACCTACACGATCACGCCAAGCATCGCGGCAGTCACACCCAGCGTCGTCAGCCCGGGTGGCGACATCACGATCAACGTCAAGGGGGTCGGCTGGAGCGACACGGCCAACATCTACACGTTCGTCATGGACAACGGCTACATCGGCTACGGCTGCGGCGTGAACAGCCAGGGTGACGTGACCGTCCACCTCAAAGCTCCCGGCCAGGTCGGGACCCACTACATCCAGGTCTACCCGTCCATCTACCGCGGCATCATCGTCGCGCCGGGCGCTCCCCCGCCCCCACGGCCAGAGCCGGGACAGGACGCATCGCTCCTGCCGGGCGCCAACGCGACGTTCCTGCAGCTCCCGATGCTCAACCACGTCGACCACCCGGGAGAGGAGCTACCGGCGTTCACGTTGGCCTTCGAGGTGCGCGGGGACTAGGTTCTCTGGCGGTAGGGCCTGGCGTTAGAGGTGCGCGAGAGCTAGGTTTTCAACGTATGACCCGACGTGGGGCCGGGCACGCCGGTCCCACGTTCACGACGACAGGAAGCCGCCGTCGACTGCGAGCACGGCGCCGTGCACGTACGCAGCCAGGTCGGAGCACAGGAAGAGCACGACGCGGGCGACCTCGTCCGGCGTGCCCATCCTCCGTGCCGGGACGCGCTGGATGAAGTCGTAGCCGGTCTTCACGAGCCCGACGCGACCCCTCAGCACGTCCTTGGCGACCCGGCGCGTGCCAGGGGTGAGGATGCCGCCGGGTAGGACCACGTTGGCGCGCACGCCATGCCTGGCGTACTCGCGCGCCAGCGCGCGCGTGAGGGCGATGACCCCTGCCTTGCTCATGCTGTAGGCAGCAAGGTCGTCCTTGAACGGCAGCACGGCCTCGATGGAGCCGATGTTCACGATCGTGCCTCCGCGGTTCCCGCGAGCCTGCACGAAGCGCTGACACATCCTGAAGACAGCGTCGAGGTTCACGCCTACGGTGGTGCGGTAGAGCTCGTCGTCGACCTCGTGGAACGCCCTGCCCGGGTAGAGCCCGGCGTTGTTGACCAGGATGCTGGGAGGCTGACCCATGCCCTCCCAGAGGCGGTCGATGGCGGCGCTGTCTGCCAGGTCGACCTGGTGAGTAGTCACGTCACGGCCGAACGGGGCTAGCTCGCATGTGAGCGCAGCCAACCCGGCCTCGTCCCGGTCAACGGCCACGACGTCCGCGCCCGCCTCTGCTAGGCGAATGGCGATGGCCTTGCCGATCCCTGCGGCCGCCCCGGTCACCACCGCCTTCCGCCCCGTGAGGTCCATCAGGTCCTGGAGAGCGGCGGGCCCAGCGACGCTCCCGGTGTTGCGAGCCTTCGTCGAGACGTCTGCTGCCATCGCCCGGCCTCCGTGGCGTGGCGCGCCGCCAGCAATAGCGCCGCTCACGCGTTCTGATACACAGTGTATCGAAACGTACCGGCGGCCGGAGGGTCAAGTATCCCTAGGAAGCTCATCGTTACCGGTGTGAACGTGAACTCGCTTCGCAAGGAAGGTGGCGACCCGAATGAACACAACACGCATCATCGCGGCGGTCCTGCTGGCCGTGAGCCTTGGAGCCTCGGCCATGGCGCAGAAGCAGGCGCCCGACTTCGCCGAGAACGGTCGTGCGTACGCGTACTACAGCGCCCCGGTCCGTGAAGGCACGCCGGATGGCTGGAACCACACGGCCGTCCTCTCCGAGTTCACGCTCGCCGAGGACGGCACGCACCTGGACCCGGAGTCCGAGCGCGTGCTGCTCGAGGTCCCTCAGCCGCAGATGAACCACAAGGGTGGCCAGCTGGTCTTCGGGCACGACGGTTACCTGTACCTGGGCCTGGGTGACGGCGGCGGCGAGGACGACGCTGGCGAGCTCTACGTGCTGACGACCATGCAGGCTGGCCCGCAGGGCGACACCGGCAAGGTGTACAGGATCGTGGTTGGCGAGTAGGCATCGCGCCAGGTTCGTAGTGGCCGCGGCTCCCGCGATGGGGGTCGCCGCTTCGCTTGGCCCCTCGAGGAGGCTTGCGCCGGTCGATCGGTCGCGGTGCCAGGGCTACGGTCGCATCGCGCACCGGGGTACGCTCACACGTACCGCTCACCTGGCGTCCGCTACGGGCGACGAACGGAGGCACGTAACGACATGCGCGCGTACCTTATGGAGTTCATCGGCACGTTCTTCCTCGTCCTGACTATCGGGCTCGTGATCATCCAGGGCGTGGCCCTGGCCCCGGTCGCGATCGGGTTCGCGCTCATGGTCATGGTCTACGCCGGCGGTCACATCTCCGGCGGACACTTCAACCCCGCCGTTAGCCTCGGTGCGGTCCTGCGCGGCGCCCTACCCATGAAGGAGCTCATGCCCTACTGGATATCGCAGGTGCTGGGGGCGCTCGTGGCCGCCTGGATGGCCCGCCTTCTCGCCGGCGGCTCCTTCACAGTGGCGCCCGGGCCCGATGCCGGTTGGCTTCCAGCGCTGCTCATCGAGTTCCTGTTCACGTTCGCCCTGGTGATGGTCGTGCTTGCCTCGGCGACGGCCAAGGACACCAAGGGCAACTCCTTCTACGGCCTGGCGATAGGCACCACGGTGATGGTGGGCGCGTTCGCCGGGGGCGCGATATCGGGCGGGGCGTTCAACCCGGCCGTCGGCATCGGGCCGATCGTCGTGGACGCGTTCGCAGGTGGCGGCGTGGGGCAGCTCTGGCTGTACATCGTTGGACCGCTTCTCGGCGGCGTGGTCGCTGCGGCGGCGTTCCCCTTCCTGCATCCTGAGGGGTAGCCCCGAAGCTCGAGGACCATCGGCCTGACTACTGAGCCGGCAACCTGATCTCCAGTACGGCTCCGCCCTCGGGGTGGTTGGCCGCCGAGATGCTGCCCCCATGCGCCTCCACCAACGCCTTGGCGATGGGCAGGCCGAGGCCCGAGCCACCCGAGTCCGCATCACGCCTCGTGCGGGACCCGTCCGCACGGTAGAAGCGCTCGAACACGCGGTCAAGGGCAGCCTCCGCGAGCCCGGGGCCGTGGTCTCTGACGCTAAGGAGGACACCCGAGGCGCCGGTGTCGGCCGACAGCTCGACGGCGCCGCCAGCCCCATGGGTGAGGCTGTTCTCTATCAGGTTCACGAGCACGCGTCGCATCCGAGGCTCGTCGATGTACGCGCTCGCGGTCTCCGGGGCGACCCGCTTCACGAGTACCGCCGTGCCGGCGCCCTGGGCGCGCGCGTCGAAGAAGCGGGCAACGTCCTCGAGGAACGGCCGCAACCTGACCTCGGTCCTTTCGAGATCGATGGCCGCGCTCTCCGTCAACGAGAGCGTCCGGAGGTCGAAGACGAGCCGGGCGAGGAGCATCACCTCTGCGTGCAGCCGCTGCAGGCTCTCATCTGTGACGGGTCTGACCCCGTCCTGCAGCGCCTCGATCTCGCTACGCATGACCGAGAGCGGCGTGCGCAGGTCGTGCGCGACGTCCGCGACCAAGTCCCTGCGCCACTCCTCCTGCCGCTCGAGCCTGGCTACGAGTTCGTTGAAGGCCTCCGAGAGGCGCGCGAGCTCGTCGTCGCCGCCTCGCTCGGGCACCCGGATCCCGCGCTCTCCCGCACCCAGGCGTTCGGCGGCCGAGGTCAGGGCAACCAGCGGCCTAGTGAACAGGCGCGTGACGAACGCCGCCGCCACGCTCGCCAGCAGGAACGCCAGCAGCGCGGCCAGGAACGCCGTGCGGCTCACGCTGGCGAAGGCGCGGCCAGCTGCCTCCCCTTCCGGTGAGTCCCACCAGCCGCCCCTACCGTCCCCGAACGGGCCCCACCAGGGAGGACCGCGCCGACTGTCGTCGGCTGAGGGCGGCGTGGGGTCCGCGCTCTCAGGCGACTCGCCTCCGGGAGCGCCAGCGGCCAGCTCGAACAGCTCGGACTGCGCGCTGAAGACCGCACCCAACGTCAACCACACGGTCAGCCCGACGGCCGCCAGGGCGACGGCCGTGAAGGCGATCGTCAGCTTCCGCCTCAGGCCCCTGCGGCGCCAGTGTGAGTGGCGGCGCCACGGCGGCCCGCCACCGCGCCCGTAGGGGTGGCCGTGATGGTGCCGGCGCGGCATCAGCCCTCCCGCAGGCGGTAGCCGACGCCGCGAACGGTCTCGACCTGGTCCGCGCAGGGCCCCAGCTTGCGCCGCAGGTTCTTGACGTGCGCGTCGATCGTGCGCTCGTCTGCCCAGCGGTCATCTTCCCCGGCGATCTCCTCGATCAGCTGCGAGCGGCTTCGCACGTAGCCGGCGGCCCGCGCCAACGCCGCGAGCAGGCGGAACTCGCTTGTCGTCAGGTCTAGGGCGTCACCGCCGCAGCGGGCCCTGAACCGGGGCTCGTCTACCTCCAACGGACCGCTGCGCAGGATCCGCTCGGGCTCGAGCGCACCGGTCGAGCGCCTGAGCACCGCCTTCACCCGCGCCACGACCTCGCGCGGGCTGTACGGCTTGACGACGTAGTCGTCCGCGCCCAGACCCAGGCCCACCAGCTTGTCGACCTCTTCGTCCCTGGCCGTCAGCATGATGATCGGCACGGCCGACCCAGCCCGGACGGTCCGTGCGATCTCCAGGCCGTCGACCTTCGGCAGCATCAGGTCAAGCAGGATGAGGTCCGGGGTAGCGCTGCGCCACATCTGCAGCGCCGCCACCCCGTCCCTCGCGACCTCGGTCCTGAACCCCTCGCGCCTCAGGTACTCCTCGAGCACCGCGGCGAGCTTGGGCTCGTCCTCGACGATGAGGATCGTTCCCGACACCAGGTCACGGTAGACCGTCGCCGGTCAGGCCGTGAGGCCCTTGCGGATCGTCTCGTACTCGTCGCGCGTCAGCTCGCCCTTCGCGAAGCGCAGCCGCGCGAGCTCCATGGCGCTGTCGCCTCCGCCGAACCAGCGGGGCGGCCCGGCATGTGTGCTCTCGCTACCTCCGAGGCCACTCCGGACCTCGTCGTACTGCTCGCGGCTCATCTCGCCGGCCGCGAAGCGCTCACGAGCCGTGCGCATGGCGTCGTCCTGCTGGTGTTGCCAGCGGTGCGGCCGACCGCCCCATGGCCCGCCGCGCCCGCCGCGTACGACGAACTTGATCAGCCAGATGATCGCGAGGATGAAGAGGACGGTCCCCAGGAAGTTGAGGAAGCCGAAGCCGAACCCGAACCCCGCCATGTGGTGGGCGCCGTAACCGAACGCTGATGCCATCGTTTGCTCCTTCCGGCCGGAGATGGTCTCCTAGCCGCGCTCGTGCGCGGTCAAGAGCCACTTCCCGGCTCGGTTCGAAGCCTAGTGGTCGGTCGTGGAGGCCTCGCGGGAGGCGTGTGAAGGGGGCGTGAACGTAGATGGCGACCGCGTTGGCGAGCGGCACCTGGCCAGCCTCGTCGATGGTAGCGACGCCATGACGCAACGCTCTCCTCTGTAAACCTCGTCGCCAGATGTACGGTAAAATTGGTGTCGATGTTTCCACGTGACCTACTTCCGCCGAAGCGCGCCTTCTTCCTGTTCGGCCCCCGAGGCACCGGCAAGAGCACGTGGCTACGGGAACACTTCCCCAAGGCGCTGACGTTGAACCTCCTCGAGCACGAGAACGTCGTGCGATTCGAGCGCGAACCGGCTCTGCTCAGGGCCTTGGTGACCGCTCGGTCGCAGAAGGACTGGGTCGTACTGGACGAGGTCCAGCGCGTTCCCAAGCTACTAGATGAAGTCCACTTTCTGATCGAGGAAGAAGGGTACAAGAGGTTCGCGCTCACTGGCTCATCGGCTCGGCAACTAAGACGCGGCGGCGTGAACCTGTTGGCAGGTCGGGCGGTGATCCGCAGGCTCTTCCCCCTCACGACGCACGAGATGGATCACGTTGTACCGATAGACACCCTTCTGAGGTACGGCGCTTTGCCGCTTAGCGTCATCGCCGAGGACAACGACGACCGTGAGGACTTCCTGCGGTCATACGTGACGACATACCTTGCCGAGGAGGTGAGAGCCGAGGGTCTTGTCAGAGACCTGGGAGCATACAGCCGCTTCATCGAGGTCGCGGCGCTGGCGGCCGGACAGCGGACGAACGTATCTGGCCTGGCACGAGATGCCGGGGTGTCCCGAGAGACGACGCGCGGCTACTTCGAGGTGCTCGTGGACACGCTGATCGGTGAGTGGCTCCCGGCCTACCGACCGCGCGCCAAGGTCAAGGAGGTCGCCCTTCCGAAGTTCTACTGGTTCGATTCCGGAGTTCTCCACGCCGCTGCCGGCGGCTTCGACCAGCCGCCGTCCGCCGACTGGGACGGCATCCTCCTCGAACACCTCGTTCTACATGAACTACGCGCCTACGTTCACTACTCGAACACGCGCGGCTCGCTCGGCTACTGGGCGACTCCCAGCGGCACCGAGGTCGACTTCGTGTGGTGGCACGGCGACCGCATGGTCGCCATCGAGGTCAAGGCGGCCAGGCGGTTCCGATCGGAGTTCACGAGTGGCATCCGATCCCTACGTGCCGGACACCCGAAAGTCTCGGCATACATCCTGTACCGCGGAACCGAGGAACTCCACGTGGACGACGTGAGCGTGTTGCCGGTGGAGACGTTCCTGAGAAGGCTGCATGCCGGCGAGGTCTTCGGCTAGCCAGAACGAACGTCGCGGGCGCCGGATCTGTCACGGCGCCCGCGAACATCTCTGGACGGACGCCTACCTATCCAACCAGGTGGTCCTCAGCCCCAGGTAGCTCGTGTTCGGGAAGTGCTCGAAGCCCATGACGTCGTTGCGCAGCGCCTCGAACTGCGACGAGTGGAACAGGAAGACGTGCGGCGCCAGGTCGAGGATCAGCTCCTGCGCCTCCACGTAGACCTCACGGCGCGCCTCCTGCCCCGAGACCTGGCGGCCCTGATCGAGTAGCGCGTCCAGCTCGAGGCTCGAGAAGTTGCCCAGGTTGCCGCCGTCGTCCGTGTAGAAGACGTTGTAGAGGAAGTCGTCGGGGTCACTCTGACCGGACTCGCCGAGTATCGTCGCGTCGAAGTCGCCTTCGAGCACCTTGGGCAGGTAGATGGTCCAGTCCTCTGCGACTATGTTGGCGGTGATGCCGATGTCGGCTAGGTTCGCCTGGATCACCTCGGCCGGCGTGCGGAGGAAGTCGTACGTGCTCGTCACGTACAGGTCGAACTCGAAGCCGTCAGGGTACCCGGACTCGGCCAGGGCTGCGCGGGCGGCTTCTAGGTCACGGCCGATGTACGGGCTCGCCTCGACCCCGTAGTAGTTCGACGCCGGGATGGTGGTACCCGTCGCGACGACGCCGCCCGTCCCGAACAGCGCCAGGTCGACGACCGCCTGCTCGTCGATGGCGTAGGACATGGCACGGCGCACGTTCACGTCGTCGAACGGCGGCCTGTCGACGTTGAAGTAGATGCTGCGGAAGTTCGCAGACAGGCCACCCACGACCTGCACGTTGGGGTCGGTCTGGAGGATGGGGATGTCAGCCGACGGCACGTACTCGATGAAGTCGGCGTTGCCCGTCTGGATGGCGGTCGTGCGGGCAGTTGCGTCCGGGTAGAACTGGAAGGTGATGCCGTCCAGGTACGGCAGTTGGTTGCCGTCTGCGTCCACGCCCCAGTAGTTCTCGTTGCGCTCGAGGACCATCCTCGTCTGCGGGAGGTACTCGACGAACTCGAACGGCCCGGTGCCTACGACCACCTCCTGCAAGTCACCGTTCGCCGCCACCACGTCCTCCGAGACTATGACGTTGAGGCTGGCGGCAAGCTTAGAGAGCAAGGGGCTGAACGGCTCGGCCAGCGTGATGACGACGGTGTCCGCGTCTGGGGCCTCGATGTTAGAGACGACGGCGAAGTCGCCGGCGCGCGGCGAGGCGATGGCCGGGTCCTTGATCCTGTTGATCGAGAACACGACATCGGAGGCCTGTAGCGCGTCGCCGTCGTGGAACGTGACGCCGTCACGCAGGTCGAACGTCCAGGTGAGGCCGTCTTCGGATGCCGCCCACGACTCGGCCAGAGCCGGCACTATCTGCAGGCTCGAGTCGAACATGACGAGCGTGTCGTAGACGTTCTCGAGCATGTTGCGGGTCGAGGTCGCGTTGGTGATGTGCGGGTCCAAGCCGACCGGATCTGTCTGCATGCCGGCGAGGAGCGTGCCGCCGTACTTGGGCTGCGCGAGCGCCAAGCCGACGACGAGGGCGAGAGCCAGGGCGAACAACCTACGGGCCATACCAACCTCCCAATGAGCGTGCGTGCCGCCGATGATAGACCGCGGCCGGTCGCTTGCAAGCGGGTGCGCCTCCACCGACGGCTCGGGCGCGGGTGACTCGGCCCTCAGCGCCCCCTCGTACGCGGGTCGAGCGCGTCCCTGAGCGAGTCGCCGAACAGGTTGAACCCGAGCACGACGACCATGATGGCGAGGCCCGGCGCGACGGTCGCCCACGCGTTCAGCGACAGGAACCTGCGGCCCTCCGCGACCATGAGCCCCCAGCTCGCTGCCGGCGGCTGCGTGCCCAGCCCGAGGAAGGACAGCGAGGCTTCGGCGAGGATCCCGTACGCGAGGCGCAGCGTGACCTCGACGATGATCGGGGCCGCGGCCGCGGGCAGCACCGCCCGTAGGAGCACGCGCCAGTCGCGGCTGCCCAGCGAGCGGCTGGCCTCGACGAACAGCTCCTCCCTGACGGTGAGAACGGCTCCGCGCGCGACCCGGGCGAACGGGCCGACGTACACGAGGCCGATCGCCAGCACGAGGTTCACGAACCCGGGGCCTAGGAAGGCCAGCAGCGCGATGGCCAGGAGGATGGCGGGGAAGGACAACAGGACGTCGGTGACGCGCATGATCAGGCCGTCTACCCAACCTCGGTAGAACGCAGCCAGGACGCCGAGCGTGCCCCCGACGAGCAGGGCGAACAGCGTCGACGCCGCGGCGACGGACAGCGAGGCCCGTCCTCCGTAGATCATGCGTGAGAGGGTGTCGCGTCCGTACTGGTCGGTGCCCAGCCAGTGCTCGGTTGTGGGCCCCAGCAGCCGTGCCGGCGGGTCCAGCGCTACCGGGTCGTATGGCGCCACCCACGGCGCGAACATCGCCGCGAACGTGACGACCAGGACGATGAACCCGCCGACGGCACCAGCACCAGAGAACGCGGCGCGCACCGTGCGCCACCGGGTGCTGCCACGAGTAGCCGTGGCCAGCTCCGCCCCGGTCGCGGGTACTGCTCCGCCCAGGTCAGCCATAGCGCACCCTCGGGTCTATCAACGCGTAGAGGACGTCGACCAGCAGGTTGACGAGCACGAACGCACCGGCGATGAGCAGGACGGCGCCTTGAACCACCGGGTAGTCGCGCAGGTTGATGCCCTCGAGCGCGAAGCGGCCGACGCCCGGCAGGCTGAACACCTGCTCGATGATCACGGCGCCACCGAGGAGCTGCCCGAACTGCAGGCCCACCACGGTCACGACCGGGATGAGAGCCGTGCGCAGGGCGTGGCGCACGACCACGACCTTCTCCGCCAGGCCCTTGGCGCGCGCAGTCCTGACGTAGTCGAGGCCCAGCGTCTCGAGCAGAGTCGAGCGCACGATGCGCGCCGTTGCGGCCGCCAGGATCAGGCCTAGGGAGAGCGCAGGCAGGATCATATGTCGCAGGTTCGCCAGCGGCTGCTCGGCGAGAGGCACGTAGCCGGCGGGCGGAAGCCACTCGAGCCTGAGCGAGAAGAGCAGGATGAGCAGGATCCCTAGGAAGAAGCCAGGGATGCTCAGTCCGAGCAGCGCGAACACGGATCCGAGGTGGTCGAGCCAGCGCCCACGGTTGAGGGCCGCCATCACGCCGACCGGCAAGGCGATCACCAGCGCGATGAGCAGGCTGAGCAGCGTGAGCTCGAGCGTCACAGGGAAGCGCAGCGCCAGGTCCATGGCGATGGGTCGGCCGGTCCTCAGCGAGCTCCCGAGGTCGCCCTGCAGCGCGGCCGACGCCCACTGACCGAACTGCACGTGCACAGGCAGGTCGAGCCCGAACATACGGCGGAGCTCGTCAAGACGCTCTGCCGACACGTTGCCCTCCAGGCCGACGAGGTTCGTGACGACGTCCCCCGGCACCGACCGCATCAGGAAGAACACGATCAGCGCGACTCCGAGGAGCGTCGGCACCGCTAGCAAGCAACGGCGGCCGAGGTAACCGAGCATGAGTGGCGCGAATCATAGCAGCGCACTGTCCGGGCGCCTCGCCGCTAGACCTGCCGGCGTTGCATAGTCGGGCATGGCGAAGCCCACGAACGTACAGGCCATCGAACGCGCTACCGGCCGCACCTGGGACGAGTGGCTCCGGGTCTTAGAAGAGGTAGGCGCGAAGGACATGAGCCATAAGGACCTGGCCACCAAGGTTCAGGCCGAGCTCGGGAGTCGGGTCGACAACCCGGGTTGGTGGGCACAGTCAGTCACCGTGGCTTACGAGCAGCACATCGGTAGGCGTGCGCCGGGGCAGGCTCAGGACGGCACTTTCCAGACGACCGTCAGCAGGTCGACGGCTCTCGGCATGCAGGACCTGATGGACCGGTGGCAGGCGTTCGCCGCTTCTGACGACGAGGTCCTCGCGTCGGTCTCGGGCGAGCCGCGCTTGAGCGCCACCGACAAACGCATGAACTGGCGCGTGAAGGGCCTGGACGACACGGGCGTGCAGGTCACGAGCGAGCCCAAGAAGACCGGCGCCGCCTCGGTGATCGTGACCCTAACCGGCCTGCGAACCTTCGAGTTGAGCCAGCAGGCTCGTGCCCAGTGGTCGGAAATCGTGGAGCGGTTCGTCTCGGGTCTTTAGTCCGGGCCGACGCTAGGGATGCGCGGGGCACGGTGCATCGGCCCATCCGATGAAAGCTCGCGACACATCGGGACGGGCTTTTGCGCGTGAGAGCACCGGGCCGCTACCTTCGCTGGGCACGGGGCGCGCTCACGGCTCGCCCCGGTCAGCCCGAGCGAGGAGGCGAACATGACCCGCTGGCAGATGTTCAAGGAGGCGGTTCACGAGTACAGGCAGGGGCGGCGCGAGGAGCGAGCGCTACGCATGACGACCGAGCTCCTTTCCCAGATGCACCCCCTCTGGCACGCGTCGCTTTTCGACGAGCCGTTCCTCAGGAAGGTAGGCGCCCGAAGGCTCCTCACGCTCACGCCGCGCGAGCTGGCGTACGAATGGTCCCGCCAGTTCAGCTACCGCGACGCCCGCCGGCGCGAGCGGGAGGTGCGACAGGTCACGGAGATCGCGGACCAGCTCCTTACCGAGCTACGTCAGGCCGTGTCCCGCATGGACGGAGAGGCGGTACGTTCGGCTACGGCGGAGCGCAAGAGAGGCGGGAGGCTCGGGACCCGAGCCGCCGCTAGACTCTGAGCATGAAGCTCCAGGGACTTCGGACGCTGCTGGCCATCTTGGAGCACGGCAGCTTCTCGGAGGCCGCGTTGGAGCTCGGCACCTCGCAGTCCACCGTGTCGTACGCGATCGCCGAGCTGGAGGAAGAGCTGGGCGTGAAGCTCCTCGACAGGGGACGCTTCGGGGCAGTGGCCACGCCCGTCGGCGAACGCGTTGCGACCCACGCGAGGGTGGTCGAGGGTTCGCTGGCGGCGATCGGCCAAGAGGCCTCGCTCGACCGCGGCGACCTGCACGGCGAGCTGAGGGTGAGCACGTTCCGGTCGTTGGCGGCGCACGTCCTCGCACCGGCGATGAGCGCGCTGAAGACCAGCCACCCTGGCCTGCGCATAGCGCTGCGCGAGGTTTCGAGCCGGACCCGCGACCAACTGGCGGACCTGCACGCGGGGCAGGTCGACGTCGCGCTGACCATGTCCGTGCTGGCGAACGACGCGATCTACTGGGAGCTGTTCCGTGATGAGTACGTGGCGGTGGTCCCAGCCAGCCTACTGCCTACGGTCGGCAGCACGCTCCAGGACCTTCTGGAGCACCCCATCTTGCTGAGCAACGGACCGTGCTCCTGGCCGGTGCGCGATGCGATCCTCGCCGTCGACCCAACGTTCCGACCCGCGATGGACATCGCCGAGGACTCGACGATGCTCGCGCTGGCCGGTCGCGGGATCGGCGTGGCGCTCATGCCGCAGCTCACGGTCGATGCCGTTCCCGCAGGGACCGAGGTGGTGAAGCTCGACCCGGCGCTGGACCGCAGCCTGGGCGTCGCCCTGCTGCCTGGTGCCCTGAAGGTGCCTGCAGTACGCGTGCTCCTGGCCAGGCTCAGGGAGATGTTCCCTGATGGCGAGGTGCCGCAGTTGAGCGGTGAGGGGACGGCCAGGTATCCGGCGGCGCCAGCAGATGAGAGTATGGCTCCGTACTAGTCGGCGGAACCGTCGAGGCTATCGGGGCTAGACTTGGGCGTTGTCACGGCTGGGCCCCACCGTAGTTAGCATCCACGACCTCCGCGAGCGTGCGCGGCGCCGACTGCCGCGCATGGCTTTCGACTACATCGACGGCGGCGCCGAGGACGAGCGCACCATGCGCGCCAACGAGGCCGTCTACGACGAGCTGACCTGGCGACCACGCTCGGCTGTCGTGCATCCGGAGGTCGAGCTGGGGACCACGGTGCTTGGCCACCAGCTCTCCATGCCGGTGATCCTCGCGCCCGTCGGCTCGAGCCGCATGTTCTGGCCGCGCGGTGAGGCCGAGGCTGCCGCCGCTGCCGGCGCAGCAGGCACGATCTACTCGCTCTCGACGCTGTCGGGCACGCGCCTTGAAGAGGTCAAGGCGGCAACGAACGGCCCCGCTTGGTACCAGCTCTACCTGTGCGGAGGCCGAGACGTTGGCATCAAGGCGATAGAGCGTGCCAAGGCCTGCGGCTACTCGGCGCTCATCGTCACCATCGACACACCGGTCGCCGGGATGCGCGAGCGCGACGTCCGCAACGGCTCGGCACAGCTGATCGCCAGGCGCTTCCCAGAGGTCATCCCGTTCCTGCCGCAGGTGCTTTCGAGACCCGGCTGGGTGCTCGACTTCTTCCGCGACGGCGCCCAGATGTCGTTCCCGAACATCATGCTGCCGGAGGGCCCGATGCCCTACACGGACATCGGTGCACAGCTCGCGGCGGCAGCCGTCTCGTGGAGCGACATCGCCTGGATCGCGGACGCCTGGGGCGGGCCCATCGTCGTGAAGGGCGTCCACACCGCCGACGATGCCAGGCGGGCGGTGGGCGCCGGCGCGGCCGCCGTCGTCGTCTCCAACCACGGCGGCAGGCAGATGGACGGCGTCGCCCCCACGCTGCGGGTGCTGCCCGAGGTGCTCGATGCCGTGGGAGGCCAGGTCGAGGTGCTCATCGACGGCGGCATAAGGCGCGGCGGCGACGTCGCCAAGGCGTTGGCCCTGGGCGCGCGGGCCGTGCTCGTCGGACGCGCGTACGCTTACGGCCTGGCGGCCGCCGGCCGCGAGGGTGTGGCGAAGGCCATCGAGATCCTGCGGTCGGAGCTGGAGCGGACCCTCAAGCTGCTCGGGTGCCCGTCGGTGCACGAGCTTGGCGACGGGTACGTGGCTCTGCCGCCTGGTTGGCCGGTAAGGCAGAACTAGCCGGACCGCAGGCACACCTCAGGCCGCCGTTCGGTCGCTCCCGCCTTGACGCGCGGATCATGTTCCCAGTCGCGCGTCCCTGACCTGCACGAGCGCGGCCGGGTCGTCACCGATCAGCCCGTCAACCCCCAGGTCGATGAGGCCAGCGGCCAAAGCCGTGTCGTTGACCGTCCAGACGTGGACCGCCAGTCCCTCTCTCCGCCAGGCCGCCATCCGGTCGGGGGTCACTAGGGAATGGTGCGGGTGCACTGCCTCCACCGGCAGGCACGGCCGCAGGTCGAGGTGCGCCTCCTCGGCCGCCAGCAGGGCGAGCGGGACCACTACCTCGAGGCGGGAGAGCCGGGACAACGCATGCGGGTCGAAACTTGAGACCCAGACCCCACCGCGCGTCGCCCCCCGCCAGACAGCCAAGGCATCTGCCAGCGCAGCTTCGCGGCCGTCCGGTGGCAGCGACGGTTTCAGCTCGATGTTGAGCCGTGCCTGCGGCCAGGACTCGAAGAACCTAAGGGTCTCCGCGAGCGTAGGGGCGCCCGGGGCGATATCTCGGAACCTGCTTAGCGTGAGGCCCCGGATCGTGCGCCCGCCGATCTCTGGGTCGTGATGGACGACCAGAACGCCGTCGGCGGTCAGCTGCAGGTCAAGCTCGACCCCATCAGCCCCAGCCCACAGGGCCGCCTCGAACGAGGCCAGCGTGTTCTCGCTAAGGAGCCTGGGGGCGCCCCTATGGCCCAAGATCCAAGGGCTCTTGCTGCGTTCTCGGATGCGGTCACCTCCGCCTAGGCCACCGATCGACCGGAGCCGGTCCCTGGTGTGCCTCACCACGCCCCCCGGACTCGGCCGGAACGGGTCACTTCTCGGTCTCCACGAGGCCCTTGATGAACAGGCGCTGCATGAAGACCACGATGAGCAGCGGTGGCAGCAGCGCAACCATCGCCATCGCCATCGCCTGGTTCCACAGCGGCTGTGTCTCGGCAGCGTTGATGATGCGCTGGATCCCAACGACGACCGTAAGGAGGCGGTCTTCCTGAGCGATCAGCAACGGCCAGAGGTACTGGTTCCAACTGAACAGGAAGAGTATGACCGTCAGGGCGGCCAGGCTCGTGCGGCTGATAGGCAGGAGTATTCGAGTGAGGAAGGTCATGGGGCCGGCGCCGTCGATCTGCGCTGCGTCGAGCAGCTCGTCCGGCACAGACCTGAACGTCTGCCTGAGCAGGAACGTTGCCGTCGCCGACGCGATGAGCGGCAGGATCAGCCCGGCGTAGCTGTTCACCAGCCGCCAGCGCAGCTCGATCCGGGTGTCGAGTAGTGACCCGAGTAGGCTTTCAAGGCCCGTGAGCTCAAGCAACCTTTGGATGGGCGAAAGCACGTCGGAGACGACATCGTATGTCGGAACGATGCGGACCTCGACGGGGAGCATCAAGGTAAGGAAGATGAGGAAGAACGCCGCGTTCCGCCCGGGGAAGCGGAAGTAGACGATGGCGAACGCCGCAAGCACCGAGACGACCATCTTGCCAGCAGTTATTCCCACCGCCATGATCAGCGAGTTCTTCAGCATCTGCATCGCGGGAGTGCGGCCTACGAGCGTGTCACCCTCGAACAGGACCGCCGAGTAGTTCTCGACGAGTCGGTCCCCAGGGAGTAGCGGAAAGCGGTCGGCGGTCAGGCTCTCCATCGGGTGCGTCGAGGCGACGAACGCGACCCACAGCGGGAACAGGGTGAACAGCACGCCAGCGACGAGGGTGGCGTGCGCCAGAAGGTCAAGCCAGCGGTGGCGCTCCACCATCAGTGGTGGGCCCTCGCGCCGACGTAGCGGAACTGCACGATCATCAGGGCGGTGACGATGAGCATGAGCACGACAGACTGTGCCGCCGAGCTGCCCAGGTCCTGCCCGAGGAACCCGGTCGTGTAGACCTTGTAGACGAGGGTCGAGGTGGCTTGGATCGGCCCGCCCATGGTCGTGGCGTGAATGACACCGAACGTGTCGAAGAAGGCGTAGACGGTGTCGATCACGATCAAGAAGAACGTCGTCGGGGCCAGCAACGGGAAGATGATCCGCCAGAACCGGTGTCGAGGGGAAGCGCCGTCGATGGCCGCCGCTTCGATGAGCGACCTGGGAATCGCCTGCATGCCCGCCAGGAAGAACAGGAAGTTGTAGCCGACCTGCTTCCACGTCGAGGCGACGATCACCAGTACCAGGGCGTCGCGTCCATCCAGGTGATGGTCCCAGTCATAGCCGAGCGAGTCGAGGAACCCAGCCACGATGCCGAGCGTCGGGTTGAACATGAAGTACCAGAGCGCCCCGGCGACGGCCGGTGCGATCGCGTACGGCCACATCAGAAGGGCCCTGTAGGCCTCGCCGCGCTTGCCGACCCAGTCCGCGGCCGCCGCCAGCACGAGACCGAGGCCGATGGCGAGCACCGTCACCGTTACCGAGAAGACGATCGTCGTTCGGAACGAAGCCAGGTAGAGGGGGTCGCTGAACAGACGCGTGAAGTTGTCGAGACCGACCCATGTGGTGTTGATGCCCCATGCGTCCTGCCGCTGGAACGCCTGGAAGACAGCCCGAACGGCTGGCCACAGGAAGAAGACGGCGGTGACCAGGAGCTGCGGGAGCAGCAGTATGTACGGGAGGAGCTTGTGTTTGAAGTGCGAGCGCTGGGTCACGGCACGCGTGGTGGTCGGTGACGCCACGACGGCGCCACCGACCCCTTCGGGTTCGTTACTGGTTCGCGGCTTCGAACTGCCTCAGCTGCTCGTTGCCGCGGCGGACGATGTCTTGGATCGCCTGCTCGGGCGTCTTGGCGCCTGACCACACCGCTTCGAGCTCCTCGTCCATGATCACGCGGATCTGCACGAGGTTGCCGAGGCGAACCCCCCGGGAGTTCGGGGTGGGTGGGTTGAGCATCAGTGACTGCACGGCGACGTCTGTGCCTGGGTTGGCCTCGTAGAAACCCTGATCGCGCGAGAGCTCGTACGCAGCGGTCGTGATGGGCACGTACCCGGTCGCCTGGTGCCAGTCGGCCTGTACCTCGGGAGAGGTCAGGTAGCCGAAGAACTCGGCCACGCCGCGGTACTCGGCAGCCTCGTGACCGCGCAGCACCCAAAGGGTGGCGCCGCCGATGATCGAGTTCTGTGGTTCCGCGCGCACGTCTTCGTCCACGGGCAGCATGGTCACGCCGAAGTCGAACGGGGCGTTTGCCTTCACCGCACCGTAGCCAGCGGACGAGTTGAAGTAGAAGACGCACTCGCCGCTCAGGAACAAAGGTTGCGGGGCGCCCTCGCGGCCACCGTACACGAACGCGTTCGTCTCGGCCATGTCGGCGAGCCGGGCGATGTGCGCGACATGCGCGTCCCCCAGAGCCAACTCCGTGTCTAGGCCAGCGTAGCCGTTGTTCTGCGACGCGAAGGGGATGTCGTGGAGGGCCGCGAAGTTCTCGAGCTGGATCCACGTCTGCCAGGCGGAGGTCATGCCGCACTCATAGCCGTTGTCGACCGCCGTGCGGGCGGCGTGCTCCAGCTCGTCCCAGGTCTTGGGGGCGGTGAGGCCGAGCTCGTCGAGGGCGGTCTGGTTGTACCAGAGCACAGGCGTAGACGAGTTGAACGGCATCGAGACGAGGTTGTCCTCGTCCGTAACGTAGTACGAGATCACAGCTGGCAGGAACGCCGATTGATCGAACGGCACGTCGTGGTCGGCCATCAGCTGATAGACCGGGTAGACGGCCTGCTCGGCGGCCATCATCGATGCGGTGCCGACCTCGAACACCTGCACGATGTGCGGGTGCTCGTCGGCGCGGAACGCGGCGATAGCGCCCGTCATGGTCTCTGCGTAGCTGCCGCGATAGACGGGCACGACCTCGTACTCGTCCTGGCTGGCGTTGAAGCCCTGAGCGATCTCGTTGAGCTTCTCGCCCAACTCTCCACCCATGGCGTGCCACCAGACGACCTCCGTCTGTGCCAGCGCGGGTGCGCTGAGAAGTAGTGCGACAAGTGCGATCAAGGTCCTGACCTTAGGCATCAGCATCTCCTTCGTCTCTTGCCCCGCTCGCTACCGCGGGGCGGGCGTGGCGCCGAGGGGATGCTATGTGCGGATTGTCAGGTGGTCGTAAGGCCGCTGAGGCCCGACGGCGGACGGCCCTACGTCCCGGCCGTCGTCAACAAGACCTTCCCTTGCTTCTGCCCGGCCTCGAAGGCGGTGATAGCCTCGGCGGCTCTGGCGAGTGGGAACGTCGGCCCGATGAGCGGTCGCAGCGCCCCGCTCGCCAGGTACCCGGCGACCGTCCCGAGGTCGTCGCGGTTCGGTTTGGCAAGCATCCCCTTGCCCCGGACGAGAGCGGCGAACGACGCCCCGTCATTTCCGCCGACGAAAACGTAGCGGCCGCCGGGCCGCAGAGCCTGCTGCGCCTCGCTCACGCTGCCATGCCCGGCGGTCTCTACGATCAGGTCGTAGCTGTGCTTCCTAAGCCTGAAGTCCTCGACGAAGCGGTCTATCACAGCGTCGGCGCCAAGAGACGCGACCGCCGTGGCGTTCGGTGTACTGGTCACGGCCGTGACGTGCGCCCCCATGGCCTTCGCGAGCTGCACGGCGAAGGATCCGACGCCGCCAGAAGCGCCGGTCACCAACACGTGATCCCCGGGCTGGATCCGCCCCTTGTCACGCAGCGCCTGCAGGGCGCTGACCGCGGCCATCGGCGCGGCCGCTGCCTGCTCGAGGGGTACGCCGGCGGGCACCGGCACCAACGCGGCCTCGGGTACCACTACCTCCTCTGCGAAGGCGCCGAAGCCGTTACCGCTGATGTCACCGAACACAGCGTCGCCGGGCTTCAACGACGCGGGGCCCTCCCCGACCTCCCGCACGATGCCCGCGACGTCGGCACCAAGGCCCTTGCGTCGGGGTCGGGGCACGCCGAACGCCAGCCGCATGAGGAACGGGGAGCCGCGCAGTAGGTGCACGTCGGCCGCGTTGAGCGAGGTGGCCTTCACTTCGACCAGAACCTCGCTCCTACCGGGCTCACGGCGCTCAACCTCGTCCCAGTTCAGGACCTCTGGACCGCCGTAAACATCTCTCGTGATCGCTCTCATCTCTTACCTCTCCTGTCAGGACTCGCGCCTTCGGCGAGCCGCTCGAGCCCGTCGAGGACCGTCTCGAGCCCGACCGCGAACTCGGCCTTGTAGTCGTAATCGGGCCTCATCACGTGCTCGACGAGCATCTCCGATAAGTGCGGGTACGTATCGGCCATCTGCGCTTGCATCTCGGCAGCCATGACGTCCTTCTCTCCCTGCGTCTGGAACGGCAGGGCCGACTCCTGCAACACGAAGCCGTAAACGTATGCGTCGAGAAGGGAGAAGGCGTGGGCGGCGCCGGCCACGCTGAAACCACCACGCCGCAGGCAGCCGAGTACAGCGTCGTGGTGGCGCAGGGTGGCGGGCCCGGGCTGCGACCGGGAGTCCATCAACGCCACCGCCCAAGGGTGACGGAGCAGGGCACGTCGTGCCGACAGGGCACGCTCGCGCATCGCCGCTCTCCAAGGCTCCGCCGGCAGCGGCAGTTCGATCTCCGAGAAGACGACATCGACCATCCCGTCGAGTAGCGCCTCCCGTCTCGGCAGGTGGTGGTAGAGCGACATCGCCTGGACTCCTAGCCCTTGAGCGACCCGTCGCATGGACACCGCTTCGATGCCGTGCTCATCGGCCAGGGACACGGCCGCGGCGACGATCGCGTCTCGGGTCAGCCGCTTCCTCTGGTTCATCTCGCACCTCCGGCTACGTTGGCGACCCTTCTGCCTTACGCTGTAAGGCTAGCCTTACGGCGTAAGGTTGTCAAGCCTCACCTGTCGAGACGTTCGGCGATCCACTTACACTGCTGGGTCTGATCGACATCGCGGTTTCCCGCAACGACTACGGCCGCCAGGTGGCCTCGTTCGAGACCGAGTTGAACATCGTCGGGCTCGGGACCCCAGTACGCGTTCAGTTCATACGCGCACCGCGCATCACTCGGGTCGGCGACGGGGTGGAGGTCATGGCGCGGCTCGAAGGTGAGCCCGCGCTCGGCCGCGAAGCCAACGTGTGGGCCGGCGCGTTCCATCCCGAGCTGTCAGGGGATGACCGATTGCATGGGTTGTTCTTAGAAGCCGTACAGGGGGCAGCTTAGGGCTTCAAGTCGGACCTCTCGCTAGACGACACGCGAGCGCTCCATGACGTTTACAGTTGATAATCACGTCAAGTGTTACTATTATCCAAAGCCAAACCCGACCTTCTTGGCACAGGAGCGCGACCATGCAGACAGACCTACACCGCCTGACTCGGCTGGCCAGCATCGCCGAGCTGTACTACCGCGACCGCTGGACGCAGAGCCGCATCGCCAAGCGGTTCGGCGTCTCGACGATGCAGATCTCGCGCCTGCTGAAGGAGGCCGAGGACGCCTCTGTCGTCGAGGTGCGTATCAACCATCCGCTGCCAACGGACGACGTGGTGGCAGGCGAGCTGTCCGCCACGTTCGGCCTGACGAGCGTGACCGCCGTCCGTGTTCGTGACATGACGAACCCGCAACACGAGGTCGCGCGTGCCGCTGCCCTCAGGCTCGGCCGCTTTCTCGATGAGGACAGCACGCTCGCTCTCGCGTGGAGCTCGACACTCGCGCTGATGGCCTCCGAGCTGCCACGGACGAGGGTCTCCGGACTGAAGGTCGTGCAGATGATCGGAGCGCTCACGACGGCAAGTGACCCCAGCAACCCGTACGACGTGGTCAGCGAGTTCGGGGAGCGGCTCGGTGCCGAGGTCCACGCGCTTCACGCCCCCACTCTGTTGCACACGAAGGAGGCACGCGACGCGCTCATCGAGGACCCCTCCGTGAAGACCGTGCTCGACCGAGCCAGGGCGGCCGACGTCGCGGTGATCGGCATCGGAGCAGCCGGCCGGAGCTCGACGTTCTTCAGGCTCGGTTACCTGTCCGAACAGGAGTTCGAGGCTCTCAGGCAGCGCGGCATGGTGGGCGACGTCCTCGGCCACCTAATAGACGAGCGCGGCGAACCGCTCGACTGGTCTCATGCCGAGACGCTCGTCTCGGTCTCGTTGGCCGAGCTGCGAGAGGTCCCCCGGGTGATGGGCGTGGCCGCCGGTACAGATAAGGTCAAGGCGATCCTGGCGGCGCTTCGCGGTGGGTACTGCTCGCACCTGGTGACCGACGCCGAAACAGCACGTGCGGTGCTGCGGCTAGGCTCGAGGGAAGTGACGGCCGCCTGATGGCCAGCGAACCGGGTCTCTCAGACGGCGCGCTCGTCAGGCTCCGCGAACGGTTCTGGGACCTCCAGATCGAGACGCCGTCGTGGGGGTACGGCGACTCCGGCACCCGCTTCAAGACGTTCGCCAGGGCAGGAGCGGCCCGCGACGTATGGGAGAAGGTGAGCGACGCCGCCCTAGTCCACTCGCTGACAGGCGGCGCGCCCAAGGTCGCGCTGCACATCCCTTGGGACGCCGTCGACGACTACTCGCGTCTACGAGACTTCGCCGAGCACCGCGGCGTAGGCATAGGTGCCATCAACCCGAACCTGTTCCAGGACGACCGATACATGCTGGGCTCGCTCTGTAACCCGGACGCCGGCGTAAGGCAGGCAGCTATCGAGCACCTGAGCCTCTGCGGAGACGTCATGACCGCTACCGGCAGCACGGTGATGAGCCTGTGGCTGGCAGACGGGACCAACTACGCCGGCCAGGACGACCTCGGCAGGCGTAAGGAGTACCTCGAGGCAGGGTTGCGCGCAGCCTACGAGTCGCTACCCGAGGGCGGACGGTTGCTCATCGAGTACAAGCCGTTCGAGCCCGCCTTCTATCACACTGACCTCGCCGACTGGGGCATGGCGTACGCGATGGCGCTCAAGTGCGGTCCGAACGCTCAGGTTCTCGTCGACACCGGTCACCACCTGCAGGGGGCGAACGTGCCGCATATCGTCTCGTTCCTGCTCTCCGAGGGAAGGCTCGGCGGCTTCCACTTCAACGCCCGGCGCTACGCGGACGACGATCTCATCGTCGGGAGCGACAACCCGTTCGAGCTGTTCGACATCTTCGTCAAGCTGCGAGCGGCCGGCGAGGAAGCCAGGGACGTGGCGTACATGATCGACCAGAGCCACGCGATCGAGCCCAAGCTCGAGGCCATGGTCCAGAGCGTCCTCAACTGCCAGCTAGCCTGGGCGAAGGCGCTGACCGTCGACCTCGGTGCCTTACACGAAGCGCAGGAGCGCGGTGACGTCCTAGCCGCCCACCGCGAGCTGACCGGCGCGTTCGAGCACGACCTCCGTCCGCACCTAAGAGAGCTACGTGCGGAGCGCGGGCTACCGGAGGACCCGATCGGCGAGCTGCGTGCGAGCGGCTACGTCGAGAAGGTCGCTAGAGAGAGGGGCACCAGCGACACAGCCGGTGGCGGGTACCCGTCCTAGCGCCCATGGCCGAGCGAGAGCGGACCACAGTTCTGGCCGTCGACCTCGGTGCCGAGTCCGGCCGGGTCTGCGCCGTCACGGCGGCGTCAGGGCGACTGACTCAACGCACCGTCCACCGCTTCCCCAACGTGCCGGTGATGGTCGGCGGGACCTTGTACTGGGACGTGCTGGGCCTGTGGCGTGAGGTCGAGCGGGGCGTCGCTATGGGCCGACACCTGGACCCGGCCAGCGTAGGGGTCGACTCCTGGGCGGTCGACTTCGGGCTCGTCGACGCCTTCGGTGGCCTGCTAGGTAACCCCGTCCACTACCGCGACGCCCGCACCAACGGCATGCTTACCGCGCTGCTGGAGCGTTTGCCGAAGGAACGTCTTTTCGCCGCCACGGGGATCCAGTTCATGCAGATCAACACCTCTGTCCAGCTCCTCAGCCTGGCCGAGAGAGGCGACCCGCGCCTCGGGGCCGCGGACAGGCTCCTGATGATCCCCGACCTCTTCCACATGTGGCTCTGCGGCGCACGGGTGACCGAGCACACCAACGCCACCACCACTCAGCTCTTCGATCAGTTGGCAGGCACTTGGTCACGGACCGTCCTGAGCGCCATAGGGGTCGAGCGACACCTGATGCCCGAGGTGGTCGCGCCAGGCACGCCGCTTGGAGACCACCACGGGCTGCCTGTCATAGCCCCTGCGACTCACGACACCGCCAGCGCTGTTGCCGCGGTCCCCGCACGTGACGGCGACTTCGCCTACATCTCGTCTGGCACGTGGAGCCTGGTCGGCCTCGAGATCGACAGGCCACACACCGGCCCGGACGCTGTGGCGGCCAACGTCACCAACGAGGGCGGGGTGTTCGGCACCACCCGACTACTCAAGAACGTCACAGGGCTCTGGATCCTCCAGCAGTGCTTGGGTCGCTGGCGGGCCGACGGCCTGGTCAAGGACTACCGCGACGTCGTCCGGGCGGCCGCGCAGGCGGCACCACTCGCCGCCAGCTTCGACGTCGACCACGAGGACTTCCTGTCACCGGGCGACCACACGGCCCTGGTGAGGAGCCACTGCACGAGGCGCGGCGCGCCGCAGCCCGAGACGGTCGGGGAGGTGGCGAGGAGCGTTCTCGAGAGCCTCGCGTTCGCTTACCGGCGGGCGCTCGAGAAGGTCGAACTCGTGGCAGGGCGCACCGCCAGCGTGATCCATGTCGTAGGCGGCGGATCGCGCAACGAGCTGCTCTGCCAGCTCACGGCCGACGCCACGGGGAGACCCGTCGTCGCCGGGCCTGTCGAGGCCACGGTCCTCGGCAACGCCGGCATGCAGCTCGTCGGCCTCGGCCTCATACAGGGGTCAGTGGAGCTTCGTGAGCACGTGCGCCGTGGCGCCCGCTTGAGGCGCTTCCCGCCCGCGGAGGCACGCCGCGACTGGGACGCTGCCTACGACCGCTGGTCCGATGCCAACGAGGCGACACCGGGAGCCACGACATGAGCCGCGACCCCATACAAGAAGTAAGCGACAGGAGAGAACTCCGATGACGACGGGAGATGACCGGGCCCCGCGCCCCATCGCAGATGTCTGGGATGAGGCCGTAGCGGGCAGCATGGAGGGCCTCGACCGGCTCGTATACCGCTCGAACCTGCTCGGTTCCGATCGGCGGATAACCAACACCGGCGGAGGCAACACCAGCAGCAAGCTACTCATGCCCGACCCAGTCACCGGCGCCGAGCGCCTGGTGCTGTGGGTCAAGGGCTCAGGCGGCGACCTGCGGACTACGCGCCGCGATGGTTTCGCCTCGATCGACATGGAGCGCTTCGAGCAGCTCAGGCAGCGGTACCTGGCGACGCCTGACCGCGGGCCCAAGAGCATCGCCGAGGACGAGATGGTCGACCTCTACCGGCACGCCGTGTTCGGAGCCAACGCCAGGCCGCCGTCCATAGACACGCCGCTGCACGCCCTCGTTCCACATGCCCACGTCGACCACACGCATCCGGACGCCGTCATCGCGTTGGCAGCGGCGCAGGACGGGGCCGCCCTGACCCGCGAGGTGTACGGCGACGAGGTGGGCTGGCTCGACTGGGTACGGCCCGGCTTCGAGCTCGGTCTACAGGTCGCGGAGGCGTGCGCCGCCGACCCGCGGTTGCGTGGTCTGGTGCTTGGGCAGCACGGTCTCATCTGCTGGGCCGACGACGACGCTGAGTGCTATAGGCTCACTCTCGACCTGATCGCGCGCGCCGAGCGGTTCATCGCCTCCCGCTCCAGCGGGCGCGTGGCGTTCGGTGGGTCGCGCTTCCCGAGCATGCCGCCGGCCGCCAGGCAGGCTCTGTGGAGCGACGTTCTACCCTCCCTGCGCGGCCTCGTGTCACGCGGCCGCTCGTTCGTAGCCACCGTCCACGCCGACGATGCGGTGCTCGAGTTCGTCGGCAGCAACGATGCGGCCCGGCTGGCCGAGCTCGGCACGTCCTGCCCAGATCACTTCCTGCGCACGAAGATCAAGCCGCTGCTGGTGCCGTGGAAACCGCGCGAAGGCGACGCCGGCGGAATGCTGGCGGCCGCAGAGACCGCGCTGGAGTCCTACCGCACCGACTACAGCGAGTACTACCGGTCCCACGCCGACGACGAGTCGCCACCGATGCGCGACCCCAACCCGACGGTGCTGCTAGTGCCAGGCCTGGGGATGGTGGCGTTCGGCCGCAACAAGAGCGAGTCGCGCGTCACGGCCGAGTTCTACCTGGCGGCCATCGAGGTGATGCGCGGGGCGGGGGCCGTCAGCAGCTACCAGGCGCTGCCCCGGCGCGAGGCCTTCGACATCGAGTACTGGCGGCTCGAGGAGGCGAAGCTGCGCCGGATGCCGCCGGAGAGCTACTTCGAGAGCCGGGTCGTCGTGATCGTGGGGGCTGGCAGCGGGATCGGGCGCGCGGCCGCCTTGCAGCTCGCTAAGCAACGAGCCCAGGTCGTCTGCGCCGACCGGGACGAGGCGGCCGCCGCCAATACCGCGCAGGACGTCATCGAGATGGTCGGCACCGGCATCGGGGTGGCAGGCACCGGGTCGTCGGCGTGTGGCCCTGCGATAGCCGTGCGTGTCGACGTCACCGATCGCGCCAGCGTCCACGAGCTCTTCGAGACGACGACCCTCGCTTATGGCGGCGTCGACGACGTGCTCGTCACGGCGGGCGTGTACCGGGCGGGTGGGCTAGGCGAGGGAGCGGCCGACGACGCCTGGCAGCAGGCCTTCGACGTCAACGTGAAAGGCAGTTTCCTGGTAGCCGATGAGGCGAGCCGTGTGTGGCGGGCGCAGGGCACGCCGGGGTCGCTGGTGCTCACGACGTCGGTCAACGCCGTCGTGCCGAAGGCGGGGTCGCTCGCGTACGACGCCAGCAAGGCGGCCGCCCAGCACCTAGTCCGCGAACTCGCAGTCGGCTTGGCGCCGAACGTGCGGGTGAACGCGTTGGCACCCGCGACGGTCGTGGACGGCAGCGCGATGTTCCCCCGGGAGCGCCTCATCTCCTCGCTCCAGCGGTACGCTCTGCCGGCCGGTGAGGACGAGTGCACAGACGTCCTACGCGACCGCCTTGCGAACTACTACGCGGGTCGGACCCTCACGGGACTGCCCGTGACCGCGGCCCACCAGGCTCAGGCTGCCGTCCTGTTGCTCGGTGGCGCCCTGCCCCGTACGACCGGTCAGGTCCTAACCGTCGACGGTGGGCTGACCGAGGCGTTCCTCAGGTAGGTGCTCTGGGCACGAGACCCTGGGTGATGAACGGATGCCGCGAGCCGCGGGGCAGTAGGAGCGTGTTCCGGCAGCCGCCTACAGTTCTTCCAGCGCGGCCAGAACTAGCTCAGCTGCGAGGGCGTGGCCCTCGTCACCGGGGTGGTTGAGCCCGTTCGCAAGCAGCTCGTCGGTGTCGCGGCCAGCGGCTCTGAGACATTCCCAGGCCACGTACACGTCGGCGACGGGCACGCCTTGGGCCGCCGCCACGGACCTGATCGCCGCTGCGTAGGCGGCGACCACGCCCTCCGTCTGTAGCCGAGTGAGGACTGGCAGGTACTCCCGTTCACGTCGGTCCACTCGGGGGTTGTCCCCAGTCGACATGAAGTTAGGTGTCAGGAGCACGACGTGGGCGCCGGCCTCCTGGCAGACGCGTGCTACCACCTGGGTCAGCGAGTCCTCGAAGAGAGGCACCCCCGCGAATCCGCCCGTCATGCCGCGCATGCCGACCGCGTCGTTGAGCCCGAACCCCACGAGCACGACGTCGGGGTCATGGCTGACGACGTCGTGCTCAAGGCGAGATAGCGCTTCTGTGGCGGTGTCGCCTGGCACTCCGGCGTTGACAAGGTGGACCCTCAGACCCGGCTGCCTGGCCATCAGCGCCGTGGCCACCTTCGCGGGGTATGAGGCGTCGGGCTCTACGGTATCTGCCCGCGTGTGGCCGGCGGTTACGCTGTCTCCGAACGCGACCATCTTGATGACACCTGAACCTAGCAGGGTGGCGAACGGTCTCAAGAACCGCGCTCGCTCGCGGGAACCGTCGAGGATCCGGTAGCGTTCACCCTTCACGCCCCGGCTTCTAACACCGTCTCGAACGCGTACGAGCCCGACTCCAGCTCGAACACCACGGTGCCTTGTCCCGCGCCAGCCGTCTGGGGCGTGACACCCGGAGCCTCGGCCGCGGCACGGCCTCCTTCGAGCACGCTGCCAGGTTCGTTCGTAGGCAGATGGAGGGTGGCTGTCACGT
>CAZFAQ010000027.1:0-28818 GCA_964517055.1 uncultured bacterium | reverse complement strand
TTAGCAGCCAGGAACTCGGTGTCGCGCATGGCGATGGTGTGGAGGGCGGGGTCCGGCCAGATAGCTTCTCACTCTTGCGCCAGGCGCCTAGCTGAACAGGTCGTCGGCGGTGATGGCCTTCGCCTTCTTGGTGTAGGTGGTGGGGCGCTTATGGAAGAAGTCGGTGTGCTTGCCGGCGAGTACTTCTTCTTCGAACCAACGGGTCGGTTCGAGGTCGGCCGGGTCGGCTCGGAAGATGGCTTGGAAGCCTGCCAGTTCGAGGGCGGTGTCGAAGCGCGCGTCTACGAACGAGTCGACACTGCGGCGTGGCAGGAAGTCGAGCTCGCCCGCCTCGAAGATCCAGTCGAGGATCTCTGCTTCCGTTGCGCGCGCGTCGCGGCAGGCCGCCAGCACGCGCGCCTCGAGGTCGGCGTCGAACCAACGCGGGTTCTCGTGGCGCAAGATCTCCACGAGCTTGTAGCCGAACATGGCGTGGATCTGCTCCTCCTTGCTGGTGGCCTCCACGATGTTGGCGACGCCCTTGAAGCGGTTGCGTTCGCGGTCGAACGATTTCATGATCAGGAACTGCGCGAAGAGGCTGGCGTGCTCCACGAAAGCGGAGAAGAGTAGCACGGTGAGCGCGTGCTCGCGGCCGTCGGCCTCCGGCTCGCCACTGAGGGGCCGCTTGAGGTGCTCGTCGAGCACTCGCACGCGTGCGCGCAGGGCGGGGAACTCCACCAGGCGCTCGAACTCACGGTTGAGCCCCAGCACCTCTAGCAGGTGCGCGTAGGCGTCCTGGTGCCTGACCTCGGATTCGGCGAAGGTGTAGCCGACGGCGCCGATCTCGGGTTTGGGGTAGTGGCGCATCAGGTCGCCCCAGAAGGTCTTGACTGCCACCTCCACCTGCGCGATGGCCAGCAGCGTGTTGCGGATGGCGTTGCGCTCGACGGGCGTGGCGCGCGTACGGAAGTCGTGGATGTCGTCGGTGAGGTTGTACTCGGTGTGCAGCCAGTAGGCGTGGCGGACGGCGTCCCGGTAGGCGAGCAGTTCGGGGTACTCCGCCGGCCGCAGGTTCGTCCGGGGTTCGGTGAGGCGCCGCACGCTCACGCCTCGCACGCCGAGCAGGTGAGCAGGTCGCGGTTGAACGCCTGCGCCGAGTTGATCGAGTGCTGGTAGTAGAGGCTCTTCACGCCCCGCTCCCACGCCTCTAAGTGAAGGCGGTTGAGGTCGGCGGTGGGCGTGTCGGGGTGCACCATCAGGTTCAGCGACTGCCCTTGGTCGATGAACTCCTGCCGTTGCCCCGCCTGCACCACCAGGTCGAGCTGGCTCACCTCCGGGAAGGTGGCGAACACGCTCTTCTCCTCGTTCGAGAGGACGTCTAGATGCTGGACGCTACCGTCGTACTCGAGGATGCTGCGCCAGGTGGCGGGGGCGTCTGCGCCCTTCTCCGCCAGCAGGCGCCGTAGGGCCGGGTTGCGGAAGGTGGTCGTGCTCTTCGCCAGGTCGCGCACGTAGTAGTTCGAGCGCAGCGGCTCGATCGAGGGTGACACCTGACCCAGGATGAACGAGCTGGAGGTGGTGGGAGCCACCGCTGTGAGCGTAGCGTTGCGCCGCCCGAAACCCTCCAGCACCTCCGGCTCGCCGTAACGCTTGGCGAGGTCGGCCGAGGCCACCTCCGCGGCGTCGCGGACGGTGCGGAACACCCGGCGGTTGAGCATGGATGCCTGCAAACTGCCTATCGGCACCATGTTGGCCTGTAGGAATGAGTGCCAGCCCAACACCCCCACACCGAGCGCACGGTGGCGCTCTGCGAAGCGCACCGCCCGCTCGAAGCGCGGGATGGCTGCCGCCTTCTCGATGAACTCGCTCATCACCGCGTCCAGGAAGCACACCAGCAGCTCGACGGCGTCCGTGTCCTTCCACTCGTCGAAGTACAGCAGGTTCATGCTGGAGAGGTCGCACACGAACGACTCGTCCTCGGACACCGGCAGCATGATCTCGCTGCACAGGTTGCTGGAGCGGATCGTCAGGCCCTGCTGGGCGTAGGCGTCGGGGCGGCCGCGGTTCGCGGTGTCCTCGAACATCACGTACGGCAGGCCCACCTCGGAGCGCGCTTGCAGCACGCGCGCCCACAGCGCGCGCTTGTCACGGTCGCCGGCCACCATCGCCCGCAGCCAGTCGTCGCCCACCGTCACGGCGAAGAACAGGTTCTGGATCGGGTTGCCTTCGCTCTTGATGGCCAGGAACTCCTCCACGTCCGGGTGTTCGATGGGCAGGTAGGC
Organism: uncultured bacterium; assembly: GCA_964517055.1. Classification (GTDB taxonomy): domain Bacteria; phylum Deinococcota; class Deinococci; order Deinococcales; family Trueperaceae; genus DASRWD01. The sequence continues at coordinate 26,557 of CAZFAQ010000027.1, read as the reverse complement.
CGCGAACGAGCCTCGCCGCGTGGCGCCCTGCTTGGTTACATCGATGAGCGTGTCGAACAGGCGCATGAAGTTCACCGCCCCCTCCGACTCACCGTTATCGGTGATAGGGCTCCCGCGGCCGCGGACGTCGCCGAAGTAGGCGCTGGTACCGCCACCGTACTTGCTCATCATCCCTACCTCGGCCGCCGCATCCAGGATGCCCAACATGGAGTCCGGCACGTAAGAGCCGAAGCAGCTGATCGGCAACCCGCGCTTCAGCCCGAAGTTCGCCCAGATGGGCGAGGAGAGCGAGTACCAGCCGCGAGCCAGGTTGTCGTAGAAGCGCTCCGCGAAGCGGCTCATGCCCGGCAGCAGAGCCTCGGCGCGTTCGGCGATGTCGCGCAGGCGCCGCTCGGGCGTGACGCCGGGCAGCAGGTAGCCGCCAGCCAGGAAGGCGCGGCTCTCGTCGTTGAGCCAGGCGAACGGTTCACGTGCACGGCGCGCGTGAAAGCGCGAAACGAACGACGGCTTGAGGGATTGGACCGACACGCTGCACCGCTTCCTGCCCTTCCATCGAGGGCCGAAGGATTAGGACCGCGCAGCGGGTACTCGGGCTCCGCGTTCTAGAACGCGATACCGTTGCGGGACAGCGCCGGGTTCGCACCGGCTTCCCCCGCCGCCCTACCGGGCGCCCCCTCGTGACGGAGAGGCTGAGCGGACAGGCCCCACAGGTAGTAGGGCGTGACCGGCAGGATACAACATATGACACCTAACGGCCGATGTTTCCCGCCGCTATCCTCACAGCGCGAACTAGTTAGCCGCGGCGTTCGGGCGGCGCGTAGATTTGGCGTATGCCTGGGTGCCGGAGAGGCATCCCGGGCGCCCAGCCGTGCCGCTGGTGCGCGCGCAGTTGGGGGCGAAGTTTGCAGGCCTGTGGCTCAGGATCGGCTTTTCAAGGAGTTTCGTATTACGAAAATGGCATGGCTTCGCGTGAGACGATCGATGGCGTTCCAGTAACCGAAGAGCAGATCGCTGCGCTCGATGCTCGGGCTGAGAGTGCAGGAAAGACTCGCTCTGAGGTCGTCCGCGAAGCGTTGTCCGCGTCCGCAATGTGAAGGTTCACGAGGCGGCCCTCATGCATGGAGTCAGTCCGGAAGATGCGATGCAGGCAGCAGCATGGCCGCTATGGATCGAGGAGCTTGACGATGACAGTCCGGCGCGACAGCTGCGGCTCGGCTTCGACACTCGAGGGCGCCCTATTGAGACTGTAGTGCTCGTCTTCGATAGTGGCAATTGACTCTTAATCCATGCGATGAAGGCGCGGACACAGGAAGGCGGAGCAAGGCGCTTACGTCGGTCGCACCCTTGTCCGAGAACTCCACGTGCAGGAGCCCCAAACCGTTGGATAGTGGGGTGATGGACGTTCAGAAGACGTCGCTGGGCCTATTAGAGCAACTACGTTCTTATCGGCCACACGATGAACTAGAGAGAACCTTTCTGAAGGAGACGATCTCGTTCCTGCGATCCTGTAACGACCCCTTCTCGTGTAGCACAAGCGCTGGGCACATCACCGTCTCCGCGGTCCTGGTCGACCATCGCCTGGAGCAAGTGCTTCTCTTGTGGCACAGGAAGCTCGAGCGCTGGCTCCAACCAGGCGGTCACTGCGAACCCAGCAAGGACGGCTCGTTGGTGGATGCCGCGCTTCGTGAACTAGGGGAGGAAACGGGCGTTCGCCCGGACCAGGTCGAACTACCGGTTGACGGACCGTTCGATATCGACGTGCACGGGATCCCGGCGAAGGGGGCCGAGGATCCTCACCTTCACTACGACCTCCGCTACTTGTTCAAGGCCTCGCAAGCATCCGGACTAGAGATAGTCCTCGATCGCGAAGAGTCGGGCGGGTACGAGTGGCGGCGCGTCGCTGAGTTGTGTAGGGACGAGGACCCTTCGATCTCGAGGTTCGCGAAGAAGGTCGCTGCGAAGACTCGCTAAGTGCTCGGCCGCGGAGCGGTGAATCGAACAGGTATGTGAGTACTTGGTCAGTTCTCGCTTCCTGGCTCAGTCACCTCACAGGCACCTGCACCTACGTCAAGGCGGTGACCGTCAACCGATGCGATGCTCGGACGATGGCCCTTACCGCGGCCCGCAGGAGGCGACATGAGCGAAGGTTCCACGGGCTCGGTGCCCGTCCTAGATGACGTACTGGTAGAAGGTGGCAAGGCTTCGACAACACGTGCCTATCCGCCCCGGGTAACAGACCTCAACAAGGCCGCGCCCGCGAGTCCGGACTCGGTGAGGCCGGAGGTCGTCGTCGAACTGCCAGGGTTCAAGGTCTTGCATCTAGCCCTGGTCGGCGGACGCTGGATGCCAGAGCACGACCATGCGGACTGCGACGTCACGATCCAGTGTCTGTACGGCACGGTTAGCGTCCGGCTAGATGGCGCCACGGTCAGGTTGGCGCCAGGACAGCTACTCAGCTTCGCTGGTGAGTCGAGGGTCAGCCCGGGCAACGATGGTCCAGCGGACTGCGGGATGCTGATAACACTGGCGAGTCGCTAGGAGCCGACCCTACGGCAGAGTTACCGCCAGCTCCTCGACGGCTGCGACCGGGTACGCCGCGTCGGCAGACTCGGCAGTTTCCGCCGGCTCCACGCGTTTGAGGAACAGCGTCAAGACTCCCGCGACGAGCGCGAAGCCGGCTCCCACCGCGAACGCGGTGCGCAGCCCGGCTGCTTGTGCGAGCGCTGGAGCCACCGAGGCGCCGAACGAGGCGGCGCGGCTGGTCATTACCGTCACCAACAACGCGACTCCCACCGCGCCGCCCACCTGTTGCAGGGTGCTCATGACGGCGCTGCCGTGCGAGTAGAGGCGTGGCGGCAACGGGTTCATGCCGGTCGTCATCAACGGCGTGAACAAAAGCGCCATGCCCGTACTTAGTGTGAGGTGGTAGGTCAGTAGGACGGGGGTCGCTGTCAGCGCGTCGATGGTGCTGAGGCGCCACAGCATCAGCGCTATCAACGAGGCCCCGATGGTCGTGAGAGGGATCGGTCCGTGACGGTCGAACAGCCGGCCGACGAACGGTGCGGCCAGCCCCATCAGTGCCCCGCCGGGCAGTAGGAACAGGCCTGTCTGCAGCGAGTCGAAGCCGCGGACGTTCTGTAGGTAGATGGGCAGCAGGATCATCGACCCGAACAGGGCCATCATCGCGATCACGAACAGGCCAACGCTGAGCGAGAACATGGGGTAGCCGAAGACGCGCAGGTCGAGAAGCGGGTCGTCGCTCTTCTGCAGGCGCAGCTGCCTGAAGACGAACGCGACGAGGCTGATGACGCCCACCACTATGGGCACGATCGTGTCCGGCTGGCCGAGTAGGCCGGGACCCTCACCCGCGGCGCTGACGCCGTAGACGAAGCCGCCGAACCCGATCGCCGCTAGCACGACTGAAAGTAGGTCGATCGAGCTGCGCCTCACCTCACCGCCCTTCTCTAGCAGCCGGACCCCGATGACGATGGCGGCGAGCGCTATGGGCAGCACCAAGAGGAACATGAAGCGCCATGTGAGCGTCTGGAGGATCACGCCGGAGACGGTCGGTCCCAGCGCGGGCGCGACCGAGATGACGATGCTGACCGTGCCAAGGATCCTGCCGCGCGACCGCGTGGGCACGAGCCTTAGGATCGTCGTCATCAGGAGCGGCATCATGATCGCGGTGCCGGATGCCTGGACGATCCGGCCCGCTAGGAGCGGGACGAACCCGGGAGCTAGGCCTGACACGAGCGTCCCGACGCTGAAGAGCCCCATGGCCAACACGAAGACGAAGCGGGTGGTGAACCTCTGTAGCAGGAAGCCGGTCATCGGGATGACCACGGCCATGGTCAACAGGAACGCCGTCGACAACCACTGGACGGTGTTGGCGCTCACGCCCAGCTCGACCATCAGGCGCGGGAGTGCGACGTTCATGATCGTCTCGTTGAGGATGACGACGAAAGCGGCAACGAGCAGCACGATGATGGTGCGCCAGTCGCGAGGCGCGAGGCGGCGGCCGTTCGGGCGATCGATGATTGCGTTGGACGACATGAGGCGACCCCGGTAACCCTGTGGCGAGCGGTTCTCGGCCACGCCAGGTCGGCGTTGGCCGGCCCCGGTTCCTGGTTAGGAGCTCCGTGGCGTCGCAGAGTGTATAGGCAGGCAGAGGACGCCGTGTGAAGTCGGAATACCCCGCTCCTAGAGGAGCGCCAGCAGCGAGTTCGCCAACGCTACGGGGCGACCGATCACCGCCTGGCGCGCGCACCGGCGAGCTGGACGACGATGGTACCCGCGGACGCCAACACCAGACCCGCGATCTGGCGCAGCCCTAAAGCCTCACCGAGGAACACCCAGGCCAGGACGGCGATCTGGACGAGCATCGTGTTGTTGATGATGCTGGACTCCATCGCCGAGAGGCGTCTGAGCGTCAGGTTCCAGAGGGTGAAGGCGAACGCGGTGTTGACGGCTGCCAACCACACGACGATGGCCCAGCCCCTCAGCGACATCTCCGGCAACCCCTGCAGGCTCACGCCGGCGGTCAACAGGACAGCGGCGCCCACGCCCATGCTGATCAGCGTCACGGCCGTGGCGGGAACCGACGCCGTCCGGTTCACGAACCTGCCTAGCACCGCGGCCGAAGCGTTCGTCACCAGGCCGATGACCGCGATGACGATGCCGACGACCTGCCCAGGCGGGAACGATGCCGGGTAGAGGAAGACGACAGCGCCGGCGAGGAACAGCAGCACGCCGACAGCCTGTGCCGGCGCCGGCCGCTCACCGAGGAACGCCACGCCGAGCATGGCCACCAGCACGGGGGAGAAACTGAGCACCAGGCTCGTCGTCTGAGCCGGCAGACGGTCGAGGGCGAGGAACTGCGCCCCCTGAGTGAGCGTGTACATGACGACGCCGAGCGCCGCCAGCAGCAGCCATTCGCGTCGCGTCAGTCGGGTGATCGACCGGCGTACCTGCGAGCGAGCCAACAGTGGCAGCAGGATCAGGAACGCCAGGCCGTAGCGCAGGCCGGCGAACGTCAGTGGCGGGATCTCGTCGAGGCCGAACTTGATGAAGACCCACGACGTCGACCAGAGGAACGTGACGAACAGTGCCTGCAGAACCGCCCGTGTGTGTGGCGACGACATGAGGCCTCCAAGGAGCTCGCGGCACACCGGTACGGCGTGCCGACCTGTCTCCTCGAGGGTTTTGTCCCGTCAGATGCTGCCCAGTTCGGGGTTATGTAGCGCTCGGACCAGACCCGCATCCCGGTACACGAGATGCGGCGGAACCCTAGCTACCATCATCGGTCGCTGACAGATTCTAGCCCTGGGTTGGTGACAGACGTTGAGGACACACGGGACGGTCACGTGCGCGGGCGCTGGTAGTCTCCAGGGATGCGACACATCGCGGTGGGAGGAGCCGGTGAAGGGGTGGTGGTGCTGCTGCACGGTATGGGTACCGGAGCAAGCGCTTGGCTGCCGCAGCTCGAGGCCTTCGGTGAGCGGCACCTCGCGTTGGCGCCCTACCTCCCTGGCTACGGGGATAACCCAGGGCCGTTCTCTATCGAGGCAGCCAGAGACCAGGTGGTGGCTTTCGTCCTTGAGACCACGGAGACGCCAGTGCACGTCTGTGGCCTGAGCCTGGGCGCACTAGTGGCGCTCGAGATCGCCCGCGCCCATCCACGACTGATCAGGAGCCTGAGCCTGAGCGCCGGTTTCGTCTCGCTTCCGGACGAGTACCTCGCTCCGCGAAGGGCCTCCGCGGAGGTGATGCGAAGCTACGACCCTGAGGCGCTGAGGAGAGAGGTGCTACCCAGCCTCGTCAACGACGTCCCTGAGCCACACAAGGAGAGAGCCCTCGAGGAGATCTCTACCTTGACACCAGCCGACATGGCCTACCTGCTGGAGCTCGACTTCGATGCGCGCTCGTGGATCGAGCAGGTCGAGGTTCCCGCGCTCGTGCTTTGCGGGGAGAACGACGCGGTCAACCTGCCGCTGTCGCGCGTGTTGGCTACTAGCCTCCCCGATGCCGAGTTCCAAGTGTTGCCGGACGCCGGCCACGTAGCGAACCTGGACGCACCTGAGGCTTTCAATGTCGCGCATGAAACGTTCTGGGCGAAACTCGCTTGATCCCTTTGGCCTCCATGCCCTACGCCAGCCACTCCAGCACACGGCCACGCGACCAGCAGCGCCCAAGCGCATATGCCCGCAGACTCGCTCGTTGACATTCAGTCAACCCGCCGCTGCCGCAGCAGCCACATCAGCAGTTCGGGGTCGCCGTACGCCGCGTCCCAGGAGTTGTGTCCGACTCCCGGATAGACGGTGAGCCGAGGGTCACCGCCGAACCCACGGATCGCCTCCACCAGCTGGTAGGACTCAGTGACCGGCACGACGTCGTCTGCGTCGCCGTGGAACACCCAGGTGGGTACTCGCGCCGACTCCGCGGTAACGAACAGGTCCGTCCACGGCCCGCAGATCGGCGCCAGGCCAGCGAACCGGTCCGGCGCGTAGCCGACCAGTTCGCAGGCGCCAGCCCCACCGAGGCTGAGTCCGGTGACGACGATCCGGCTGCGGTCCACCCGGTGACTCTCGGTGAGACGTTCGATGAGTACCACAAGGCCGTGCACCTGGGTCGACCAGAGCTGGCCAGCGGGGCACTGCGGCGAGAGGACGACTGCACGAAGATCGAGCCCTTCGGAGAGCAGTCGCGGCAGGCCATGCTTCCGGACCAGGTCGATGTCGTCGCCACGCTCGCCAGACCCGTGTAGGAAGACGACCAGCGGCCAGTCGTCGCGTTCGGCGTGGCCCTCCGGCAGGTGGAGCAGGTAGCGTGAGGTGAACGGGACCCGCAACTCGGTCGTGAAGACGTGCGGACTCTGGGTCATGGGAAGGCGTACCATCCCGTTGTCGTCGTCTGCTCGAACCCGACACCCGTGTACAGGGCACCGGCGGCGTCCGACTCCCAGGACACCTTGAGCCGCGTCGCGCCGCGTTGCACCAGCCGGTTCATGCCCTCCAGGATCATCGCCCTGGCGAGCCCCCGCCGCTGGAACTCGTCCTCGACCCTCATCGGCTCAACCAGGCCGACCTTGGTGACGGGGTCGTACCAGTAGAGCGAGTAGCCGGCCTCTCTACCGCCCCTCGTCTCCACGGCGATGTCCAGCCACGGGTCGTATAGGGAGCAGCCGCTCAGCCGCTGAGCGACGTCCGCGCCGTTCCGGTGTCGCATCGGATGTGGAGCGGCCTGGAGCCGGGTACGGTCGACCAGCTCGAAGCCGCCCGGCATGGGCACCGCTGCAGGCACGTCTGTGGCCGCCACGATGCCGGTGCTGTCGTGCCGGACGGCCCTCATCCCGGAGCTGGTCGCCAGGCGTTGGAAATCGGAGTCGGCGGCGTCGACCGGGACCTCGACCCTCGTGGCCCCGACCTGTGAGGCGTGCTCGAGCGCCCTGTGCCACAGTTCTTCCCGCCCGGCGCCAGCCGTCCGTGGCACGCTCACGGGGTCGCACTGCCAGGTCCCGTTCGACCAGGACGTGAGCAGCACTCCGGCCACCGGCCCACCATCGTCCAGCCAGAAGAGCCTCTCGACGTCGTCTGAGGCTCGCGGCCTCACCGACCACCACTGGACGTCTGCTGCCTCCCACGGGCCTTCGAACGGGTCCGCCAGGCGGGCGCGCTGCAGGAGTGAGGTCGCCAAGGCGGTCGCCTCGGACCCTGTAGCCCTGACCTCACGCGTGGACACCGCACGAGGCTACCCGCTATCTATGCGAAGCGTCGTCCTAGTAGCCGCCGCGGCTCGAGCCTGACCTTCGCTCCGCGGGCCCAGCGTTACGATCGCCGCTGTATGGAAGCCGTCATGAAGACCGCCGCAGGCGTCGGCAACGTCGAGGTCAGAGACATCCCCGAACCGACGCCCGGGCCGGGTGAAGCGCTCATCGAGGTCGCGGCCGCAGGCATCTGCGGGACGGACCTGCACATCTTCCACGACGAGTTCAGGTCCAACCCGCCCGTGGTCCTCGGCCACGAGGTGGCGGGCCGCGTGGTGGCGGTGGGGGAGGGTGTCGACGAGGCGCTCATCGGCAGCCGCGTCACCACCGAGACCTACTACTCGACGTGCGGCCAGTGCCGCTACTGCCGCTCGGGGCACGCGAACCTGTGCTTGCAGCGGCGGTCAATCGGCTCGGCTGTGAACGGCGGCTTCACCCGCCACCTGAAGGTGCCGGCTCGCAACCTCCACGCGCTGCCAGCGTCCGTCAGCGACCGAGCTGGCGCCCTGACCGAACCTCTCGCCTGCGTCACGCACGCGCTGCTCACCCGGCCCGTCATCCGGCCGGGCGACGTCGTCGCGATCACCGGTCCGGGCGCCATCGGGCTGCTGGCCACGCAGGTGGCGAGGGCCGCTGGCGCCACCGTCGTCATGCTCGGGACGCCGCTAGACGCCGACAGGCTGGGACTAGCCAAGCGCCTTGGTGCCGCTTACACGGTCGTGGTCGGCCAGGACGACCCGCGCGAGCTGCTTGGCGACATCACGGTCGAGGGCCTTGGTGCCGACGTCGTCATCGAGTGCTCCGGCGCGGGGCCGGCAGCAGGGAGCCTGCTGGCGCTGGCCAGGCGGGGGGCCCACTTCGTCCAGGTGGGGCTGTTCGGGAAGCCCGTGTCTTTCGACCTCGACCAGGTCTGCTTCAAGGAGTTGAAGGTCAGCGGCACCAACGCCAGCACGCCTCAGTCGTGGCTACGGGCGCTGGAGCTCCTCGAGAACGGCCAGGTAGACACCGAGGCGCTGATCAGCGACCAGTACCCGCTGTCGGGCTGGCGCGACGCCTTCGACGACTTCGAGGCCAAGCGCGGCGTGAAGCTGCTGCTGGTGCCCGGGCGGGGTTGACCTGCCGAGCCAGACCTGCCGAGCCCGACCGTCCCGGCCGGCCCGGCGCGGGACGCGTCTAGCCCTTCACGGCCCCCATGGTCAGCCCGCTGACGATCCAGCGCTGGATGAGCAGCGTCAACAACACGACGGGCAGCGTGATGAGGACGGCGGCTGCACCCAGGCCGCCGAAGTCGATCTGACCGTACGAGATGAAGTTGAACACCGCGACCGGTACCGGACGGGTGTTGGGGCCAGAAAGCACGAGGCTGAACAGGAACTGGTTCCAGGAGAAGATGAACGCGAGGATCGCCGCGGCCACGGTTCCCGGGGCGGAGAGAGGCAAGACGATCCGCACGAAGGTGCCGAGCTTGCTGGCGCCGTCTACGTAGGCGGCCTCTTCCATCTCGACGGGCACGTCCTCGAAGAACGAGATCATGATCCAGATGATCAGCGGCATGCCGACGATCAGGTGCGTGAGCGTGAGCGCCAGGTAGGTGTCGACCAGACCCAGGGCCCGGAACGCGAGGAACCACGGCACCAGGTACGTGATGTAAGGCGTGAGCCTGGCGATGAGGATGGCGAGCGCGAGGCCGTTCTGCTTGTAGCGCGCGATCGAGTAGGCAGCCGGCAGGCCCAGCAGCAGCCCGAGGCCGGTGGACAGCGCCGCGATCACGAACGAGTTCCAGGTGTAGCCGAGGAAGTCGTTCTCGCGGATGACGTTGATGTAGTTCGTGAGCACGGGCTTGAAGAACCAGACGGGCACCGGGCTGGTGTTGTCCACCTGCGAGCGCATGCTGGTCAGGATCATCCAGTAGAACGGGAACAGCATGACGATCAGCACGATCGCCATGAGCACGTAGACGCCGATCTTGCCGTACAGGCGGCGCCTAGCCGCCCTGTCGTCGCCGACGGCGGGGCTCGCCAGGCTCATCTGCGCCCCTGCCTGACCAGGTTGAGCAAGATAGCCACGCCCAGCACGAGCAGCATCAGGAAGATGAGCAAAGAGGCCGCGTAGCCGGCCCTGAAGAACTCGAAGCCCGTCTTGAACGCGAAGACGTTGAGGGTCTCAGACGCCGTGCCGGGTCCGCCGCCGGTGATCACGTAGATGATGTCGAACGTCTTGAGCGCGTCGACAGTGCGCAGGATCAACGCCACGACGATGGCTGAACGGATCGTCGGCAGCGTGATGTGCCTGAACGACTGCCAGGCGTTGGCGCCGTCGATGCGGGCGGCCTCGTAGAACTCGTTGGGCACGCCCTGCAACGCCGCCAGGAGGATGAGCGCCACCATAGGCGTCCACTCCCAGACGTCAACGAGGACCAACGAGGGTATGGCGAGGGACGAGTTGGCGACCCACAGTGAGCGCGAGAGGCCCAGCGTCTCGAGGAAGTAGTTGAGGACCCCGAGGCTGGGGTTGAACATCAGCGCCCAGATGAGCGCGATGGCGACGGGGGTCGCGACCATGGGCAGCAGGATGATGGTGCGCACGAGCCCCTTGCCTGGGAACTCGCGGTTGAAGAGCATGGCGATGCCCAGGCCCAGCACGAGCTGGACGGGCACCGCGAAGAGCGTGAAATAGAAGGTGTTGCGTACGCCGTTCCAGAACCGCCGGTCGCCTAGGGCGGTCTCGAAGTTGTCGAGGCCCACGAACTTGGGCGGCAGGCCGATGAACCAGTCCTGGAGCGAGATCAGGAGGTTCGCCAGCACAGGGCCGACGATGAGCACGACGATGGCCAGGATCGCGGGTAGTGGGAACAGCCACTTGGCGTTCCTGTCGAAGAAGTCGCTGGCCCGTCTCACTCAGGCATTCTCGCTTAGCGGGCCACAGACATGAAGCCTGTGGCCCGCCACTCGGTCCGAACTTACTGGCCGGAGGACGCCGAGGCGCCGGTCCGGGAGATGATGTCGTTCATCGTCTGTGCCGCCTGGTCGAGCGCCTGTTGGGCGTCCTGACCCTGAAGGGCGGCGACGATCGCCTGACCGTAGGCGTCACGCACCTCGGCTACGGCGATCACAGGCGGGTTCCAGTCCGGCTGGCCGATGTCGAACGACTCCTGCGAGGCGTCGATCCACGACTGCGGAGCGGTGGCCTGGAACTCGTCGTTCTCCCACGATGAGGCGCGGGCGGCGGGGACGCCGTCGAGCAGAGCCGCGACCTGGTTCTCCTTGGAGAGCGCCCACTGGATGAAGTACCAGGCGGCCTCTGGGTTGTCGGATGCGTGGTTGATGCCCAGGCCCCACACCAGCACGGCTGGCACGCTGCCCGCGGGTCCTGCAGGGAGCGGCGCGTACGCGGTGTTGTCGATGACGACCTGCGTCGCCTGGTCAGGGTCCTCGACGATCGAGCGGAACACGTTGGCGTCGAACACCATCGCGACGCCGCCCTGCGCGTAGAGGCTCATGACCTCGTTCCAGTGCATGTTGCTGGGTCCTGGAGGGCCGTACTCGCGCAGCAGGTTGGCGTAGTACTCCAGCGCCGCGACGCTCTCTGGCGACGCGAGCGCGGACGTGCCGTCGTTGTTCAGCCACTGACCGCCGAACGAGTAGAGCAGGTTGACGATCTGGCTGGTGGCGGCGGCGCCGCGACCACGCATGGCGAAGCCGGCGACCTGGTCGCTGTCGAGCGCAGCAGCGTACTCGGCGAGCTCCTCGAGGGTCTCGGGCGGGCCGTCGAAGCCGGCCGCGGCCAGGAGGTCTTCGCGGTAGAAGAGCAGGCTTGACTCGATCTGCAGCGGCAGGCCGAACAGCCCCTGGTCGGACTGGAACGTGCTGAGCGCGCCACCGAAGAAGTCCTCGACGTCGAGGTCAGGGTTGGTGAGCGTGGGGTCGTTGACGAAGTCGTCTATGTAGCGGATCCAGTTCGCTCCCAGGTACTGGGCACCGACCTGGCCGGGCATGACCATGTAGCCGTCGAGCGTGGCTGCGCCGCTACCGACCTCGAGCAGGCGGCGTTGCCTGAACTGGTCCTCAGGGTAGGACTCCAGCGTCACGTCTATGCCCGTGAGCTCCTCGAACTCGGGCACGAGCGGTTCTATGAAGTCCGTGAACGGGTGCTGGTTCATCAGGAAGCGGATCTCCTGGCCCTCGAACTGGCGCCAGTCGAACTCCTGAGCGGCGGCGGTCCCCAAGGTGAGCGTCGCCAGTACTAGAGCAACGACGAATCGTCTCAATGTGTTCCTCCCTTTCCCGGTGTGCGGGTTGGTCGCGTGGGCCACGCGAAACTCATGACGCTGCTGCCCCGCGATTCGAGCCCTTCACACAGGACACTAACCCGGCCGTGATGCCCCGCATGTTCTGTTTCGCGGCCAACGAGAACTCCCCTCTTGGCACCGGGCACTCTGCAGGATGCAGCGTCCTCGGATGGGAACTCTGGGACCGGCTCATGCGCTTCAGGGGGCGTTGCGCTCGGAACGGTTACGCTCTGCGGGTCCCTCGGACAGCGCACCATGCCACCCAGAGCCTTACTCGCCGTCCTAGCGTTCCTCGCGTTCGTCAGCCTTGGCCTGCCGGACGGGTTGCTCGGCGTCTCATGGCCCTCGATCAGCGCCGGCTTCGGCGTGCCGCTAGACTCGCTCGGGCTTCTGGTGACGTTCCAGACGGCTGGGTACCTGCTTGCGAGCTTCCTTAGCGGCCGGGTGCTGCGCGTCATGCCGATCGGCACCGTGCTCGTCCTCTCGACGCTCGCGGCCGCCGTGTCGCTCCTAGGGTTCGCTGTCTCCTCGGCTTGGCCGCCGCTGCTGGCGTTCGGCTTCCTGGCCGGCCTGGGAGGAGGGGCTGTCGACGCCGGGTTGAACGCGTACGGCGCGACGCATTTCTCCGCGCGCGTGCTCAACTGGCTGCATGCGTCGTTCGGCGTCGGGACGACGCTCGGGCCGCTCATAGCGACCGTCGTGCTCGGTTCGGGCAGCGTATGGCGCTGGGGCTACGTGATCGTCGGCAGCGCCCAGTTGCTACTCACGGTCGTCTTCTTCATGAACCGAAGACGTTGGCGGGAGGCCGCCCAAACCGGACCCGAGACGGCTGAAGTGGCCAAGGCCGCCCGTACCCGCGACACGTTGCGGCGACCGGCAGTCTGGTTGGGGATGCTGACGTTCTTCACGTACTCGGGCGTCGAGTTCGTCACCGGCCAGTGGAGCTACTCGCTGTTGACGATAGAACGCGGCGTGTCCGTGACGACCGCGGGCCTGCTGGTGACCCTCTACTGGGGCAGCCTGATGGTAGGCCGAGTCCTGTTCGGAATCGTCGCCACCCGGGTGCCGCTGGTTCCGACGCTGCGGCTGTGCATCCTCGGAAGTGTCCTAGGGGCGCTGCTTCTCTGGCTAGAGCCAACTCCGTTCGTCTCTTACCTGGGGCTGATGCTGGTCGGCCTCTCCCTGGCGCCGATCTTCGCTTCCCTCATCAGCCTCACGCCCAAGCGCGTCGGTGACGCGCACTCTGGGAACGCCATCGGGTTCCAGATCGCGTCCGCGGGGCTGGGTGCAGCGGGCCTGACAGCGCTGGTAGGGGTGCTCGCGGGAGCCTATGGGCTCGAGGTCATCGGCGTGGCCGTGCTCGTCTTCGCGGTGCTGCTGTTCGTGACGTTCCAAGCGCTCGTGCGCTCCACCACGGCTGGTTAAGCCGCAGTTAAGGCGACCGCGGCTAGCCTCCTCTTACGCCGGCAACGTCCGGCTCCGTGGAGGTGCACCATCAGACGAGCGTCGACGAGCCACGATTCCCTGTCACTCACTCTGCTCTTAGCGGTGATCGTCGCCGTCCTCGCCGCCTGCTCGAGTGGAACTCCGCCACCCCCGCCACCAGGCGGCGTGCCGGTCCTGGCGGTCGGGAACCTTGGCACACCGAGCGCTACCACCGTCTTCGAGACCCACGGTGCGGTGGCCGAACTGCAGAGGGCGAGCCTGCTGAGGATGCCTGAGGGGCTGTTGTCGTACTCGGCCGCGTTCGGTCCGACAGGGGACCTGTTCGTGGCGACCTCCGTTGGTGGCGCCATCGTGATAGTCGATGAGGACGTGGCGGCTGGCGGCGCAGGCGCGGCGACGCAGGTCGTGGTCGAAGGGCGGGTGTTCACGAGCCCGGACATGATCAACCCGATCTCCCTCGCGTTCGACGCGAGCGGCGACCTATGGGTGGCGGACGGGCGAAACTTGGACCCGGCGAACCCTGGACCGAACCGCCTCCTGCGCTTCGCGAACCCGTCCTCGATCCAGGACGGGGCGTCTGTCGCGGCGGCCAACGTGCTCGACCTGGCCGTGCAACCTGCCGGCTTCAGGGCTCACAGGTACGTCTACGCCATCCACATCGACCAGCAGAACAGGCTCTGGTACACCGACCACTACGGTTGGATCGTTGGTCGCATCGACGACCTGCTGGGCCGCGGTGCGCACGAGACCGACGTGGTGCCCGACATGCAGTTCATCACCTGGGACCCGAACGATGCGGGGGACAGGGCGGTCGTCGCCAACCCGATAGGCATCGCCGTAGACGACGACGGCAGGGCGTACGTCGGCAGCCTCGATGGGGATCACGTGTACAGGTTCGATGACGCCGGCATCTGGACCGACCTCATGACGGACGTCGCCCCGGACGCGTACCTCGACGTTGGCATCGAGAAGCCCAGGTTCGTGGCGCTCGACACCGAGGGCGCCTTGTGGGTGCTCACCAACGTGGACCGCTTGATCGCAAGGGTCGTCGGGCACGACTCGGGCAGCGGGACGGTGGAACTGACCCCGACCAAGAGCTTCGAGTGGGCGCCAGCCGGGATGGTCCTCGGGGGAGGGATGAGCTTCTACAGGTTCCCGAACTAAGACCCACGTTGTAGAACCTGGGGATGAACATCCAACGCTCGGCCGTCTCACTGAACGTGGCGGACGTCGACCTCTCGGCACGGTTCGTCAAGGAGCACCTGGGGTTCGAAGAGGAGATGGCGGCCGAGGGCTTCGTCTCCCTGGCGCGGGAGGATGCAGGCTTCAACCTCATCTTCCTGCGCACTGGCTTGGGGACGTTCAAGCCGGCGCACAGGTCAGGGGTCGCAGGCGACGGGCTTCTCGTCGTCTTCGTGGTCGACGACATCGATGCCGAGTACGCCCGGGTCCTCGCCCAAGGCGCGAACGTGATCACGCCGGTCGAGACCGAGGAGTGGGGCGAGCGGTTCTTCCAGCTAGAGGACCCGAACGGCATCGTCTACCAGCTCGTCCAGTGGATGAACTGAGATGGCCTGGCTCGTACTAGTGGTGTCCGGCATGTTCGAGGCCGTGTGGGCGACGGCGCTAGGCGAGTCGGACGGGTTCAGGAAGCTCGGTCCCAGCGTGGTGTTCCTCGTCGCGCTGGTCATAAGCATGGGCGGGCTCGCCTACGCGATGAGGACGCTGCCCACCGGCTCGTCCTACGCCGTCTGGGTGGGAATCGGGGCGTCTCTGGCCGTCGTCTACGGCATGGCAACGGGCGCCGAGCCGGTGTCGGTCGCGAAGGTGTTGCTCGTGATCGGACTCATCGGCTGCATCGTGGGGTTGCGCTTGGTGTCTTGACTTACGTAGCTGCTTCTCTGCGTTCTTCGCGAACCGTAGTTCATAGGCCAAGTTCCCTGCTCGGTCGTCAACGCTCGACCTCGGCCTGGATCGCGTTGGGGGCGGCTCGCCGTACCTGGGACGGTGCCGTCCTTAGGTTCCTGAGCGGTGAGGGCGCGGTCGGCCACAACAGACCGCTGAGGAAGCCCTTGGGGCCCTCTACGGCCAAGTAGGCGAGCAGCAGTAACGGCTTGGGCCTAGTGAGGGAAGAGCCATCGAGCCGCAGCTCCCCGAGCGTGCGGAGCAGCATGAGCAACTATAGGAAGCTCTCTCGAGTGTGGGTTAGCCTTGCAGGCCGCCAGCACGGTCGCGACCGTCGGCGGAGGGGAGGCAACCCATGCTCACTTCTTCCTTCAGGCTCCTCGCTACGGCGGCCGCGGCGCTCGTCCTCGCAGCCTGCTCCACCGCAGGTTCGGAAGGGCCGCCTCCGAAGGGCGGGCCACCACCGGGGACCCCACCTGGCCAGCTCGTCTCCGAGGGCACGAGCTTCATCCACACCTTCGACCTGACGTCGGGAAGCGAGTGGAGCAAGCGGCTCAGTTACAGCGGGCCATGGTCGGCAGTCACGGTCGTGCCGTCCAAGCGGGAGCTGCTGATCGCCAAGACGAGCGGGTCGGAGCCGGTGATCGTCGAGGTGTACGACATCGGCACGTTCGGACTCAAGGAGTCGTTCGAGTGGCCCGACAGCACCTCGATACTCTCCGTCTACTCGGTCGCCGCTACGCAGGACGGGAAGCACCTTGCCATCGTCATGACCGTCGCAACCGACCTGTTCCTGGAGGTCATCGAGCGGGAGACGGGGCGCATCGTGTACAGCGGGATGAACGTCGTCACGGACGCCACCATGACGTGGACGCCGGACGACAGCCTGCTCGTGGCCGTCGACCTGTCTCATCTGGACAACCATGCGACGTGGGGTGCTATCGCAACGCTCCCACTGGCGGACCTCGAAGCGAGCACCGACGGCAACCTAGACGACGTCTCCGTCGTGGCGCTGTTCAGCCGCGCGGAGTGGGACTTCGCCGGCGTGGACGGCCTGGCTCTGTCGCCGGACGGGACGGACCTCGCGTACGCACGTGGCAGCGACCTGTGGGTCGTCGACCTGGACGGGGAAGACCTGGCACCGCACCAGCTCACCACCGGGCCGTCAAGCAACCGCGGTCCCGTCTTCTCGCCGGACGGCAAGCACATCGCCTTCGCGTCGGGCAGCAGCTACGGGCTGGACGAGACGTACGTGATCCCGAACCATAGGAACGCACCGCTGTTCATCGACCACAGCCAGGGTGCCGGCGACCAGTACCTGCTCGAGGACAACACGCTCGTCGACAACATGCTGGCCTGGCTTCCCTGACGAGCCGTCGCTCGGCCGCGTCGCCAGAGGCGGCCGAGCACCTCCGGGACGCGGTTCCCGTGTTAGTAAGGACCGATGTTGACGATGACAAGACCGTCTATGGGGGTCGTGGAAGCGATCAGGGGCAGGCGCAGCGTTGGGCAACCGCGTCTGGCCGGTAGCGTGGTCGAGGACCACGGGGTGGTGCGCGAGGCCCTGGAGTCTGCTCGGTGGGCCCCCAACCACAAGCACACGGAGCCATGGCGCTTCTACCTGCTGGACGACGAGCGCATCGCCAGGTTGGCAGACCTCAACGCCGAGCTATTGGAGCGAGGTGGCTCGAGCCCGGAGAAGGTCGCCCTCAAGCGCCAGCAGTGGGCAGGGGTGCCTGGCGTCGTCGTGATGACGGTGCGGTCCGCCGAGGACGCGGACGAGGTCACGAGGCGCGAGGACTACGCGGCCGTGGTGGCCGCGGCTCAGAACTTCATGCTGCACCTGTGGTCGGAGGGCATCGCCACGAAGTGGTCGACCTCGGCCGTGTGGCGCCACCAGGGGTTCTGGCCGCTGCTCGGACACGAGGCAGGCGAACGGCGGTCCCATGGCGAGGAGGTCGTGGGCTTCTTCTTCTACGGCACATCGTCCGAGGTCCCTACGGGCCGTCGCAAGCTCGAGCTCGATGACGTGCTGACCGACTTCAGGGCGGGCTGATCGCAGGCTCACGTCTCAGCGGTCGCGTGCCATCTGCGCCGGTAGCTCCCAGCACCTAGACTCTGAGGATGAGGCGACTGCTACGAGGGATCGTTGGCGTGGTACTCGTGGCTGCCGCGCTGTCCCTGGTCGGGAGCAAGGTCTGGCTCGACGCCGGGCGCCCCTACCTGGAGGAGTTGCCTCTCTACCCGTACTGCACCGAGGCCATGGCCGCTCTCGACGAGGGCCGTCACCTCGACGCGATCGAGCTCACCGAGGCAGGGGATTGCCAGGCCACGCTCGCCGAGGCGAACGCCGAGTGGAACAGCGTCGGAGCGGTCGTCTCGCGGTGTGTCGACGGGGTCTGGACAGGGCGCGCCGAGGACGGCGTCGGCCTGAGCTGCGCCGTCGCCAGCGACCTGGTCGTGTTCGGCGACGTGCGCGACCTGACCAGGCAGGGCGTCGCCTGGTTCCGCGGCGACGACACAGACGAGGTGCTCATAGCGCTATCGGCCGCCGGGATCGCTCTCACGTTCACCCCGCAGGTCGGCGCCGGTGCCGGGCTTCTCAAGGCCGCACGGCGAGCAGGCACCCTGACGGAGGGCCTGGCTCGGAACGTCGTGAAGCTCGTGCAGGACAGGGCCTGGCGGCCACTCGCCGGGTTCTTCGGTGACGCGGGGCGCATCAGCATCAAGGTCGGCCCCGCACGGGCGACGAGGGCGCTGCAGTACGTGAACGATGCGGACGAGCTGGGGACGGTCGCGAGGTTCGTCGAGTCCGCCCCCAACCCCCTTCTTGGTCTCAAGTGGGGTGGCAAGGCTGTCACTAGGCTCGGGGGCGACGACCTCTACGTCGAGGCGCTGAGGCGCGGGCCGCAGGGGCTGGAGCTGGCCCTGGCACGTGGGGGCAGGGCGATGTTGGCGAGGCAGCCGCTGGTCGTGACGGTGGCGAAGACCGTATACAAGAGCCCGGAGGCCGTCGCTGCCGCTATCAGGGCGCTGGTGGGCTTCATCGTGCGGTGGCTCACCTGGCCCTGGGTCGGCGGCGTAGCCGCGGTCCTGCTGCTCCTCGGCGCGTTGAACCTCAGGCCACGAACGCCTCGGCCACGCGGCTCAGCACACGTCGCGTGACATGGGCGCTCTCGAGGTCGAGCCACTCGCCTGGCTGATGGATGGCGCCACCCGTAGGACCGAACAGAACGGTCGGTATCCCTGCCTCGGAGAACAGCGTCGCGTCCGTCCAGTACGGCGCTCCCAGCCTCCTGGGTGGCTCGCCGAGCTCAGCTCGTACCGCCGTGGCGAGCGCGTCCTCGACCTCACTGGTATTAGGTGCCTCGAACGGCTCTCTGGCGACCACAACGTTCATCTCGGCCTGGAACCCGGGATCGTTGGCGGCCAGGTCGCTCAGCAACCGATCCAGCTCCCCTGTGATGACAGCCGCCGTCTCCCCAGGCAACGTCCGGCGTTCGAGCGTGAGCGCCGCGTGCGCAGGCGTGGTGAAGAGCTCTGTGCCCCCGGAGGCCAGCACCGGCTTCAGGTGACCATGGGAGAGCAGCGGGTGAGGTTCGCGTCGCCGCAGGGCATCGTCGAGCTCCTCTACAGCCGCGAGTAGCCTGCCGAGATGAGTGAGGGCGTTGACACCGGCTTCCGGCTGCGACGTGTGAGATGCCCTGCCCGATATGTCGACCTCGAAAACGGCGAAACCGCGGTGGGCGACGTGGAGTTGTAGGTCGGTCGGCTCGGTGACTATGGCCCCTTGGACTGCCGCGCCTCTCGCTCGAAGGGCAGAGATCGCCTCGCGCGTGCCGATGCTGCCGTGTTCCTCGTCGGAGACCGCGGTCAGCACGACGTCTCCCCTGAAGGCCTTGTCCCTCGCGTCGGCCAACGTCAACATGCACGCGGCGAGGCTTGCTTTCATGTCCATCACGCCGCGGCCGTACAGCCTACCCTCTTCGAACCTCGGCTCGAACGGCCTGTCCATGCCAGTGACGCCGACCGTGTCCATGTGGGCGTTGAGGAGCAGCGTTCGGCCTCCGCCGGTGCCGCGGGCCGAGACCAGCACGCTCGGCCGGCCTTGGGCGCCCTCGAGCCACTCGACGTCGAGGCCACGGTCCGATGCCCAGCCGGCCACGAACTTAGCGATCTCGGCCTCCCCGCGCCTGCTCGTGTCCAGGGCAGGGTTCACGGAGTCGATGCGGACGAGCTCCTCGATCAGTTCGCTCAGTTCAGATCGCATATCGACTCGAGTATCGCCTGTCACGGATAGCGTTCGTACCTTAGGGCGGCCGACCTAGCTCGTGGGACGGGGGGACGAAGCTCTCTGGCTGGACCGCGATGGCCGGCGTACGAAGGGGAGACCGGACGCCTGGGTCTCGTCGGCCGAGAGGAGGCAGGGATGACCCGATCTCGCCTCGTCATCTACTTACTCAGCGCCATGGTGCTGATGGTGGTGTCGGGCTCCGATCTGCTCGATCCGGGCCGCTGGCCCCTGGTCGTGACCGACCTCTCGAGCCGGCCCGAGGGTACCGAGGTCACGCGCGCCCTCCTGGGGTTCCAGCGCCCCGTCGCCTGGTTGGCGAGGGCAGCGTTGCTTGCCCTCGTCGCCGCAGTGCTCTCCGCTGGTGCTCACGAGGTCGTCGAGGCGGTCAGGACAGCGTTCCGCCGGAGCCCGGCGCGGTCTGCTGTTGTCGGCCTTGTCGCGACGTTGGCTGCGACTGTCGTGGTCTTGGCTCTGGCCTACGTCGTCATCGGCATCCCGCTCGCGTTGATCATCACCATGGCGGCGGTCCTGGCGGTACTGCTTGGACTAGCGTCCATCGGGACGGGTATCGGGGACATCTTGCGCGAGCGTTTCGGGAGGCCGTGGTCGCCCGTCCTGTCGGCAGCCCTTGGCACGTTCCTGTTCGCCGCGGTGCTGTTCGCGGCAGCCGCCGTGCCCGTCCTCGGACCGGTGGTGCAGGTGGCGTTCGTGCTCATGGCGGTCGGCGCGGTCGTCCTGGCCGAGTTGGAGCGTCGAAAGAGGGCCTGAGGGGCTGGTTCGCAGCCGTTCGGAGCCCGTCTAGGACGACATCGCTGCATCCACTTGACGAATCCCGCATACGAGGGTATCTTCAAGGTATAGGCCGCGCGAGAGCGCGGTTCTTTTCGTTTCAGAGGACCATAGAGAGCGGTTCTTGGCCAAGGCGTTTCCTGGTGAGGGCCGAGGGTCGTCTCTTCGAGACCCTATGCCAGTAGCTCGAAAGCGAGATGACTGTCCGGTCCATCGACCGCTGCATCGGCCCGTACCCGGCGGCCACGAGGCGTCCGGTGCGTGACCAGCCTTATCCCGGAAACGGGATACTAGCGTAGGTGGGCGAAACGGGATAGGGCCGGCTACCACGTAGACCCGCCCACCACTACGTCTCGTGGCTGACGGAGCATCGGCGAACGGCTGCTACGGTTCCCGCCATGTCGTACGGGTACCTGATCGGACTGCTCATACACGGCTCACTGGTGGCGCTCTCGCTCCTGGCGCCGCGCCGCCCACGAGCCCTGGCTGGTCTGGGTTACCGCGTTGCCTCCGTCTACAACGAAGCTCCGACCCTCTTCGTCGCGCTGCTCGCCGCCTCCTCGATCGAGCGGTTACTGGACGGCACGTTCGCGTCGCCGCCCGGTCTGGTCATGCTGGGCCTACTCCTGGCGGTCCTCTTCGGGCTTCTCCTCGTCGGGTGGTACGGCGCCAAGGCCAGGCCCGAGGTGGAGCGCGCTCTGAACGAAGGATTGGGTGCCGGCTGGCGCGGTGACATCGACCCCGAGCTCGCGACCGGGCTCAGGCGCCGAGCACCGCTGGCCAACGTCCTCTTCTTCCCGTTCGTGATCAGGCCCGGCGATGTGGAGCGGGTGGCGAACCTACGCTACGGAGACGCGGGGCGCCGCAACCTTCTCGACCTCTACCGTCACCGGTCCGCGCCGGAGGGTGCTCCGGTGCTCGTGTACTTCCATCCAGGCGGGTACTACAGCGGCCGCAAGGGTGTCGAGGGCCGCGCGCTCCTCTTCCGGTTGGCGCAGCGCGGCTGGGTGACGATCAGTGCCAACTACCGACTGAGGCCCGAGACCTACTTCTACGGGCACCTCCTCGACCTCAAGAAGGTCATCGCGTGGGTCCGCCAGCACGCGGCTGACTACGGTGCAGACCCGGCAACCTTGTTCTTATCGGGAGGCTCCGCCGGCGCACACATGTCTTCGATCGCCGCCCTCACGCAGAACGACCCCAAGTACCAACCAGGACTCGAAGGGGTTGACACGAGTGTTACGGCCGTCGCCGGCTTCTACGGCTGGTACGGCGGTTACTACGGCATGGGCGGTGCCGATTCCGAGGTGGGCCCGCTGGGTCACGACGCAAGTGCCGCGCCGCCGTTCTTCATCGCCCACGGCGAGAACGACACTCTCGCGCATGTCGAGACCGCCAGGCGGTTCGTCGCCCACCTGAGGCGGGCCTCGTCGAACCCCGTCGTCTACGCCGAGCTGCCCAGGGGCCAACACAGCTTCGACCTATTCCACTCGTTCAGGTCGGCGGCTGTCGCGGACGGGGTGGAGGCGTTCGCGGCCTGGCTGCAGTCGGGGCCCAAGCGCCCTGGGCGGACTAGCCGCTCTCTCTCGTCACGAGGTGCGTTCGCAGCATCACCGACTCTGGTGCCGGTTCGCCGCGCAACTGCGCGATGAGCAACCGAGCGGCCTCCCTGCCCTTCTCGACGGTCGGTTGGTGCACTGTGGTCAGCGGGGGCGTCGTGCGGGCGGCGGCAGGCAGGTCGTCGAAGCCCACGACCGCAAGCTCTCCTGGCACGTCGATGCCGTTCCGGCTCGCGTGCTCCAGCACACCGAACGCTAGCTGGTCGCTCATGCCGAGGATGGCCGTCGGCCTCGGCTCGGTCGCGAGCAGGGTCGCGGCGCCCTTCTCGCCGTCCTCCGGTCGGTTGTCCGTCGCTTCGTGGACCACGACATCGCGCTCCCAGTTCAGACCTTCGGCCTCGATGGCGGCGCGGTAGCCGGCCAGCCTGGCCCGCACGGCAGCGTAGCGGACGGCGGAAAGTCGCTCGGGCGAGGCGATCCCGCCGACCACCTCGACGTCCATCTCCATCGAGACGATCCCGATACGTCTATGGCCTCTCGAGGCTAGGTGCGCGGCTGCCAAGTACGCTCCGCCCTCGTCGTCGATCGCCACGTGAGGGTGCCCAGGTACGCCCGAGTTGTCGACCATCACGGCTGGAAGCCGCCTCGAGAGGGCGAGAGCGAAGAGCGGGTCCTCGTCGGCGAAGCAGTGGACGATGAGGCCGTCGACGTTCGCGCTGGTCATCGGCGACACCTCCGTCCGCTCGTGCATGCCTATCAGAACGAGGGCGAGCCCCTCGTCCTCGGCCTGCATCGCGATCCCCTGGATGAAGAGCGCGGCGGCCGGATCGGTGAAGGCGTACGACAGCTGGCTCGGGTAGACGACGCCGATGGCGTTGCTCACGCCGCGGCGCAAGCTCCGTGCCGCCGGGTCCGGGCCCGTGTAGCCGAGCCGCTCTGCGGTGGCCAGTACCTTCGCCCGCAGGTCGGGG
This sequence comes from uncultured bacterium, assembly GCA_964517055.1. GTDB lineage: Bacteria > Deinococcota > Deinococci > Deinococcales > Trueperaceae > DASRWD01. The sequence goes on along the minus strand of CAZFAQ010000027.1, from coordinate 3,543 downwards.
GAGAGCTGGTCGGGGCGGTTGTACGCGTTGGAGACCGTGGATGGGGCCACCCCTAGCTCGTCGGCGATGTGCTTGAGCGTGACCCGCCCTGCCATCTTCTGACCCTTGACAGTCACACCATCAGAATACATACTGAATCGATTCAGGTCTGAATCGTTTCAGAGGAAGACCTCGTGAAGCCTGAGAGCTGGGAGGCAGCGATGCTCACACATTCATGGCAAGAGAAGACCTCGTTGGTCGGGGCGCGCTCGGCCTTCCGTAGGGCACACGCGGCCGCTAAGTGGCGGGGCCTCCTGGGCCGTGCCTTACGGCGTTGCGTTCAGCTCTGCTCGCTGTCCGACGCGATCGGGGGCCATAGGCAGGCCGTAGTGCCCAACGGTGTCGCCGAGCTTGAAGAGGTAGAGATCGACCGGATCGTCGGCAGCGTCGGACGGGCGCGAGACTACACTGCCGGGTTCTTACCCCGCGTCAGCAGGGACGAGGAGCGCTGGGCCCTTGTGCTCCTCGCCGTCGACAGCCCGGAGGGAGTGCCGCCTATCGAGCTCAACGAGCTGGACGGCGAGTTCTACGTCGTCGACGGCCATCACAGGGTTTCTGTGCTCAAGCGGTTGGGGATCCGGAGCGTCGAGGCCTACGTGAGCCACCTGGCGAGAGTCTCTGCGTAGCAGCTTGAACTCCCTGCCGTAGAAGCGGTCAGCGCCGGCGCCTGCGCGCGCCCACCCCGCTGCCACCGAACAGGATCCCGGCCCCGAGCACGAAGCCGAAGTCGTACCAGTTGCCGTTGTTCCTGACCTCGTAGACGTTCACGGTGTCCGTGAACAGCGAGATCACGAAGCTGAAGGGCGCGACGATCCCGTGCCAGATGCCGCGGATGAGACCAGCGGGGCTCGAGTCCGGCGCAGCCGTGCGCACGGCGGGGTTCTCGCCTGGCAGGCACGCCGAGAGGACGAGCACCAGTAGAAGGAAGCTGATAGCTAGGACTGCTGACCGGCGGACCTCACGAAGTTTCATGTTCTGGAGGTTAGCGGTTACGGCAGGGGTCCGGCGCCATCCCACCGCGGCGCCTCCGCCTGATCCGGGGCGTGACACCGGCGTGACGAGGTCCGGCGGACCTCGCCATGGTCACTGGTTATCCTCTCGCGAGATGATTCCGTGGTTGCCGGGGGGCACTGACCACGCGAGGGTTGGTTGAGGTGCCTTGCAGGTGACGCGAACCGGAACGCCGCGGCCACACATGGTCGAGTCGAGGGGCGAGCGAGGGTCGGTCAGCTCGTTCTGGCTCCTGGCGGCGGTCAACGCCTTCGTCGGGTCGATGGTCGGCCTGGAGCGCACCATCGTGCCGATCCTGGCCGAGCAGGACTTCGGGCTTCGAGCCGGCGCGGCGATCGGCAGCTTCATCATCGCGTTCGCCATCGCCAAGGCCGTGTTCAACCTGTTCGCGGGAGCGGCGGCTGACAGGTGGGGGAGACGGCGGGTACTGATACTCGGCTGGTTGATCTCCTTGCCCGTCGCACCGCTGCTGGCATGGGCTCCGACCTGGGAGGTCGTCGTCTTCGCGAACCTCCTGCTCGGCGTCGGGCAGGCGCTGACCTGGTCGATGACCCTCAACATGATGGTCGACCTGATGCCCATGCGGCGACGCGGTTTCGCCGCAGGCATCAACGAGTTCGCCGGCTACCTGGGCGTGAGCGTTGTGGCCTTCCTCACAGGCGTCGTGGCTGCGGAGTTCGGGCTGCGGCCATGGCCGTTCGTGCTCGGCATCGTCTTCGCTGTGATCGGCCTTGGGCTCTCGCTTCGGGCGCCGGAGACCAGCCCGGCTTCTAAGCCGGCGCCTCTGAGTTGGATCCCCGGGGTCGGTGTCCCCAGCATCCTCGGCCTAGCCACGAACCTTAAGGACGGGCTCGTGTGGCTCTCTCTACCGTTGATGTTGACGGCGCGCGGTTTCGACCTGGCACAGACCGGGCTCGTGGCCGGCCTCTACCCGTTGCTCTGGGCGGTCGGTCAACCGCTCTTCGGGCCTCTCTCCGACAGGATCGGTCGTCGTCCGCTCGTCGTGTCTGGGATGGTCTTTCAGGGCGCCGGCCTGCTCGTCCTAGCTGGCGCGGCTTCATACGGGACGGCGTTGTTGGCAGCCGTACTGCTCGGACTCGGCACCGGCATGGCCTACCCGGTGCTGATCGCCGCCGTCGCTGACCGCGCCCGGGCCGGGAAGCGCGCCACCGCGCTAGGTGTTTACAGGTTCTTCCGCGACTCCGGCTACGCCGTGGGCGCGCTCATCGGCAGCTTCGGGATACTCGACCTGGCTCGGGCGACGACATGGACCGGGCTGGCATTCGCGCCGTTGGCGCTACTTGCGGGGGCTGCCCTTGGCAGGAGGGAGGTGTCTGGTGACTCACGCACGTGAGGGCCTCGACCTCGCGGGCGGTGGTCGTGTGCCTGCACCTCCCATCGGCGTGGGCGTTCAGGCGCCGGGCAGCGCGAGCCAGCCCTGTGCCACCGCGACCGCTGCCCCGGAGACCACGAAGAGGAACACGCGCCCAAGCCAGTGCAATGCCGATGGCGGGGAGGTCACGTTCTCGAGCCCGTGACCGGAGCCCTTGCGCCACACGGCCATACGCGGGGCCGCCTGGACGCGGCGTGAGGTGAGCCAGGCGCCCAGCGCGTGCAGCACGGCGACCGCGTAGGCGGGGTACATGGCTTCCTCGGGACCCGCGAACGCGAGTGCCGCCGCGGCGCTGCCGACGGTCACCCAGACCGCGACGGGCCTCGCCCTCGAGAGCGGGGCGAACAGCGCCAGTAGGGCGGTCACGCACACGCCTAGCAGCGTCAGGAGCTCGAGTTCGTGGAGGGCAGCCAAGCTGCCAAGAGGTTACTGCGCGGCCGTGGGAACCCGGTTTGCTCTTCGCCACAGGCGTACTGCGACGTCCACCAGTGAGACATGGGAGAGGGCATCGAGCTCCGTGAGCGGTACCCAGGCGGCCTCGTCGGTGGACCCGTTCAGCTCGTTGGTCAGGTCGCCGGAGATGACCCGGCCCTCGTAGACCATGCGTAGCGAATGGAGTGCGCGTCGCGGCCGCCCTGGTGCCCGCTGAGCAGCAGTGAAGTGGACGCTGCTGGTGCCCAGGAGACGGGTCAGCTCCACGACGTAGCCGGTCTCCTCGACTACCTCGCGGACCGCTGCACCCTCCGGGTCCTCGCCGGCCTCGAGGCCCCCGCCCGGCAGTGTCCAGCCCTGGTCGAGCTCGGAAGGCGCCAAACGGGTGAGGAGCAGGCGGCCTTGCTGAACCACTACCGCGTACGCGCCGACCCGGGTATCGAAGTTCACCTGGGGATTCTAAACGTCCATCACTCCCCAGCGACAGCGGTCAACCCGGCCACGAAGTGGTCGATGAAGAACGTGTACAGGACGGCCACGGGGATGCTGGCGATCAGAGCACCGGCGAGCAAGGGGCCCCACTTGAAGACGTCGCCGCGCACCAGCTCGGTCGGGACGCCGATGGAGACGGTCTTCTGCGCCGAGTCCTGGACGAACGTGAGGGCGTA
>CAZFAQ010000026.1:0-29643 GCA_964517055.1 uncultured bacterium | reverse complement strand
CCTCGGCCTCCCAAGGGTGCGAATCTCGGGAACTATAACACCGGCGCCGCGGCTCTCCGGAGCGTGCCACAGGGCCCGGTTCCCGGCCCTAGCGAGCCGTTCTAGGCCGGCGCCAGGCTCGCGTACTTGAGTAATAGGCGCTTGGCGCCGGCGCCTTCGAACACGACGGTGATCTCGGTGCGGGCGCCCTCGCCCGACAGGCCGACGACCGTGCCCGTCCCGAACTTGGGGTGCTTGACGCGCTCGCCGCCGTGGAAAGAGACGACGTCGTCGCCGGTGGCGGCCGAGCGAGCACTGGGCCGCGCGGTCACGGGCGGCCGCCAGACGTCGCGGGCGAACTTCGAGTGCGCTGGTCTGCCTGTGAGCTCCTGGCCGAAGACGTCGGTCTCAAGCAGCAGGGCGTTCGGCACGTCATCGAGGAACCGGCTCGGCCGCGTCGGCTCGGTGCGCCCGAACGTGAGCCGCGACTCGGCGTGCACCAGGTACAGCTCCTCCTGCGCCCTGGTGATGCCTACGTACAGGAGCCTGCGCTCCTCCTCGAGCTCCTGCAGGCTGCTCGTCGTGTTGCGGTGCGGGATGAGGTTCTCCTCGAGGCCTATCAGGAACACGATGGGGAACTCCAGGCCCTTGGCGTTGTGGAGCGTCATCAGCGTGACGCTGTCGTCCTCGACCTCGCCGTTCGCTGCCTTGACGGCGCGGTCGTCGACGCTGGCCAGCAGTGCGGCCTCGTCGAGGAAGTCGGCGATGCTGCCCTGGTTCTCCTCCTGCCACTCGGTGACAGCGCTGACCAGCTCCTCGAGGTTCTCGAGCCGGCCCTCCGCCTCGTGGGTCGCCTCCTTGCGCAGTGCCTCGGCGTAACCGGTCTGGTCGATGACGCCGGCGAGGAAGGAGGCTGCTGGCAGCTCGTCGGCTTGGCGCGACAGGTCGTCCATAAGCTGTACGAACTCGGCCGCGCGCTTGACGGCCGGCGTGCCGGTAACGACGTCCTCGGCACGTCTCAGCGCCTCCGAGAACGGCACGCCGTACCGCGCGGCCCATGCGACCAGCCGTTGCTCCGTTGTGCCGCCGATGCCGCGCCGTGGCCGGCCAAGCACCCGACGCCACGAGACGTCGTCGGCCGGGTTGATGACCGCCCGAGCGTACGAGAGCACGTCCTTGACCTCGCGGCGGTCGTAGAAACCGACGCCGCCCACGATCTTCGCGGGCACTCCGGCCCGTCTGAGTGACTCCTCGATGACGCGCGACTGCGAGTTCGTCCGGTAGAGGACGGCGAACGCCGCGTATGGCAGTCCCAGCTCCGCCTTGCGCCTCTCTATCGTGCGAGCCACGAACTCGGCCTCTGCACGGTGGTCGGCCGCGCGGTAGAGCCTGACCCTCTCGCCGTCACCCTTGACCGGCTTGAGCTGCTTCTCGATCCGGCCCTGGTTGTGCTCGATGACCGCGTTCGCAACCGAGAGCACGCTGCCGACGGAGCGGTAGTTGAGCTCGAGCCGGTACACCTTCGCCTCGGGGTGGTCGCGCCTGAAGTCGAGGATGTTGCGCAGGTCTGCGCCGCGGAAGGCGTAGATGCTCTGGTCGGGGTCGCCTACCACCATCAGGTTGCCGTAGGTCTCGGCGAGCTGCTGCGTGAGGCGGTACTGGGCGGCGTTCGTGTCCTGGTACTCGTCGACGTGTATGAACACCGCGCGCTGCTGCACCCGCTGCAGCACGTCAGGGTGGTCGTCGAAGAGCTGCACGGTGCGACCCAGGATGTCGTTGAAGTCGACGGCGTTCGCCGCTGTCAACCGCTCCTGGTACCTGGCGTAGACGTCGGCCACGGTCTGCAGAGGCATGCCGGCGACGTAGCGTCCCCACGCTTTCTCGCCCTGCTCCCTGAGGCCGGCCGGTGACCACAGGTTCGACTTGGCGCGGTCGATCAACGCCCTGAACGTGCGTGGGTTCGAGTCCGCGACGCCCGAGAGGCCGCCGATGACGTCCTTGAGGAGGTCGAGCTGGTCGCCGTCGTCGTAGATGCCGAAGCCGGGCTTGAGGTCGATGCGTTCCCCGTACGTCCGCAGCACGCGCAGGCAGGCCGAGTGGAAGGTCGACACCCAGATGTCGCGGCCAGGGGTGCCGATGAGCGCCTCGACGCGCTCCTTCAGCTCGCCGGCAGCCTTGTTGGTGAACGTCACGGCCAGCACCTGTTGGGGCAGCACGTCGTGCTCCTCGAGCAGGTAGGCGATCCTGTGCACGACGGTCCTCGTCTTACCTGAACCGGCGCCAGCCAGCACCAGCGCCGGACCCTGGAAGTGGGTCACGGCGGCGCGTTGTTCCTCGTTCAGCGGGGCCAGGAGCTCGTCTACAGGCACGAACGCCAAGCATACCGCGGGCCTCGTCCAGGCCCAGCGGTTAAGCTTGCGGTCGTGGTGAGCGCGGTCTGCTTCGACCTGGACGGCACGCTCGGCGGCTATGGTGGCGATTTCGGTGGACTGCTTGCCCTCGCCCGCAGTGAGCTGGGCCTCGAGCAGTGCTCGATGAACGAGTTCGCCGCGATCGTCCAACAGGAGCTTGGCAAGGACGGGGCGCTAGACCTCCAAACCGTCCTGCAGCGCACCCTCGACAGGCTCGAGCAGCGTCCCCCTCCGGACCTGGCCGAGCTGGCTGCTCAGATCACCGCCCATTACGCCGCCGAGGTGAGGCGCGCGCCCTCGGCCGCGCAGTTGCTCGCTCGGCTCGACGCCAAGGGGGTCAAGATGGCCCTCCTCAGCAACGGGCCCGTCGACATGCAACGCTCCGCCCTTCAGGCGCTCGGTTTCGAGCGCCACTTCCGTGCCGTGCTCATCTCAGGCGACCCGGACGTCGCATCGCGAAAGCCCGCGGCGCGCATGTTCTCGCTCGCCTGCACCGGTCTCGAGTCGCTGCCTGAGGAGACGCTGATGGTCGGCAACGATCCCGTCGCCGACGTCAAGGGCGCGCTCGACTACGGCATGCCTGCCGTGCTCATCGGCTCGGACCGCGACGCACGTGAGCATGGCGTGCCTGCCGTCGGTGGCATGGAGCCGCTAGATGTGCTCCTGCGCACCCGCTACGGGCTGTAGCCAGCTTCTCGGCCCTGTAGACTCGTTTCATGGACGACCGTCAGGCCGCTTTCTACCGCGCCTGGGCCGAGCTCCTCGACTGGATGCGGGAGTACGCGGAGAGCCGCGGTGTGCCCTTCACCAAGGAAGCGGACTTCACCGACTACATCTACCGGATGCACCGGCCGTACGACCTGCCAACGACGATCATGGTCGCTAGCCTCTCAGACCCGGAGACAGGCAAGCCGGTGCTGATGGTCAACGCCAGCCAGCGCCAGGCTGTGTTCAAGGAGGTCGTCCTGCACCCGTACGAGAGCCGCGTCCACCGCAAGCTGACGCTGGCCAAGGACGGTAGCGGCTTGGCGGAGGGCAGGAGGGTGTTCACAAAGGAGATGCTCTTCCGCTTGGCCGACGACCTCTACCGCCTTGAGCAGCCCGTCGCGACCTAGGCCCGCTGGGCGATCTTCTCTGCCAACCGGACAGCCAACCTAGGCGAGAGGTCGGCGGCGCACAGGAACCCTCGACCGGCCAGGCCCCCGTAGAACGTGGCATGTGGACCGATGCGCCTCACGACGGGCACGCCGGTGGGTCGCCTCGACCTGACCCCGAACCATGCGTCGACGAGCTCGGCTCCCGTGATGCCGGGGACCGCCCAGGCGAGCGCGTCGCGAAGCCCGATGGCCGCCCGGCGCAGTTCCTCGGCTCGTGGCCGCTCGCGCGGCAGCGAGCCGCCGGTGACCACTAGGCGAGTTCCATGGAACGCCGCGTTGACCGCACCGGCCAGGGGAGGGAGGCTCGCCAGAGCAGGTCTCGCGTCCTCTGGGACCTCGAGGACGGCGGCCACTCCACCCTCGGCAGCGAGCCTCGGCAGACGGCACTCCTCTGGCGGCGCGGCCGACCCGAGGCAGAGCACGACGTGCCTGGCCAGGGCGCCAGCGGCTCCTCGAGAAGAGGCCAGCTCCAGCCGCAGCAGGTCGCCATCCGCTCCGACCCTGGTCACCTCGCTGCCGGTCTCGACCGTGGCGCCGGCAGCGCGGGCCGCGGTGGTCAGTGCGGCCAGCAGGTCCGACGTCACGACGTAGCCGCCGTCCTCGACGAACATAGCGCCGTGCGGCGCGTGAACGCCGGTCGGCGCCTCGCCCCGATCGAGCCACCGCGTGCGCGAGTGCGCCGCGCTCACCCCTCGCCACATCTCGGCCTGTCTGCGACTGGGTGCCACACGCAGCACGCCGGTCCGGTGCGCTCCGTGCGCGAGGCCGTCGGCGCTCAGCCTGTCTGTGAGCCGCCAGAACGCCTCCAGCCCTGCCAGGTCTGACGGTCGCGCCCTGGCGGTCCTCCCCCTGTGTGGGTTGAGCAGGGCGACCGGGACGGAGGACGCACCCAGTCGCGCGGCCTCGAACAGCCGGACGCCAACGCCGATCCGCGCCAGCTCGTACGCCAGCGTCGCGCCCGCGACCCCGCCGCCTACGACGGCCACATCGTGAACGCGGGTCATGGCGCGGGCACCTGCGCTACCAACGACTCCCTCTTGCCCCCCGGTGGGCCCGGCACCTTCTTGACCTCGAGCCCGGCCCGTGCCAGGCGCCTGCGCACCTCACCGCTGACGCTGTACGTGACGAGCCGGCCGCGGGGCCCGAGCGTTCCGGCCAGGGCGGTAAGGAACCGTTCCTCCCAGCTGCCTGGGTCGGTCGGCGGGCTGAACGGGTCCAGGTAGACGGCGTCGAAGGTGCGTGGCCCCAGCCCTGAGACGGTCTCGGCCGCCTCGCCGACGACTAGCTCTAGCCGGGCGTCGCCGTGCCGCCAGCGATGCGTGCCGGCAGGCGTCGGGGTGCCCAGGCCACCGAGCCAGTCGAGCAGCGCAGCGGGCCCGTAGAACGGGGCTAGTAGCTCCTCGTAGCGGAGCTCCACCAGGGCGGTGACAGGCAACGGATCGCGCTCGAACGCGGTGTACCTGAGGGTCGCGCCGGCGCGCGCCGCGGCTGCCGCCGTTACCAGGAAGTTGAGGCCCGTGCCGAAGCCGACCTCGAGCACCGCTGCGCTGCCCTCTCGCCTCATGACGTCCGCCACGCCCGACGACCCGAGGAACACGTGGCTGGCCTCTGACAAGGCGCCGTGCCGCGAACGGTAGGTCTCGCCGTGAACACGGTTGGCCAACGTGAGAGAACCGTCTGCGGTCGTTAGTGAGCCCACCATGCAACTGTAATGTCGTCGCCGGTAAGCTGGCATGGCGCCGCGTCTTGGGCGCGACGTGAGAGGCATGGCATGACCGAGGTCTGGGAGCAGACGGTGAGCGCGCTGCGGGGGCTCTACGAGGCCGCCGCCGAGGCCATCGCCGGCGTGAGCCTCGACCCTGCTAGCTGGGGCCCAGAGGTCTACCTGGTCGCCGGTGGCTTCCTGCTCGTCATCGTCCTGCTGCTCGCGCTGCGGCGCCGCAGGCGCATGCGCGGGCACGGCCCGCAGTTCCTCCTCACCAACGGCCAGGTCGCACTCGTCGCCGACGCCGAGCGTGCCGCGCCTGCCGACGGCGGGCCGCGCCAGCCGGCGTTCCTGACGGCGCCCGAGGACGCCGATTACCAGCTCAGGGTGACCTTCAACAACCTCAACCCGTACCCCGTCCAGCTCCTCGAGGTGGCGGTGAGAACAGGTACCGGCCGCATCCCCGTCGTGGCCGAGGCGTCCGCAGTTGTGCCACCGAACGGCGCCGTCGACGTCGTCGCGGACCTCCACGACCTGCCTGGTGAGCGTGGGGTGCTGCAGGCCTACGTGTTCGCCACCAGGTCGCGACCACAGAACCTCAGGCTAAGCGTGCCGCTCGAGTGGGAGCCGTGGAACCTGCGCTACCGGGTGAAGGCCACCCAGCAGAGGGTCGAGTCGTCGCAGGGCGTAGCGTCCGAGCAGGTGAGCCGGATGGAGCGCGCCGCCGCCGTGCGCACCGCACGCAAGGAGCGCCTCGGCGCGGCGGTGAAGGGCCTAAGCGAGCGCGTCTCGGACGCCGCTGCCTCGGTGACCGATCGTGCGCGTGCCGCCGCGGCTGCCAGGCAGGCGCGGGCCAGGGCGGCTGCTGCGGAACGCACGCAACGACGGGCCGAGGCGGCGGAGCCGACGGGTCCCATCTCGGTGCCGCTGCCGCCCAGCCGTCGACCCCGCGACGAGGCCTCGGAGCCGCGTCGCGTCCGCCAAGACGCCCTCGGCACGGCGGGATCCGGGCAAGGCGACGCCCTGGTGGGGGAGACGCTACCCGTTAGCATCGACAACGACGCCCAGAGCTACGCCGACACAGGCGCCGATCCCGGCGCCGAAGCCGACGCCGTCGGCGCCCCCCGCGATGACGAGCCGGCGGAGGAGCAGCCGAGGCGCCGCCTCGAGTTCCCTGACGAGTTCTGAGGCTCGTCGTGGTCCGCTTGGCGCGCGTGCCTGGCGCTGACACGCCTCGCGACGAGACGCCTGGTCGTCATAGGTATGCTTGGCGGCCGGAGGCCAACGGATGAAGATCGAGCGGGCCGAGCTGCGAGAGCTCACGGCAGACCTCAGGTTCCACTTCGAGACCAGCTTCGGGGTCGAGCAGGACCTCAAGAAGGTAGTGCTCGTGCTGCACTCCGGCGGGCTGGAGGGCTACGGCGAGGTGACAGCCGGCAACGTTCCCGGGTACAGCTACGAGACGACGTCCACCGCTTGGGTGGCGTTGTCCGAGTACATCCTGCCGCGCGTAGTCGGCAAGGAGTTCGATACCCCTGAGCAGCTCCTGTCGGCCGTGAGTCGCGTGCGCGGCCACAACATGGCGGTCGGTGCGCTCGAGGCGGCGTTCTGGGACCTACAGGCCAAGGCAGCCGGCATGCCGCTGTGGCAGTTCATAGGCGGGGCGCGCACCGAGATAGAGGTGGGCGCGTCACTCGGCATCCAGTCGACCGTCGAAGGCACGGTAGAGGTCGCGCAGCGCCACGCGGAGGACGGCTACCGTCGACTGAAGTTCAAGATCAAGCCCGGCTGGGACGTCGCTCCCCTACGGGCTGTCAGGGAGGCGTTGCCGGACATGCCGCTGACCGTGGACGCCAACAGCGCCTACTCGCTGACGGACGCCCGCGTGTTCCAGGCGCTCGACGAGCTGTCTCTCGACTACATCGAGCAGCCTCTCGCCCACGACGACCTGGTCGACCACGCCGAGCTTCAGGCCGGACTGGCGACCCCGATCTGCCTCGACGAGTCCGTGCACTCCGCCGCCGACGCGCGCAAGGGGTTGGCGCTGGGGTCGGGACGCGTCATCAACCTCAAGGTGGGACGCGTGCGCGGCGTGCTCGAGTCGCGCAAGGTGCATGACGTGGCGGCCGCGTTCGGGTCGCCGGTATGGTGCGGTGGGATGCTCGAGCTGGGCATCGGTCGCGCGCTCAACCTCCACCTCAGCACGCTCCCCAACTTCAAGCTGCCGGGCGACACGGCCAGCGCCAGCCGCTACTGGGGCGACGATGACATCGTCGAGGAGCGCCTCGACGCGGTGGACGGCGTCCAGCGCGTTCCCGTTGGTCCTGGCCTCGGCGTGACGCTGCGCCGCGACCTGATCGAGCGCAAGACCCTGCGCCAACAGAGCTTCTAGCTGCACCGTCCGGGCTACGGCCGCGTGTGCTGGCCGCTCTGCACCCGCGGCTAGACGCGCGCCACGACGGTGCCCAGGTCCAGAAGGTCGACGAGCTTGGCGTGGAGATGCCCGTTGCTCGCCACCAGCACGGGGTCCCCTAGGCGGTACGAGCCGCCGTCGTGGCCGGTGACGGTCCCGCCGGCCTCGGCGACGATGAGCACGCCTGCCGCTACGTCCCAGGGGTTGAGACCCAGCTCCCAGAACCCGTCGAGGCGTCCGCACGCCACGTAGCAGATGTCTAGGGCTGCGGCGCCCGGCCGTCTGACTGCGCGGACCTGCGGCATGACGCGAGCGAACACCTCGACGTTGAGGGCCATGCGGTCCTCGACGTATGCGAAGCCGGTCGCAAGGAGCGCCTGGCGAGGCATGGCGGTCGTCGTCACGGCCAGCGGTCTGCCGTTCAACCAGGCGCCTTCGCCTTTCACAGCGCTGAACAGCTCGTCCCGCTCGGGGTCGTAGACGACGCCCACGACCAGCTCGCCCTCTGCCTCCAGGGCGATCGAGACGCAGTAGAACGGGAAGCCGTGGGCGTAGTTGACGGTGCCATCGAGCGGGTCGACGACCCACCGCATGCTGCCCTCGACGTCCTGCCCCTGCTCCTCGCCCAGCACAACGTGACCTGGGTGCGCCTCCGCGATCACCTGTCTGATCCGCTCCTCGCACATGGCGTCGACCCGCGTCACCAGGTCGATGTCCGATGACTTCGTCGTGACGTCGAGGTCGGTGCCGCGCTCGAACAGCTGGATGCTGGCAGCCGCCCGCGCCGCCGTCACCGCCGTGTTCAGGTACCCGCGCAGTTCCTCGTTCACGCCGAACCGACCAGCTCGCGCCGCTCCGCATGGTCGTCGCTTGCGGGTGGCGAGGGGACAAGTTGCCCGGCTCGCGCGCCCCCGTCCGCGCTCTCGTCTGCGTCCGCGCCCGCTGACTCGCGCATGTCCGCGCCCTCGCGTCCCGCTCCGGCCATGTCCTCGACCGGGAAACCGCGGCCTGGTCTGAACGAGAGGATCAGGCGCGCGTGCCTGTCGTAGGTGAAGAAGTTGTACGCCCAGCTCACGAACGCCGACAGGCGGTTGCGGAACCCGGGCAGGTAGATCAGGTGGAGGAAGAGCCAGCCGAGCCAGCCGACGAACCCCCGCAGGCGGAGCCCGAGGAGCCGGCGAGAGAGCTCGGCGATGCCGGCGCTGCGGCCGATGATCGCCATGTTGCCGAGGTCGTTGTAGCGGAACGGCTCGGTCTGCCTGCCCTGGAGCCGCATGACGATGTTCCCTGCTGTGCGCTTGCCGCTCTGGATCGCGACCTGGGCGACCTGCGGCAGCGGCCTGCCTGACTCGTCCTTGGCGCCGGCCAGGTCGCCGATCACGAAGACGTCCGGGTAGCCTGGCAGGCTCAGGTCTGGCTCCACCGGCACGCGGAAGCCGCGCTCCAGATCGACATCGAGCTCCTCGCCGAGCGGATGACCCCTCACGCCGGCCGACCAGATGATCGTCTGGCTGGGTATGAACTCTCCAGACTTGAGGGTGATGCCGTCAGCGGTCGCCCTGACGACGGCCGACTGCAGCCTGACGTCGACCCCGCGTTGCCTGAGCACGCGCTCGGCGTAGCGCCTGGACGCCGTGCCGAAGTTGGCGAGCACCTCGTTGCCCATCTCGACGAGCACGACGCGCGCCACCCTGAGGTCGAGCTCCGGGTACTCGGGCGGCAGGACGCGCTGGAACAGCTCGACGAGCGCTCCTGCCATCTCCACGCCCGTCGGGCCGGCGCCCACCAGCACGAACGTCAACGCTCCCTTGTCGACCTGTGACCTGTCGACTGCCGCCTGCTCGAACCGCGAGAGAACGTGGCCGCGAAGCTTGACCGCCATGTCGACGTCCTTGAGGACGAAGGCGTGCTCCCGTACGCCCTCGACGCCGAAGTCGTTGTAGACCGCACCGGCCGCGAGGACCAGGTAGTCGTACGCGACCGTGTCGCCGTCCGCGAGGGTGACGACCTTGGCCTCGTGGTCGACATGTGTCACGCGCCCCATGCGGAAACGGAAGTTCTTCTGATGGCGGAAGACGTGCCTAACCTGGTGGGCGATGTCCCCGGAGTCGAGCGCCGCGGTCGCTACCTGGTAGAGGAGGGGCTGGAACGTGTGGTAGTTGTTCGCGTCGATCAGCATGACCTCGACCGGTGCGTGCTTGAGCGCCTTGGCGGCGTTCAGGCCGGCGAAACCTGCTCCGACGATCACGACACGCGGTGTGCTGGTTGCCTCCATGACGGCTCCTTACCCGCCTGCGCCAGCGGCCCTACCGGCCGAGGCTGGCGGCTGAGGCGGTGGGACGTATGTCCCTCGTGAAAGATTGTACAAGCTCTGGCATGCCCTGTGGACCCGTGCGCTACCCCGGTAGGTAGAACGTCCTCAGCGCGACATCTCGAGGGCGATGCGCCTACCGGTCGGGGTGTCTGCTATGCCGCCCTCGCCGGTCTCGCGCAGCTCTGGAGGCAGGAGTCGGCCAACCGAGGCCATGGCGAGCACCACCTCGTCCGGCGGTATCGGCGACTCGATGCCGGCCAGCGCGAGCTGGGCGGAGGCGACGGCGTGGACGGCGTAGAACGCGTTGCGCGACACGCACGGGACCTCGACGTAGCCGCCCACGGGGTCACAGACGAGCCCGATGGTGTTCATCAGCGCCATGGCGGCGCCGTGGATGCATGCCCTGGCGTCGCCGCCCAGCAGCTCGGTCACCGCGGCGGCCGCCATCGCCGCGCTCGACCCGATCTCGGCCTGGCAGCCACCTGTCGAGCCGGCAATGAACATGTGCTTGCCGATGACCTCGGCGACACCCGCCGCCAGCACGAGCGGCATCACGAGTTCCTCGTCCGGCCGGCCCAGGTGGTCGGCGACGCCGATCAGCGCCCCCGGGACGGTGCCGGCGCTGCCTGCCGTCGGTGCCGCGACTATGCGGCCCATGCGCGCGTTCTCCTCGTTGACGGCCATGGCGTAAGCCTGTACGCGTTTGAGCAGTGGGGAGCCCAGGACGTCAGGCGAGTTGTCGAGCTGGTTGGCGTTCCAGCCGACCATGCCGGTGCGGCTCGGCTCGCGCGAAGCCAGCCCGCGCGCGATGGCGTCGCGCATCTCCTTGATGCGAGAGAGCATCGTCGTCTTGAGCGTGGCGGCCGCGGCCTCGTCGTCCCCGACCTCGTCCTGCAGCACGAACTCGGAGGCCTTGAGGCCGGTGGTCGAGATGTCCTTGAGGTTCATGGCGCGCCCGGGTCCTCGGTCCGGCCCTGCATCACCTCGGGGAGCGCCCTTAGCCAGTGCACGTAGGTGAGCCTGTTCAGGTAGTCGAGCACGTGCTGCGACAGGGCCTTGTCGATCTCTACAGACATGAGCGCGTTGCCGCCGCGCTTCTCGCGCGCAGAGAAGATCGAGCCGATGTTGCCGCCGTCGTCCGCCACCACGCCAGCGACGCGGGCTATGACGCCCGGCTGGTCGGTGTGGAGCGCGAGCAGGGTGTAGGAAGAGCCGCTGAACCGAGCGTCGAAGCCGTTGACCTCGCTGACCTGGACCAGACCGCCGCCGAGGCTCGAGCCGAGCAGCGAGAGGCTCTCGCCGTCGGCGTTGGCCTCGATACGCACGCTGTTCGGGTGCACGTCGCCCAGGTCCCCGATGGCGAACTCGTACTCTAGGCCCTCGGACTCAGCCAGGTCGAAGGCCTCGCGTATGCGCGGGTCGTCTGGGAAGGCGCCGCAGAGACCGGCGACGAGCGCCAACTCGGTGCCGTGACCCTTGGCCGTCTTCGCGAACGAGCCGTGCAGCACGAAGCGCGCGCTGCGCGGTGGCGTCAGGAGGCAGTGCCTCGCCAGCAGCGCGATGCGACATGCGCCGGCAGTGTGCGAGCTCGAGGGCCCCACCATCACGGGACCGATCTGGTCGAGGAGCGCCATGCCAGCAAGTCTAGCGCCGTGCCTGACCGCGGAAGGTCAAAGAAGTACCACCCGCCCGTTGGCGGGCCGATGCCACGTCTGGACCAGACGGCGGACGGGAGACCCCGTCACCGACGGCTCGTTAGTTGCGGACGCGGTCCTTGAGGCCCTTGCCAGGCTTGAAAGCCGGGTACTTGCTCGCCGGGATCTTGATCTTGTCTGTGGTGCCGGGGCGGACGCCGGTGCGCGACTTACGTTCGCGGACCTCGAACGTGCCGAAGCCAGTGAGCTGGACCTTGGCTCCGGAGTCCAGGGAGCCACTGATCTGGTCGAGCATGGCGTCCATGATGTCCTTGACGTCTTTCTTCCTGAGGCCCTTGGACTCGGCTACCTTGCTAACCAGGTCGGCCTTGGACACGGTTTTGGCCTTCGCCATCGGGTATCCTCCTAAGGTTTTCAAGATCAGCTAGTGGCACTCTAGCAGAGGCCTTGCACCCTCGCAAGTGAGGAATCGCAGTCTCAGACGGTGTTCTGCACGTTCTGAGGGAGTAGCTCTCGGATGTGGGCGGCCGTCAGATCGGTGAGCCTGCCGATCGCCTCCCGACCCTTGCCATCTGCCGTGATGGGTGGCCCGAAGGCGACCCTGAACGACCGTCCGTCCTTCCACACGGCGGCAGGGGTCATGCGGGCCCCGGCAGCTGTCGCCAGGTAGGCGGCGCCGTCGAGCGCCTCGGCGTCGCCCCCGCTCCTCGTGCCTGCGATGAACACGCCGATCGCGCGGCCCCGCTTCAGACGTCTGAGCGCCTCCTTGATGGCGCCGACGTCGCCGCGGCTACGGTCGACGGGGAAGGCGCCTAGGCCCCTCAGGAAGGCGGCCACCAGCCGCGATTCGAAGAGTTCGACCTTGGCCATGAAGTCGAGGGCCCTGGGTATGGCCACGCCGACGATCGGGGGGTCCCAGGCGCTGAAGTGGTTGCACGCCACGACGAGGGGACCGTTCCTCGGAACGTGCTCGGCGCCGTACACCCGTAGCCCCAGGAACACGCGGGCGTACGCCCCGAACACGACGATGGCGAGACGCTGGACCCAGCGTGGCGAGAGGACGCGCTCCAGTAGCGTCACGCGCACGATCTTAACAGCGCGCGACGCTGACGGCGCAGAGGCCAAGCTCGCCTTGCCGTCAACCGGGCTCGGCGGCGGGTCCCGGCGTGCTCGGCCGGGATCGCTGGCCCGCCGCCAGCTCGGCCGCGACCGCCGCCCCGACCAGGATTATCAGCAGCGCTAGGTAGAGCCATAGGAGCACGGCCAGTAGCCCAGTGATCACGCCGTAGACGACGTTGAATCGCTCCGGGTTGAAGGTCAGCAGCAGGACGGCCCGCGTGGCGCCGATGCCGAGCGCAGCCACGACAGCCCCGGACAGCGCGCCAAGCCAGGTGCTGCCGTGGCGAGGGAGGTAGCGGAACGCCAACGTGAGCCCGGCCACCGTGGCGACCAGCCGGATGAGGCCGAGCCCGAACAGCGGGTCGAGGGCGGCGAGCGACAGGTCGGCTCCGAGCCAGCGTCCGAAGCGGTCGGCTACCTGCGTCACCGCGCTCACGGCCGCCCCGCCGATGATCTCGACGACGACCACCAGCGCGACGCACCCGACGAGCAGGAACGAGACGAGGCGCTTGCGCCAGAAGCCGCGCCGCTCGCTGACCTCGAACACGACCTCGAGGGCGTGCTGCAACGACATGAAGAAGTTGCCGCTGGCCCACAGCAGGACTGCGACCGAGAGGACCGAGCCGATGATCGCCCCCCGCCCAAGGTCGTTGACGACGATGTCGAAGCTGCTGGCGACCAGCGACTCGGCGTCGACCTGGATGGGCAGGGCTTCTGCGAGGAGGGTGACCAGGGCCTCGCGGTACTGAGCGAGGAGCTCCGGTCGGCGACGCAGGAACACGGCCAGCCAGCCGGCGAGCAGGAGCAGGAGCGGCCCGAGGGAGAAGGCGCCGTAGTACGCGAGAGAGGCGGCCAGCATCTGCAGGCGCGACTCCTCGTAGCGCCCGTATACGCGCCGCAAGAACTCCCATAGCGCCCGTGGCCGACCGCCGAGCCAGGCGCCAGGGGGGCTCACTGTTCAGCCGCTCGTCGCCGCTACAGCCCGACGCCTATCAACGAACAGCGCGATGAGCACGCCAGCCACGCCGACGAGCAGGTGCAGGAGGACCCAGGTGCGCTCGGCCGCCGCCCATGGCAGAGTCACCTCGAAGAGCTCTCGCTGGGAGAGCTGCCATGCCACGAAGGCGGGCACGACGAGGAGCACGGGGGAGACGACGACCGCCGGCAGACGCCAGGCGTACTCGAGGCCCAGCATGGCCAACAGGTTGCCGGCCAGGACGATGGGCAGCATGGTCAGCCAGTCGCCTGCGCCCTGGATCAGGCCCAGCGGTGGGGCGATGAGTGCAGTCAGGTACGCGGCCGGCATGCCGACGCCCGCGAACGCCAGGTAGGCGCATAGCACTACGCCGACGCTGCGGTACACGGTGGGTAGCGGCGCGACCGCGAACACAACGGCCGCCAGGAAGAGGAACAGGCCGATGAAGAGGCGCTGCGGCATAGGGGCGGCGCGGATCACACGGGGCTCCGGCGCGACGTCAGAAGGGCCTGCATGCGCTCATCGTAACTACGGTCCCGCTGGAGCGTGCGGGCCGCGGCCCTGGAGCCGCGCCCGCGGGCACCGGCCCTCACGCGACGCGTGCCGCCCGTCCGTTCTTGCGGTCACGCGCCGCCTGCTGCGCTCGGACGCGCCCAGCGATCTCGGGCACGTGGATGAGGAACTGCCCGGTCGCGCTGGCATCGTCGGCTGCCACGTCCTCGGGCGTTCCTTCCGCGACGATGTTGCCACCGCGGGCACCGCCGTCAGGGCCGAGGTCGACGATCCAGTCGGCGGTCTTGATGACGTCGATGTTGTGCTCGATCACGACCAGCGTGTTGCCGCCCTCGACGAGCCGGTGGAGGACGTCGAGGAGCTTGCGGGTGTCCTCGAAGTGCAGGCCTGTCGTCGGCTCGTCGAGGATGTAGAGCGTCTGGCCCGTCGAGCGCCTGCCGAGCTCGGAGGCGAGCTTCACGCGCTGCGCCTCGCCGCCCGAGAGCGTTGGCGAGGGCTGACCGATGCGGATGTAGCCGAGACCCACGTCCTTCATGAGCTTGAGCTTGCGTGCGATGGCCGGGATGTTCTCGAAGAAGTCCAGCCCCTCATCGACCGTCATGTGCAGCACGTCGGCGATCGACTTGCCGCGGATCTTCACCTCGAGGGTCTCGCGGTTGTACCTGGCGCCTTTGCAGACCTCGCATGGGACGTAGATGTCGGGCAGGAAGTACATCTCGACCTTGACCGTGCCGTCGCCCTTGCACGCTTCGCAGCGGCCGCCCTTGACGTTGAAAGAGAAGCGCCCGGCCTTGTAGCCACGCTTCCTGGCCTCCGGCGCGCGTGTGAACAGGTCGCGGATGTCCGTGAAGATGCCCGTGTACGTCGCTGGGTTCGACCGCGGGGTGCGACCGATGGGGCTCTGGTCGATCTCGATGACCTTGTCGACGTGCTCGACCCCTGTGATCCGTCGATGAGCGCCCGGCGTCGTCTTGGCGCGATGCAGCGTCTTGGCCAGCGAGGCACGCAGGATCGAGTGCACGAGCGTCGACTTGCCGGACCCGGAGGCGCCGGTGACGCAGGTGAGCGTCCCCAGCGGGATCCCGACGTCGATGTCCTTGAGGTTGTGCTCGCGCGCGCCCTCGATCACGAGCCGCTTGCCTGTGCCCTCGCGGCGCCCGTTAGGTACCGCGATCTGCTTGTCGCCCCGCAGGTAGGCGGCCGTCAGAGAGCCGTCGTCGCGCATGAGCTCTTCGGGCGAGCCGTACGCGACGACATCGCCGCCGTGCACGCCGGCGCCCGGTCCGAGGTCGACGATGAAGTCGGCCGACCGCATCGTCTCCTCGTCGTGCTCCACGACGATCAGGGTGTTGCCGAGGTCGCGCAGGTTGTGGAGGGTGCGCAGCAGGCGCGCGTTGTCGCGCGGGTGCAGGCCGATCGATGGCTCGTCGAGCACGTACAGCACGCCGGTCAGGCCGCTACCGACCTGGGTCGCGAGGCGTATGCGCTGCGCCTCGCCACCGGAGAGGGTGTTGGCGCTGCGGTCGAGCGACAGGTAGTCGAGGCCGACGTCCTCCAGGAAGCCGAGGCGTGACGTGATCTCGCGCAGGATCGGCCTGGCGACCTGGTCAGCGGCGCCCGACAGGCGGAGCTCGGAGAAGAACGAGCGCCCGTCGAGGACGGTCAGGC
The DNA here is from genome assembly GCA_964517055.1 of uncultured bacterium. GTDB lineage: Bacteria > Deinococcota > Deinococci > Deinococcales > Trueperaceae > DASRWD01. The sequence continues at coordinate 13,733 of CAZFAQ010000026.1, read as the reverse complement.
CGCTGAGGTCGGCGATGTTGCGGTCTGCCACGGTGACGGCGAGCACCTCTGGTTTGTAGCGGCTGCCGCCGCATGCCGGGCACGGCACCATCGACATGTACTCCTCGAGCTTCTCGCGCGCGAAGTCGCTGTTGGCCTCCTTGAGGCGCCGCTCCAGGTTGGGGATGACGCCTTCGAACTCTGCCTTGAAGCGCATGGTCTCGCGGCCACCGCGCGTGTAGACGACCTCGATGGGCTTGTCCGTACCGTAGAGGACGGTGCGCCTGGCCTCTTCAGACAGGTCCTTCCATGGCGCCTGGAGGTCGAAGCCCATGTGGTCGGCGAGGGCGCGCAGGCGGTCCCAGTAGAAGACCTTGCCGCCGTCTGAGCGCGCGCCCGTCCACGGCGAGATCGCGCCGCGGGAGATCGAGAGCGTGTCGTCCGGGACGATGAGCTCGGGGTCGAACTGCTGCAGGTAGCCGAGGCCCGAGCAGTTGGTGCACGCCCCGTAAGGCGAGTTGAAGGAGAACGTGCGCGGCTCGAGCTCCTCCAGGAAGGTGCCGTGCTCCGGGCAGGCGAAGCGCTCGCTGAACAGCTCGTCGGCGCCGGAGTCCGGGAACAGCACGCGCAGCAGGCCCTCGCCCTTGCCGAGAGCGAGCTCCACCGACTCCGCCAGCCGGGACCGGTCCTCCTCGCTAACCTTGATGCGGTCGACCACGACATCGATGTCGTGCTTCTCGAAGCGCTCGAGGTCCAGCTCGAGAGCCTGGTCGAGGGTCTGCACCTCGCCGTCCACGCGTACGCGAGTGAAGCCCTCCTTCTTGAGGTCGGTGAAGAGCTTGCGGTACTCACCCTTGCGGCCCCTCACCACCGGAGCGAGGACGTAGGCGCGCTCGCCCTCGAAGCGCTCGACGAGGCGGTCGACGATCTCGGAGGCGGACTGCCTGGTGATCTCGCGCCCACACACGGGGCAGTGGGGGATGCCGACGCGCGCGAACAGCAGCCTCAGGTAGTCGTGGATCTCGGTGACGGTCCCGACGGTCGACCGCGGGTTGTGACTGGTCGTCTTCTGGTCGATCGAGATCGCGGGCGACAGGCCCTCGATGGCGTCGACGTCTGGCTTGTCCATGATCCCGAGGAACTGCCGGGCGTAGGCCGATAGGCTCTCGACGTAGCGGCGCTGCCCCTCTGCGTAGATGGTGTCGAAGGCCAGCGTCGACTTACCCGAGCCCGAGACACCGGTGAACACGATGAACTTGTTGCGGGGCAGGGTGATGGTGATGTCCTTGAGGTTGTGCTCGCGTGCCCCGCGAACGGTCAGGTCTTGCAACGCTCCTCCTAGCAGTCCCGGTGGGACGAGCGGTCGAGCAGTGAAGGTGGATCGCTGGCGGCTGCCTCTCACGAGGCCGCGGCCACGTGCCGGCCGCCGCCGCTCGCCTGGCGCCGTCGGGGCAACGTGACAGTGTATCAGAGCGCCCCAGGTGACTGGTAAGCTGACCGCATGTACACCGCCAGCGTCAACGGTCACGACATCGCAGGGCCCGTCGACAACGAGCGCGTCCTCGGGCTCTTCGGCCTGATCTTCGGGGTCATCGGGTCTGGAGCGATCTTCCTGTTCTGGACGATGGGCAGGATCTTGCGGCACACCGACAACGGCGGCACCCTCACCCAGCTCCGCCTGACGGGCACGTGGGGTCTCCTGTACGACGCCTACCCGTTCATCATGGTCGGCTGCTTCCTCCTCGCCGCGCTGCTCTACTTCGGCATGAAGCGCTACAAGGAGGCGGCCGGGGTGGCGGCGCTGCCCGTGATCGGCACGATCCTCTACTACCTGGCTCTGGTCCAGCTCCGCTGACGGGAAGCGGAGCGACGTGAAGCTCAACTACCTCGGTCACTCGGCCGTCCTGCTCGAGGTGGCATCTGGGAGCGTGCTCATCGACCCGTTCCTGACGGGCAACCCGCGGGCGGGGGCCCGCGCCGAGGACCTGTCTCCTGACCTCATCGTCCTGACACACGCCCACGGCGACCACTGGGGTGACACCGAGAGCATCGCCCGCCGCACCGGCGCAACCGTCGTCGGCAGCGCCGAGATGGCGGGCTATGCCAGCGCCAAAGGGCTCGAGGCGCACGGCATGAACGTCGGTGGGAAGCACACGTTCGAGCAGGGGACCGTGCGCTACACGCCGGCCCTGCACTCGAACTCGTTCCCGGACGGCACGTACGCAGGCATGCCGATGGGCGTCGTCTTCGAAGCGGACGGCGTGCGGGTCTACCACGCCGGTGACACGGCCCTCTTCTCCGACATGGCGAGGATCGGCGACCTGGGCATCGACCTGGCGCTGCTGCCGATAGGCGACAACTTCACGATGGGCCCGGAGGACGCTGTCGAGGCCACGATGCTCATCCGGCCCAAGGTCGTCGTGCCCGTCCACTACGCCACGTTCCCGGTGCTACTGCAGGACGCCTCCGGCTTCAAGGCGTCCGTCGAGAGCCGCGCCGGCGTGGTCTGCCAGGTGCTCGAGCCGGGCGACTCGACCCTGGTGCAGGGCTAGCCGACACCTTCCGTACTAGACTGAAAGCGAGCGTCCATCTGGACACCGCTGCGGCTGCCTGGGAGCAGAGGCGCCGGGCGGCTCATGGGAGGGTCATTGCGATCAGGTCCTGAAGCCCCGGCTTTCGTGCCGGTGGGCTACACCGCCATACACAAGCTGGGCTCCGGTCAGACCTCGCACGTCTACCTGGCCAAGCATCGGGTGTTCGGCGATGTCGCCCTCAAGCTGCCACGGGCCGAGCTGCACGAGCAGCCGGTCCTGAGGCGGATGTTCGAGAACGAGGTCTCGATCACCGTCAAGCTGGCTCACCCCATGATCGTGGCGGCCTACGACGGCTACCCGACCGGCGAGGGCGCCTTCCTGGCGCTCGAGTTCTGCGAGGGCGGGACGCTCGACCTACTCCTCCTCGAGAAGGGCAAGCTACCTCTCGAGCAGGCGTACGGCCTGGTGCTGGACGTCGGGCGGGGGCTCGCTCACACGCACGAGCGTTCCGTCATACACCGCGATGTCAAGCCTGCCAACGTCTTCCTCACCAAGGAGGGGCGGGCCAAGCTCGGTGATTTCGGCACCGGGATCTTCATGGGTGAGGACAGCGAGGAGCGGGTCGGCACGGCTTTCTACATGGCGCCTGAGGCATTCGAGGGCAAGGCCGCCGGCGTCCGCTCTGACATCTACAGCCTTGGCGTCCTCGCGTACGAGGTCGTCGCCGGTGTAAGACCGTTCGTGGCGGACTCGTACGAGGCGCTGATGATCGCCCACCACACCGGCGTACCCAAGGACCTGTTGTCCCACCGGCCAGATCTCGACCCCCGCATCAAGCGGATAGTTGCCAAGGCGATGGCGCGAGACCCCGAGAAGCGCTACGCCGGCGTTCGCGAGTTCGTGCAGGCCTGGGCAGGTGTCATAGGCGTACCGCTCGAAGCCACCAAGACCTCTGACGAGCCGACGACGGGCCGTGCCAGCCGGCAGCGGCAGAGCTCGGACAGGCACGTGGCAGCCAGTACGGCCACGACCCGACCGGGTGACGATCAGACGCGGTCGCGCGGTCTCTTCGGATGGTTCCGACGCAACCGAGACTGAGCCCCTGACTGGTTAGGCTACGTGTCGGCCTACCGCCTCCCGGCATGCCGCCGGAGGACCGGCTAGGGCTATACTGTAATCGGAACGAGTCCGAGTTACGGGCACGACCGAGGTCGTGCCTGGAAGTTTGAACCCAGGCGAGGTGCAGCCATATGTCAGACAAGAGGCTTGAGATACGCGACCTACACGCCCGCATCGTCGACGGCGATGAGATCCTGAAGGGTGTGGACCTGGTCGTGCCGCGCGGTGAGGTACACGCCCTGATGGGCCCCAACGGGTCAGGGAAGTCAACGCTCGCGAAGATCATCGCCGGCGACCCCCAGTACGAGGTCACCAGCGGCGACATCCTTCTTGAGGGGCAGTCCATCCTCGAGATGGAGCCGGACGAGCGCGCCCGCGAGGGCCTATACCTGGCCTTCCAGTACCCCGTCGAGGTACCAGGCGTGGGGGTCGCGAACTTCCTGCGGCTGGCGCTCAACGCGCGCCGCGAGGAGGGCGACGAGATCGGCGTCATGGAGTTCTACGGCAAGCTGCAAGACGCCGTGAAGAACCTCAACTGGGACGAGTCGATCCTCGAGCGCAACCTGCACGAGGGGTTCTCGGGTGGCGAGAAGAAGCGCTCCGAGATCCTCCAGCTCCTGGTGCTGCAGCCTCGCTACGCGATCCTCGACGAGACCGACTCCGGCCTCGATGTCGACGCGCTCAAGGTCGTCTCCCAGGGCGTGAACGCGGCGCGCGGCCCCGACTTCGGCTGCCTCGTCATCACGCACTACCAGCGCCTGCTCAACTACATCGTGCCCGACAAGGTGCACGTCATGGAGGGTGGCAGGATCATCACCAGCGGCCCCAAGGAGCTGGCGATGGAGCTCGACACCAAGGGTTACGAGTGGGTGCGCCAGGAGCTGACGCTGAGCCCAGGAGGGCAGCATGTCTGAGCTGAACGCCATGCATCCAGACGCCTCCAAGCTCGAAGGGATGCAGCACACCAAGCAGTACGACTTCCGCCTGCCTGAGGACTACTTCTACAAGTCAGGCAAGGGCCTTTCCAAGGAGGTCGTCGAGAAGATCAGCTACCTCAAGGGCGAGCCGGAGTGGATGCTCAAGTTCCGCCTCCGTGCCCTCGAGATCGCGGAGAAGAAGGGCCGCCCCAAGTGGGGACCGGACCTCTCCGACCTCGACTTCGACGAGATCCACTTCTACGTCAGGCCTAACGAGAAGCAGGGCACGGTCGACGACTGGGAGGACATCCCGGAAGAGGTCCGCAAGACCTACCAGCGTCTCGGCGTGCCCGAGGCCGAGCAGCGCGCCCTGGCAGGGGTAGGTGCCCAGTTCGAGTCCGAGATGGTCTACCACAAGCTCAAGGACGAGTGGGAGAAGCTCGGCGTCATCTTCCTCGACACCGACACCGGCCTGAAGGAGCACCCAGAGCTCTTCAAGGAGTACTTCTCGACGGTCATCCCGCCTGAGGACAACTACTTCGCCGCCGTCAACTCGGCCGTGTGGTCGGGCGGCTCGTTCGTTTACGTGCCGGAGGGCGTCGAGGTCGGCGTGCCCCTGCAGGCGTACTTCCTGCTCAACGCCCAGAACATCGGCCAGTTCGAGCGCACCCTGATCATCGGCGCGCCCGGCTCGAAGTTCCACTACATCGAGGGGTGCACGGCGCCCGCGTTCACCAGCAACTCGTTCCACTCCGGCGTGATCGAGATCATCGCTCAGGAGGGCGCGGACGTCAGGTACTCGACCATCCAGAACTGGTCGCACAACGTCTACAACCTCGTCACGCAGCGTGCGCTGGTGCACGCCAACGCCTCTATGGGCTGGCTCGACGGGAACCTCGGCTCCAAGGTCACCATGAAGTACCCGAGCACGTACCTCGTCGGCGAGCACGCCCACGGCGAGATCCTCTCGATCGCCTTCGCGACGGACGGTCAGCACCAGGACGCCGGAGGCAAGGTCATCCACGCGGCTCCTCACACGACCAGTAGCATCGTCAGCAAGTCGATCTCCAAGGGCACCGGCCGGTCCAGCTACCGCGGCCTCGTGCAGATCCACGAGGGCGCCACCGGCGCGCGCTCGAACGTCGAGTGCGACGCGCTACTCCTCGACGAGCAGGCCAGGACAGATACCTACCCGTACATCGAGATCAACGAGAAGACCGCCCACGTAGGCCACGAGGCGACCGTCAGCAAGCTCGACGAGGAGCAGATCTTCTACCTCCAGACCCGCGGCCTGGCCGAGGACGAGGCCATGGCGCTGATCGTGCGCGGTTTCCTGGACCCGGTCGCCAAGGAGCTGCCGCTCGAGTACGCGGTCGAACTGAACAGGCTCATAGAGCTCGAGATGGAAGGGAGCGTCGGCTGATGCAGGCCCTGGTCGACAACCCTGCCGTCAGCGCAGCCGCCGTCGATGAGCTGATCACGCGCTTCGAGGAGCCGGCCTGGCTGGCCGAGGAGCGCAGGGCTGCGTTCCGCACCTACGAGGCGACCCCGTTCCCCACGGCGCGCGACGAGCAGTGGCGCTACAGCCAGCTGGGGCGTTTCACCATGGACGGCCTGGAGCTGGTGCCGGGCCCCCTGAGCGACGTGGTCCCGGAGCGCATCGGCATGCGCGCCGGCGACTCAGACGCCGAGGGCATCATGGTCATCAAGAACGGCAAGGTCGTCGAGCGCAAGGCGCGGATCAACGAGCAGGGCGTGATCTTCACCGACCTGCGGACAGCCGTGCGCGAGCACGAGGACCTGGTCAAAGCGCACCTGTACACCAGCGTCAACGCCACACAGACCAAGTACACGGCGCTCAACTCTGCGCTGTGGACCAACGGCACCTTCGTTTACGTCCCCAAGGACGTCGAGCTCGAGCTGCCGCTCGGCACGTTCACGACGGCCGACCGCGGGGGCATCGGTGCCGGCCGCACGCTGATCGTCGTCGACGTGAACGCCAGGCTGACCTTCATCGACGAGTTCACGAGCGAGCCGTTCGACGAGCGCCTGTTCTACGACGCCGCCACCGAGATCGTCCTCAAGGACGGCGCCAAGCTGCGCTACGTTAGCCTCCAGAACTGGAGCCGCAACGTCGTGCACATGCACAAGCAGCGCGCCGAGGTGGGCCGCGACGCCAGGCTCGAGTCGCTCACGGTCTCGCTCGGAGGCGACGCCGGTCGCGTCGAGATCGAGAGCGAGCTGGCCGGCACCGGAGCCGAGAGCGAGATGCTCGGCCTCTACTTCGCCGACGAAGGTCAGCACTTCAACCAGTTCACGGTGCAGCACCACGCGTCGGGTCGGGCCTTCTCCGACGTGCTCTTCAAGGGCGCGGTGCGTGACGCCAGTAACGCCGTCTACTCCGGGATCATCATCGTCGACCCCGGCGCGCAGAAGACCGACGCCTACCAGACCAACCGCAACCTGCTGCTCGACGAGGCGTCAGAGGTCGTGTCGATCCCGCAGCTCGAGATCGCCGCGAACGACGTCAAGTGCTCTCACGGCTCCACCACCGGCCCGGTGCCCGAGGACCAGCGGTTCTACTTGATGAGCCGCGGCCTAAAGCCCGAGGTGGCCGAGCATCTGCTCGTCACCGGCTTCCTGTACGAGGTCATGAGCCGCGTGACGCTCCCGAAGGTCGCCGAGTACGTGGAACGCGTGGTGCAGGCCAAGCTGGGCGTGCCCGGCGTCAAAGAGAAGCTGTGACCGAGGGCGCAGAGCCCGAGGTCTTCGCCGCCCCCGCCCCGGAGCCCGTAGAGGTCCCGGAGGCGGGGGAGGGCGCATTCGACTGCGGGAGCGCCGACCAGTACGCCGAGGACAGCATCACCCCGCTGGTGATCTCCGGCACCGAGGTGGTGCTCATCAGGCAGGACGGCGAGTTCTTCGTCATGCCAGACCGGTGCACCCACCAGCGCTACCCCTTGAGCGACGGTGAGATGCTGCCAGGCAAGATCCGCTGCGTGCAGCACGGCGCGACCTTCGACCTGAGGACGGGCCGCGCGACGCTTCCAGCCGTCAAGAAGATCCAGCTCTTCACGGCGTTAGAGCGTGACGGCCGGGTGATGGTCAGTTTGCAGGAGCGCTGAGCGTCCGGTCCTGTTGTTCACCGTAGTCGAACATCGACAGGTTGACCTCGAGGACCTCGGTCAGTTCGAGCAGCTGCCCCGACCCCGGAGCCTGGTGACCGGCAACCGGAACGTGCGCGCGGGCCGCCTCCAGAAGCACGGCCGCCCGCTGGCGGGTGTGCAGTCGCGAGGATGGGTGGCTGGCCGCCAAAGCCAACAGGCTCTCGTCGACCGCCCTCGGCGCGATCGACCGAGTGACCAGGATCGCTTCGAACAGCAGCGGTACGAACTCCCCTTCGCGGATCAGCGCAAGCGCGCTCCGTACCTCAGCGACCAACCTGGCTATGCCGGGATGATCGACCCCGTACGCGGTCTTCTCGACTGAACGCCGCACCACCGCGATCTCGACACGGAACAGGTGCTTCAGCACACGCAGGTAGTTGACCTGCCGCACGCCTATGGGCCCGAACACGTCCTCCGAGAGGTCCTCGGTGTGCCGCTCGGCCTCGTCTAGCTTGCCGGCGTCTATCTCCAGGCGGATGAGCAGCTCTAGCGCGACCGGGTAATCGGTTGCGCACAGCGCGTCGGCGCGCGCCTCCTCCAGCCGTCCAGTAGCGTGATGCAGATAGGCCTGTGCCCAGTTGCCGCGCTGCGCCCCGCGGGACTCCGGGCCCTCCCACTCCTGGCGCCCCTCCCACGCTTGGGCCTGGGAGAAGATGCGCTCGCTCTGTGCGAGCTGCGCGGCGGCCCCATCCAAGTCACCGAGCTGAACCTGGCAGAAGCCGGCCGCCGTGTGAAGGTGCCCAAGCAGGTAACCTCTGTCGACCTGGTCGCGCTCGAGCTCGATCGCCTCATCGAGTCGCTGCAGGGCGGCGGCGTGATCGCCCTGGGTGGTCACGAGGTGGCAAGCCTGGCTGTAGAGCAGTGGGCTCAGCTCGCTGAGGTTCCCGGATGCGCGGTGGCTGGCGGCTGCTCGCTCCATCAACGTTTCCCATTCGGAGGAATCTTTGGTCGTCAGGGCCAGTTGGGCGAAGCATGCGCCCAGGTAGCCGTCCGGGTCGTGTCGTTCGAGGAGGGGCCTGGCGGCCAGCGCCAGCGACCTACCGCCGGCGAAGTCGGATGCGAACAGCGTCGCAGTGGCGAGGAGGTGCAGGACGGCGCCCTCCTCATCGACCATCTCGTGGCTCCGGATGATCGCCAACGAGCGTTCTAACAGGGCACAGGCCTGCGTAGGGTCGTCGGTCATCAGCGCCTCGGCGCGCGCCCGCAGCAGCCGGGCCCCGAGCGGGGTCTGCTCCGAGACGACGGCCGTGGCGCCGTCCAGCGAACCTTTCAGCTCTGTCAACCGGCGCCGTGCCAGCAGATAGCGTGCGAGCATCGGCAGCATCCGCTCCAGGAGGTCCGTACGCGCGGCTAGGGCGGCCCAATCCCAGGCGGCGCGCACGTTGAGGAACTCGCTGTCCAGCTCCTGGTAGGCCACGCGCTCGCCGGCGCGCTGGGCGAACGGTCTCTTGGCTTCGAGCAGGGCACAGAAGTGCTCGGCGTGGCGCTCCCGCACCGCTTCGGCGCCCTCCGACCCGGCGAGCTGCTCGGCCGCGTACTGCCCGACCAGACGGTGCAAGCTGTAGCGGTTCCCACTACGGCGCAGGAGCGAGCGGTCGAGCAGCGTGGCGAGCAACGGTAGGTGCATGTCGAGCACCGAGGCGGCCGCGGCCCGGGTGAAGCCGCCGCGGAACACGGAGGCGCCGGCCAGGCCTATCCGGCCGGCGGCATCCAGTTCGGCCCAGGAACGCGTGAAGACCGTCCGCATGCTGCCGTGGCGTGGCGGGATCTCGCCTGTTGTCGCGATCAGCGCGTCGAGGTCACTCGCCACTTCGTGCGCTAGCTCGGCGGGCGAGACGACGCGTACGAGCGCCGCCGCCATCTCGATGCCGAGCGGCGCACCCGCCACGCTGCGACAGATGGCGAGGACGTCGGGAGCGTTCTCGTCGGTCAGCGCGAAATGGGGGTCGTAGCGCTGGGCGGTGCGCGTGAACAGGTAGGTGCCGCCGAACTCGGATCCCCGCTCGATGGCCTGGGCGGCCGTCTCCGGCAGACGCAGCCCGTCGAGGGCGTACAGAACCTCGCCTGGGACGTCCAGGGGCCACAGCGAGGTCGCGACGACGGTCAGCTGGGGACAGGCTGACGCCAGCTCCACCACCAGGTCTCTCGTCGCGCCGTCATGCGCGACATCGTCCAGTACCAGGAGCACCCGTTTCTGGTCGAGGCGGTCGCGTACGTCGTCCACGGTTCGTGCAGCGACGCCGTCGCCGATCAGGACTCGCGCGATGCGCTCTAAGCGCGTGTCTGAGTCCGTCACCGCTTCCAGCGCGATGAAGTGCACCTCGTCGAAGCTGGCTCGGGTCGCCTGACGGTTCGCCATGGCGACGGCCAGACGCGTCTTGCCCATGCCGCTGAGACCGTGGATGGTGAGGACGCGGGTGCCGCCGACCACGAGGGCATCCAGGTCGTCGAGCTCCCGGTAGCGCCCGATGAACGGCGTCGCTTCGCTCGGCAGGGTGTTACCGACGGTGCCGCTGCCGACAGTCGGGTGTACCGGGACGGACCTGGCCTCGAGGTTCAAGCCGAGATCGGTGACCTCCCGCCGGACCGTCGCGGCACGCGGGCTGTCTAGCGCTACCAGCAAGGTGTGCAGACGCAAGAGCAGGCCGGCGTCCTCGTACAGCGTCGAGGGCAACAGCGCCGTCGCTCGCTCAGCGAGCATCGTGGCGCCGCTAAGGTCTGCGGTGGCTCGTGCCCGCTCGGCGACCTCGATCATGGACCGGAACGCGATGGACGCGAGGAGTTCCCTGGTCTCCAGGACCCACTCCTCGAACTCCGTAGTGGTGCTCTCCGCCTCGATGCCTTCGAGGAACGGCCCCTGATACAGGTCTACGACGTCGTGCCACCTGTGCTCGGCTGCCGCCTGGCGCAGCCGGCTGGCGTCGCACTCCACGTTGGCCCACAGGCGGGACTTGTCGCTGCCCACGACGTCGGGAGCCGCGCGCCGCAGATAGTGAACGGCCACCTCGAGGCTGTGCCTTGGCCCCTCGGCCCGAGGCCACAACAGTTCGGCGAGGAACCGGCGGCTCTTGGCCCCCTCCAACGCCAGGTACGTCAAGAGCAGCAGGGGCTTCTGGCGGCCGAAGCGACTTCCCGTCAGCGCCAACCCCCCAAGGTTGCGCAGGAGCATCTATCGACATGCTAGTCCCCGACCACGGTCTTGACTCACCGACGAGAACCATGACCGTGACAACGGAGGCGCGATGGCGTTGAGCGGCCGATGAGCGCCCGATGAGTGGGCCGTTCCTAGGCTTCGCGCAACGGATGGTCGCGGCTGGTCCATCACGGCCCTAAGCGATGTCCAGCCCGTACGCCCGTCGGCCGGGTGATCCGGAGGAGGTTCACGCATGCGAGCAAGCCCACTTCTACTCCTTGCACCCTTGACCATCTCGCTGCTGGTCGGGGTAGTGAGCGCACAGACGTACCGACTAGGCGCCATGGTCGGCCCAGGGGCAGTGATCGACCTCCCTGAGGCGACCACCACCGCGGGTGAGCCGGTGCGCCATGGCGTGCCCACCGTCGTGCTCTTCATGCAGATCAGGGACTGTGTCCGCTGCTTCGGGGTAGGCGACATCACGAGGACGTGGGTCGAGAGGTACCCGAACGTACAGGTGCTCGTGGCGTCGATGCGGAGCCTCGAACAGCACGCTCAGGCATGGGGCGAGGAGTACGGCGTCCCCATCGTGTACGACGGCGGAGGTGTGTTCGAGGAGGTCTTCGACACGAACATCCCGATGGTCTACCTGCTCGACGGGTCGGGGACCGTCCACGACAGGTTCGAGCCCCAGTACCGCCAGCAGTGGCTGGCCTTCGACGCCCAGATGGCCAGGGCGAACGCCGGCGACTGGGCGGCGGTGGACGAGAACTCGGTCGCGCTCCCTTCGATAGGTGGGGTGGCGCTGAGCTCGGCTTCGGTGGCTGTCGGCGACGGTTCCCCGGTCGTCGTCCTGATCGGAGACGGGTACTGCGTGTTCTGCGGGGAGCTCGTCTCCGGCGGCCTGCAGGACGAGCTCAACGGCCTCGCCGAGTCCTGGCCCGGCCTGCGGGTCTACGTGCTGGAGCCGGACCACGACTCGATAGCGGCAGGGTTCTACGGCACGCCCTTGCACGACTACGGCCCACGCAGCGTCTTCGAGGAGTTCGTCGCCACGTTCGGAGCGGACGCGGCAGGGAACGAGATCGTGAACTACCTGGAGTCGGGGAAACGCGTGTACCCGCTACCCGAACTCGTCTGGCCGGACACGGGTTGGGCGGACGGAGTCACCCTCATCCGCTACGAGACGTTCGGCCCTGACGACCCAGTGATCGCGTGGGGCTACGCGGAGAAGGAGATGCCGGGGATGCTCGTGTTCGATGGCGAGGGCCGCTACCTGGGACCGACGCCGTACTTCTTGGAAGACACCGCCAGCGACCTCGTGGCCACGGCCAGAGAACTGCTCACCGAGCGCTGATGACGCTCCGCTCGATCACCATCCCCGGGAAGCGCGCGAAAGGCGTAGCAGACGGCGCATGCCCACGGCTTGGGCGACGTAAGGGTGGCCAACTCATGAGGGCGAGATCGCTTCAGCTCCTCGTCCTGTTCGTATCTGCGCTGTCGATCGGGGTAGTGCACTCCCAGGAGTACCGTGTGGGGGCGAGGGTCGCTACTGGCGTGGTTGTGGACCTTCCCGAGGTGGCGACCACTGCGGGTGAGATGGTGCGTCTCGGCGTGCCTACGGTGGTCGTCTTCGCCCAGGTGAACGGCTGCAAGCTCTGCACGGCGTTGGGAGACATCACGAGGTCGTGGGTCGAGAGGTTCCCGAACGTTCAGGTCGTTGTCGTTGAGACCAAGAGTCTGAGGAAGGACGTCGAGGACTTCGGCGAGGAGTACGGGGTCCCGATCGTCTACGACGCCGATGGCCAGTTCCGCGAAGCGTTCGACACCAACCTCACCCACGTCTACCTGCTAGACGGGTCGGGGACCGTACGCGACAAGATGCGCCCGCTGTACCGCCAGCAGTGGCTGGCCTTCGACGCCCAGATGGCCAGGGCCAACGAAGGCGACTGGGACGCGGTCGACGCCGACTCGGTCGCGTTACCGTCGCTAGGGGGGGTAGCGCGAAGCTCACCGACCGTCGCGCTAGGTGCGGGTAGCCCGGCGGTGGTCATCGTCGGAGACGGCTACTGCTATTTCTGTCGGGAGCTCGTGAAGGAGAGACTGCAGGAAGAACTGAACGCGCTGGTCCGGGACCGGCCCGGGCTCCGCGTCTTCATGCTCGAACCGTCGAACGAGTCTATAGCGGCGGGGTTCTACGGCACGCCTACGTACGATTACGGCCCGCGCACCCTCTTCGAGGAGTTCCGAGACACGTTCGGCGAGACCGCGACCGGTGCGGAGATCATGAACTACCTGGAAACCGGCGCGCTCGTATATCCGCTACCTGACCACGTCTGGCCAGACAGCGGCTGGGATATGGGCGTCACGCTCGTCCGCTACGACATCGGCAGCCCCGATGACCCCGTCGTGGCCTGGGGTTACGGGGAGAAGGAATCACCTGGGATGCTCGTCTTCGACGATGCCGGCCGGTACCTGGGTCCTACACCGTTCTTCCTCGGCAGCACCGCTCGCAGCCTGGCCAACAAGGTCAGGTCCCTGCTCCCGGAACCTGAGTGAAGTCGGTGGGAGCGTACAAGAGGTCCTACCGGCCGGTGCAAGCCTCGTGACAGGGCTTAACTAGCGGAAGTCATGGCCACGGTGCCGGTGACATGCCCCATGGGATCGACGAACGCCAGTCTCCCGTGCTCCGCCAGTTCGTCGGCCTCGAAGCGCACGCCGTGCATGCCCAGCCCTGCCGGCCTGGAGCGACGCGTTCGTTCGATACCGTCGTCCAACCGGTAGGTCAACACGAAAGGGTCCTGCCCCTCGATGCTGAGGCCCCTACCAGGCGGCAGCTCGCTGAAGGGCGAGTCCGCGCGCCAGTGCCAGGTGCCGGCTTCCG
>CAZFAQ010000025.1:0-31175 GCA_964517055.1 uncultured bacterium | reverse complement strand
GGGCGGAAGTGCATCCTGACCTTGGCACGGTCCGGCCGCGGGAGCGGCCCGTTCCTGAAGGGAGACATGCATGAAGAGGTTCCTAGCAGCAGTAGCGACCCTCGTGCTCGTGGGCTCGGTGGCCATGGCGCAGACGTCGGTGACGTTCGCGACCGGCGCCGTCGGAATCGAGCTCGAGCTGACCCGCGCCGCTGCCGAGCGGTACATGGCCGAGCATCCTGACGTGACGGTCGAGGTACTCGAGACCCCAGACCTCGCCGACAGCCGCCTCGGCGTCTACCTGCAGCTCTTCGAAGCTCAGTCGGCCGACGTCGACATCTACCAGATCGACGTGATCTGGCCAGGCGACCTCGCCGAGCACTTCGTAGACCTCTACGAGTACGGCGCTCGCGACGTCGTCGACCAGCACTTCCCCGCCATCATCGAGAACAACACCGTGGACGGCCGCCTGATCGGCATCCCATGGTTCACCGACGGCGGGCTGCTCTACTACCGCACGGACCTCCTCGAGAAGTACGGCTACGACGCTCCGCCCGCCACCTGGGACGAGCTGACCGAGATGGCGGCCGCGATCCAGGAGGGCGAGCGGGCCGGCGGTAACCCTGACTTCTGGGGCTTCGTGTGGCAGGGCAACTCCTACGAAGGCCTCACCTGCGACGCCATCGAGTGGATCTACTCGAGCGGCGGCGGCACCATCGTCAGCCCCGACGGCGTGATCACGGTCAACAACCCCGTCGCCGTCGCGGCGATCGACCGCGCGGCCGGCTGGGTAGGCACGATCTCGCCCAACGGCGTAACGAGCTTCGGCGAAGAAGAAGCCCGCAACATGTGGCAGGCAGGTAACTCTGCCTTCATGCGCAACTGGCCGTACGCGTACAGCCTCGGCAACGCCGACGACAGCGTTATCGCCGGCCTCTTCGACGTGGCGCCGCTCCCGGCTGGCGAAGGTGGCGAGTCCACCGGCGCCCTCGGTGGCTGGCAGCTCGGCGTCTCTAAGTACAGCGACAACCCAGAGGTCGCCGCCGACGTCGCGCTGTTCATGGCGTCCGCAGCCGAGCAGAAGATCAGGGCCGTTGAAGGCAGCTACACGCCGACCATCATGTCGCTCTACGAAGACCCGGAGGTCCTCGAGGCCGCCCCGTTCTTCGAGAGCCTGTACCAGGTGTTCACCAACGCGGTGGCGCGTCCCTCGACCGTCACCTCGCCCAACTACGCCGAGGTCTCCCGCATCTTCTCCTCAGCCGTCCACAGCGTGCTGACGGGTCAGGAGACCGCCGAGAACGCTCTGGCCATCGCCGAGCTCGACATCCAGGACCTCACCGGACTCGAGACTGGCCAGCCGTAACCGGCTGAAGGCCGAACAGAGCCAAGTAACGCGAGGGGGCCGGGCCGAACAAGCGCCCGGCCCCCTTCTTCAAGGCCTGGCGCGAACGTACCGTCGGGTCGAGGACCACGAGAGAGGAGCCGTGAGTGGCCGATAGCAGCCTCCCTGCCGACTCGGTCGAGACCAGGCGAAAAGGCGGGCCGTCGCGACTGGCACGGATCGAATCGCGCATGGCGCTGTACCTGCTCCTGCCGACCTTCATCATCCTGGCCCTGATCGCCATCTACCCCTTCTCGCGGGTCGTCATCTCGAGTCTCACGAACGCACGCTTCGCCAGTTCGGCGGAGACCGAGTACGTCGGGCTAGCCAACTACCGGAACCTGCTTTCCATGACCTTCAGAGAGCTCCCGCAGCGGCTCGACGAGGACGGTCAGCCGGTGGTCGGGTCAGACGGCCGTGTCCAGTACGAGAGCTGGGTGCAGGTGCTCCCTCGCGAGCCCCTGCGGTACCGCGCCGTCTTCGAGTTCGGCCTGTTCGGCAAGCGTTACGTCCTCGGCGCCGTCACCTCTCCGTTCATAAGAGCCGTCTGGGACACGACGGTGTTCACGGTCATCGCGGTCACCCTCGAGACGATCCTGGGGATGATCATCGCGTTGGCGCTGGCGACCAACTTCCGCGGCCGCGGCATGATGCGCGCGGCGATGCTCGTGCCGTGGGCCGTGATCACCGCGGTCTCGGCGCGCATCTGGGAGTGGATGCTGCAACCGACAAGGGCCGGCCTGTTCAACACGATAGGCAGCTACCTAGGGCTGAACGACGGCCGCACCGACTTCTTCGGCAACGCGGCCCTGCAGCTACCTAGCATGATCACCATGGACGTCTGGAAGACGACGCCGTTCATGGCGCTGCTACTCTTGGCCGGTCTCTCCACGATCCCGTCGGAGCTCTACGAGGCCGCCGAGGTCGACGGCGCCAGCAAGATCAGGCAGTTCTTCAGCATCACCCTGCCGCTCCTGTCCTCCACCCTGGCGGTCGCGCTGATCTTCCGCACGCTCGACTCCCTCAGGGTCTTCGACATCTTCCAGGTCGTGCTCGGCAACCAGAGGTACTCCATGGCAAGCTACGCCCAGGACGTGCTGATCAGCCAGAGGGACCTGGGTATGTCGTCTGCTGCCTCGGTGGTCATATTCGTGCTCGTGGCCGTGTTCGCGGTCCTCTACATCCGCATGCTCGGCGTGAGGGAGAACTCGTGACAAGGGCCAGGCGCCGCATCGTCGGGCGCGTCTTCTTCTACCTGCTGATCGGCGTGATCTTCGTCTACCTGATGTTCCCGTTCTACTGGGCCCTGGTGTCCGCGCTCAAGACGCAGACCGAGCTCATCCAGACGCCGGCGACCCTCTGGCCCAACAACCCGGTCCTCACCAACTTCCGCGCCGTCCTCAGCAACGACCGCTTCGTCAGGGCGTTGCTCAACTCGACCATCGTGGCCGGGTCGGTGACCGTTCTCAGCCTCGTCGTAGGCTCGTTCGCCGGGTACGCGCTCGGCAAGATGCGGTTCCGGGGCAAGGGCCCGTCGCTGTACGTGATCCTCGCGATGACGATGTTCCCGCAGATCGCGGTGTTGGCCGGCCTGTACGCGGTCATCCGCGTCCTCGGCATGCCCGCCATGCCAAGCATGATCCTCTCCTACCTGCTGTTCACACTGCCGTTCACCGTTTGGGTTCTGACCGCGTTCTTCCGTGGGCTGCCAGACTCGTTGTTGCAGGCGGCTCAGGTCGACGGCGCGACCCTGTTCCAGTCGTTCCGCCTCGTCCTTCTGCCGCTGGCGGCCCCTGCGATGGTCACGACGGGGCTGCTCGCCTTCATCCAAGCCTGGAACGAGTACCTGTTCGCGCTCACGTTCACGGTCATCGACCCGCCAGCGCGCACCGTGCCCGTGGCCATAGCGCTCTTCACGGGCGAGATCGCCAGGCAGGAGCCGTTCGGCGAGATCATGGCCGCGGCCGTGATCGTCACCATCCCGCTCGTCGCGCTCGTGCTGATCTTCCAGCAGCGCATCGTGGCGGGCCTGACAGCGGGCGCCGTGAAGGGTTAGCGCAGGCGGCCAGATCCACGGCTTCATCAAGACCACTCGGCCGGGGCGAACGGCCCCGGCCCGTTCTCTAGGCGGCCTTGGAGAGATGGGTCACGGGCGGGTCGCTATGAGCTCTATGACGTTGCCGTCGGGATCGAGCACGTGGGCGCTGCGCCCGTCCGAACGCTTCGCGAACGACACGCCCTCGGCCTCGAGCCGCTGACAGTCTGCCTCAAGCTCGCTCGTGATCAGGTCGAAGCTGATGGTAGCCGCCTCACCGTAGGTGCCCCGCGGCGCGGGTGTCGAGGCTACTGCCAGTAGCAGGAAGCGCGCCGCTCCAAGCGAGCAGTGCAGCGCCTGCTCTCCTTCCTGCTCACCGGCCTCGAAGCCGAGCAGGCCGCAGTAGAAGTGACGCATTCGAGACAGGTCCGTCCCCAGCACGTTGATCTCGCCAAGGCGCATGCAAAGAAGCTAGCACCCATGGTTCAGCGGGGCAGGCCGTGCAAACGCAGCAACCCGTAGGCGCTGACGGTGGGGCCATCGCGGACCTCTCCAGTGCGCACCATGGTCTCGAACTCCGGCAGCGTGAACGAGCCTGACTCCATGCCGGCCTCTGTCGGTTCGAGATCGCGCACGCCCTCCTCCAACCGAGTAGCGAAGAAGACGTGGAAGCCCTGCTGCGCGTAGCCGTTCGCCTGGTAGAGGAAGCCGAGAGGCTCGAGCGCCCCCGCCCGCAACCCCGTCTCCTCCGCCAGCTCGCGCCGCGCCAACTCCTCGGGCGTGTGGACGCCGTCGAACGCCGCGCCCTGTGGGAACTCCCAGTACGCGCCCTTGATGGGGTAGCGGTACTGCCTGACGAGGTGAAGCCTCTCGCCGTCCCACGGCACGACGAGCGCGAAGTCCTGCTTCTCGACCACGCCGTAGATCCCGCGGTGGCCGCCAGGGAACTCGACGTCGTCCTCCTTGACCGTCATCCACGGGTTGCTGTAGACGACGCGGCTAGAGAGCTGCTTGATCACCTGCGCCTGTCGCTCGGTGGCGTCGTCCTCGTCACGACCTCCTGCGCTCACGTCTCCACCCTCTCCCTGACGGCCTCGCGCAGCGGCGCCAACACCTCGGGGTTGGCCATGACCTCTACGTTGTCCACCTGTAGGCCGTTGACGACCCGCGCCACCGCCATCTCCATGGGCTTGCCGCTGCGCGTGCGAGGCAGCCCCGGCACCGGCAGCACGACCCGTGGCACGTGGCGGGGCGACGCACCCTCCCGCACAGCGCGCTTGATGCGTCGCTCCAACTCCTCGGAGTACTGAACGTCCTGCCTCAGAACCACAAGCAGCCAGACCTCTTCGTCCCTCGCCTCGGCCGCGCCCGTGCCGACGCCCAGGCCGACCTTGCGACCGACCGCAGCCGCCTCGACCACCTCGGGCACCGACTCGAGGGCCCTGTACACCTCGGCCGTGCCGATACGGACGCCGCCGGGGTTGAGCGTGGCGTCCGAGCGGCCGTGCACGACGATGCCGCCGTGACCCGTGAACTCGATCAGGTCGCCGTGGCGCCACACGCCTGGGTACGTCGAGAAGTACGCCCCCTCGTAGCGCTCGAAGCTCGGGTCGCCTGCGAACCTCAGCGGCATGGAAGGCAGCGGCCTCCTGACGACAAGCTCGCCAGGCCCAGAGCCGACAGGAGCGCCGTCATCGCCGTAGGCGGCGAGGTCGACACCAAGGCCCGGCCGC
The DNA here is from genome assembly GCA_964517055.1 of uncultured bacterium. Lineage (GTDB taxonomy): Bacteria > Deinococcota > Deinococci > Deinococcales > Trueperaceae > DASRWD01. The sequence goes on along the minus strand of CAZFAQ010000025.1, from coordinate 26,044 downwards.
TGGATCTCGCCTGCGTAGACGGGCAGGGTGGGCACGCCGAGCATGAAGCACCCGACGATGTCGGTGCCGCCCGAGATGCTGGCCAGGTGGACGTCAGGGCCGATGTGCTCGTAGACGTAGCGGAAGCCCGAGGGCGACAGTGGGGAGCCCGTTGACGTCACAGTCCTGACGCTCGTGAGGTCGAACATCTCGGACGGCCTCGCGCCCTCGCCAGCGAGCCCGTGCAGGAAGCGAGCCGAGGTGCCGAACAGCGTGACGCGGTGCCTTTCGGCGAGCTCGAACAGGGACGTGGAGTGTGGGTGCACGGGTGAGCCGTCGTACAGGACGACGGCCGCCCCGCACCCGAGCGCGGAGACGAGCCAGTTCCACATCATCCAGCCGCAGGTCGTGAAGTACATCGCGACGTCGCCAGGGCGTACGTCGCAGTGGAGGGCAAGCTCCTTGCGGTGGGTGAGCAGGACCCCGCCCGTCCTGTGGACGATGGCCTTCGGCTTCCCCGTCGTGCCCGACGAGAAGAGCACGTAGAGCGGGTGGTCGAAAGGGACGTCCTCGAGCGCCGGCTCGGCGGTCCGGCCGAGGAAGTCTCCCCAGGCCGTGAAGCCAGGTCGCAGTCTGGCGTCGAGGTCCGGGTACGGCAAAGCGATCGCAGGTACGTCCCCGAGCGCGGCACGTAGGCGAGAGGCCGTGTCCCAGGTGTCGTGCACCCTGCCGCCGTAACGGTAGGCGGTGGTCGCGAAGAGCGCCTTGGGCGATAGCTGCTCGAAGCGCGCCGCCGCCGCGTCGGCGCCGAAGTCCGGAGAGGCGGACGCGAACACCGCGCCCAGGCCGGCGCAGGCGAGCATGAGCGCCAGCGTCTCGGGCAGGTTCGCGGCGAGGGCCACGACGTGGTCGCCGCGACCCACGCCTAGGCCGCGTAGACCGTGCTGCACGGCACCAACGAGAGTGGTCAGCTCCTCGTACGTCAGTTGGCGCTCGTTACCGCCTTCGGTGACGCTGACGACGGCGAGCGCGTCGCGGTCGGTGAGGCCCTGCGGGTACAGCAGCGCCCTGGCGTAGGAGAGGGTGGCGCCCTCGAACCAGCGCGTGTGAGGCATCGGCTCCGGCGAGAGCGCCCGCGTGGCCGCGCTGGCGAAGGGCAGCTCGAGCCACTCGGCCGCGAACGTCCAGAACGCCTCGGGCTCTGTGACGCTCCAGTCGTGCAGGTCGTCGTAGTCGGGCAGGCTCAGCCGGTGCCTCTGCTCGGCCGCCCTGCGGAACGCAGCCAGTTGCGACGCGCCGGCTCTCTCGGACGTCGGACGCCATAGTGCTTCGTCCACGACGCGAGTGTACCCTTGCCTGGTGACATTCCCAGGCAGGCGCAGGAGCGGTGGAGACGCGAGGGCCGCCCCCGGCGCCGGCAACGCCGGCAGGGGTATCGAGTTCGGCTCGCTCAGGCGTCTGCTCGGCTTCGCGAGGCCGTATGCAGGCTTGCTGGGCCTGGGCGTCGCCGGCGTCGGCGTCGCCAGCCTGCTCGGGCTGGCCTTCCCCCTGGTCGTGCGCCAACTGCTGGACGCCGCCTTCGCTCCCGGCGCCGAGGCGGGGGCGGCCCGCAGCGCCCTCGACACCGCCATGATCGTCCTCGTCGGCCTGATGCTGCTGCAGGCGGTGTTCAACTACCTGCGCACGTACAGCCTGGGCCGCGTAGGCGAGGCCGTCGTCGCCGATCTTCGGAAGGCCGTCTTCTCGCACCTCATCGGGCTCGACGTCCCGTTCTTCGAGGCCCGCAAGACCGGCGAGATCGTCTCGCGCCTAACGGCCGACGTCGCCACCGTTCAGGCGGCCGTCTCGCAGTCGCTCGCCCAGGTCGTGAACCAGGGGATCACCCTCGTCGGCGGCCTCGTCCTGCTGTTCGTGCTGGAGCCTCGGCTCACTCTGGTGATGCTGGCGGTCGTGCCGCCCGTCGTGCTGGCCGCCGCGGTGTTCGGGCGCGCCCTCAGGCGCGTCTCCGCCGAGTACCAGGACCGTCTGGCTGCCGCCAGCGCCGACGCGGAGGAGGCCGTGAGCGGCGTGCGGGTGGTCAAGGCCTTCGCGGCCGAGGACGCCGAGAGGCGCCGCTACGCGCGCGGGGTCGACGCCTCCTTCGTCACCGCGCTCAGGCGCGTGCGCCTGCGAGCGGTGTTCGTGCCAAGCGTGTTGCTGTGCGCGTTCGCCGGCCTGGCCGTCGTGCTGTGGTACGGCGGGCGCCTGGCGATCGCGGGTCAGCTCTCCTCGGGCGACCTGGTCGCGTTCCTGCTGCTGACGATGTTCGTGGCCGGCTCGCTGGGTACCTTCACCGGGCTGTGGGCGCAGCTCCAGGAGGCCTCTGGCGCCTCGCGGCGCGTCATCGAGATCCTGGACACGGGTCCAGAGCTCGCGGAAGACGATGACCCGGTGCGAATCGCGGACGTCCGCGGCGCCGTCGCACTCGAAGACGTCTCGTTCTCTTACCCAGGACGCCCCGAGCCCGCCCTTGCCGGCGTGAGCCTACGGGCGGACCCTGGCAAGGTGGTGGCCGTCGTCGGCCCGAGCGGCGCAGGTAAGAGCACGCTGCTGTCGCTGCTGCTGCGCTTCCACGACCCATCCGCGGGGGCGATCACGCTCGACGGGCACGACCTGAGGCGGCTGGCGACAGGCGACCTCCGTAGACACGTCGGGTTCGTGCCGCAGGACACGCTGCTCTTCTCGGGCAGCGTCGCGGAGAACCTGCGCTACGGCCGGCCAGACGCGACGTACGAAGAGGTCATGGCTGCGGCCATGGCTGCCGACGCCCACGAGTTCATAGCCCAGCTGCCGGACGGCTACGAGACGACGGTCGGTGAGCGAGGGGTCAAGCTCTCCGGGGGGCAGAGGCAGCGTGTGGCGATCGCCAGGGCGTTGCTCAAGGACCCTCGGGTCCTTCTCCTGGACGAGGCCACGAGCTCTCTCGACGGGGGGTCGGAGGCGGCCGTCAGGCGGGCGCTGGAGCGCCTGATGGAGGGGCGCACCACTATCGTCGTCGCGCACCGGTTGTCGACGGTCGTCAACGCGGACACCATCGTCGTCCTGGAGCGCGGCCGCGTCACCGCTCAGGGGACGCACGCTCAGCTCCTAGAGAGCTCGGGGCTCTACGTCGCGCTGTTCGGCTCGCAGCTCGCGCCGCGCCTCGATGCAGACCCACAGCCGGCCTGACCGCGCCCTGAGGCTATGGGACGCCCGGCGACGACGTCCCGGTCGAAGTGACGAACCGACCCAAGTGTCGTTCCGGTCCAGGCGACCATGACTTCCACGGACAGGTCCTGACCGCTTTGGGCCGATATCATCAGGGGTCATGTCGCTAGAGGTCAGGTCACAGTTCGAGCCCAAGGGCGACCAGCCGGAAGCCATCGCGGGCCTCGTCGAGGGCCTGAACGATGGCCTGCGCTTCCAGACTCTCCTCGGCGCCACCGGTACGGGCAAGACCTACACCATGGCCAAGGTGATCGAGGCCGTGCAGCGGCCGGCGTTGGTCCTGGCGCCGAACAAGATCCTGACGGCGCAGTTGGCGTCCGAGTTCCGGGAGTTCTTCCCTGACGCGGCCGTCGAGTTCTTCATCTCGTACTACGACTACTACCAGCCTGAGGCGTACGTGCCGGCGCGCGACCTCTTCATCGAGAAGGACGCCAACATCAACATGGAGCTCGAGCGCCTCAGGCACTCGACGACGCGCAGCCTCCTGACCCGCAAGGACGTCATCGTCGTCGCTTCGGTCTCCGCGATCTACGGCCTCGGCTCCCCGGACGAGTACGAGAAGATGCACCTCTTGCTCGACATCGGTCGCAAGCTGCCGCGCGACATGATCCTCGAGACCCTCGTCACGCAGCAGTACGAGCGCAACGACATCGAGCTCCAGCCGGGCCGCTTCAGGGCGAGGGGCGACGTGATAGAGGTGTGGGCGGCGTACGAGGAGCAGCCGCTGCGCATCGAACTGTGGGGCGACGAGATAGACAGGCTGTCGCTGGTGGACCCCCTCACCGGCGACGAGACAGCCGAGGTCGAGAGCACGACGGTCTTCCCCGCCAGGCACTACGTGACGCCCCACGACAAGCTTCAACCGGCTATCGAGTCGATAGAGCGCGACCTCGCGAAGCAGCTCGACTACTTCGAGAACACGGGCAAGCTGCTCGAGAAGCAGCGCCTGCGCGAGCGCACCATGTACGACCTCGAGATGCTCAGGACGCTCGGCTACTGCAACGGCATCGAGAACTACTCCCGCTACCTCGAGAACAGACCGCCAGGCAGCGCCCCCAATACCCTCCTCGACTACTTCCCGGACGACTTCATCGTCTTCCTCGACGAGTCGCACGTGATGCTCCCGCAGGTTCGCGGCATGTACAACGGCGACAGAGCGCGCAAGCAGACGCTCGTCGACTACGGGTTCCGCCTACCGGCGGCTCTCGACAACCGCCCGCTCAAGGAGGAGGAGTTCCTGACGCGGGTCGGCCAGGTGATGTTCGTCTCGGCCACCCCGACCGACCACGAACTGGGGCTGTCGGACTCCGTCGTCGAGCAGGTGATCAGGCCGACCGGCCTTGTCGACCCCGGCGTCGTCGTCAAGCCGAGTCGTGGTCAGATCGACGACCTGCTCTTCGCTGCCAGGGAGCGCGCAGACAAGAACGAGCGGGTCCTCGTCACCACCCTGACCAAGAAGATGGCCGAGGACCTCACCGAGTACCTGGCTGCGCAGGGCGTGCGGGTGCGCTACATGCACTCGGACATCGACGCCGTCGAGCGCCAGGTGATCATCCGTGACCTGCGGCTCGGGCACTTCGACGTGCTGGTAGGCATCAACCTCTTGCGCGAGGGGCTAGACCTACCAGAGGTCAGCCTCGTCGCGATCCTCGACGCCGATAAGACCGGCTTCCTGAGGAGCGAGCGGGCGCTCATCCAGACTATCGGCAGGGCGGCTCGCAACGTGAACGGCGAGGTCTACCTCTACGCCGACGAGGTCTCGGACGCCATGGCCGCCGCGATCGCCGAGACCGAGCGGCGCCGCGACAAACAGCTCGCCTACAACGCGCTCCACGGCATCACGCCGGAGTCCGTCCGCAAGCGCGTCCACGACGTCATCAGGGGCGAGGCCGAGGCGGAAGCCGAGGGGCCGCCGCCCCAGCTCGACCCGTGGGAGCGCGAGCTCGCTTTCGACGACCTGCGCCAGGAGCTCGCGCTGCTCGAGAACGAGATGTGGTCGGCGTCGGAGTCGCTCGACTTCGAGCGGGCGGCTGCCGTGCGCGACCGCATACGCGAGATCGAGGCGCGCCTACAGGGCAAGGACATCAAGCTCGCGGCGATCCCGGGCAAACCGGCTCGAAGCAGCGTGGTGAGGGCGCCTGTCACCAAGGCCTCGGCGTGAGGCCCCGCTCCACCGCGGCGAGAGCCGCCCTGGCGTGCCTCATGGCGGCCGTCCTCTCCGTCCTAGCTGGCGCGGGCGCCCAGCCGTACGTGGCCGCGGGCGGGTTCGGGGCCCCGGTTCAGGTGGCGGGCAGCGCGCAGCCTGTCGCCGGGGTAGCCGCCGACGCCGGCCGGACTCAGGTCGTGTGGGCGGACCGGCAGGGCGTCTGGGCGGGGACGCTCGGTGGGGACGACGAGCGGCTGATCGCCGCGTCCGTCTCCGTTCGGGGCATCTGGGCCGCCGCGCGTTCGGGCGACCTGGCCGTAGCCTGGTCGGAGCGCGACCGGACAACGGGTCAGACCCTCCACCACCTGATGTTCCTCGGCGAGGACCACGTCCTCTTCACCTCGCCCCAAGAGACGCCCATGCAGGTGGGCTTCGGCGCCGATGGGCCATGGGTCGTCGCGCCCCTCAGGGCCGATGGCGAGGCACGGCTCACCCTCTTCCCGTGGGACGGCGACGGGCCCGGGGAGCCTCAGGTGCTGTACACGACCGACCTGGCCGTGCGCGGCATACACGCGGCCGGCGTCCCGGGCGACTCGATGACGGGCCCGGTCTGGCTCGCATGGCTCGAGGGGTTCAGTGAGGTGACCGCTTTCGGCGATCAGTCCGAGTGGCACGCCTTCGTCATGCGGCCAGGCACCGACGAGCTCGTCGACCTGGGACTCGCCGACGGGAACGACCAGCGCCAGACGGTCGCGCTGGGGCCGGTCACCGGCCAGCCCGACAGCGTGATGGCTATGTGGCCGTCAGCCGAGACCGGCCTTCGGGCCAGCCTGGTCCGCGCGTCCCCTGACGGTGGGCTCGAGGTGTTCGACACCGCGGGCTCCGGCGAGGTCGGCAGGCCGCTGGCCTGGGTCGGCGACGACGTGTACTGGGTCGACGGGCCGTTCGTGCGCCGTACAGCACCGTTCGACCCCGCCAGCGAACCGATCAGCGTCGCCTGGTCCCAGGAGCTGATAGGTGACGCAGCCCTCGCTCACGACGCCGATACAGGGCTCGTAAGCCTCGCATGGCACGGGCGGCGCCAAGGGGGCGAGGTCGTCGTGTTCGCCAGCGACGACAGCGTCGCCTTCCAGCCCTCCCTCAGCGACAGGGTCGCCGCCCTCATGAGCTGGAGCCCATGGAACCTGGGGCAGGAGGCCACCGGACAGGTCCTGACTGCCGCCATCGTCGGCATCATGGGCACCCTCGCGGTGGCGCCGCTGCTGTTCCTGTTCAGCCTGCTGCTGGCTCGCATCGAGGCCGTGAGGTCGAGGCCCCTGTTGGCCGGCGCCTGGCTGGGTGTCCTCGTGCCGCCCGCCATCGTCGTCTTGGTCGCCTTGCGGATCCCCACGTTGGGCCTGCTCGAGCCGGGCCCGCTTCTCGGCCTCGTCGCCACCCTCGTCTTCGGCGCCCTCGTCGGGCACCTGCTCACGCGTGGTCAGGACCGCGAGGCGCAGCTCCACGTGCTCACCTCCTCGGCGGCCACGGTGCTCGTCGGGCTGACCGTGTGGTCGTTCGCCTACTACCGCATCTGGGCGCCTTTCGTGGGTCTCTGACGTGCAAACGGGCGCCAAAGCAGCGCGTGTTACGCTTACGCCACTGTGACCTTCAAGGTGGGTGACCACGTCGTCTACCCGTCCCAGGGCGCGGGGGTCGTGCAGGAACGGACGACGCGCGTCGTGCTGGGCGAGTCCCATGAGTACCTCAAGGTCGTCTTCATCAGAGGCGATATGGAGGTCCTCGTTCCCCTCAAGAAGGGCGAGGAGGTCGGCCTGCGCCACACGGTGGAGGCCGACGAGATCGACCGGCTGCTCGAGGCCATCCGCTCGGCCGACCTGACGCTGCCCAACCAGTGGCCGCCGCGCTTCCGCGCCGAGCAGGAGATCCTCTCGACCGGCAGCGCCTACGACCTGGCGCGGCTCATCGGGGTGCTGGCCAAGCGCGACGTCGAGAAGGGCCTCGCCGCCACAGAGCGCGAGGTCCTCGAGAACGCCAAGACGATGCTCGCGAGCGAGCTGGCCGTCGTGCAGGACGTGCCGCTGCCCGACGCCGAGCATCAGCTAGACGAGGCCATCGGCTACCACGGCACCTGAGCACCGAGGACGTCCCGTAGGCGGAGACCTGCTGACGAACCGTTCCGTCGTGAGGGACCTGCTCACGCGGTACGGCCTGCGGGCCGACAAGTCGTTCGGACAGAACTTCCTGGTGGACCCCACGGTGCTCGCCGCCGTGGTGTCCGCGGCCCGTGTCGGGGCCGGTGACACGGTCCTCGAGGTGGGACCAGGTCTAGGCACGCTCACCAGGGAGCTAGCACACCGCGCCAGGCGGGTGATCGCCATCGAGCTCGACAGGCGACTGATGCCCGTCCTCGAGGAGACCCTGGCCGGTCACGACAACGTAGAGGTCGTCAACGGCGACGCCCTCGCCTTCGACCTCTCCACCCTGCCCCCCGCCTCGGTGCTGGCGTCCAACCTCCCGTACAACGTGGCGACACCCGTCATCGCCAGGGCGCTCGAGTCTGGCAGGTTCGCGAGGCTCGCCTGCCTGGTGCAGTACGAGGTGGCAGAGCGCCTGGCGGCCGAGCCGGGTGACGAGGCTTTCGGCGCGCTCTCGCTGCTCGTAGCGCACTTCGCCAGGGCCGAAGTGGTCAGGGCCGTGTCGCCTGGTGCGTTCATGCCGCCACCACAGGTGCGCTCGGCGGTGGTGGCTCTCGAGGTCGAACCAGGAGCCAGGCCGCGACCGAGGCTCTTCGCGCTCATTGGCGCCGCCTTCGCGCACCGGCGCAAGACCCTGAAGCGGAACCTGCTGATGGCCGGCTACGCGGCGGATGACGTCGAGGACGCGCTGACCTCGACGGGCCTCGAGCCGCTCGTCAGGGCCGAGAGGCTCGGCTTGAAGGAGTTCGAGGCCCTGCTCGAACGACTCGGTCCTGTTCCTCAGCACGACGGGCGGACGGGCGGGCGTAGGTAGAATGTGCCGGCAAACCAACGCGCCAGGCATGGCGGCCGTGCTCCGGCTGCCGCACGCGCATGCCACCGTTCCCGGTGGCCAAGGAGCGGAGCCTAGATGCCCAAGTTCCTCGTGGTCGGCGACGCCACCGTCGACCAGATGTACTTCGTCAGCGACTTCCCGGAGCCGGGTGGCGAGGCCGCCGCACACCGCGCCCTGCTCGAGCCGGGAGGATCAGGTGGCACCGTGGCCACGGTCCTCGCTCGGCTAGGCAACGACACGCGCATCGCCACCCGGGTCGGCACGGGCCCGTTCGCCGACCTGGCCCTGCGCAACGCGGTCGCCGCCGGCGTCGACGTCCGGTTCGTCCAGCACGACGACGTGCATCAGACGAGCAGCATCACCCTGATCGTCACCCCAGACGCCCAGCGCACGATGATCAGCGCGGCGGGCGCCAGTCGCTACCTTGACGCCGCCGCGTTGCGCGAGGAGCAGGTCGCCGACCGCGACGCCCTGGTCCTCAGCGCTTACTCGCTGATCGGCGGTCGTCAGAAGGAGTACGCGTTGCGCACCCTGGAGCTGGCCGTCGCGCACCGGCTGACCGTGTTCGTCGACCTGGGCACGAGCGCCGTGCACGCGCTTGGCGACAGGCTCCTGGAGCACGTACGTCCCGCCGACTACCTGCTGATGAACGAGTACGAGCTGTACGCCATCACCGGCGAGCCCAACATCACGGACGCCGTCAACAACCTTCAGGACGCCGGGTTCGACAACATCGTCGTGAAGGTAGGCGAGAACGGCTCGATCCTGTTCACGGACGAGCACTCCGAGCTGGTCGAGGCCCACGGCGTGGACGGCGTGATCGACAGCACAGGAGCCGGTGACTACTACACTGCCGCGTTCGCGCACGCCGTCATGAACGGCCACGACCTCCTGACCGCAGCCCGAATGGCCAACGTTGCTGGCGCGCTCAACACCACCAAGGTCGGCGCGCAGTCCGTCGTCCTCGATGCGGCCTGGCTCGAGATGGCCGGCGCCGAGCTCAGGGCGGCGCCGGCGTGAGCCGTCGCCCGCTCCTGTTCGTCGCGTGCGTCGCCGCCACCATGGCGACGGCCTGCTGCCCGCCCGCCGCCGCCGGACTCGGCCCGCCGCCCCAGGCTAGCCGGGCAGACGTCTCGCTGGGCACGGCACTTTCGGCTGGCGATACGTTCGCCATCCAGGGCGCGACGCTGGAGGACCGGTTCGAGAGCGCATGGCGCCTCGTGCACGACCGCTACTGGGACCTCGCCTCGCTGCCCGTCGACTGGGACGAGATCGGAGATGCCTACCGCGAGCGCCTGTCGGACGTCGAGGACGAGCAGGGCCTGTACGGCCTGCTCGAGGAGATGTACGAGGAGATCGGCGACGACCACTCGGTGTACGTGCGGCCCTCACGGGTCGACGAGATCCGCGAGCAGTACGGCGACCTGCCTTGCCTGGCCCTGTTCGACGCCCGCGCCGGCCTGCCCGGGCCCGGCTGGCTGACCCGCGGCGGGTGGGCGCTCGAGCCGGCGGACGTCACGACCGACCAGATCGGCGTCGTGTCGTTCGGCTTGACGGAGGGTGACGACCGAACGGTCGGCTACCTTCGCGTCCCCGACCTGGCGTCGGACGGAGTGGCAAGCGCCGTGCGCCAGAGCGTCACGCGGCTCCAGCGTGGCGGCGCCGACGCGCTCGTACTCGACCTGAGAGGCAACCCAGGCGGCCGCCTCGTGACGATGATGCAGGTGGCCGGCGTGTTCACGCGAGGCTTCCTTTGGCGCGCCGTCCTCAGCTGGTCGCTGCCCGTGCCGTACCCGTCGATCGGCGAGCCGGTCACCGACCTGCCGCTCTACGTGCTCGTCGACGGGGGCGTGAACAGCGCCGCCGAGGGGCTGGCCGGCGCGCTGCAGGACAACGGTCGGGCCGTCATCGTCGGAGAGACGACAGCAGGCAACGTCGAGGCCGTGCTTCCATTCTGCCTGCGCGACGGGTCGCAGGCGTGGATCGCCACGGGCGTGCTAGCCCCCCTGCTGGGAGCGACGTGGGAGGGCCGCGGGGTCGAACCGGACGTCGCGGTACCGGCGGCAGAGGCACTGGACGCCGCCATCGAGCTCGCGAAGGAAGGCCCATGAGCTTCGCTGCCGAGAAGGTGAGCGCGCACGTCACCCGGGTCCCCGTGCCCGTCGCTACGCTGCCGCCGTACGACCACACCAACGCCTACGTCATCGCGAACGGGGGCGTCGCGCTCATAGTCGACCCGGGCTCGCCCCTGGCCTCCGCGACCGAGGCGTTGGCGACCGCGGTGGCCGAGGCCGGTGCGCGCACCGTCAAGGGCATAGTCCTGACGCACAGCCACCCTGACCATTGGGACGGCCTCGCGCCGGCGCTGTCGCGCTTCGACCGGCCCAGCGTCTACGTCCACGCCGCCGAGGCCGAGCGGGTCGACGTGCCAGCTAACAAGGTCGTCGTGCAGGACCGCGTCGTGCTCACCGTCGGCGACCTGACGGCGGTCCTCATGCACACGCCGGGCCACAGCCCAGGGCACGTCTCTGTCGTGGTCGAGGACCCCGCCGGCGCGGTCGAGGCTGTGCTGGCTGGCGACCTCGTCACCGCCCGCGGCTCGGTCTGGGTGGGCAAGCCAGAGGGCGATGTCGGCGGCTACCTCGACAGCCTGAGCCGGCTCATCGAGCTGGCGCCCCCGGCCCTGGGCCCCGGACACGGTCCCCTGGTGGACGACCCTGTCGGCCGCCTGACCGAGCAGCGCGCCCACCGGCTCGAGCGCGAGGCTCAGGTCGTGGCGGCGCTCGAGGCCGGCCCGCTCGACGCGCCAGGCATCACGTCCACGATCTACCCAAGCGTCGACAGCGAGCTGCGCGAGCTGGCCCGACTGTCCGTGCTTGCCCACCTCGAGAAGCTCGAGGCCGACGGCAGGGTACGGCGCCTAGAGGACGGCGACTCGGCGCCCTTCGCTCTCGTCTGAGTGAACGGTGATCATCGCCTTACGTGGCCAGGGTGACTCTCTAGCGCGATAGGCGCCAGCTACGAAGAGAACAGGGCCTCACGCAACGCCCCCGCGTCGGCAGCCAGCGGCACTACGCGCTTGTCGGCGTTCTCGAAGCGCTCGAGCCCCGCGTGGACGGGAGGCTCGACACCGGTCGCCCGCGTGACGGTGTCAGGGAACTTGGCCGGGTGGGCAGTGCCGAGCACGACGATCGGGCCGGCGCGTCCGGCGGCGCGCTCTCGTGCCGCCGCCTCCAGACCGACCGCGGTGTGCGGGCAGGCGAGGTAGCCCCGCTCCGACCAGGCTCGCGCGATGCTCTTCAGGGTGGCGTCGTCGTCGACGGCCTGGCCGCTAACTGCGTGCCTCAACCCCTCGCCCCTCAACTCGTACAGCCGCTCGAAGTTGGAGGGCCCGCCCACGTCCATGGCGTTGGAGAGCGTCCTCAGGCTCGGCCGGAACGCGTACGGCTCCGCCTCGCCCGCCAGGAAGCGAGCGAAGTAGTCGTTGGCGTTGTGGGCCGCCACGAACGCGGCGGCGACAGGGCCCACCTCGGCAGCTAGCAGACCAGCCGTCAGGTTGCCTAGGTTGCCGCTTGGCACAACGAACGTCGGCGGCCGCGTCTCGCCGCCGGCGAGCAGCCTGGCCGAGGCGTGCAGGTAGTAGACGAGCTGAGGCAGGAGGCGCCCGATGTTGATCGAGTTCGCCGTCGACAGACCGGCGTCCTCTCGACCCGGGTCGGCCAGCACCTCCTTGAGGATCCGCTGACAGTCGTCGAAGCTTCCGTCCACCGCGTACGCGGTGACGCCGTCCCTCTCGGCCGTGAGCTGCGCCTCCTGGACGTTCGACACCTGGCCGCGTGGGAACAGCACGGCCACCCTCACCGACCCCAGGCCAGCGAAAGCGTCGGCGACGGCGCCGCCGGTGTCGCCGGATGTCGCCACCAGCACGGTGGTGCTGCGACTCAGACGCCCTAGCAGACGGTCCATGAGGACGGCCATGCTGCGCGCGCCGACGTCCTTGAAGGCGGCGGTCGGCCCGTGGAAGAGCTCGAGAACGTAGAGGTCGTCACCGAGCGACACCAGCGGCAGCGGGAAGTCGAGGGCCGCCGAGAACACGGCGACCGCGTCCTCCGTGTCCAGCCCGACGTATGGCGCCAGCACGGCCGCGGCCAGCTCGGCCGGCTCCGCCAAGCTCTCCCAGCCGACCGGGGCTGCTGGCAGCGTGAGAGGCAGGTAGAGGCCCCCGTCCGGCGCCAGTCCGGAGAGAAGCGCATCTTCGAAAGCGACTCCCTCACCCTCCCGCGCGCGCGTCGAGCGGTAGCGCACGGCTGGCTCGGTCACGTTCAGAGCGCCGTCGCGCCGACCGGCAAGGCTGCGCCATCACCGGCCACGGCCATCGCGGCGACGTGGTCGGCCGCGGAGCCGCGCGGCGCGTGGCCCCTGCCGCCCGCCAGGGCGCTGAGCACGTCCGAGGCTACGGCCGTCGCTGTAGCGCCGCCGCCTGCCCCGTGCCCGCGCCACACGACCTCGCCCCCAGGGACGCCCACGAACACGGCGGCGTTCACCGGGCCGTGCGTCACGAGAGGGTGCCCGGCAGGCAGCGCCATGGGCCTGACAGCCACCGACCAACCAGCGACGCCTGGGTACACGCTGGCCACCAACCTGACGTTGTGGCCGCGCCGCGCCTGGTCCCTGACCGCTTCCGGGTCCAGACCGGTGACGCCGGTGGTGGCCCGGAGCGCGTCCGCGTGATCGAGGTCCGGGTCGAAGGCGAGGCGCGCCAGCACCACGGCCTTGTGGGCAGCGTCGAAGCCCTCGACGTCGAGGGTCGGGTCCGCCTCCGCGAAACCGGCCGCCTGGGCGCTAGCGAGGGCCTGCTCGAAAGGCACCCCGGCCTCCATGTCGCTGAGGATGACGTTGCACGTGCCGTTCAGCACCGCGTGAAGGTGGACAGGCGCGCTGGCCGAGAGCGCATGCGTCAGCGCCCCGACGACTGGCGTGCCCGCCATGACGGCTGCCTCGCACCACACTAGGCCCGCTCGGAGGTGCGGAGCGAAGTCGTCCCAGCGCTCGGCCAGCGCGGCCTTGTTCGCCGTCACCAACCGGGCTCCCCGACCCAGCGCCTCGAGCGCGTGATCGGCAGCAGTGGTAGTGCCGCCGGCCACCTCGACGACGAGGTCGGCCCCGGCGAGCACCGCAGCGTCCGTAGTCACCAGGTCCTGCCAACCAGCGAAGGCCCGCGGGCGAGAGGCGTCCCTGACCAGCACGGCGCCGATCTCGACACCGCTCCGCCTCAGCAGCTCCACGGTCGCGGCGCCGACCGTCCCGCCACCGATGAGCACGACGTTATGCGTGGTTCCGAGTCCTCCCGACATACCGCGCGACTCTATCACGGGCCTCCAGAACGGCTTTCCTCCGTCCAGGTCGCGTGTGCCTTAGCCTCGCTCGGGCCGCCGGAGGGCGACGTCGTTCTGGTATGCTCCGCCCTCGGCCCGGCCGCGTCGGCGGGTACACGGTACGCCTCGTCATCGGGCGTCGCGTCAGCCGGTCGTAGTTGGTCGGCGGGAGAAGCTGCTTGTGCTAGGTATCGGGATCGTAGGGCTGCCGAACGTCGGCAAGTCCACCCTCTTCAACGCCATCACCAAGGCTGGGGTCGAGGCCGCCAACTACCCGTTCGCGACCATCGACCGCAACGTTGGCGTGGTCGCCGTGCCAGACCCGCGTCTGGCTGCGCTTCACGCCCTGTACGCGAAGCCCGGCCGCGAGGTGCCCATAGTGCCCACGTCCGTCGAGTTCGTCGACATCGCCGGCTTGGTGAGGGGCGCGCACAAGGGTGAGGGCCTGGGCAACCAGTTCCTGGCGCACATCCGAGAGGTGGCAGCGGTGGCTCATGTCGTGCGCTGCTTCGAGGACCCCAACGTCGTGCACGTGGCGGGAGAGGTCGACCCGGCCGCAGACATCGAGACGATCGACACCGAGCTGATGCTCGCGGACCTCGCGACGCTCGAGAGACGCCACGAGCGGCTGCGTCGCAGCGCCAAGGGGGACGCGGAGGACGCTGCGCTGCTCAAGCTGGTAGAGCCGCTCATGGTGAAGCTAGGGGACGGTGTGCCGGCACGGCGCAGCGGCATGGAGGTTCCGGCCAGCCTCGGTCTCCTCACGGCCAAGCCGGTCATCTACGTCTGCAACGTCGCGGAGGACGAGGTCGTCACCGGGAACCGGCACGTGGAGACCGTCCGGGAGGTCGCAGCCGAGGGCGGGGCGGAGGTCGTCATCGTCTCGGCGCGGATCGAGGAGGAGCTCGCTCAGCTCGAGCCGGAGGAGCAGCAGGCGTTCCTTGCCGACATGGGCCTCGAGCGCTCGGGGCTCGAGCGGCTGATCACGACCGGCTACCACACCCTCGGGCTCATCACCTTCTTCACAGCGGGCGAGAAGGAAGTGCGCGCCTGGACCGTGCGCAGCGGAGCCAAGGCGCCACAGGCCGCAGGCGAGATCCACAGCGACTTCGAGCGCGGGTTCATCCGCGCCGAGGTGATCGCGTGGGACGAGCTCGTGGCCGCCGGCAGCCTCGCCGCGGCCCGCGCCAAGGGCAAGCTGCGCGTCGAGGGCAAGGAGTACGTGGTCAGGGACGGCGACGTCGTCCACTTCCTGTTCAACGTCTGAGACCTCGGCGCGAGGGCCGCACCGGGCCGGCTTGGCCCGCGCCCAGCCGCCATCGGGTTCGTAAGCCACACTGTCATCACGTCGCGGGACCGGCGGTATCGTCGAACCCGAGGAGGACGTGACCGTGAACACGGTTCAGAGGAGCCCCGTGCTGGACCAGCGGCACGCGGAGAGCGGCGAGGTGCTGCTCTTCCCCGGCCGCTCCGAGCACCTGTACAGGCTCGCCAACGGTCTCATCCGCCTGTACACAGTGGATGACGACGGTACCGGCGTCACGCTTCGGTACGTGAAGAAGGGCGGCTACTTCGGCGAGGAGTCATTGACTGGCGACCCGCGACGTTACTTCGCGGAGGCCGTCACGCCGTCGGACGTCGAGGTCATGGAGCCAGCCGAGCTTGACGAGAGCGACCTGAGGAAGCTTGCTTCCGTGCTGGCGTCAGCGCTCGACGGCATGGGCAGGGCCTTGCACCGCCTGGCGGGCAAGCCCCTCCGAGCCCGTGTCGCCGCCGAGCTTCTCGAGCTCTCCGACTCCGACCTCTCCGGCCGGAGCCCGGACGGTGCTCCCATGGTCTACATCACCCACGACGAGCTGGCCACGGCCGTCGGGTCCGTGCGCGAGACGGTCACGAAGGTGATCGGTGAGCTCGTCAGGCTCGGCGCGATCCGCGCCGGTTACGGCAAGATCACCGTCAGGGACGAACGAGTCCTACGCGAGGTCGCGGGCGAGTAGGCCGGACCAAGACCTCGACCCAGCCCGAGAGTTCCTACGCGGCCCGCTTGGGGTCCCCGGCCCTTGCGGGCCGACGACCCGGAACGCTAGAAGACCGGTCCGACCCTGAAGCTGAACACGCCTGTCGGGTGCCGCTCGCTGAAGGCGTAGTCGAGGCGCACGGCAGGCAACAGGACGCCGCCGAAGCCAAGGTTCACCTGCACACCCACCCCAGCGGACGCGAACAGCGGCGTCTGGTACTCGGCGAACTGCGGCACGGTCGATGCCCAGCCGGCGTCAACGAACACGATGCCGATGACGGTCTGGGTCGCGAAGCTCGAGAAGTTGAAGTCGTAGCGGTACTCGAACGAGCTCGTCGCGTACGTGCGTGACAGGCCGAAGTCCTCCCGCCTGTAGCCGCGGATCTGAGTGGCGACGTCGACGCTCTGCCCGACGAAGAAGCGCTTGCTTACCGGGTACAGGCCGCCGAACTGGTGTCCGACGTCGAGCCGCACGCCGAAGACGTGGTTCTCGTCCTGGATCTGCGTAGGCACGACGTCCGCCAGCTTGAAGTAGGTGCGCACACCGGCGGTGACCTGCTCGTAGACGTAGGTGACCCTTTCGCCGGTGTCCGGGTGTAGGAAGTCGTTCCCGAAGCCCACCCCGATGCCGCCGTAGGCTCCTACGCCCTCGGTCGGGAAGTCGGCGCTGTCGCGGTCGTCGTAGTTCACCCGCACGCTGGTGAAGCCGGAGAGGCCGCTGGTCGGCAGGTACTGCAGCGCTTGGTCAGCCGGGATGAAGCAGTTCTCTGGGTTCGTGACCTCGTCGCCATCGATCTCGCATGCGGTGCGGACCGGCTCCATCAGGTACTGCGTGTACGAGCCGCTGGCGCCGACGCTGAGGGAGATCTCGGGCGTGAGCGGCCTGGCGACGGTGAAGCCGAACCCGGTGGAGCGCGACGTGTACTCCCCTACCCGCACCCTGTTCTCCTCGGTGGCGGGCAGGCCGGGGTACTGGATCGTCGTCTGCCCGCTGGCCGTTAGCGGCTGGTTGTTGTTGACGACGCTGAAGACCGAAGCCGACAGCGACGTCGGGACCTCCTTGAAGTCGAGCCAGTCGACGTACAGCCATGGGATGTCGTAGCTGAGGCGACCGCCGATCATGAAGCCGACGTCCGTGCTCGTGGCGCTCACCTCGGCGCCCACGCTGTGCGCCTGGCCAAGGAAGTCGCTCTCGGTGTACGCGACGCTCGCCGAGAAGCCCGTGTCGGTCGCGTACTGGGCCGCCGGCCTGAACTGGCCGGTCGAGCGGTCACGCACCGTGACGACCACGTTGACCTGCTCGGTCGCGGCCGTCGGCTCGAGGCCGTAGTTGACGACGTCGACGACGCCTAACCGCGCGACGTCGAGCAGGCCGTCGATGATGTCCTCGTCGTTGACGACCGTGCCGGGATCCGGCAGGTAGCGGGTGATGACCGTGGGGTCGGTGCCGCCCACCTTGCCGTCGTAGACGACCGAGTAGTCGGCGATGACGAGCTCGGTCACGCGCTGGATGTAAGTGCCGTCGTCGTAAGAGAAGTCAGGGGTGGTGAGGATCCGGTAGCCGGCGTCCTGGTAGGCGCGCAGGAGCTGCCTGAAGTCCTCCTCGGCGACCGCCGACGCGAAGTTGTCACCGACCTCGGTCCGCATCGCTTCGCGGAGCTCGGTGTCGGTCAGAACGGAGTTGCCCTCGAACTCGATGCGCTGGACCGGGCCCGCCGTCTCCGGTGCGCCGAGACGGAACGTCACGCGCACCCCGCCGGTGGCCGAGACGCCGGCCTCGAGCTGGATGTCGCTCGAACGGCCTCGAGCCAGGCGCCTGACGTCCTCGAGGAGCGTGTCGTAGTTGAAGAGGTCGCCTGGCTGGAGGCTCAGGTCAGCGGGGTCGACCCCGAGGGCGGTCGTGTCGATCGAGGCGATGGTCAGCTCGCGGACCACGACGTCGAGCACGCCGTTCTGTAGGCTCGTGGCTGTCAGGTCGACGCCGCTGCCGCGGTACCCGAGCGCCAGGTAGCGGTTGGCCACGGCCTGCACCGCCTGCCTGTACACCTGTGGGGAGAACTCGCCGCCCTCGGTAACGGCCGTGAAGACCTGCCTCAGGTCGCCGTCGTTGAGCACCGTGTTGCCGCTGAAGCGGACCTCTTCGACCTCTGCCGCCTCGTCGACGACGTACGTTAGGCGGACCGGGATGTCCGCCGCGGTCTCGGCCAGGTCGGGAGCGGGCGTCAGCTCGAGGTCGACCTCCACGTCGAACGGGAAGCCGGCCTGGCGGTAGGCTTGCCTGATCGTGTTCCGCGCCTCCGCCGCCCTGATGCTGTTGTAGACCCGGCCCGGTGAGAGGAGGTGGGTCGAGGCCAAGCCCTCGAGCAGGGCGTCCTGCTGCAGGGCCGTGACGCCGTCGAACTCGACCTCACCGATGCGCGGGTTCTCGACGACCCTGACGACCAGCACCGGTCCGGTGCCCGACTGCTCGATCTCGACGCTGACGCTCTCGAACGTGCCCAGGCTGTAGACGCGGTTGCGCTCCGCCTCGAGGTCGATCGTTGACGCCTCCGTGCCGACGCGCGTGGTGATTATCGTGCGCACGATGTCGGCGTAGGTGCTCGTCCCCTCGACGCGGACCTCCACGATCCGGCCGGTCGCCGTCGGCTGCGCCGAAGCGGTCATGAATGGCGCGAAGATGGCCGATAGGAACGCGATCACGGCGACTAGACGGCACGGCATGGGCGCATCTTACCTATGTATATGAGAGCCGAACACGGCCAACCACCTTGCAACTTCGCGCCAGCGCACAGCTTCTTTGAACCTATGTATATGAGAGCCGAACACAGCCCGTACCGGTATCATCCCGCCATGCAGGTCGACGCCGCGCACACCTCGTCCGATACAGGACCGGCGCACAGCCTCGCAGCCACCGTGGAGGCCGTCCGCGCCAGGACCACGCTGCGGCCGACCATCGGGCTGGTGCTGGGCTCGGGGCTCGGCGCCTTCGCCGAGGAGGTAGACGGCGTCACCATCCCGTACGCGGACCTACCGGGCATGCCGGTCTCGACCGCACCGGGGCACGCGGGCCGCCTTCATGTCGGGTACCTAGACGGCCACGAGGTCGTCGCCATGCAAGGCCGGGTGCACCCTTACGAGGGCTTCTCGGCCGCGCAGGTGTCGTACCCGATCGCGGTCATGGCCGCGTTGGGCGTGCGGTCGCTCGTGCTCACGAACGCTTGCGGGGGGCTCGACCCGACCTTCAGGGCCGGAGAGCTGATGCTGCAGGTCGACTTCATAAACATGACAGGCCAGAACCCGCTGATAGGGCCGTTGCCAGACCCGTCGCTCGAACGCTTCCCAGTCATGTACGACTGCTACGACCCGGCCTACCTCGAGGCCGCGCGCGCCGCGGCGCTGAGGCACGGCATCGCTCTCAAGGAGGGCGTCTACCTGGCCATCACCGGGCCCAGCTACGCGACCCGTGCCGAGCTGCGCGCGTTCCGGACCATGGGGGCAGACGCGATCGGCATGTCGACGGTGTTCGAGGTCTTGCGGGCACGGCAGCTCGGCCTGCGCGTGCTCGGAATATCGGCTATCACGGACATGGCCCTGCCGGACTCGGACGAGCACGCCACTGGGGCCGAGGTCGTGGCGATGGCCGAGCGCATGGGCGAGTCTTTCAAGCGCCTCCTGAGGGCGGTGCTGCCGGAGCTGTGAGGACCGCCCGGGAGGTGTGCAAGTGCGTCTGAGCCCCCTAGAGATCGAGCATATGGAGTTCCCGCGGGGCGCTGGCGGCTACCAGCGCAAGCACGTCCGCGACTTCTTGGCGCGGGTCGGCGACGAGGTCGGCGACCTCCTCAAGGACCTGCAGGGCATGCAGGCCGAGCTCGACGCCGCCAAGCAGCAGATCAGCGACCTGCAGGCCAAGGAGGCGGAGCTGCAGCGCGCCGTGATCGCGGCCGAGCGCATCGCCAACGAGATCAAGGAGAACGCCAAGCGCGAGGCCAAGCTGATACTCGACGAGGCCGAGCGTGTGCGTGAGAGGCGCGTCGCCGACCTGGACGGAGACGTGAGCAGGACGAGGGCCGAGCTCGACAGGCTCGTCCGCGAGCGCGGGCTGTTCAGGGAGCAGTTCCGGGGCCTGCTGCAGGCGTACACGCGGTCGTTGGAAGCGCTCGAGTCGAGCACGGTGGAACCGGTGAGCGCCGGGCCGGAGGACCCTCCGGTCGAGGAGCCGGAGGACGAGATGTCGCGGGCAGAGGCGGGTTAGGCGGATGCAGCGGCCAGACAGCAGGGTGGTGTAGCTCCGGCGCCTGCTCGCGGCGGGTCAGGCGGTCTTCGCTACCCTCGCGATCGCGTCCTCCAGGGTCACCCACGGCAGGGTCGCGCACTTGACACGCGCGTGGAGCCTGCTGACGCCCTTCAACACCGACGCCTCCCCGAGCCCCGGGTCGGGCTCGGCGCCCCTGACCATCGCCTTGAAGTCCTCGGCGAGCCCCAGCGCGGCCTCGACGGACTTCCCCTTGACTGCCTCGGTCATCAGGCTGGCCGACGCCAGGCTTATGGCGCAGCCGACACCTTGGAACGCGACGACGCTGAGGGCACCGTCCTCCACGGCCAGGTAGAGCGTCAGCTCGTCACCGCAGCCGGGGTTCACCCCAGGAGCGGCCACGTCGTACGCGTCGGGCACGTACGAGTTGTGCGGCCTGCGCGAGTGCTCGAGCACCGCCGACTGGTAAAGGTCGTCCAGCAGGCCCATCAGGCGACCTGCGTGAAGTGCGCCATCACGTCGGCGAGGGCATCGACGAAGGTGTCGACCTCCGACAGGTCGTTGTAGACGTAGAAGCTGGCCCGTGTCGAGGCGGCGACGCCGAGCGCCTTGCCTAGCGGTTGGGCGCAGTGCTGGCCGGCCCGCACGGCCACGCCGTAGAGGTCGAGCGCAGTGGCGAGGTCGTGAGCGTGAACGCCGTCGACGACGAAGCTGACGAGTCCGACGCGGTCCGTGGCGAGGCGTGGGCCGAGGAGGCGCACGCCGTCCTGGTCAGCCAGGCGCTCGACCGCCCGCTGGACCAGCGCCTCGTCGTGCCGCCTGACCGCGTCCATGCCGATGTCCTTCAGGTAGCGCGCGGCAGCCGCGAAGCCCACTGCCTCCGCGATGGCGGGCGTACCGGCTTCGAAGCGCTTGGGGGCTGGCGCGTATGTCGTGCCGTCTAGCGTGACCCGAGAGATCATCTCGCCGCCGCCGAGGAAGGGCGGCATGTCCGCCAGCAGCTCCGGCCTTGCCCACAGCGCGCCGATGCCCGTGGGACCGAGCATCTTGTGCGCCGAGAAGGCGTAGAAGTCGCAGTCCAGCGCCGCGACGTCGACGTCCAGGTGCGGGACCCCCTGCGCTCCGTCGACGAGCAGCAGCGCGCCAGCCGCGTGCGCGAGGTCGGCGATCTCCCTAACCGGGTTGACGGCCCCGAGGACGTTGCTCACGTGGAACGTGGCGACCAGCCTGGTGCGCGAGCCGACGAGCCTGGCTAGGTCCTCGACGTCGACGGTCTCGTCGGACGTCAGGCCAGCCGCCTTGATGACGATGCCCCGTTCGGCGGCCAGTAGCTGCCAGGGCACGATGTTGGCGTGGTGCTCGGCGACCGTGATGACGACCTCGTCTCCCGGTCCCAGGTTGGCCCGGCCCCAACTGCCGGCCACGAGGTTGATCGCCTCAGTGGTGTTGCGGACGAACACCAGGCCATCCGGTCCCTCCGCCCCTACGAACGCCGACACCTCGGCCCTGGCGGCCTCGTACATGTCCGTCGCCTCGACCGAGAGCGTGTGCGCGCCCCGGTGCACGTTGGCGTGGTTGTTGTAGTAGTACTCACTCATGGCCTCGACGACCTGGCGCGGCTTCTGAGACGACGCGGCGCTGTCGAGGAAGGTGAGGGGCTTCCCTCCTACCTCGCGACCCAGCACCGGGAAGTCGGCCCTGAGCGTGGTGACGTCGATGCTCATCGCACGATGGTACCAACCGCGCCAGACCGGCCGCGCGCGCCGCGGCACGGGCCGCTACACGGCCGGCGGTACACTGCCTGGGTGCGCCTCGTGTCGCTCACGCAGTTGGCCTACCGGAACCTCGTGACACGCCGGGTCGAGTTCCCGGCCGGGGTCGTGGCCGTGGTCGGGCCCAACGGCTCGGGCAAGAGCAACCTCCTCTCGGCCGCCTACCTGGGCTGCAACGCCACGCTCTCGTCCGGCACGCTTGGAGACATGGTCGCGTTCGGCCACGAGGAGGCCTACGTAGGGGTCGAGGTGGAGCACGAGGAGGGCGTCAGCCACGTCGAGGTGGGCTTGGCGGCTGGGCGCAAGACCGTCAGGCTCGACTCGCAGGCCGTCAGGACAGCCGACGTCGCACGCCGCGTCGCTGCCGTGCTCATCACCCCCGAGGACTCCGAGCTCGTGCACGGCCCGCCAAGCGCCAGGCGCGGCTTCCTCGACGCCCTGATCTCGAAGGTGTCTGGCCGTTACGCGGCGTTGATGCGCGAGTACATGCGGCTCCTCGAACAGCGCAACGCCCTGCTCAGGAACGCCCCTCACGACCGCTCACTCCCCGACTGGACCGCGCGCCTCGTGGCCGTCGGGGCCGAGGTCGACGCGTTGCGTGGGCGCCTGGTCGCCAGGCTGGACCCGATCGCGGCAGAGGTCTACCAGGAGGTCTCGGGCGACCGCTCGCCTTTCGCCGTCGGACTGGTCCGCAACTGGGACGAGGCAACGTTGGAGGACGCCGTCGCCGCGTCTCGCCATCTGGAGGTCGCCAGGGGCGCGACCGCCGTGGGCCCGCACCGCGACGACCTGGCGTTGACTCTCGGAGGCAGAGAGCTGCGCTCGTACGGGTCACGCGGCGAGGCGCGAACGGCCGCCCTGGCGCTGAGGGTGGCCGAGTACCGGCTCCTCAGCGAGCGCCACGGCGAGGCGCCGGTGCTGCTGGTCGACGACTTCTCGGCCGAGCTCGATGCGGACAGGCGCGCCTACCTACTGAGGCTCACGGCAGGCACGCCGCAGGCGGTGGTCACAGGCACCGAGGCGCCGCCCCACCTGGATGCCCTTTACAGGGTGGCCGCCGGAGCGGTCGAGCAGGTCGAGTCGAGGGCGGGAGCACCCGCGTGAGAGGGTCGGGACCCCGCAGCGCTGGCGACCTGCTAGCCGAGCTCTTCAGGCGCAAGGGGATGGCGCGGCCCATGCGGAGGGCCGAGGTCGTTCTCCTGTGGCCCAGGGTGGTGGGCCGCGACGTCGCCCGGTTCACGTCGGCAAGGGCGTTCACGAACGGCGCCCTGATCGTCGACGTCACCGACTCCGAGACGGCCATGCACCTGAGCATGCAGCGGCAGCGGTTCATCGCCGTCTACCACGACACTTACGGGCTGAAAGAGGTCAAGGACATCCGCTTCCAGGCGGGTCGAGTGACGGCCGTGAATGGGGACGAGCCGGGCCCAGGTGTCGAGGACGATGTCGAGGTCGGTGAGGACATCGTCCCCCTCGAGAGGGCCGTCGCAGCGGCCGAGCTGCCGGCGGACATAGCCGACGCGGCGCATGGCGCGGCGCGGAGCCTGGCCAGGCACTGGGCACGCCAGCGCGCCGCCGGGCACCTGCCGTGCCCGACCTGCGGCGTGCTCCACGACGGAGCGCTGGCGCCCCTTGCGCCACGCGAGCAGCGCCTGTCCGAGACCGGTCGCACCAGCCCCGAGCTCAGGGACCGCGAGCTGTGCCCGAGCTGTCGGCGTGCGGCGCGTGAGCCGCGGGTCGTCGCCGCTGCGCGAGAGCTCGCGATGTCGCCTGGCACGGCCACGCCTGGCCTGTCGCAAGAGGAGGGTCATATCGCCAGGCGCTCTGCGCTCGCGTACCTCGAGCAGAGCGTGCTCGACCTGCTGCCCCGCGCCGTCGCCGACCCCTCGACCCGCGCCCACCTGGAGCACGCCTCGCGCTGCCTGGCCGCCCTGAGGGCAGGCAAGACGACAGCCGAGCTCACCGACGACGACATGCACCACCTCGACGAGCGGGTGGCGAGGTACCTCGGATGGTCGTGGACATGAAGACCGATGACGTGAAGGGAGATGGCGTGACCCCGGTGATGCTGGTCGTGCTCGACGGGTTCGGGCTGGCGGCCCCCGGCCCAGGCAACGCGGTGCAGGCCGCGCACACCCCGAACTTCGACGCGATCTGGTCGGCCGGACCGCGCACCTCGCTCCTGGCCTCCGGCACAGCCGTCGGGCTGCCGGCAGGCCAGATGGGCAACTCCGAGGTCGGCCACATGAACATCGGCGCCGGCCGGCGCGTGATGCAGAGCCTCACGTACATCGACGAGCAGGTCGACTCCGGCGCGTTCCACTCCAACCCGGTCCTGGTGGCTAGGTTCACCGCCGCTCGCGACTCGACACTCCACCTGATGGGCCTCGTCTCCGACGGCGGCGTCCACTCCGACCTCGGGCACCTGCTGGCGCTGATCGACATGAGCCTCGAGCACCCGCCGCGCCGGCTGCTGGTCCACGCCTTCACCGACGGCCGCGACAGCGCGCCTGACGGTGGCAAGGCCTACCTGGCCGCCGTCGAGGACAGGTTGGCTACGGTCAGGGCGCGCGGCGTCGACGCTCGTGTCGCCACGGTGGTGGGCCGCTACTACGCGATGGACAGGGACAGGCGCTGGGAGCGTACCGGCCAGGCGTACGACGCCGTCGTATGCGCGAGGGCGCCGCACCGAGCGGAGAGCGCGGCCGATGCTGTGGCCGCCGCGTACGCCCGTGGGGAGACAGACGAGTTCATCGTCCCGACCGTCGTAGGTGAGCCAGCAGGCATCGTGAACGGCGACGCTGTGCTGTTCTTCAACTTCCGCGCCGACCGGGCGAGGCAGCTCACTTACGCTCTCACCCAGCCAGGGTTCGAAGGCTTCGAACGCTGCACCGCGCCCGCCGTCAGCTTCGCTTCGCTCATGGAGTACGACTCAGAGACCGGCCTACCCTTCGCCTTCGCGTTGCCAACCCTCGAGATGGGCCTGTCCGAGACGGTGTCGCGGGCCGGCCTGCGGCAGTACCACACGGCCGAGACCGAGAAGTACGCACACGTGACCTACTTCTTCAACCTCCAGCGCGAAGACCCGTTCCTGGGAGAGGAGCGTGCGCTCGTGCCCTCCCCCAAGGTGGCGACCTACGACCTGAAGCCCGAGATGAGCGCTCCGGAGCTCACGGCAGCCACGGTCGCCCGCGTAGCTACTGGCAAAGACGACTTCGTGCTCCTCAACTACGCGAACCCCGACATGGTGGGGCACACCGGCGTCATGGCGGCGGCGGTGCGCGCCTGCGAGGCGGTCGACGGGGGCCTCGGCGAGCTGCTTGCCGCCTGGACGGCTCGCGGTGGCGCGGCGGTCGTCATCGCCGACCACGGCAACGCCGAGCAGATGTTGACGCCGACAGGCGAGCCGCACACCGCCCACACGACCAACCTCGTGCCGTGCGTGGTCGTGTCGGCAGACCCGGCTGTCAGGGCGCTGCGCCTGCGTGACGGAGGCGCTCTCTGCGACGTGGCGCCGACCGTGTTGGCGTTGATGGGACTTGACCAGCCAGCCGAGATGACGGGCACGTCCCTGATCGTCAGCTGAGGCCGGCCGCTGGGGCGTTGGCGCGGACCGTCAGCTAGCCGAAGAGAAGCCGCCGCCCGGCACTGTGCCCGGGCGGCGGCTCGACCTGCTTTCCTGCTGGCCTGGACCTAGAAGTCCATGCCTCCACAGGTATCTCGTGCCGCCTGGCATCTTCCATGCCAACCGGCGAGCCGTGGAGACCTAGAAGTCCATGCCTCCCATGTCTCCGCCCGGCATGGCCGGAGCTGGGGCTTCCTTCTCTGGGTGATCGGCGACGACCACCTCGGTCGTGAGGAGCAGCCCGGCGATCGAGGCGGCGTTCTGCAGCGCGGTCCTCGTCACCTTGGCAGGGTCTACGACGCCCGCCGTGAACATGTCCTTGACGAACTCGCCGCTGGCGGCGTTGTAACCGTACTTGCCGTCGCTGTTCTGGCGGATGGCGTTGACGATGACGCTGCCTTCGGCGCCGGCGTTGGCTGCGATCTGGCGTGCCGGTTCCTCTAGCGCCCGCATGAGGATCTGGGCGCCCGTGCGCTCGTCGCCGTCCAGGCTGTCGGCGGCCTTCTTGACGGCCTCGACGGCGTGGATCAGCGTGACGCCGCCGCCCGCGACGATGCCTTCCTCGACGGCCGAGCGGGCGGTCGAGAGGGCGTCCTCGAAGC
>CAZFAQ010000024.1:0-31300 GCA_964517055.1 uncultured bacterium | reverse complement strand
CAAGGCAGCACAGAACCCGAACCGCCACGAACCTTCGCCAGCGCGAGCCTCGACTACGTCGAGGAGCTGTACCTCAGGTACCTAGAGGAACCGGCAAGTCTTTCAGACGACTGGCGCGAGTACTTCGATGCGCTCGGCCCCGCTGGTCCAGCGGGCCGCCACCTCGCACCCACCTTCACGCCTAGGAGCCTCTTCAACCCGCTCGCCGCGACGGACGACCAGCTCTCTCAGGCTGGCGCGGCTGCAGCGGTCTTGCAACAGAAGCTCGACCGCCTGGTGCGCAACTACCGTGTGCGCGGGCACCGTCTGGCGCAGCTGAGCCCTCTCGGCCAGGAGCCGTTCGCTGCTCCCGAGCTCGAGCCACAGTTCTACGGCCTGAGCGAGGCCGACCTGGACGCGCCAGTGATCGGCAGTGTCCTGGCCGGTGCGACCACGGTCCGCGAGGTCATAGACGGCCTCAAGGAGACGTACACCCGCAGCATCGGCGCCCAGTTCATGCACATCGACAGGCTGGAGATGCGGGTCTGGCTGCAGCGGCGCATGGAGACGAGCCGCAACAGGCTCCAGCTCTCCCGCGACGACCAGCTCCGCATCCTCACCAAGCTGACAGACGCGACGATCTTCGAGGAGTTCATCCAGCGCAAGTACGTCGGCGCCAAGACATTCTCCCTCGAGGGCGGCGAGACGCTGATCCCCCTCCTGGACCTGGCCGTCGAGAAGGCCGCGGACCAGGGCGTCGGCGAGGTCGTGCTCGGCATGGCCCACCGTGGGCGCCTCAACGTGCTCGCCAACGTCATGGGCAAGGACCCGAGCAGCATCTTCCGCGAGTTCGAGGACAAGGACCCCGAGAATTACATGGGCAGGGGCGACGTCAAGTACCACCTCGGCTACTCGAGCGATCACCGGACCTCTTCCGGCAAGGACATCCACCTGTCGCTGGCGTTCAACCCGTCGCACCTCGAGTACGTCAACTCGGTGGTTCTCGGCAGAGCGCGGGCCAAACAGGACCGCAAGAGCGACCTTGACCGGGAGAAGGTCCTGCCCATCCTCATCCACGGCGACGCGGCCTTCAGCGGACAGGGCATCGTCCAGGAGACACTCAACATGAGCGGTCTGGAGGGCTACCGCGTGGGCGGCGCGCTCCACGTCATCGTCAACAACCAGATCGGCTTCACGACCGGACCGCGCCAGGGGCGCAGCACGACGTACGCGAGCGACGTGGCGAAGATGCTGCAGAGCCCTATCTTCCACGTCAACGGGGAGGACCCCGAGGCCGTCGCTCAGGTCATCGAGCTGACGATGGACTTCCGCCACCGCTACAAGCGCGACGTCGTCATCGACATGTACTGCTACAGGCGGATGGGTCACAACGAGACTGACGAGCCGGCGTTCACCCAGCCCGTCATGTACGGCAAGGTACGGCAGCGTAGCTCGGTCAGGGAGGCGTACAGGGACAAGCTGCTCTCGCTTGGCGAGGTGACCTTGGGCGAGGCCGAGCAGATCGCGGACGAGCGCAAGCAGCGCCTCGAGGCGCACCTTTCCGAGGCGCGCAAGGAGGACTTCAAGCTCGTCTACTCGACGTTGCAGGGCACATGGACCGACTACGTGGGCGGTGTCGACTCGGAAGTGCCGGACGTCGACACGGCGGTGACCGTGGACGACGCCCGGCGCCTGCTGGAAGAGCTCACGTACGTGCCAGAAGGGTTCAACCTGAACCGCAAGCTGAGGCGCGGCCTCGATGCGCGTCTGGAGATGGCCAGAGGTGACGCCCCGCTCGACTGGGCAGCCGGCGAGGCACTGGCGTTCGCCAGCCTGGTGGCGCAGGGGCACCGAGTGCGCCTGTCCGGCCAGGACAGCGAGCGCGGCACGTTCAGCCACCGTCACTCCGTGTTCCACGACTCGAACGACGGTCACGAGCACGTGCCCCTCGCCGAGATCGCCGCTGCCCACGGCGGGGTCTTCGACGTCCACAACAGCCCGCTTTCCGAAGCCGGGGTCCTGGGCTTCGAGTACGGCTACAGCGTCGATACCCCTGACGGCCTGGTCATGTGGGAGGCGCAGTTCGGCGACTTCGCCAACGGCGCGCAGGTGATCATCGACCAGTTCCTCTCGAGCGCAGAGGAGAAGTGGAACAGGCTCTCAGGCCTGACCCTCCTGCTGCCGCACGGGTTCGAAGGTCAGGGGCCCGAGCACTCCAGTGCCCGGCTCGAACGCTTCCTGCAGCTATGCGCCGAGGACAACATGCAGGTCGTCTACCCCACGACGCCGGCGCAGTACTTCCACGTGCTGCGGAGGCAGGTGCTGAGGAAGATCCGCAAGCCGCTCATCGTCATGACGCCCAAGAGCCTGCTGAGGCATCCGCAGGCCGTGAGCACCTTGGACGAGTTCACCAGTGGCGGTTTCCAGCGGCTCATCCCCGACTCGACCGTGGACCCCGCCGGGGTCAGGAAGGTGCTGCTCACCAGCGGCAAGCTCTACTACGAGCTGGCGGCCGCGCGTGAGGAGAGGGAAGCCTCCGACGTCGCCATCGTGCGCTTCGAGCAGCTCTACCCGCTGCGGATGGACGAAGTAGGAGCCGCGCTCGCACGGTTCCCGGCGGCCGCGCCGGCCGTGTGGGTCCAGGAGGAGCCTTCCAACATGGGAGCGTGGTGGCACCTGCGAGTACGATGGGACGCAGAGGTCGCCGGCCGCGCGCTTGACAGCGTGACCAGGCCGGAATCGGCGAGCCCCGCCACCGGCTCGGGGGCGGCGCATCGCATAGAGCAGCAGATGCTGGTGGAAGAGGCTTTCGGCGAGTAGACGGGCAGCGGACGACGCTCGGCCGAGCAGGCCTCCCTCCAGAGGGAAGGTCGAACATGGCAACTGACGTCAAGGTGCCCGCTGCGGGCGAGTCGATCTCGGAGGTCATCATCGGGACCTGGCTGAAGTCCGTGGGTGATCCCGTGGCGGCCGACGAGCCGATCGTGGAGGTCGAGACGGACAAGGCGACGCTGGAGGTGCCGGCTCCGGTGGCCGGTGTCCTTAGCGAGCAGATCGTCGCCGAGGGTGACACCGTGGGCGTCGGTGACGTCATCGCGCGCGTCGACGAGTCGCAGGCCGGCGCGGCAGCAGGCGGCGAGGCATCCGCGGCTAAGCAGGCAGCGCGGCCGCCTGAGGACAAGCCGGCGGAGAAGGCGCCTGAGGCGCCTGCACAGCCCGCGCCTCCCGCCGGCGAAGACCAGCCCCCCGCCGGCAGCGCGTCGGCCGCGCCAGCCGCGAGATCGACCGAGACCGCGACGGAGGTCGCCGAGCCGCTAACCGACTCACAGCGCGCCACCAGCGTGATGCCGGCCGCACAACGGCTTCTCGACGAGCACGGCCTCTCCGCCTACGACGTCCAGGCGTCCGGGCCCGGCGGGCGTCTGCTCAAGGAAGACGTCCAGCGCTTCATCGAGGAGCGCGAGCGTCAGGCCGCCCAGAGCGCGGGTGGAGATTCGGCGACGCCCGTCGGCGACTCGGGCACCGGCGCAGCCCGCCAAGAGGAGCGCGTTCGTATGAGCCCGCTCCGCCGTACAGTGGCCAGCCGCCTGGTGGAGGCGCAGCAGACGGCCGCCCTGCTGACGACCTTCAACGAGATAGACATGACCGCCGTCATGGACCTTCGCAAGGAGTACCGCGAGACGTTCGAGAAGCGGTACGGCATCCGCCTCGGTTTCATGTCGTTCTTCGTCAAGGCCGTGATCGACGCGCTGAAGCTGATCCCGCAGCTCAACGCCGAGATCGACGGCGACGACATCGTCTACAAGAACTTCTACGACATCGGTGTGGCCGTCTCCGCCAAGAAGGGCTTGGTCGTCCCGGTCATACGGGACGCCGACCGCATGTCGTTCGCAGAGCTCGAGAAGGCGATCGCCGACTACGGCCAGAGGGCGCAGGCGAACAAGCTACTGCCCGACGAGTTGCAGGGCGGGACGTTCACGATCAGCAACGGCGGCGTGTTCGGCTCGCTCATGTCCACGCCCATCGTGAACCCGCCACAGTCAGGGGTCCTCGGCATGCACACCATCCAGGAGCGACCCGTGGCCCGAGACGGCCAGGTGGTCATCCTGCCCATGATGTACGTCGCGCTCACGTACGACCATCGCATCGTCGACGGCCGCGAGGCGGTCACGTTCCTCAAGCGCATCAAGGAGGCCGTTGAGGCCCCGGCTCGCATGCTGCTGGAGGTCTGAGGTGGCCGCGGGCAACGGCAAGCGTCACGACGTCGTGATCGTGGGCGCCGGCCCTGGTGGCTACGTAGCCGCGATACGGGCTGCCCAGCTGGGGTTCGACGTCGGCTTGGTCGAACGGGAAGCCACGCTGGGCGGCACCTGCGTGCGCGTCGGTTGCATACCTTCCAAGGCGCTGCTCGAGTCGAGCTTCAACTTCCACGAGGCCAAGACGGGGTTCGCCGACCACGGCGTCAAGACGCAGGTAGAGCTGGACCTGGCTGCCATGCAGGCGCGCCGCGAGAAGGTCGTCAAGCAGAACACGGACGGCGTCGCCTACCTGATGAAGAAGAACGGCGTCACCGTCTACCGGGGGACCGGGAAGCTACTGGAAGACCGGCGGGTCGAGGTGTCTGGAGACCCGACGGTCGAGATCCAGGCGCAACACGTGGTGTTAGCGACGGGTTCCGTCGTCAGCGATCTCAAGGACGTGAAGGTAGATGGCAAGACGGTCGTCACGAGCACGGAGGCGCTGACCTTCGACGAGGTGCCGGGTCGGCTCGTGGTCATAGGCGCCGGCTACATAGGGCTAGAGCTCGGCTCCGTCTGGGCACGCCTGGGCTCCAAGGTGACCGTGCTCGAGTACTTGGACCGCATCCTGCCGGGTATGGACCTTGAGATCGCGACCGAGGCGCAGAAGGCGCTCAAGAGACAGGGCATCGAGTTCCGCCTGGGCGCAGGGGTCACCGGCGTAGAGGTCACGAAGAGCGGCGCGAAGGTGCAGGTCGATGGTGGCGACCCGGTCGAGGCGGACAAGGTCCTCGTGGCCGTGGGACGCAAGCCCAACACCGAAGGGCTGGGGCTGACGGAAGCCGGCGTGGAGCTGGACGAGCGCGGCCGCGTCAAGGTCGACGACGGCTTCGCGACCACCGCGCCCGGCGTCTACGCCATCGGCGACCTGATACGCGGTCCCATGCTCGCTCACAAGGCCGAGGACGACGGGGTGGCCCTGATGGAGCAGCTCAAGGGTATCCCGACCAAGGTCCACTACCACCTGGTGCCCGGAGTCGCGTACACCGAGCCGGAGGTCGCGACCGTGGGCGCGACGGAGGAGCAGCTGAAAGAGGAGGGCACCCCTTACCGCAAGGGCGTGTTCCCCTTCAGCGCCAACGGCCGCGCTCGCGCTTTGGGCCATACGGATGGCAAGGTGAAGGTCCTCGCCCACGAGCTGACCGACAGGATCCTAGGCGTGCACGCTATCGGACCGCGCGCCGGTGAGCTCATCGCCGAGGCCGTGATCGCCATGTCGTTCGGTGCCAGCAGCGAGGACCTCGCACGCACGACCTTCGCGCACCCCACTCTCTCGGAGGTCGTCAAGGAGGCAGCTCTGGCCGTGGACGGGCGGGCGCTGCACTCGTGACCGCCTTGGCCGCCCCCAGGCAGCCCATCGCGTCCGAGGGTCTCAGGACCCGGGACGACGCCCTGGCGCGTGTGGCGGACAAGGTCCTGTCCGGCGGCCGTCTGGACCTGCGGGACGGCATGGTCCTGTACGCGACCCGTGACCTGCCCGGCCTCATGCGTCTGGCGGACCACGTGCGCAGCGCGAAGGTGGGCGATAAGGCTTACTACGTCCACTCGCTGCGCCTGTCGCAAACGAACATCTGCTACGTCGGCTGCACGTTCTGCGGCTTCCAACGGCGGTTCGGCGAAGAGGGCGTTTGGGACTACGACCTCCCGCAGGTCTGGGAGTTCGTCGATGGCTACTACCACCCCGACCTGACCGAGATACACATCTCTTCCGGTCACCACCCGAAGCGCGAGTGGCAGTACTACCTCGACCTGGTCGAGGGACTCACACAGCGGTACCCCGGCGTGCAGGTCAAGGCCTGGACCGGCGCCGAGATCCATCACTTCACGCGGATCACCAGACCCCGCCTCACGTACCGCGAGGTGCTGAGCCAACTGAAGGACCACGGGCTTGTGGCACTGCCCGGCGGCGGCGCCGAGATATTCGCCGACCGCGTCCGCAAGCAGATCGCGCGCGCCAAGGTGACCGCTGACCAGTGGCTGGAGATACACGCCACCGCTCACGAGCTGGGTCTGCCCACGAACGCGACCATGCTATATGGGCACATCGAGACGTTGGAGGAGCGCCTCGACCACATGCTGAGGCTGCGCGACCAACAGGACGCTAGCGGGGGCTTCGTCTCGTTCGTCCCCCTGGCCTTCCAGCCGGACAACAACCAGCTCGCCAAAGAGCTGGGCACCCGCTTCACGACGGGCGTCGACGACCTCAGGAACCTCGCCGTCGCGAGGCTGATGCTCGACAACTTCCCCCACATCAAGGGCTACTGGATCATGATCACGCCCGAGCTCACGCAGGTGTCCCTGTCTTCCGGTGTCTCGGACATAGACGGCACCATCAAGGCAGAGAAGATCGCGCACGCGTCGGGCGCCGTGACCGCAGAGGGCATGGACGAGGAGGCGCTGCGCAAGTTGATCCGGGGCGCCGGTCGCACGCCGGTCCTGCGCGACGCTCTCTACCGCGAGCTCAAGGTCTTCGCTTGAACGATGCCACGCCGCTCTTCGAGTCACCCCAGGTCCAATGGCGGGACCCGAGCGTCGAGGTACTCGGGATCGTGGAGTTCGCCAACGTGGCGCCTCTGCACTTCGGCCTGGAGGAGGGCCCGGGTACGCGGTTCGTGCGTGGCGTGCCGACGACCCTGAACGAGGCTCTCCGGAGGGGCGAGATCGACCTGACGCTCGTGTCCTCCGTCGAGTTCGTGAGGCATCGCGCCCACTACCGGGCGCTGCCCGACTTCTCGATAGCGACGCTGGGCCCGGTCTACAGCGTCATGCTGTTCCACCTCGCCCCCTGGGAGGACCTGGCGGGAGCCCGCGTGGCCGTGACGCCGCAGTCGGCGACCAGCGTGGAGTTGCTGCGCTCGCTGCTGTCCGCTGACGGCATGGAGGCCGATCTGCTGCCCACGCCGGGCACGCTCGATGAGATGCTCGCTACATCGGACGCTGCGCTGCTCATAGGCGACGCCGCGCTCACCGAGGCCGTCAGGCACCTGAGGTCCGGTGCAGAGCGACCTGCCGGTCGCGGAGCCAGTGGCGTGAGCGGGTTGAACCCGCGTCTTCACGTGACCGACCTGGGGGAGGCCTGGTACCGGCGCACCCGACTGCCGTTCACGTTCGCCGTCTGGGCGTCGCGGGCGGACCGGCGACCGTCGGATGACCTGCTGGCGCGGTTCCGAGGGGCCAGGGCGTACGGCCTCGGGAGACTGGCGGAGGTCGCGGAAGGGGAGAGCCGGCGGTTGGGCGTGCCCGAGGGCATCGTGCAGCGGTACCTCGAGAACTTCCGCTACTACCTCGAGCCGCCCGATCTGGACGGCCTCGAGGAGTTCGCCGTTCGCGTCGATCCTTCGTACCGGCCCGGACAGCTGAAGTTCTGGGATTGAGTGCCGGATAGCTGGCGCCTAAACGTGACGCGGAGGAGAATGAGCGCATGCCGCTCCGCATAGCGCAGCTCGCGCCGACCAGGCTTCTCTTCTGCCTACTGGCCCTGCTGGTCCTCGCTTCGGCGTTCGCGCAGCCCACGCGGTTGGCCACGCTGACGCACGAAGATCGAGCCCGCCAGTACTACCTGCACGTGCCCGAGGATCTGCCCGCCGAAGCGCCGCTCG
Organism: uncultured bacterium; assembly: GCA_964517055.1. Lineage (GTDB taxonomy): Bacteria > Deinococcota > Deinococci > Deinococcales > Trueperaceae > DASRWD01. Next base: position 23,424 of record CAZFAQ010000024.1, on the reverse strand, counting down.
TCGTCGTACTGCACGGGCGGGGTGGAACGGGACCCGGGATGGCTTCGCTGACCGGGTTCGACGAGGTCGCGGACCGCTACGGGTTCGTCGTCGCGTATCCAAGCGGGGTGCAGGAGCAGTGGAACTACGTCGAGGGCGTACAGGGCTACGACCTGCCCGTGAGCGACATAGGGTTCTTGGACGTGCTCGTAGACGATATCGCCAGCCAGGTACCGGTGGACCGTAGGCGCATCTACGTAGCCGGCTTCTCCAACGGCGGCTTCATGGCGCAGAGGCTGGCGTGCGACGCCACCGGGACCTTCGCGGCCTACGCGAGCGTAGGAGCCGCCGGGTTCGGGGGCCAGCCCAGCGTGTGCGAGGCCCCCGGCCCCCTCTCGATGCTGTTCATACACGGCACACACGACACGGTAGTGCCGTTCCAGGGGCTGCGGCAGGAGACCCCGGGCGGACCGGTGACCGTGCTCGCCTCCGTAGAGGAGACGATGACCTTCTGGTCGGACAAGGTGGGTTGCGGCGACGTGGTCGATAGCGTCGCGGTGCCGCGGTCAGACCAGACGGCTGACACTCAGGTGAGCGTGCTGCGGTACATGGACTGCCCGAACGACCACGAGCTGGTGCTGGCGGTCGTGCTGGGCGGCGGGCACAACTGGCCTGGACGTGCCGGCATACTGCCGGAGAACGTCGCGGGCAACGTGAACCTCGACCTGAACGCGTCCGAGTTCATCTGGCAGTTCTTCGCGCGCCACGCGTTGCCCTGAGCCTGCGACCACTGCATCGAAGTCGCAAGGACACGGTGCGGCGCGCATCTTGACGCCGCGTTGACGCCGGAGCCTTAGCTTGTGTGCTGCCCGGGAACACGGACCACAGGCGAGACGCTCGCTTCGACCCTGCCCCTCCTCGACCTGGTTCTGCGGCCGGCGCTAAGGAGGAACTCGGGATGAGAAGGCTGCTTGTGGGGTTGCTGGGCGGGGTCGCCGCAGTGGGGATCCTTACCGCCTGTGAGGCGCTGGTCGCCAACGCCGCCATGGACTTCACGATCACGCTGGAGCCCGCCGAGGTGACGGCGTCTCCCGGGGAGGAGTTCACCGTGACGGTCGTGGTGAGCCGGCCGGTGCCAGTGGAGGTGCTGCCCACTCCCATCGTGGTGACGCTCCACGACGGCCCGGACTACTTGAACGCCGAAGACCTGGAGATCCCGTCCGGCATCACCGAGGACGACATGACCTTCGTCGTCTCACAGGAAGCGGCGATAGGAGAGACCGAGAAGAACGTGAAGGTGCGTGCTACCAATGGCTTCAAGACCAAGGAGGCGACGTTCTCGCTGAGCGTCGTCGAGGACTAGCCGGGAAGAGCCAACACGTGCCGGATCAGAGGATGTAGCGGCTTAGGTCCTCGTCCTCCACGACGCCCTCGAGCTTCTCCCGCACGAGCGCCTCGTCGATCACCACCTCGCCCAGGTTCGTGGCGAACGAGACCTCTTCCAGGACGGTCTCCAGGATGGTGTGCAGACGCCTCGCACCGATGTCCTCGACCTCGCGGTTGACCTGTTCCGCGTAACGGGAGATCGCGTCGATGCCGGAGTCGTCGAACCGCACGTGAGTGCCGTCGACCTCCAAAAGCGCCGTGTACTGCTTGGTGAGGGCGTGCTCCGGCTCGGTGAGGATGCGCCTCAGGTCGCCCTGCGAGAGCTCCTCCAGCTCGACTCGGATAGGGAAGCGCCCTTGCAACTCGGGGATCAGGTCGCTTGGCTTGGCCGTGGAGAAGGCGCCGGCGGCGATGAACAGCACGTGGTCGGTGCGCACTGGGCCCTGCCTGGTGGTCACCTGCGTCCCCTCGACGATGGGAAGCAGGTCGCGCTGCACGCCCTCGCCGCTCACGTCGCCTGAGGACGTCCGGTCGTCGCCTGCGATCTTGTCGATCTCGTCGATGAACACGATGCCGTTATCCTCGGCTCGCCTGATGGCCTCTCCAGAGACGGCATCGCGGTCGATGAGTTGACCCGCCTCCTCGTCCTCGAGGAGGCGCCTGGCCTGCTTGACCGTTACCTTGCGCTTCACCCGCTTCTCGGGCATGAAGCGGCGGAACATGTCCTGAAGGTTCATCCCCGTCTCCTCCATGCCAGGCATGGGGATCGCCACGTTCGGCTCGTCCTTGACCTCTATCTCGACCACGCGCTCTTCCAGGCCGCCGCTCTCCAGCAGACGTCGCATGCGCTCCCTGCCCTCGGCGCCGCCGCCAGGCAACAGCACCTCGAGCAGCCGCTCTTCGGCGGCGGCCCTGGCACGGTCCTTCACCTCCGCGCGCTTCTCCTCCTCGACCATCACCTCTGCCGCTCGCACCAGGTCACGGACTATCGAGTCCACGTCGCGGCCCACGTACCCCACCTCGGTGAACTTCGTGGCCTCGACCTTCACGAACGGTGCCTTGGCCAGCCTGGCGAGGCGCCTGGCGATCTCGGTCTTGCCCACGCCGGTGGGACCGATCAGCATGATGTTCTTGGGAGTGACCTCGGGTTGGACCTCATCGGGGAGCTGCCGACGGCGGTAGTGGTTGCGCAAGGCGATGGCCACCGCTCGCTTGGCTTTCGCCTGGCCCACGATGTGGCGGTCGAGCTCGCTCACGATCTCTGCCGGCGTCAGACCGGCAGCCTGCCTCACGATCTGCGCCGTGGAGCCGTCGGAGCCGACCGAGTAGTGCGCGCCCCCGGGGTTGGGGTCGAACGGGTCCGTCATGCTCCCGCCTCGCCTTGGGTGTCACCGGGCGCAACGTCTGCACCCGTGACGCCGTCCGCCGTGACCGTCAGTACCGTCGCGTTGCCGCTGGTGAACACGTCGATGTCCGCGGCTATGGCCAAAGCCGCGCGCCCGATCTCCTCGGCGCCCAGGTCCGTATGCCGCAGCAGCGCGGTGGCGGCGGCCTGCGCGTACGCGCCGCCCGATCCTACGGCCGCCACCGGCTCGTCCGGGGCCAGCACGTCGCCCGCTCCGGAGAGGGTGAGTAGCTGCTCGTGGTCGGCCACTATGAGCATGGCCTCGAGGTTGCGCAGCGCGCGATCGGTGCGCCACTCCTTCACGGTCTCGACGGCCGCGCGCGTCAGGTTCCCGCGATACGTCTGCAGGTAGCCCTCGAACTTGTCCAGGAGCGTGAAGGCGTCGGAGACGGCGCCTGCGAAGCCGGCCACCACTTTGCCGTCTGCCAGCTCTCTGACCTTGACAGCGCCGCGCTTGACGATCGTGTCGCCCAGGCTCACCTGACCGTCGCCTACCAGGGCAGTGACCCCGTTTCGGTTCACCGCCACGATCGTCGTGCCATGGAATCTCTGCATCGCCCGCGAGGTTATCACCGGCGCGCCGGGCTCCGGAGCCTTGACAGATACCGTCTCCGATGCCTATATTTCTAGGTGGTTATGCAACCTTCTGGTTATCAAGATTCCACAAGCCTTGATGCGGTCTTCGCGGCACTGGCAGACCCCACCCGTCGTTCACTGCTGGCGAGGCTCGCTGAAGGGAGCGCGACGGTCAAAGAGCTGGCCGAGCCGCTCGAGATGAGCCAGCCGGCAGTGTCCAAGCACCTGAAGGTGCTGGAAGGCGCCGGACTCGTCTCCGTGGGCCGCGACGGTACCAGCAGGCCGCGTACCCTCGAGGCTGCACCGCTCGCGGACGCCAGCGCTTGGCTCGAGCGGTACCGGGAGTACTGGGAGAAGAGCTTCGAGAGGCTCGACGCCGTCCTCGATGAGCTCAGGAAGAGGCGTTCCAACTAGGGTCCCTCGGCCGGTCTTCACGAGAGACCGCCTTTGTGGGACTTTCCGATCACGAGTCCGGTTACCGCGCGAGCGGCGAGAGGAGATACGTATGACACCATCCATCCAGGCAAGCCCGTTCCTGATGTTCGAGAAGGGTTGCCGCGAGGCGGCGCATTTCTACGCATCGGTGTTCCCGGACGGCAAGGTCCTCTCCGGCGACGAGGCGCCGGGCGTCTCGTTCGAGGTTGGTGGACAGCGCTTCGACGCCTACGACGGTGGGCCGCACTTCACTTTCACCGAAGGGTTCTCGATCCAGGTCAAATGTGAGACCCAGGAGGAGGTGGACCACTTCTGGGACAGGCTCGTCGAGGGCGGAGGAGAGCACTCGCAATGCGGCTGGCTCAAGGACCGGTGGGGGTTGTCGTGGCAGGTCGTCCCGAACGCCTACTACCGCCTCGTCACGGATCCTGACCCGCAACGAGCTAAGCGGACTATCGACGCGATGCTGCAGATGAGCAAGCTAGACATCGCGGCCCTGGAGGCCGCGGCGGACGGTCGGGCATGACTCACGCGGGTGCCGCTTCGCGGCCATTGACCCTCGAGCCCTCAGGCGAGACCGACGTCGTCATCCTGCGCAGGTTCGACGCACCCAGGGAGCTCGTGTTCGAGGCGTTTACGAGCGCAGAGCTGGTCCCTCAGTGGATGTTGGGGCCGGAGGGCTGGACGATGCCCGTCTGCGAGATAGACCTGCGGCCCGGTGGCGGCTACCGGCACGTGTGGCGCAAGGAGGGAGAGCCCGACCTGGCACTGTCGGGCACGTTCGTCGAGGTCCAACCGCCCGAGCGTACGGTCGCCCGCGAGCGCTTCAACGACGACTGGACCCAGGGCGAGACTCTTATCACCACCGAGTTCGAGGCACAGGAGGACGGCGGCACGCTCATGAGGATGACGGTCGCCTTCGCGAGCCGTGAGGCCCGGGAGGCTGCGACGCGCACCGGCATGGCGGTGGGCATGGAGGCCGGGTACTCCAGGCTGGACGACCTGCTATCAGAACGAGAGGACGTGCGTTGACGGCAGATTGACGGCGTGACCATAGGCTCCTTCCACGAACGGACGAGTACGTCGCGTTAGTGGAAGGAGCCGGGCATGCCCAAGATCTACCTGGGAGAAGCGATAGGACTGGTCGGTAAGACGCTGCCGATCCTGTGGGTGAGGTTGGGGAGCTACCTCGTGCTCGGATTGGCGTTGGGCGTGTACGCCGCCCTTGTAGGGGGAATCGCCTGGGTCCTAGGGCGTCTCTGGGGGCCGCTGGGCTTCATCGTGTTCGTAGTGGCCGTCGCCGGCGCGTTCGCGGTCGTGCGCTGGGCGGGGCGCTACTGGTTCCACCTGCTCAAGGCGGCTCACACGGCCGTCATGACCGAGTTCATCGTCACCGGACAGGGGCCCAAGGAGAGCCAGCTCGCCTATGGCAAGGCGCAGGTCCTGAGCCGGTTCCGCGACACCAGCATCCTCTTCGGCGTGGACCTGCTCGTGAACGGGATCGTCAAGTTCATCGTGAGGACGTTCACCCGCATCACGTCTATCCTCCCTATCCCCGGCATCGACAGCCTTGGCAAGGTCCTCGAGCGCGTGGCGGTGATGAGCACGACGTACGTAGACGAGGCAGTGCTCTCGCGGGCGTACGCGAAGCGCGAGGAGAACGTGTGGGCCGTCGCGAAGGAGGGCGTCGTCCTCTACGCGCAGGCCTGGAAGCCCATCCTGGCCAACGCCGTCGTGCTCGCCCTGCTCAGTTTCGTGGAGTTCCTGATCTTCCTGCTCGTTCTCGGCATACCGGCCGCGGGCATCGCCGCAGTGGCGCCCGGGTTGCGGGTCGCCCTGGTCATCGGCGTGCTGATCGGCGCCTGGATGCTCAAGCTCGCGGTCTCAGACGCAGTGGCTCTCGCGGCGACGCTCATCGCCTACCACCGGGCCACGGAGGGCATGGAAGCGGACCCCGCCTGGATCGCCAAGCTGGATGCCGCTTCGGACAAGTTCAGGGAGCTGGGTAGGAAGGCCGCAGAGGCGGTGCGACCTGGCGCGGTGACCGACACAAGTCCTGAAGTCGAGCCGAGCCTGCCAGCCGGCGTCCAGCCCCAGGTGGAGGGTGGCACGGCCGGCTGAGCCTGCCGGCCGAGTTCCAGGAACGTGGCCGGAGTTAGGATGCCCAGGTGCTCGGCCACTCCTTCTCTACCGGTTGGATAGAGGTGATCGCGGGACCGATGTTCTCGGGTAAGAGCGAGGAGCTCATCCGGCGCGTCACCCGCTCCCTCATCGCGAGGCAACGGGTGCAGGTGTTCAAGCCCGTGATCGACGACAGGTACGAGAAGCGCGCGGTCGCGTCACATATGGGTCGCACGCTGGAGGCCCAGCCTGTGGCGAACGTGACGGCGCTGGAAGATGCCCTCGGGCCGGACACCCAGGTGGTTGCCATCGACGAGGCGCAGTTCTTCGACTCCGACCTTGTCATGCTCGTTGACGGGTTGGCGGACAAGGGCAAACGCGTCATCCTGGCGGGGCTCGATCTCGACTTCCGCGGCGAGCCTTTCGGCCCTATGGCGGAACTACTCACACGCGCCGAGGTCGTCGAGAAGCTGACGGCCATCTGCCGCTGCGGGCAGGCCGCTACCCGCACGCAGCGGCTGATCGCGGGCCATCCGGCACATGTCGACGACCCGGTCGTCCTGGTGGGCGCGTCCGAGAGCTACGAACCTCGCTGTAGGGCCTGTCATGCGGTGATCCGCATCGGTAGACCCACCCCGCTCTTCCCGGCCGAAGAGATCGCCTGACCAAGGTCGCCGTCCACCAAGCTCGCGGCTAGATCGCCGCCCACGCATGAATCCGAACCTTCCCCATCCGCGTACCAGCGGACAGGAGGGGAAAGATGGTGAAGAGCAGTTCGCGGGAAGCGTCCGCTACTCGTCGTGGACGGACGCGCGTCGTTTGGGCCGCTACGTTCGTCCTGCTCGTGCTGACGGCAGCGGCTCTGGCTCAAGGAGGCTACGGAGCAGGGGACGCTCAGGCTAACGCGGCCGCAGAGGTAACAGGGGTCTCGGCCGGCGTCTTCACCGAGGAGCAGGCCACTCGCGGCGGCGAGATCTTCGCTTCCCGGTGTTCCGGCTGCCATGGTGCCCAGCTCCAGGGTGGCATGGGTCCTCAGCTGAACCCGATCAATCAGGCCTGGCACGGCATGACCCTGGGCTCCCTGTATCGCTTCGTGAGCCAGAACATGCCCTTCGGCGCTCCCGGGAGCCTGGAGCCGCAAGAGTACGCAGACGTCATCTCGTACGTGCTCTCGCAGAACGGCTTCCCGACCGGGGAGGAGGAGCTTCCGCCCGATGCCGATCAGCTCGAATCACTGACCATAGACGCCCCACCCGCCCAGTAGGCGGAGATCTCCTAGGGAGGTAGGGAAATGAAGAGGATAGGGACCAAGGTAGCGGCCGCAATACTGTTCGTGGCGACGATCGGGTACGTGTCGTCGCAGATGATCGAAGCGCCGACGGGTGAGCTCGCGACGCAACTTCAGACGGCGATCCAACATGCGGGCTTCTCCGCGGCAGCTGAGGAACAGGCGATGGCGTCAAGGCATCTCGGTCACGTGCTCAACTGCATCGTCGGCGAGGGAGGCGACGGATTCAACGCCGATTGGGGTCATCCATGTGGTGGCCAGGGAGGCGGCATCGCCAACGACCTCTCATCGCACCCCCAAGCCGCGGACCTGACCGCGTTGGTCGACGCGGCGCGAGCGCTGGCTGCCCAAGGCGTGGACCAGCAGTCGCTCCTGGCCATCCAGTCTGCGGCCGCAGGAGTTTCCGCTTTGCTACAGGTGATCGCGGGCTCCGGTATGTGAGTGTGTCGGGCTGACAAGACGACCTGCATCCCCGGAGGACCGGCCGGGCCAAGTGGCCCGGCCGGTCCTCGCGGTTTACCATCGCCATGATGCCACTCGTGGCCACGCTCATCGGCCGGGTCGGCTTCCGGTACAGCGGCAATGACCTCGGGATCATCTCCCGTAAAGGCACGGCGCTGCTCGCCTACCTGAGCCTGCGGCGAGAGGGGGCCCGCCGGGAGGACCTCGCAGAGCTACTTTGGGGCCCGGGAAGGCTTGCCAACCTGAGGCAGGAGCTCTACGCGTTAAGGCAGCTTCCTGGAGCGTCCGACTGGCTCGATGACCAGGGTGACGTCGTAAGGGTCATCGCCGAAACCGACGTCCAAGCCATCGAAGAGCAGGGCGGCAAGGACGAGCTCCGACCGATAGCTACAGGCGAGTTGCTACCTGGACTCGAGCGGGTCGCCTCCCTCGCGTTCCTCGATTGGCTCGAGCTCGAGCGTCGGAGGGTGACAGAACTGTCGCTGCGTGCGACGCGGGCGCTGGCTGATGAGCTGAGCGGGTTGGGCAGGCATGCGGAGGCACTCGCGGCTATCGACGCCGCCTTAGCGGTGGAACCGCTCGACGAGCGCATGGTCAGGTACGGGATGCGTGCCGCATACGCGGCCGGGGATGTCCGGGGAGCCTTGACGCGGTTCGCGACATTCAAAGACTCGTTGCGCGCCGAGGTGGGCCTCGAGCCGGCCGAGGACACGCTCGAACTGGAAGGCCTGATCAGTAGAGGCGAGCCGTTGCCGCTAGCCCATGACCTGGGGAAGCTGGAGCCGAGACTGCGCGGCCTGGCCCAGGCAGTGGCCGTCGCAGATGGCGTCCTCGACGTCGAGTCGCTCGCACTCGTGGTGGAGAGGCTCCCTCTGGATGTCGCAGGCGACCTAGCCGGCCTGGAGTCTGCCGGGGTGCTGAGACCCGACCTGACGTTGAGCCCCAGTGCGAAGGCCTCCGTGATGGGTTCGACCCCTGCGGTCGTGCGCAGGTTGTTGCATCAGCGTATCGCGGTGTCCCTACGAGCGAACTCGAAGGCGGGCCCTGACGTGATCGCGCGCCACTTGATGGGGGCGGGCGAGGTCAAGGAAGCCGCACCGCTGTTGCTCGAAGCCGCCGAGCAGGCGGTCGCGGCCTCGAAGCCCGGGGAAGCGGTGCCTCACTTGCTGCGCGCCCTATGGACTGGCGAGGACGTGCCAGACGTGCGGTTGCGGGCGACGCTTCTTCTGGAAGGATGCGCGTCCCAGCTTGGCGATGTGGGGCTCCAAGACGCAGCCCTCGCCGAAGCCGAGGCGCTGGCATGGCACCTCCAAACGGACGCTGGACTGGCCGAGGTGAGGATGAGGCGTTCTCGGACGCTGCTTCGCAGGGGCCAGGCAGGCGAAGGGCTCGAGAACGCCCTGGAGGCGCTTGAGATCGCGAACCGTCTCGAGGATGACAAGCTGATGGCTCGCGCTCGGAACGCGGTCGGGGGAGCGCAGTTCTACTTGGGCGACCTGGACGGCGCGGAAGAGTCGTTCCTGAAGAACGCCGACGTCGCCGATCCGGTGGAGCGCTACAGGTCGCGAAACAACCTGGGCAGCATCGCAGGCATCAGGGGTAGACCGCACGAGGCTCTTGCGCACCTCGAAGTCGCGCTCACGCTCGGACGCGCCGCAGGGGAGCGTGCTGGGGTCGTCGGTACGCTCAACAACCTGGCCGCCACCGCCGAGCGAGTAGGCGACTATCGGCGCGCTCTCAAGCACTTCAAGGAGAGCCTGAAGCTGGCGCGCCAGGCCGGTTCCGAGGCTCATCACGGCCAGGTACTCATCAACATGTCGGTCCTGTACTCGCGTCTCGGTGAGCTGGGACCCGCCTGGAACACCGCGGTAGAGGTCGAGGAGATGGCGGAGGAGCTGAAGGAACCGCGACTACGTCTTCTGGCCCTCGAGCAGATGGCGGAAGTAGCCAACCTCTGCGGCGAGCATGGCGATGCCGTTGCGCACCTCACATCGGCCAAGCACTTGGCGGCAGAGATCGGTGATGACCGTAAGAGCGCCTGCGTGGCTGCGGGCCTGGTCGTCGTGACGGCCTTGCTGCGCGATGACCACATCGAGTTGGCCGAACAGCGGCTGCTCGAGCTCTCTCACGCTCACATCTCGGACGTAGAGCCTTGGCTTTGGCTCGACCTGGCTCTCACGACCGGCGAGCCCGACCGGTGCACCGAGTTCGCCGAGCGAGCTGCCGCATGTGGAAGCGAGAGCGTGCACCTGCAGGCGCTGGTCCGCATGGCCAAGCTACGTGCGGGGATGCTCACGGGCGCTTCTGAGAGTTGCGTTGGGAGCTCGACGGCTGCAGCTCAGGAGCTCGCCGACGCACTTCCCGATCTCGAGTTCCAGCAGGCTCCGCACGCTCGACTGCTACTGGCGTGCCACGCGGTTCGGGTCACCGCGACCGACGGTGTTGACCTCGTGAAGGTGCGGAGCGAGGTCGCCCAGTCCCTCGGTTCACAGGCGGAAGGCTTGCCGCGATCGTTGGCATCGGCCTTGCTGGAGAGACCGAGCCGATGGCTTCGAGAGCTCACCATGAACGACGTTGACGCCGGATTGACGCCACCTGGATAGCCTCCTGCAGAGACGGACCGCAGGAGGGGTGTACGTGGCTGACAGAGACTTCCGCTTCCTACTTCACATATGGCGCGACGAGCTCGGCAGCCTCCACGCCAGCTTGCGGAACGTGGCAGACGGCGAGCTCAAGCTGTTCACCGGCCTCGAGGACCTGAACGCGTACTTGCAGGCGAGCACCGGTGCCCCCGAAACCGCTCAGGAACCGCGTGACGCGAGCTCGACGCGAGGAGGCTGACAGATGCAGAGAGGACGGAGAGAGCCAGCGCTTCGTTGTCGGGTCATGGGAGTGGGAATCGCCCTGCTGTTGGGGACCGCTCCGATGGCGCTTGCCCAGACGGCAACGACCGGAACCGTGCTCGGGACGTTGGACGGTGAGGTGCGCACTTGGCACGTCCTCGAGCATCGCAGCGACGAGGGGGTGGATGGCAGTGCCACCATACTTGCGATGCCCGGCTTCCGGGGGGAATCCTACATCCTGGACGTACAGGCGCACCCGGAGGAGCGCTTCGGCGTCGAGGGAGCCCTGCACTTCAGCGGCATGCTCGACTCGTTTGAAGGCTGCCCGTGTGAGTTGACTTTGACCGACTCCATGTTCTGGACCACTTCGTCGATGTTCGACGCGGTCTACCAGGCGTTGGAGTCCTCTGTCGTCGTCGATTCCGTCGCTCAGGTCGAGGACGGTGTCTACAGGGTGACCGGTAGCTTCTCGGCCCTGCTCGGCTTCATGGAGAGCGCGATGCAGGAGGCGCCGGACGCTACGCGCACCGTGATGATCGAGGGGACGTTCGACTTAGAGCGCGTCCTGCTGAGGGAGTAGAAGATGAAGAGACCGTGGGTTCTCGGGTGCCTGGCAGTCGTCGTCCTCGTCGTCGGGGTGGGAGGCGTGCTCGCCTACCGCTACGTCGGGAGGCCCGCTCTCGCCACGATGAACGCTGCGCGTGAGATCGCGAGGATCCCTCAGATCGAGGGCCGGGTGCAGAACCGCGCCGGCTTCACCCCTCCAGCCGATGGCGTCCTGACGCAGGGCCAGGTGGATCGCTACCTGAGGGCCGCAGGCGGTATCCGATCCGAGCTGGAGGCCATGGGCGCAGACCTCGAAGCGCGTTTCGAAGCGCTCGAGGCACGCAGCGACATACTCGCGGTACGCGATCTGGCCGTCACGTACGCCGAGCTCGCGAGGCTCATCGTGCGAGCGAAGGAGGTTCAGGTGGAGGCGCTGAACGCAGAGCGCTTCTCACTTGGCGAGTACGCCTGGGTGAGAACGCAGGTGTTGTCGGCCGCCGGCCTCGCTACGTACCAGGTAGACCTCGCCGGCATCGCCGACGCGTCGCAGGACCGGGTGATCCGGGAAGTGAACACGTCGGTTCCCGAAGAGAACGTCGCGTTGGTCAGGTCGCTAGGGCTGGACGTCGAGGCCTACGTACCGCTGGCGGCGTTCGGCCTATGAGAGCGCGGGCCGTCCGCGCAACGCTGAACGTCTGGTTGACGTTCGGCTTGGCGCTTCCGTTGGCGCCTTCGGCTGTCGCCCAGGCGGGTCAGGGATCGGACGGGCAGGAGACGGCACAGGCCCGGCGCATTCTCTCCGACCTGCGCGGCCTCATCGACCCCACCCTCTTCGACTTGGACGCCCTGTCGCTTCACATGGCGTTCGAGGAGCCTGAGACCATAGCCGACTGGGTGAGAACCGAGGTTCGCTTCGAGGCCTATGCCGGCCTGCTCAGAGGACCGGACGGTACGCTCGTCGCGCGGGCCGGCAACGCCTTGGACCAGTCGGTGCTTCTGGCTCAGCTGCTTACAGACGCCGGCTACGACGCCCGAGTGGCGCTCGGCTCGTTGTCAGAAGAAGAAGCCCGCACCCTCGTGCTCAGCATGTTCGAGGTACCTTCGCGCCCCACGCGACCTGCTGACGTTCAGGGGGCTGCAGCGCTCATCGCTGCCGCCACCGGTTCGGACCACTCAGACGCCGAGGAACTCCTCCGCACGGTCGCGCAGCTGGACGTCCAGCAGGTGCCGGAGTACGAAGAGGCCGTCGCCGGGGCCGAGAGCCTCCTTCAGCAGTTGGGGGTGCCGACGGATCCTGACGTGACCCAGGAACTGGTAGGCGAGGCTCGTGACTACGCCTGGGTCGAGTACAGGCTGTCGGAGTCCAACGCTTGGACGCCGGCGCACCCTGCTTGGCAGGTGTTTGCCGAGCCGCCCGCAGTAGTGGCAGACGAGCATCTGGAAGGCGAGGTGCCACAGGACCTACTGCACAGGCTGAGGATAGAGGTCACCATCGAGCGCAAGCGGGGCGACGAGTTCACCACGGCGCAGCTGATGGACCCGTGGGAACGGCCGGTGGCCAACCTCCTAGGTCGAGCGGTGGTCGTCGGGAACACGGTCCTCGGAGAGTCCGGGGCCACCAGCATCTTCGACCTTGGTGCGGAGCTGGCTGAAGCGGCCTTCTACGCTCCTACGTTGAACGGCAGCCTGGCGCCCGGCGCCATGGCGTTCGACCTGCGCGGCAACCTCGTACCTCCCGACGCCGCCGTGAGTGCGATGGCAGGAGTGTTCCAGACGGCCGGAGAGCGAGTGGGAGGTGCGATAGGAGCGTTGGGCGAGCTGGGCGGGGACGGAGCCTCGGAGGATCCGTTCGCGCTCACGGCGCAGTGGATAGACATCGTGCTGGTCGCACCAGGAGGTGAGGAGACCCGGCACCGACGCACCGTCTTCGATCGCCGCGCTCCCGGTGCCCGCGAGGACGGGACGGGCGAGCTGCTCGACGAGTCTTTCCTGCTCGATGGCATCCTCTCCACGTACGCGCTGATGACCACAGGTGGGCGGTTGTCCGCTTCGTTCATCGCGGATCAGCTAGCGAGACAGGCTGACTACCACCTCGAAGTCATCGACCGGCTCGCCAACAGCGGCTCAGCCTCCTCGGAGGCCGAGAGAGCGCAGGCGCTCATGCGCGAGCTGGCTGATTACGTGCCCAAGGATCATCTGAACCTGTTCGCGGCCTCTGACGCGATAGACAGCAGCCTATCCGGCGTGGCTTATCGAGCCCAACCGTCCGTTATCGCACTCGTGGGGGCTCTCACGCCGCGAGCCGAGCTGGCTGCGAACTCCGGGATCGACATAATCGCGAACGCCAAGCGCGTCCTCCTCGTCGATGGTGATGAGGTGCTACGCGATCACGAGGCCGCGGTGTTGGCCGGCGTGTGGGACACCATCATGGAGAGGGAGTTCGTCGAGAGCTACGGTCGCGTCGCGCAGAACGCGGCCGGCGCACTGATGCAAGGTGACATGGTGCTCGTACGCGCCCCGATGTCCTCCGCCTCACTGCGGTCCGCAGGTGTGCCAGACGCCGCGCTGACGGCCGTCTCGGAGACGCTTCGTGGCGGTTACGCGGTACTCATCCCGACCCTGGGCGACCGTGGAACGGCCGAGGAGCCGGCGGACGCCGCAGGTTGGTCGTACTGGCGCGTCGACCTGGCGACTGGGGAGACCCTCGGGATGGATGCGGCCGGCAGGGGGGCCTCTATGACCGAGTTCCTGGAGGGGCTGATCGTAGGGCTCACGGTGAACGCCGCACTGGCAGTTCCTAGCCTCATCCAATGCGCGGCCAGCGACGCCTCTTGGCTCTGCTACTGCGACGTGATCGCCAGCGGGGTCCTGTTCTCGTTCGCTGGAGCCCTGTTCAGCGCGTTGGTCGCCGCGGAGACGGCTCTGCTCGTGTACGTGATCGTGGACATAACCGTCGTAGGTCCCATCACGACCGTGATGACCCCGCCGATCTGCTCTTCGTTCGCGACCCGAGATGGCCGCACGTTGGCTGGTGCCGGCGAGCGCTCTGTCTGCTGGGCGGCATGAGAGCTCTGGGCCCGATCGCGACCTTCTCTCGCGTGACGCGCCCCGCGCTCGTGAAGTCATGCGTCGCGGTTGCGCTACTGGCTGCCGGGGGCGCCCTGGCTCAGCAGTGCACGTACGAGGTGGAGCCGAACGACACTCCGGCGCTTGCTACTCCCGTCTCGGGTGAAGGTCCGAACTCGGGCACCAGGCTGGCCGACTCTGACCTGCCCATCGCGTGTCTGGCGGGCGATCTGACGAGCGGCGACCAGGACGCCTTCGCCTGGGTCGTTGACGATCTGGGGGCAACCCACGAGTGGGTCATCGGGGTGGAGGGTGCAGCCGGTGCCGTCACTCAGGTGGACGTGTTCAGGGTCGAGTTCGCGGATGACGGCGAAAGCGTCGCCGCCGCCGACTCGCTGTTCCGTTTCGGCACGGCTGACGGTGCGTGGGCAGAGTCGGGCGCCTTCTTGCTTCCACCGGGCAGCTACGTTCTTGGCGTCTCCGGTGCAGGAGGAGCGGGTGAGTACGTCGTCCACCTGACACCCGTTGGCCTCAGGTTCGAGTCGCGAGAGCATGCCGACGGACGCAGCTACGAAGGTGAGTTCGACGTCCACACGGTCCTGGGAGACGGCGTCGAACTGCCGTTCACGGTGGATGAGGAGGGTGTGGGGTTCGCCTGGACCGCCACCCTGTTCTCCTCGCTCGGATCCGCTCCCTCCCTGGCGATCCAGGGCCCTGACGGGCTCGTCGCGGAGGATGCGGTCGGCTCCGGGGGCCTCGTGCGGCTCTCCAACCTGGGCTTGACCGCCGGGGACCACACGCTGCGCGTGACGCCGCAGGAGGATGCCGCGGCAGGAACCGTAGTCAGGGTGAGCATGCACCGCGCGGGCAGGTTCGCAGACGGCATCGAGGTGGAGCCGAACGACTGGTTCGACAGCGCAACCAGGTTGGACCTCGGCAGCGAGGTGACCGGCGTTCTCGAGGGCACGGATGTGTTCCGCGTCGACGTGAGCGCCGCACAGGCAGCTTCCGCGTGGGACCTCGTGCTTGAGGCGACCGCCGAGATTCAGGTCAGGCTCTTCGACGCCGAGGAGACCCTCTTTCAGGACAGGTTCGGGGTAGTCGGAACCTCCGCGCGGCTTCATCTGGAGGAGGGCCACTACTACATACAGCTCACGCGGGGCGACGACCAGGGGTACTCGATCGCACTGCGAGAGCGTGAGCGTGCGGGTGAAGGCAGCGAGCGAGAACCCAACGATCGGGTAGAGAGCGCGAACGACCTCGGGGAGGAGCTTCAGGTAAGGGGCGAACTGGCGCGTCAGGACGCAGACGTGTTCGTCGTGCGTGTCTCCAGCGCGGCCCAGCGCTTCAGGATCCAGGCGGTCGGCGATGGGGTAGAGGAGCTAGAGCTCCTCGACGCCGGCGGCAGCAGGCTTGCGCGCGTGACGGGGGAGAGGCGCCTCCGTATCGATGACGTGACGTTGCTGCCGGGGCCGCACTACGTGCGCGTCAGTGGTGAGGAAGGGGAGTACGCACTGAGAGCGTTACCTCTCGGCCCCGCGCCCGACCCGGACACCGCGATCGACACGCCTCCTCCGGGCGCGGCTCTGTCTGCCGCCGCGCCGGCCCCGGCTACGCCGGACGGTGACGAGCTGGACGAGCCCTCGCCATCAGCGGAGCCGGCACCCCCGCCCGGGTTGCTGGAGCTCGAGCCCAACGATGGCAGGGAGAGGGCGAACCGGCTGCAGCCGGGCGTGCCTCACGTCGGAAGGCTCGGCTCACGTGACGATCGCGACTTCTACCGCTTTCACCTTGCAACGGACCAGTACGTGCGTCTCGAGCTGCTGCCGGCAGAGGGTGACATGCCCATACCCATCGACCTCTACGGGCAGAGGTACGGGCCCGTACCTGGTTCCGACAGCGGCGAGGTCGTGGCCGAGCGTTGGCTCCTGGCCGGCGACTACGTCGTCGAGCTGCGCGGGAGCTTGGTGCCAGACGGCGTCCCGACTGGCTACTACCAGCTAAGGCTGACGCTCTTGGGACCACTGCACGCTCCGGCGGACTTCGAGCCCAACGACAGGCCGGAGGAGGCCTCGCCACTGCCGGCCGAGTTGGAGTGGAGCGGCCTCGTAGGGGAGGCCAGCACTCGCGATCTGTACCGCTTGCCCGAGTTCTCGGATGATACGAGGGTATCGCTGGAACTCGACGCTCCAGACTCAGTAACCGTGGACGTCGTCACCTCCGATGACACCTTCAGGTTCGCGCGGTCCGAGGGTGAAGCCACCGACGTCACCCTGCCGGGAGGCAAACAGGGCTACCTGCGGTTCTCGGGACGTGGCCGTTACGACGCGACCCTCCGTTTCGGCGCCGAGATCGTCGGCGACCAAACGGTGCCGAGGTCTGCTGAGGGCCTGGCTGTCGACCTTCTGGTCGACGCCACGGAACTGGCAGCTTTCTGGCACGAGGGACAGAGCGTCAGCGGTCAGGTCGTCGTAACGAACAACCGCCAAGCGCACACCAGCGTAGAACTCGCCTTCGGCGCAAGCGATGCACGGGTGATGGTGGAAGGCGCAACGGAGTTGGAGGTACCGGCAGGTGAGAGCGTAACCACGCCGGTAAGCGTGATCGTGCCGGCCGACATGGTGGATGAGGCCCCATTGGCCATACAGGTGGCCGCGATCACGACCGAAAATCGCGTTGTCGCCGAACAGTCCGTGACGCTGCGATGCGAAGCGCGGCCGCTCGGCGCCTTCCAGTACTGGCCACTGCCGCCAGAGCTGCTCGGACGCCCCAACGTGTTGTACTCGGGGTTCGGCGCAGTGCCGTACGGGGAGGGTGGGAGCAACAGGGACATCTACGTGAACGACGGCCGCACGGCTATCAGTCGGGGCGGCTACGTCGGATCCGGGCACAGCCCGACGTTCGCCCTCGGGGGCGAGGAGCCCGTGACCCTGGTCGGCACGACGCTCAACCCTCAGAGCGACGCTTCCACCGAGCGTCAACTGAAAGGCTTCAGTATCGAGACGTCCCTGGATGGAAGGGCTTTCGAGACGGCGTTCGTCGGTGAGCTCGTGGCCGCTCGTTTCGAGCAGGCGTTCGTCTTCGACGAGCCTGTGACG
Organism: uncultured bacterium; assembly: GCA_964517055.1. GTDB lineage: Bacteria > Deinococcota > Deinococci > Deinococcales > Trueperaceae > DASRWD01. The sequence continues at coordinate 6,219 of CAZFAQ010000024.1, read as the reverse complement.
GCCCGCTACGCACGGCTGGTCTTCGGCTCCAGTCAGGGAGGTCCAGAGGACGCCTACATAGGCGAATGGCGTCTCATCGCCGCTGACCCCACCCTGCTCTCCGAGGGGGACCTGACCGCACAGCATCTCGGCGGACACCACGTGTGGTCGCGTCCGTTACTGAACTCGAGAGGTCAGGGGATGTTCGCTCCGGGAGGGAGGGTGGAGCGCGTGGACCTGCGGGATCATGACTCCCTGACGTTCGTGCTCGGCTTCCATAACGGCAGGGCGGCTCGAGTCGCGGCGCTGGAGTGGACGGACTCGGTAGACGCGACAGAACGCTTCGAGCGGGTAGCGGTCGCAGCGAGCACGGAGGGCCCGGCCGGACCTTGGACGCCGCTCGGTGAGTGGGACCTGACGGCGGCGCCGGGACAGGTCATGCGCGTCGAGCTCGAGGAGCCGGTCTGGGCGAGGTTCCTGAGGTTTACGGCACCCAAGCCCGATGGCCTGCGTTACCTGTACGAGCCCGACGAGGTATCGGTAATAGAGGCACCGGTGGCCGATGGGTACCTGTCGGCGCTAGGTGAATGGGGCAACATGACGGCGCGGGGGCCGTTCGAGGCCGCTGCCGGCGGCGGGGCCACACCCGAAGAGGAGCCCGATGCTGACAACGACAGCATGGAGGAAGCGTCGCGTCTCGACCCCGGGCGGTCGGTCTCCGGCAGCGTCGCGGTCGCAGAGGATGTCGACTGGTACGTGTTCACGGTCGGCGAGGATGAGAACCGACTCGAGGTCAGGCTAGAGGGCGACCCCTCGATCGGTTACTCCTATCGGCTTCTGGACGCAGAGGGCGAGAACTTGCCTTTCGACCGCCGGGAGGACGGGTCCGCGGAGGTGCTCAGCGCGTTCGTCGAGCCGGGTGACTACTACCTGATGCTCGAGGAGCCCAAGCGGACCGTGGTGTTCGCATGGGACACCAGCGGCTCCGTCGCACCGTACCGTCCCATCACGTACAGCTCGCTGGCGGGCTTCGCGCGGGACGTCGACGGGGCGAGGGAGGCCGTGCAGCTCATGGCGTTCAACGACCCCTCGCCGCTGTGGCTACTCCCTTACTGGTCCAGTGATACCGAACGCGTGCAGAGAGCCATCGCAGAGTTCGATCCGCGTAGAGCGGACTCGAGCAACGCTGAGCTGGCGCTCCTCACAGCGACCAGGGCGCTGGAGGACCGCGAGGGCACGAGGGCCGTGCTGTTCATGACCGACGCGGAGAGCGGAGGGTACAGTCTCTCCGCCGACCTTTGGGCAGCGCTCGAGGCGGTGAGGCCCAGGGTCTTCACGTTCGAGATCAGCTCGGCCGGTAGCGACTACTCTCAGGACCTCATGCAGGACTGGGCCGCCGTCAACGCAGGCGTATACGACATGACCGACGGTGTCGGGGGCTTCGACGCCGGCTTCTCGCGAGCGTCGTGCATCCTTCGCCGGCCCAAGCGTTACACGGTGGAGGTGACCACCGGTCATCAAGCACCCCCAGGACCAGGCACTCTGACCGTCAGCCAGGCAGAGGGCGCCATGACGGGCGCCGTCGAAGTGATCTTCGACGCGTCCGGGTCCATGGGTCAGGCTCTCCCCGCTGGAGAGTCCCGGATCGACGCTGCGATCAGGGCCCTCGAAACCTTGATAGGCGAGGTCCTACCCGACGGGGCGCCGTTCGCCCTGCGTGCCTTCGGGCACGTGGCTCCTTCCTCCTGCGAGACGCGGTTGGATCTGCCGCTGTCTCCTCTGGACCGTGAAGTTGCCCTCGAGGTGGTGCGGTCGATAGAGCCCAAGCTGCTGTCTCAGACGGCCATCGGGGACTCGCTGGCCCTCGTCGCCGACGACCTGGCAGACGCCGACGGCCCTCGTACCGTGATTCTGATTACCGACGGGGAGGAGTCATGCGGAGGGGATCCCGCCTCTGCCGCGGCCGGTCTCCGCGCGTCGGGTGATGTGGCCATCGCCATCGTGTCACTGGCACTGGAACCGGAGTCCCTCGCCGTCTTCGAGGGGTTGGCCGAGGAGATCGGTGCGAGTTACGTCGACGTCACGTCCCACGAGGCTCTTACGCAGGCGATAACGGAGGCGTTGGTACCCGCCTTCGAGGTCTATGACATCGCGGGTGACCTGGTCGCGACCGCCAGGGTGGGCGAGACCTTAGAGCTGCCGATGGGCCTCTACTCGGTGCGCGTGTTGTCTTCGCCGATCGAGGTGTTCGAGGACGTACGGGTGCCGGGCGACGGCGCCGTGGAGGTCGTAGCCGGGACGAGATGAACGTGGGGCAAGAGGTGGAGCTTGCCGAACCTGCTGCTCCTTCCGGTACTCTGGCGCGATGAAAAGCATCGTCGAGCAGGCGAGGGAACTACAACCCAAGACGGTGGCGACGCGGCGAGACCTCCACATGCACCCGGAGATCGCCTTCGAGGAGCGCCGGACGATGGGCGTCGTCGCCGACAGGCTGAGGGAGCTCGGCCTGGAACCGCGCACCGAGGTCGGCGTGACCGGGGTCGTGGCGGTCCTGGACACCGGCAAGCCAGGCCCTACGGTACTGGCGCGGGCCGACATGGACGCACTGCCGGTCCCGGAGGAGAAGGACGTCGAGTACAAGAGCACGACGCCCGAGAAGATGCACGCCTGCGGACACGACGGTCACACGTCGGTGCTACTCAGCGTCGCCGAGACCCTGGTGAGCCGCAAGGACGAGCTGGCGGGACGCGTCGTGTTCGTGTTCCAGCCGGCCGAGGAGGTCGTGCGCGGCGCCAGGGCGATGCTCGACGACGGCGCCCTCGACGGGATCAGGGTCGACCACGTTATCGGCCTGCATCTGTCGAGCAACGACCCCGTGGGCACGGTCGCCGTACGTGCGGGCCCCGCCATGGCGGCAACGGACAGCTTCAGGCTGGTCGTGAGGGGCAAGGGCGGGCATGCCGCCTACCCGCACGACTGCGTTGACCCCATCGTGACCGCCTCACACCTCGTAGCGGCTCTGCAGGTCCTGGTGAGTCGCGAGACCGAGCCGGCCGACCAGTCGGTCGTGAGCATCACGAGCTTCCACGCCGGCACGGCCTACAACATCATCCCCGACCAGGTCGAGCTGAAGGGCACGCTCAGGACGTTCGATGCGGCTACCCGCCAGCGCCTGAGCGCGCGAGTCCTGGAGGTCGCAGACGGTGTCTGGCGCACCTACCGGGCCCGGCTCGAGAGCGAGTGGTTCGACGGCACGCCCGCTGTCGTCAACGACGAGGGCGCGGTCGAGAGGCTGAGGCGCGTAGCGGCTGGGATCGTGGGCGAGGAGAACGTCGTCGAGCAGCGACCCATCATGGGCGGCGACGACATGGCTCTCTGGCTCGAGCAGGCGAAGGGGGTCTACTTCTTCGTCGGGACCCGCTCCGGCGAGGACACCGCCTGGCCTCATCACAACCCGCACTTCGACATCGACGAGCGCGGGCTGGAGGTCGCTGTCTCGGTCCTGGCCTCGGGGGTCGTGGACCTGCTCGTGGCCGACTAGGCGCTCGCTGCCCGGCAGCACCGCGCGGTCGCCGCGACTGCCGGGCGTGATCAGTCCGGGCCTCAGAACGCTGAGCGCAGGGCGGTGACGACTTCCATCACAGCACCGCTGGCTGCTTCCGCCAGCAGGGGTCCGACGGTCGGGTCGTCATAGCTGATCCTGCCTACCGTTGGGATGCGGTTCACGGCGATGTTGGGGCTACTGGCGTTGCCGGCTCCCGTCATCGACACGACGACCTCGCCGGTGATGATGTCCGTCGCCCGCACGTCTACCTCTACGTCCGCCCGCGTCTCTCCGAGGGTGATCCCGAACAGGCTGGCGCCGGGCTTGGCGATCGTCGCCCTCGTCACGGTCCCGGTCACGACGTAGCCGGCTCCCGCGGCCTTGGCGAGGTCGACGGGGTTCATGGACTCCAAGCCCTGCTGCTGCATGATCGTCAACAGCTCGCTGCGCTCGACGATCACGTAGCAACCGGACTGTTTCATGAGGGTGATCAGCCGCGCCGCAGCTGCTTCCTCCACCCCGACGACGGTCGTGCCGTGCTGCGCCGTCGTGTTCTCGAAATCGACGATGGCGACCGTCGGCGGCGGGCTCTGAACGCAAGGGGCGTCGGCGGTGGCCGGCTCCGACATGTCGGTCTCAGTCGAGGCTGTGGGCGCGCAAGCGGTCAAGAGAAGCGTGACCGCAACTACGGCGAGCGCGGCGATGCGTCTATGGTCCATACGTCTCTCCTCCCGTACCTTCTTAGGTGTGAGCAGAAGTTAGCAGGCCGGCGTCAACCGGACGTCAATCGTCCGGTAGCTACGTGAGGAGGCGCGGTCGCTCTACCACGCGAAGCCCGAGATCACGGCCTCAAGCGCTGAGAATCGCGCGGGAAGGCGCGCGCGAAACGCACGTTGGGGATGCCGAGCAGCAGCGCTGTTAGGCGCTCGGCCCCGATGGCGAAGCCGCCATGTGGCGGCATGCCGTGCTTGAAGACCTCCAGGTAGTCGGCGAACGCTTCGGGGTCCATGCCCCGCCTGTGAAGCTCCTCGACGAGCACCTCGTGCCTGTGTGCTCGCTGGCCCCCCGAGGTGACCTCGACGCCCCTGAAGATGAGGTCGAGGCCGCGGGTCAGCCCGCCGGCCTCCGGGTACGTGTAGAACGGTCTGGCCGCCTGCGGGAACTTCGTCACGAACACGAGATCGGAGCCATGCTCCTCCTTGGCCCAGCGGCCGATCAGGCGCTCGGCCTCGGGGTCCAGGTCCTTGCCGCCCGACACGTGCCCGTACCGCTCGGCGACAAGCTCCCTGGCCTCGAGCATGGGCACCCGGGGGACACGGGCGCTCAGGTCCGGCGCTTCGGCTCCGAGGAGCTCCATCTCCTTCGAGCACTCCTCGGCAGCAGCGGCCAACACGTGCTTCACCGTCGCCTCCTGGAGTGCCATGACGTCCTCTTCGTCACGTATCGGTCCGAACTCGACGTCCAGCGAGAGGTACTCGGACAGGTGCCTCGTCGTGTGGCTCTTCTCGGCCCGGTACACAGGGGCCGTCTCGTAGACCTTCTCGAAGACGCCGACCATGATCTGCTTGTAGAGCTGCGGCGACTGCGCCAGGTACGCGCGCTGGCCGTAGAAGTCCACCTCGAAGAGGTTCGCGCCGCCCTCGGCGCCTGCGCTCACGAGCTTCGGCGTGAAGACCTCGGTGAAGCCCTGCGAGTCCAGGTAGGCGCGGAAGGCCTTCACGACGACCGCCTTCACCTTGAGCGCGGCGCGGGTGCGTGGCGTGCGCACCGACACGTGGCGGTAGGCGAGCAGGGTGTCTGGGTTGGCGTGCCACTCCTCCTTGGCGAGCTCGACCGGCGGCGGCTCGGTGGCGAGGCTCAGGACCTCGAGGCGCGACACATGGACCTCGACACCACCGGGCGCCTTGGCGTGCGCCGCGACCTTCCCATCGACCGCCACGAAGCTCTCCTGCAGCGGTATGCCGTCCATCCCACTCGCCTGGAGCACCTCACGCTCCAGGACGCACTGGACGACGCCGCTGCGGTCGCGCAGCACGAGGAACCCCAGGCCGCCAAGGTCGCGCCGCGTCAGGACCCAGCCCTGCAGCTTCACGCTCTCGCCGACCCTCTCTGACAGTTCCCTGGTCAGCGCTCTAGATGAAGGCTCTGCTGTCTCCTGCGGCGTCGTTGTCGACTTCACGGCCCCTCCTAAGGAAAGACCCCCGAGGCGTCTCGGGGGTCCGTGTGGCTCGCTTTGGTACGCGGTTACGCCCCGAGGCTCGTCCCCTTGGGATCGTCGTCACGATTGTCCAGGGCGTTCCGGAACATGCGCGGGAGTGTAACAGCGCTCACCTGGGGTGTCAACGACGGTGCCCCATGCCCAGGTGCCGCCTTATGGCCGCGACGTGGGCGGCGTCCTTTGGCCTCCCGGCCGACTCCTTGAAGCGCAGGACGGCGCGCAGGTCGACGCACGGAACACCAGCCACCTCCCGTGCGCCATCTATGAGGGCACCCAAGTCCTCGCCCAGCCAACCGGACCACACCTCTACGCCCAGCCTCGGGACCGCGACGCACAGGTCTTCCTTGCCCTTCTTCGGCGCACCCAGTTCGCAGGCGCGCTCCCAGGCCGGTCCGCGTGCCACCACGTCGACATCGCCAGCTTGCTCGATGAGGTCGTGAAGGACGAGCACGGCGCTGGCGTGCACGGCCCAGTGACC
>CAZFAQ010000023.1:0-31657 GCA_964517055.1 uncultured bacterium | reverse complement strand
AGCTTGCGCTCGCGCGCCGCGTCCTCGGTGAGTCGCCGCAGCACGCGCTCGGCCTCGGCGGCCGGCATCGGCCTGGCGAAGAAGTAGCCCTGCGCATAGTCCACGCCTAGGCGGCGGAGGAAGTCGCGCTGGTACGCGGTCTCGATGCCTTCTGCGACTACGCTCTTCCCGAGCTTGTGTGCCATCGCGCAGATCGCCTCGACGATGGGGAACGTGCTCGCCGGCATGTTCGCGCCGTCGAACAGGTTCGATGCGATCTCGGTCCAGGCGCCCGCGTTCATGCCGTTGTGCCGTTTCAGGCCGGAGTCGGTGCTGAAGGCGCGCTTGGGGCCTGTGACCTTGACCGACTGGTCGACCGCCTGCGGAGCCAGGCCCTGGACGAACGAGCGGTCGATCTTGAGGGTCTTGATGGGCAGCTTCTGAAGGTAGGCGAGGGACGAGTACCCGGTACCGAAGTCGTCGAGCGCGGTTGGGACGCCGAGGCGCTCGAGCCGCAGTAGGGTCCTGAGCGCCAGCTCGTAGTCACGCACCAGGACGCTCTCGGTCACCTCGATCTCGAGGAGCTCGGGCGGGATCCCTGTGTCGTTCAGTGCGCCTTTCACGGTGTCGATGAACGCCTTCTGGTGGAACTGCATGGTCGAGACGTTGAGCGCCAGCTTGACGGGGTCGTAGCCGGTCCTGAGCCAGTCGCGAAGCTGCATGGCGACGTCCCTCACGAGCCAGTGCCCGATGGCGGTGATGAGCCCGGCCTCCTCGGCAACGGGGATGAACTCGCCAGGCGAGACGATGCCCAGCTCGGAGCTGTGCCAACGCAGCAGGGCCTCGAAGCCGACCAGCCGGTTGTCAGCCAACCGCACCTGCGGCTGGTAGACGACCTCGAACTCGTTCTCGTGCAGCGCCTGCCTGAGCTGCCGCTCGAGCTCGAGCCGCCGGCTAAGGCGCGTGCGTACCTCGACGGTGGAGAAGTAGTAGGAGTTCTTGCCGCCCTCCTTGACCTCGTACATCGCGGCGTCGGCGCTCTTGAGAAGCGCCTCGGGCGTGTGGCCGTCGCGCGGAGCCAGCGCTATGCCGATGCTGGCTGAGACCTGCAGGTCTCGTCCGTCGATCTTGATCGGCGCGTTCAGCTCGCGGACCAGGCTACGCGCGACAGAGGCGGCCGCCTTCTCCTCCTTGACGCCCAGTAGCGCGACCGTGAACTCGTCCCCGCCGACGCGGCCCACGAGGTCTAGCCCGCGCACGCTGTCGCGCAGGACGCGACCGACCTCGCGAAGCAGCTTGTCGCCGGTCTCGTGGCCGTACGTGTCGTTGACGAACTTGAAGCGGTCGAGGTCGACGAAGAGCAGCGCCAGGCCATCCTCTGGGTCGGCAGTGGCCTGCTCGATGGCGGCCGTGAGACGCTCCTCGAACGCGCCCCTAGTGAGGGCTCCGGTGAGCGGGTCCACCTGCGCGCGCCGAGCCGTCTGGCGCTCCTGGGCGATGGCGTCGCGGAAGCGCCTGATGAACGCCATGCAGACGCCGGTCCCGACGAAGGCGAGGAGCTCGAACGCCTGAGCGCCTTCGAACGAGTACGTTACGAGCCACTGGAAGAAGCTCAGGTCCGACTGGAGGAACCTGACCGTCGCGAACCCCAGCAAGCCTGTGACAGCGCCGCCGCCGATCCCCCATACCCACGCGCTGGCCGCGACCGGTAGGAGAGCTACGATGCCGGCGTACTGACCGAGCGCCACCTCGAGGTTGGGGTGAAGCAGGACGTAGCCGGCCCAGGCTATAAGCGGTGCGAGGCTTCGCAGCAGCTTTCTCATCTAGAGGGGAAGTTAGCCAACGAACGGTTACGGCCTTCTTACTCGGCCCCTACGTTCCCGTCGCCGCCGCGCGTTAGCATGTCCCAACGCTTCTCCACTTCCCGGCATGGAGGAATATGTGATGGAACACGCCAAGCGGTCCCTCTCACGTCGGTCTCTCGCCTTCGCCCTGGCAGTCGCGCTCATCGCGTCGCTGCTCGGAACCGCGGCGGCACAGACCCTGACCATGGCGATGGCGGCTCAGCCCGACACGCTAGACCCGCAGGTCACCTCGGCGACCGCGGCCTTCCAGGTGTCCAAGTCGATCTACGACACCCTCGTCGAGGTGGACCGGAACGGCGTCATCGTGCCAGCCCTGGCAGAGTCCTACGAGGTGGGCGAGGACGCTCTCTCGTACACGTTCCACCTGACCGGGGCCACTTTCCACGACGGCACCGCGTTCGACGCGACCGACGTCGTCGCCACCTTGGAGCGCATGCTAGACCCGGCCACGGCTTCGCCGAAGCTCTCCGAGTTCGCGGCCATCACCGGGGTCGAGGCGACAGACGGCAGCACCGTCGTCGTGTCGCTAAGCCAGCCTGCGCCTGCGCTGTTGGCCTCGCTCGCCTCTGGCTGGGGCGCCATGCTTCCCTCCGAGAAGATCGCGTCCGGCCACGACTTCGGCAACCAGCCCGTCGGCACCGGGCCGTTCAGCTTCGTGGAGTGGCAGCGTGATAACGCCATCACCCTGAACGCGTTCGCCGACTACTACCAGGGCGCCCCTCAGGTCGACCAGGTCGTCATCCGCTTCGTGCCAGACAGCGCCGTCCAGCTGCAGGGCCTGCTCACGGGCGAGTTCGACGTCGTAGACACGGTCGCCTCTGCCGACCAGGCGACGGTCGAGGCCGACCCGAACCTGGCACTCGTGCGCGACCCGTCGGGCCTGGCGCTCGTCGCCGCGCTCAACACGCGCCGCGAGGCTCTCGCCGATCCCCTCGTGCGGCAGGCGCTCAACTACGCCGTCGACAGTCAGACGGTGCTCGACGTCGCCTACGGTGGTGGCACGCCCATCGGCGCCTTCATGGAGGCCGGCAGCCCGTGGCTGCCAGACTCGATCCAGGCGTTCGAGTACGACCCGGAGCGCGCCCAGGAGATGCTGGCCGAGGCCGGCGCCAGCGGCCTGTCGCTCGACATGGCGCTGCCCCAGCCGTACGAGCAGCACATCCAGGCCGGTCAGATGATCCAGGACTACCTGCGCGACGTGGGCATCGACGTCCAGATCCGCATCGTGGAGTGGGGCGTCTGGCTCTCCGACGTCTACGGTGGCGGTCACGACTACGACATCACGGTGATCGGCCACACCGGCAAGCTCGATCCCACCGGCCGCCTCGATGGCTACGGCACGGGCTCAGAGAACTACCCTGGCTTCGACGACCCGGAGATGGCTGCTTGGCTCGAGGCCGGCTCCCAGGAGACCGACACAGACGCCAGGCGCGCGATCTACGCGAACGTGCTGCAGCGCATGCACGACGGCGCGCCGTTCATCTACATCGGCACGCCCAACCGCACTCATGCTCGCAAGGCCAACCTAGAGGGCTTCTGGATCACGCCCATGCTCGACTCATTCGACTTCAGGACGGCGCACTTCGAGTGACCGTCGACTAGAGGCGATTCGGTCCCGGGTCCGGTCCGCCGGACCCGGGACCTCTGCTATCTGATAGAGGCAACGTGACCCGCTATCTCGTCAGCCAGATCTTCAGCTTCGTGATCACCCTGTGGGTCGTGCTCACGCTCGTGTTCCTCGGCATGCGGGCGCTACCAGGCGACGCCGCCACGATCTTGGGCGGGCTGGACACGACCGCCGAACAGGTCGCGGCTATCAGGGAGCGCCTCGGCCTGGCCGGCTCGTTGGCCGTGCAGTACAGGGAGTTCATAGGCGGCGTCGTGCAGGGCGACCTCGGCGACTCGCTACGCGAGCGCCGGCCGGTAACGAACGTGCTCCTAGACCGCCTGCCTGTGACGCTGGCGCTGGCCGGCCTCGCCTTCGTGATGTCACTGATCATCGGCATCGGGCTGGGGCTCCTGGCCGGTCTCTCACCTGGCGGCGTGATGGACAGGTTCACGACGCTCTTCGCGACGGCTGCACTGGCCCTGCCGGAGTTCTGGTTCGGCTTCCTGCTGATACTCCTGTTCGCCGTTAACCTCGGCTGGTTCCCTGTGCTCGGCCTGCCTCCCAGCGGACTCACCTGGCAGGCGGCTTGGCACCTGCTACTGCCAGCCTTCACGCTGGCGCTCCCGCGCTCGGCCCAGGTGGCGCGACTGACGCGGGCGCAGGTGCTCGAACAGCGCATGTCGGACTACGTGCGCACGGCGCGCAGCAAGGGCCTCCCCCCGACCGGCATCACCAAGCACATCGCGTCCAACGCGTTGCCTGGCGTCCTGCCGCTCCTCGCGCTCGAGCTCGGTGGCCTGCTCACCGGCACCATCGTCGTCGAGCAGGTGTTCGGGCTGCCTGGCCTCGGAGCGACCATCCTCGGCGGCATCTCGGCGCGCGACTACCCGGTCGTGCAAGGGGTGACGGTGCTGGCCGTCGTCGTCTACATCGGCGTCAACTGGCTGGCCGACCTGCTTCAGGCAGCGGCCGACCCGCGCCTCAGGACGGTCTGATGAACCGCGTGAGGTTCGGGGCGGCGCTGTTCGTCATCGTCCTGGCCAGCACGGTGCTGGCGCCCATGCTGCGGCCGATCGATCCGCTCGAGCCCAACTACCGCGCGACCTACGCCGGCATCAGCGCCGAGCACCCGCTCGGCACCGACCGCTTGGGCCGCGACGTCCTCTCCAGAGCGCTGGCCGGGGGCCGCGTGTCCCTCAGCATCGCTCTGTCTGCGACGGCCCTGACCATCCTCCTGGGCGGCACCCTGGGCGCCGCCGCTGCCTCCTTGGGAGGCGCTGTCGACACGGTGCTGTCGCGCCTGTTCGACGCGCTGTTGGCGTTCCCCGGGTTCCTGCTCGTGCTGCTAGTCGTCGCGATACTGGGCGGAGGGGCGGCTCAGACTGTTCTGGCGATGGGCCTGGCGGGCTCGCCCATCTACTTCCGCCTGGCCCGCTCGTACGCGCGCAGCGAGCTGCGCTCCGAGTACGTCACCGCGGCAGTCGCCCTTGGCGCCTCGCGCCCGCGTCAGATGGTCAAGCACGCTCTGCCCAACTTCATCGGCAGCATCCTGGTCCAGGGCGCGAGCACAGCCGCGACGTTCCTGCTCGTCGAGGCCTCCCTCTCATACCTGGGCCTGGGCGTGCCACTGCCAACTCCGAGCTGGGGCAACGTCCTCCAGGAGTCGCGTTCGTTCCTGACACGCCAGCCGTGGGCTGCTGTCGGGCCCGGCATCTTCCTGGCAGCGGCTTCGCTGTCGTTCCAGTTCATAGCCGACGGGATGCGCGACCGCCTCGACCGCCGGTCCTGACGGGTATCATCTGTGACCGTCGCACCCGGGCACCGTCCCGCTGCCGGTCAGGGAGCCTGCCATGTGGGTCTGGACGCTTGACGAACGACTCGTGAACCTAGACGTCGTCGAGAGCCTCGAGGTGATCGAGGTGTACCCCGACGATGTCGACCCCGCCCAGCTCGAAGCCGGCGCAGCCGAGCCCGACCTCTACGAACTGGTCGCCGTGTCGAGCGGCGGAGTCGAGTACGTCCTGTACGACTCCGAGGAGTCCGACGCGCTCTACCGTGTGTTCCAGGCGCTGGCCGAGATCGTTGCCGGCCCGCCGTCCAAACGGCCGGGGCGTCCGGTGTTGGCGGCCGACCTCGTCAGTGGGGGTCCAGGGCGCATGAAGAACTGACGCTGGTTAGCATCAGGCCATGAGCCAAGACAGCCTGGGATCCTCTGGAGACGCCTTCGACCGTGTCGCGACCCGGCCCCCCGAGAGGACGGTTCCGCCGGAGCTCGGCGTTGCCAACGCCGACATCACCCAGTGGCGCGGCGACGCGATCGTGGTCAACCTCTTCGAGGGGGTTACCGCCCCCGGAGGCGCCACCGGCGCAGTCGACAGGGCTCTGAACGGCGCGATCAGCGAGCTCATAGCCGCCGGTGACGGCGGCGGCAAGGCCGGTCAGGTCGCGGTGCTGCGCGCGCGCGGGGCCCTCGCGGTGGAGCGAGTGATCGTCGTCGGCCTCGGGCCGATGGAGGCCTTCGGCGCCGAGGCGGCACGGCGCGCCTCCGCGACGGCGCTTCGCAAGGCGGGCGAGCTCGGAGTTAGGAGCCTGGGCACCCCCGCCCACGGCGCGGGTATAGGCGGCCTCGACGTGCGGTGCGCGGGGCAGGCGACGCTGGAGGGCGCGGGACTGGCCGCCTACGGCTTCAGGGGCTGGCGGCGCAGGCAGGAGGAGACACCGCGGGTCGAGTCGGTGACGATCGTGGAGTCCGATCCCGACAAGGTTCCCGTCCTGGAGGAGGCGGCCAGGTGGGCGACAGCCACGGTGAGGGGAAGCTTCCTGGCTCGTGACCTCGTCAACACGCCGGCCAACGTCGCGACGCCGACCTACCTGGCGGCGGCCGCTGAGGCGCTGGCGGGCCCAACCCTCAGCGTCAGGGTCGGTGACGCGGACTGGGCTGCGTCCGAGGGTATGGGCGCGTTGCTCGCCGTCTCACGCGGCAGCATCAACGAACCGCGTTTCGTGGTCATGGAGCACGACCCGGGCGACGCCACGTTGCCGAAGGTCGTGCTGGTCGGCAAGGGCGTGTCGTTCGACACCGGCGGCTACTCGCTCAAGACCCGCGACGGCATGGTGAGCATGAAGGGCGATATGGCCGGCGCCGGCGCAGTCATCGGCGCGATGTCCGCGGTCGCCGAGCTCGACCTGCCGCTGCGCGTGGTGGGCCTGTGCGCTTGCGTCGAGAACATGGTGGACTCCAGGGCGTACCGCCCTTCCGACGTGATCGTGGCGCGGGGCGGAACCAGCGTGGAGATCATCAGCACGGACGCAGAGGGCCGCCTCGCCCTAGCGGACGCGCTCTCATACGCAGGCGACCTGGCGCCCGACGCCGTGATCGACATCGCGACACTGACCGGCGCCAGCGTCACCGCCATGGGGGCGGGCGTGAGCGCCTCGCTGTTCACCAACGACGACGCCTTGGCAGGCCGGTTGTCGGCAGCCGGCGCCGCAGCCGGCGAGCGCGTGTGGCGCATGCCGTTGTTCGACGAGTACCGCAAGACGATCGAGAGTCAGGTGGCTGACATGAAGAACTCGGGCGGAGCGAGGGGCGGCGTCGGGACGTCTGCTGTGTTCCTCGAGGCGTTCACCTCGTACCCTTGGGCTCACGTCGACATGGCGGGCATGGAGCTCGTGGACAAGCCGGGGCCGAGGAGCTACCTCTCGACGGGGGCGAGCGGGTACGGCGTCCGACTCCTGGTCGAGTCACTCAGGTCGTGGTTGGCCTGAGCAGCTACCGGTAGCTGACGACCTGATCATCGCGACCCAGGACCTAGTATGGGAAGCGTTCGACCGTTCGGGAGGTCGCTTGTGACAACCGCAGGAAAGACCGAGACCGCCATCCTCGCAGGAGGCTGCTTCTGGTGCCTCGAAGCCGTCTTCGTCGAGCTGGCAGGCGTTCACGACCTGAAGTCCGGGTACATCGGAGGGAACGTTCCGAACCCGACTTACCAGCAGGTCTGCTCCGGGAGCACGGGCCATGCCGAGGCCGTGCGGGTCGAGTACGACCCCGCGACGATCGGCTACGACGACCTGTTGGACGTCTTCTTCTCGATCCATGACCCGACGACCTTGAACCGGCAGGGCCACGACGTCGGCACGCAGTACCGCTCGGCCATCTTCCCTCTGGACGCCGAACAGGCCGAGAAGGCGCGCTCTGCCATCGAACGGGTGCGCGCGCTTGGCCTCTACGACTCGGCCGTCGTCACGACCGTCGAGGAGGGGGCGGAGTTCTACCCGGCCGAGCAGTACCACGACGACTACTTCGCGCGGAACCCGAGTCAGCCGTACTGCGCCGCCGTCATCGCACCGAAGGTGGCGAAGTTCAGGAAGCAGCACCTGGAGCGCCTGAGGCGCCCGCAACCCACGGCCTGACTCCAGCTAGCCAGCGTCGTCCCGCGACGTGGCCGTTAGCTTCCTCTCACGCGTTCGCTAGCGCGTCAACGCTGTCTTACTAGGTGCAAGGTCTTGCCCTCGAGGTCGACCTTGTCGACCTTCCAGCCTGCCGATATCCAGGCCAGCGCCTGCGAGTGGGACTCGGTGTTCGCCCACCAGGCACGGTGGTCGTACGCGGACTGCGGTAGCGAGGCGCCCATGACCTTGGTGATCTGGTCGAAGCTCATCTGGTAGGACTTCTTGTCCTTGGCGACGCCCTTCAGGTGGTCGTGAAGGGGGGCGTAGCGGCTCGAGCTTGCCAGCTTCAGACCCTCGGGGCGGCGCCTGCGCCTACCGCGCCGGGCAGCGGCGTCGTCTTCCTGTTCGGGTGTGCCGCCGCCCATCCACGAGCCGACCAAACGGTAGAACTCGCCGACGCGCTCCTCGGGTATGAGTACCAGTACTTCTGTCAATGCCATGCCTGTCTCCCGTCGCCCCCACCCTCTACTACCAAGTGTAACGCTAGTAGCTGCGGTGCGTAGCGAACCCCGGGTAGTACACCCAGTCGAACTAGGCCCGGTACCCGTACCAGCCATCTCGGAACCATGAAGAAGCCGCCGGCCAGTTGGCCGGCGGCTGTCCACGGCGGGTGTACTAGACCCTCGCCTTGAGCGGCCTTAAGGCCGCGACATCACAACTACTCCCGTACAGTCCTCAGGCCCCGACCGTCTCGGTCTCGATCGTCGGTACCTGCTCAGCGCGCCCGGCGGTGTTGACGGCGATCTTTCGAGCGATCGCCTCCGGCGCCTTGGGCATCGTGAGGGTGAGGACACCCTGGTCGACGGCGGCTTCGATGGAGTCGGACTCGATACCGCTGGGTACCGTCACAGTTCGACTGAAATCGCCGCGGGGCATACCGCGTAGCCAGTAACGCCGGCCCTCGGTCTCCTCGTCGCGCAGCGCTCCGCGGATCGTGACCTGCCTGCCCTCGATGCTCAGGTCGAGGTCCTCGATGCGGACGCCGGGGACGGCCATCTCGAGAACGACGGCCTCGTCGGTCTCGAACAGGTCGACGGGGTTGTAGACGCCTATGCTGCCGCGGCTGACCTCGCTGAGCGGCTGCAGGAGCTGTTCGACCTCCTGGAAGAGGTCACCGAACGAGGACTGTGGGACCCAGCGCGGGGCGCGGGGACGGCTGTACCTGGTGCTTAGTGTCATGTTTCACCTCCGGGTGAGTGCTATCTGTCGTCTCGGCGAACGTCAAGAGACCCGCCGAGTTCACTAGCCTCATTATGAAACTTGAGTCCTGTCATGTCAAGTTACGTAGTGGTCAGCACACTAGCTAATCTATCCATAATCTCGCTGCTGGCGCGCCTCAACCCACTTGCGCGCCAGACGGCTACGAGCCTGGTTGTGGTTCTGAAGGTCCTTAGCGGACGATCGTCGCGATCAGTATCGATGCCACGCCGATGACTGCGAGCAGCGCCAAGGTCCTGGCGACGTAGTGGATGCGCTCGCGGCCGAGGAGCATCTCGAACAGGTAGTCGTGGCCGCCGTCGTCACCCAGGTTGCGGGCCAGGATCGTCAGCGGGCAGGCCCGCCCGAACGAGGCGTAAACGAGCGCCTCGACGCCGATCATGGCCAGCGACAGCACCGTGAAGACGTCACGCCGCCCTGTCACAGCGCAGTAGACGAGGTAGATGGACGCAGACGCCATCGCGATGACGGCGAGGCTGTGCCCAGCCTTGACGACCACGCGCCAGAAGTTCGTCACCGGACCCGCTGATGGTCTCGGCAACAGCCTGTGCGCAAGCGCGAACCCTCGCCCTCGGCCCAGCGGCGAGACATGGTCGCCGACCGGCCCGACCTCTGCGCTCACGGCCGCGCCAGTTGTCACCTCGTCTGATGGCCTCATCGGCGGACAAGGATAGCAGGTATGGTCCTCTGGTGCCGCCTCGCGATACCTCACGTGCGCGGTCCCTCCTCGTCGATGGCTTGTCGGTCGAGATGGTCCGCAAGCGCATCAAGAACGTGAACCTAAAGGTCTACCCGCCAGACGGCGCGGTTCGGGTCAGCGCGCCCTTCAAGATGCCCGTCGAACAGGTCGAGGCCGTCGTCCGCGAGCGTCTCGACTGGATAGAGCGTCACCGGACCAGGTTCGCCTCCGTCGCCACCTCCCGGTCTCTCGACCAAGTCTCGGGTGAGGTCGTCAACGTGTTGGGGGTACCGCACCTGCTCCGGTTCAAGACCTCCCGGAACCTGCGCACCCCGCGACCAACGACGACCCACCGCGGGACCGGCCCATCCGCTCTCGACAGCTCGGAACGCACGGCTGGTACTGACGCGCCCGAGCTGCTGGTGACGGCACCTCTGCACGCCGGTTACGCCGCGAGGAAGAGGGCGCTACAGGAGAGGCTCAGGGCCATCGCGCGCGAGGAGTTCGCCGCCGAGGTGGGGACCCGGTCGCGGTCAATGGCCGTACCAGAGCCCACCGTCCACGTCAGGCGCATGACGTCGCGGTGGGGCACATGCCACGTGCACGCAGGCAAGGTGTACCTGAACCTGGCGCTCGTCACGCGGCCGCGCGAGTGCCTCGAGTACGTCGTCGTACACGAGCTGGCGCACCTGGTCGTGCCCGACCACAGCCGGCGCTTCTGGCAGGTAGTCGAGCGGTACCTGCCGGGTTGGCGCGCCGCGCAGCGCAGGTTGAAGGAGCAACCACTGTGGGCCGATCCGCTGTGGGGCAAGTCGAGCTAGGCCAAGAAAGCCAACGGCCTGCGAGCATCGCTCCTCACGCTGACGCGTCTCGGTGGCCGACCTACCCAGAGCCGATCTCAGTCAGGCCGAAGAGCCCTGATAGTCCACCCGGGTCCCCCAACGCCGCGGCTACGGCCTCGCGCCCCAGGAGCGCCCCGACGACGTTCCCGGTCCCGCTGTAGCCGCCGATCGCTACGACACCCCCGCGTGACCTGGCGAACACCGGCAGCACGCCGCGTGCGTAGCCGACCCGCGCAGCCCAACGATGCGTGACCGGAGCCTGCACGCCGATCACCTCCCTAAGGAACGCGTCCAGCCTCGACTGGACCTCACCGGTTGGCCTCGCGTCCGTGGTCCACTCGCCGGGCCCGGCCAGGTCCCGGAAGCCTCCCAGGGCTATGCGCCCGTCAGGGAGCTGCTGGTAGTACTCGTATCCGTAGCGCCGGTAGACGGGCCTGGGCAGCGACACCTCGGAGGTCGGGGCGGTCGCCAGCATCTGCAACCGCGCTGTCCTCACGTGGCCGGCGAGCTCTGGCAGCACCCCATCCAGGCCGCCGTCGACCGCCACGATCACAGCGTCGCACTCGATGCTGCCTTGCCCGGTGACGACCTCGTGCGCGCCGATGGTGAGCGCGCGGCTGTCCCCGAACAGGCGGGCGCCGTTCGAGATGACCTCACGGGCCAACCTGCGGCAGCGCGCAAGCGGGTCGAACACGGCGTCTAGGGGGAAGAGGATGCCGTCGCCCTCCGGTCCTGAGTAGGGTTCGGCCGGCAAGTCGTCACCCAGCATCCGTTCCAGCTGACGCTCGCAGTCATCGCGCTCAGCCTGGGTGGCGGCGATCCGGAGAGAGCCGGTACGCCTGACCAACCCACCTGGCTCCCGGCTCATCGCCTCGACCTCGGAGAGGGTCTGCCGGTACAACGCTACGGCGCGCTCGGCGCCAAGGGCTTCGACCGCGTCGTGGTGGAAGGCGGCGATGCCGGCCAGGAGGAAGCCCCCGTTGCGCCCTGCCGCCCCCGCCGCCACCTGCGCGGCGTCTATCCCGACTACGTCGAGGCCGCGGGACGTGGCCTCGCGTACCGCGGAGAGGCCGCTTCCGCCGAGGCCCACCACGCACAGGTCACAGGTGGTGTCTGACGCGAGATTGCCGAGCTCCAGGCTCCCGCCCGCGTCCCAGACCGGGCCGTTGTCTTCCAGGTAGCCGTGGCTCGACCTCACGAGCGAGACGATAACCGCGCCCCAGCGCCGAACGATCGTGCCAGCGCCCGAGACCCGGACCGCCAGCGCGCACACGCACGTTTCACGCCTCACACCCATGCGCGCTCCAACATCTGGCTTCAAGCGGTGAGCAGCTCGCCGCCACGACAGCCCGGAAGGGCAGAGTCGTCCAGGAGGGTCAAGATGCCGTACGCGAAGGTCAGCGACCTGCCAGAGAGCGTCAGGGACAATCTGCCGAAGCATGCACAGGAGATCTACAAGGAGGCGTACAACAGCGCTTGGGACCAGTACGACGAGCCCGAGGAGCGCCGCGGCGACGACTCGCGCGAGGAGGTCTCACACAAGGTGGCTTGGAGCGCCGTCAAGCAGAGCTACGAGAAGAACGACGACGGCGAGTGGGTCGAGAAGGACGAGTGACCGGGCTGCTCATTGCGACTAGAGTGACGTGGCGTGCGGCGCGGCGCCGCCGCCGGGGATAGCATCGTGCGGTGATGCCGACGAGTGAGCGCCCACGGGAGCCCAGATGAGTGAGACTTCGCCGAGCGCCGTGAGGCCCGCCGTGAGGCCTCCTGAGCCGTGGCCGACCTACACGGAAGAGCAGGTCGAGGCCGTTGCTGCCGTCCTGCGGTCCGGGCGCGTCAACCAGTGGACGGGCGAGCAGGTTGTGGGCTTCGAGAGCGACTACGCCGCCCACACAGGCCGAGCGCACGCCGTCGCTCTCATGAACGGGAGCGTCGCTCTCGAGCTGGCCTTGAGGACGGCTGGCATCGGCCAAGGCGACGACGTCATCACCACCCCACGTACGTTCATCGCCAGCGCGGGAGCGGCGGTGCTGCAGGGCGCGCGTCCGGTCCTCGCCGACGTCGACCCGGACAGTGGCGCCATCACCGCAGAGACCATCGAGGCCGTGCTGACCGAGAGAACGAGGGCCATCATCGTCGTTCACCTCGGTGGCTGGCCAGCCGAGATGAAGCAGATCCTGTCTCTAGCCAAGGAGAGAGGGATCGTCGTCATCGAGGACTGCGCACAGGCGCACGGCGCCATGGTCGACGGGCGGCCCGTCGGGTCTTTCGGTGACATGGCGGCGTTCTCCTTCTGTCAGGACAAGATCATCACGACCGGCGGCGAGGGAGGCATGCTAGTCCTCGACGACGAGGACTGGTACAGGGCCGCTTGGTCGTACAAGGACCACGGCAAGGACTACGACAAGACATTTCACATGGAGCACCCGCCAGGCTACAGGTGGTTGCACGATGGCTTCGGCACGAACTGGCGCATGACTGAGGTCCAGGCCGTGTTGGGGCGCATCCAGCTCCGGGACCTCGAGGAGACGATCGCTGCGAGGAGCCACAAGGCGGCGCTCTGGACC
Organism: uncultured bacterium; assembly: GCA_964517055.1. Lineage (GTDB taxonomy): Bacteria > Deinococcota > Deinococci > Deinococcales > Trueperaceae > DASRWD01. The sequence continues at coordinate 18,446 of CAZFAQ010000023.1, read as the reverse complement.
GAGCGGCTGTCCGGACTGGTGGCCCTGAGGGTGCCGCAGGCCCGCGACGGGATGAGGCACGCCTTCTACCGGCTATACGCGTACGTGAGGCCCGAGGCACTAAGGCCCGGCTGGGACCGCGACCGCATCCAGGAAGAAGTGAGCGCCGCTGGGTTCCAACTCACCGTTGGCAGTTGCGGCGAGATCTACCGCGAGCAGGCCTTCGCGTCGGCTGGCCTTGGACCGGTGCGACCGTTGCCTGTGGCCGCCGAGCTCGCAGCCACCTCCTTGGCGTTCCCGGTCCACCCGACCATGGAAGACGACACGATCCATGCCGCCGCCGACCTCCTGGGGGACGTCATGCGCGCGGCGACCCGCTGAAGCCGGCCTAGCAAGGGTCAAGCCGGCTCGAGCACCAGGTACGCGAGCTCCGCAGGGCAGTCGTAGCGGAACGGCACGCCTGTCACCCCGAGACCACGCGAGACGTAGGCGGGCATCGGGGCGTCGACCCAGCCTTCCAGGTACCGCCTCCCGTAGCGTGATGACGTCACGACGGCGCCTATCAGCGGTAGCCGTACCTGCCCGCCATGGGTGTGGCCGGCAAGCACGAGGTCTGGCGCATTCGTCAGCTCGGGGATCACGTCGGGGTTGTGAGACACGAAGAGGAGCGCAGGGTCGCTGGTGCGGCCTGCCGCACCCGAAGCAGCCGCGCTGGACATCGCCGCTCCCAGGTCCGGCCTGCCGACACGCAGGTCGTCGATCCCGGCCAGGACGGCGTCCTCCCTGAGCTCCACGGCGGCGTTGTCGAGGACCCCGACACCGGCGGCGTCCAGTACGTCCAGTAGCGGGCCGAGGCGCGCGTAGCGACTGTGGTCGTGGTTGCCTAGGACCGCGTGCACGCCGAGAGGCGCCGTGAGGCGAGCTGCCCACGTGGCGAGCTCGGTCAGGTCGCCACGGTAGCGATGGTCCACGAGGTCGCCACCCAGGACGATGAGGTCGGCCCCTAGGTCGTTCGCGCTGTGCACCCACCTGGTGAGATCGTCCTCCCCGAGGTGAGGGCCAAGGTGCAGGTCGGTCAGGAACGCGACGGTAAGCGGCTCTCTCAGCCCCCTGACGGTACGCCTGTGCGTCGTCACCTGGAAGAGGCGGGCAGGCTGGAGGCCGGATACGGTGAGTAGGACTGTCGCGACGCCGATGGCGCCGGCGGACCTCACGAAGTCGCGCCGTGAGAGCAGCCTCTCCTCCCGGTCCTCCGTACGCTCGCTCACGGCGGGCAGCCTACACTCCGACGGCCGAGAACACGGGCGACACCTGCCCTCAGCCCGCGTGCGCCCGCGGGTTAGCGTGACGGCGTGAGCGGTGTCCTCGATGGGCTCAAGTCGTTCATGCTGCAGCTCGTCGAGACGCTCGGCTACCTCGGCCTCGCACTGTTGTCACTGGTAGAGAACCTGGTGCCGCCCATACCATCGGAGTTCATCCTGCCTTTCGCCGGATTCCTGGTCGCCGACGGGCGGCTCAACGTCTTCGGCGTCCTGTTCGCGACGTCGGCCGGTGGGTTCCTCGGCACCGCGGTCTTCTACTGGCTGGGCCGCAGGCTGGGCGAGGAACGGGTGCGTGCCTTCATCAGGCGGTTCGGCCGCTACGTGCTGTTACGTGAGGCCGACTACGACGAGGCGCTGACGTTCTTCAGGCGTCACGACGCCAAGGTCATCTTCTGGGCTCGCTTCGTGCCCGGGATCCGCAGCCTGATCTCGTTGCCGGCCGGCGTGGCAGGCATGAGGGCCGGCCGATTCGTCGCCTACACGTTGCTTGGCACGGTGCTGTGGAACCTGCTGCTCGTCAGTGCCGGCTGGGTGCTCGGGGAACGCTGGCAGGCTGTCCTCGACGTCGTGGACCGCCTCGAGTCGGTGCTCTGGGTCCTGCTGGCCGCCGCGGTGATCGGCTGGTTCGTCTGGCAGCGCGGCCGCCGGCGCAAGCCGCCGGCAGGGTAACGCCTCACATCACCCGCTCGGGACCTCTCAGCGACTCGAAGTTGACGATCTCGTACTCCTCGCCGTCTTCGGTCACGTAGCGCCCTGTGCTGGTCACGCGGACCTCTTCGCTCACGTCCCGGACGCCCTCCTCGCCGTCGTGGAGGGGTCCCTCGTAGGTGAACACGTCACCCGTACGGTAGCTACCACCAGTGGCGACGCCTTCGCCTGGTCGCCAGGTCCCTGGCATGCCTACCGGGTCTCCATCGGCGCTCCTGACCACGCGCATGACCCCGAGACCCTGGGCGCCGTCTAAGGTCGCCGACCGCGTGTCTAGCTGACCGGTCTGCTCCCAGCCAGCGGCGGCCCGGTCCTTGATGAGCGCATCCTCGACCGACACCTCCTCCGCGTCCGGCTCTACCGCGTGCCCTTCGAGCGGCTCGACGCCTGAGAGCGGCGCGGGGTAGATGCGGGCGCGTTCCTGCTCGACGTCGTCGAGGGTGTCGTTGGGAGCCAGCGGCTCGCGGCTCCGCTCGTCGAAGCCGGCCGGGCTGTGCTCCGGGTACGAGTCCCTGTTGATGGGTGCGACCTGCTGCCGTCTGTCATCGGTTGACATTGCGTCCCTCCCGTCACGTTCGGGTAGGACCAAGCTAGGCGCTCCCCATGACCCCTGGCGCCGGTGCTCATGAAAAGAGTGAGCTTACGAAGGTGCCAGAGAGTAGGTCGACAGGTCGGTGGCGGGCCGGTTCGGCCTGCGGCGCACCAGTTGCTCCGTCAGTAGCGCACCTTGTGCTCGTTACCTGACCACGCCTGGAACGGGACGTCATCGGAGTCGTGAGCCACCCTCGCTACCTTCATGGCGCCTAGGTCCGTGCCTTCCAGGTACTCGTAGAACGCGGCGTCCGAGAAGCCAGCCGCCGCCGCCATGTGGCGGTCCGCGGCGAAGCGCACCTCCGGGATCCGCGCCCAGAGGGCGGCCGCGAGGCACATGGGACACGGCTCGCAGCTCGCGTACAGCACCGCGCCCGCCAGTTCGAACGAGCCCGTCTCTCTGCACGCCGTCCTGATGGCGACGACCTCGGCATGTGCGCTCGGGTCGTTGTCGCGCGTGACGCGGTTGACGCCCTCGAAGACGCGGCCATCTGCCGTGACGAGGACAGCGCCGAACGGCCCGCCCCCGGCTGCGACGTTGGCGACCGCGAGGTCGATGGCGCGCGTCAGCAGCGCTGCCTGGTCCCTTGTAGCCTCCACGGCGCCAGGGTACAACTCCCGGCTCGAGCCACAGGCTTCGGCGGGGCTAAGCTTGGGCGCGTGACGTCACGCTCCGCGTTCCACCTGAGCGGCACAGCCCTCGCGGTCCTGCTCTTCGTGGCGCACTTCAGCAACGACTTCTTCTCAGGCACACTCTCGGCGCTCCTACCGACGTTCCAGCAGAGGTTCGCTGTCGGCGAGTTCACCCTGGCGCTGTTCGTGGCCACGCTGTCCTTCAGCTCTTCGGTGCTGCAACCGCTCTTCGGCGCGGTCGCCGACCGGCTGGGGCGCCGGGTCGTGGCGGCCGGTGGCGTCATGCTCAGCTCGGCTGTCCTCTCCTCCATGGCGATAGCTCCGTCCCCGTGGCTGCTGCTGCCGCTCCTGCTGTTCGGCGGCCTGGGCTCGGCGGCGTTCCACCCGGCAGGCACCAGCCTGGCAAGGTCGGCGGCCAAGCGGAAAGGCGGGCTGGCGCTCGGCGTGTTCTCGGCCGGCGGCACCGCCGGCATGAGCTTCGGCCCTCTCGTCATCGGGCTGTTCATCATGCAGGGCTGGCTCCACCTGACGCCGCTGTTGATGGTGCCAGGCGTGCTCTTCGGCCTGCTCATCTACCTGCTCGTCCCGCCCCAGCCCCGGGACGAGCACGCCAGGGCGTCGAAGGTGTTCGACATCGACCTGTTCAGAGGTCCCGTCGGCCGCCTCTGCCTGGCTGGCATCCTCAGGTCGATGGCCTGGACCGCGATCATCAACGGGGCACCGCTCTGGCTCGTGAACACGCGCGGCCTGTCGGCAACCGACCCGGTCGTGTTCTGGACGATCACGACGTTCACGCTCTCGGGTGCGGTCGGCGGCATCCTTGCAGGCCTCTTGGAGCACCGCTTCAGCAAGACTCAGCTCGTGACCGGCACGATGCTGCTGGCGCTGGCTCCACTCTTCCTCATGCTCGTGTCGGTCCCTGGCTCTGTCGTCTACTTCGCGCTCATCGCAGCGTCCGGCATCCTGATCAACGGCGGGCTGCCCATCATGGTGGTGGCTGCCCAGGACCTCGCCCCTCACGCCGTCGCGACGGCCTCCGGGATGATGATGGGGCTCACGTGGGGGACGGCCGGCGTGCTCTACCTCGGGGTCGGGGCGTTGCAACAGACGATCGGCCTGCAGGCGGCCATGGTGGTCTCGATCCTGCCGCTGTTGCCAGGAGCGCTCATCGCCTACAGGGTGCTGGCACCTAGCACCAGCTCCGTCGTCGCCGCTCCGAAGAACGTCCCGTAGGCCTCGGCCGCGAGCCTCAGGTCGTCCTCGTCCTCCGGCGCCAGCGGCCGGTCGATGGCGAACGTGAGGGTCAGGGACTTGGCGCGCCGGTCCTGTCGCCACCTCCCTACGAGCCGGTCGCCGTGGATGACCACGTGCATCATCTTGCTGAAGCCGATCGGCAGCACCGAACCGAACTCGCCGTCCGGATCTAGCAGGCCCCGCGTCTGCGAGTAGCCGACGAAGAGCTCATCGAAGACCTGCAGGAGCTCGTAGCGTCCGGCGTCCTCCACGGCGTCGTCCGGCGGAGAGTCCGAAAGCCAAATGTAGTTCTCGCCTGAGACGTTCGCGCCACCGACCGCATCGCCCAGGTCCTCCACCGCACGACCGAGCTCGGCGAGCGTCATGCCCGACCACCACCTGAGGTCCTTGAGTGTGGCGGGTGCGTGACCTCGGAGGTAGCGCTGCACCAACCTGGCGGCAGCCTCGTGGGCGGGCACGGGTGCCTGAGGCGGGATACGCTCGTCCACCAGCGCATAGGTGTGGTGCCGGCCCCGCATGGGCCCCGAGCACACGACGGTCTTCATCTCGAGGTCGAACATCAACACGGTCATCCTCTGGCCCTCGACGCTCAAGCCCGCGCCTGCCACGGCCCCCTTCAGCTCGTCCCTGGTCTTATGGTTGGCACCGGCGAGCTCGCGCTCCACGACGCGTCGGCCCGAGGTCAGGAAGGCGTCGTCGACGCCGTGGTTGCGGTACCAGCCGGCGCTGGCCCTGAGCACCCTGGGCGCGGTCAACGCCTGCGCCCAGCGGAGGTCCTCTCCCCGCACGTAGTGCCACGTGGGGCGCAGCGCATGCACACGGACGACATCCCCCGTTGCGATGGCGGCCAGCACCTCTCCCTCGTCTGCAGCGCCCGTCCTCTGCCCGACCGACCAGCGCGAGAACGCCAGCTCCTGGGCCTGGACCGCCAGGAGGTGGTCGACGACCTCACCCGGCGAGGTCAGCCTCTGCGGCCCGAGCAGGACGTTGCGCACGCGTGAGGCGGCGAGAACGCGCTCGAAAGGGTCCACGTTGGGCATGTTAGTCGGCGCCCGAACGGACCGCCCTGGTGTCCAAGCTCGTCACACGCTCGGAGCAGACAAGACCCAGGGCTTGCAGTTGACGTAACGTCAACCTGTATCCTCTGCCCTGGCCGACCACGCGAGGTCCTTGAGGGGGCCCGCGGCGACCGTTCGGCCGAGGGAAGGAGCTGCCAGGAGTGAACCGGTCCATCGATGAGGTCGTGCGCCTCACGGGCGTGACCTCGCGGACCCTGCGGCACTACGACGCGATCGGCCTGCTGCCACCGGCAGCCACCTCCGATGGAGGACGCCGGCTGTACGGCGACAGGGAGCTCGCGTTGCTGCAGGAGATCCTGCTCCTCAAGGAGCTCGGTCTCAGCCTGAGAGACGTCGGCGCGGTCCTGGCCAGCCGCGCCGAGGACGAGAGGATCCACGTCCTGAAGCGTCACGGGCGCCAGCTCGTGAAGGAGCGAGACCGCCTGGACCGGCTAATCGCCACCGTCGACAAGACGGTCCGCAGCCTGGAAGAAGGTGTGACCATGCCAGCAGAAGAGATGTTCGACGGGCTCATCCAGAACCCGTACGAGCAGGAAGCCAGGGAGAAGTGGGGCGACAAGGCGGTCGATGACTCGTACGCGCGCATCCGCCGCCTGCCCGAGGCGCAACGCCAGCGGTTCCTGTCAGGCGACGCGTGGAAGGACGTTCACGCGCGCTTCGCAGAGCTCGCCACCGCGGGCGCGGACCCCGCTGACCCTACCGTCCAGGAGGCCGTCGGCCAGCACTTCGACCTCGTCAGCGTCGCCTGGGACCCGAACCGAGAGGCGTACGAGGGTCTGGCGGACATGTACGTGAGCGACCGTCGCTTCGCCAGGAACATCGGCGACGACGCCACCGTGAAGCTGCTCGTGGCCGCGATGAAGGTCTACGCGGCAGCGAACCTCAGCTGAGACGCGGGCGGGCCCTAACGGGCCCGCTCTCGTTCGCGCCGCTCCCTGTCGACTCGCGCACGGCTAAGCTTCCCGGATGGCAGACATGCGCAGGAGACCCATCGGCAGCCTGAGCGCCTCGGTGGTCGGGCTGGGTTGCAACAACTTCGGCGGCAGGTTGGACGAGGCAGCCACCAAGTCCGTCGTGGACGCCGCCCTGGAAGCCGGCGTCGACTTCTTCGACACGGCAGACACCTACGGTCAGACCCAGAGCGAGACGTTCCTGGGCCGCGTCCTGAGGGGCAGGCGCGAACGCGTCGTGCTAGCCACGAAGTTCGGCAGCAAGGTAGCGGATGGTAAGCAGGGCGCGCGCCCCGATTACGTCAAGCAGGCCCTCCACGACAGCCTGCGGCGCCTGCAGACCGACCACGTCGACCTCTACCAGCTGCACAGGCCCGACCCCGAGACACCGATCGCCGACACGCTCGGCGCCCTGGCCGAGCTGGTGGCTGAGGGTTCTGTGCGCGAGATCGGCTGCTCCAACTTCACGGCGGAGCAGATCGCAGAGGCCGAGGCGGCTGTTGCCGCCGGGGCCCCACGGTTCGTCAGCGTCCAGAACGAGCTCAGCCTCCTGCGGCGCGACGCCGAGGCGGACGTGCTACCCGCATGCCAGCGCTACGGCCTGGCGTTCCTGCCGTACTTCCCGCTCTTCAGTGGCCTGCTGACAGGCAAGTACCGGCGCGGCGCACCGCTACCTACGGGCACGCGAATCACCGGCAACGAGCGCTGGGAGCGCCATCTGACAGACGAGAACTTCGACCTGATCGAGGACCTGGAGGCGTTCGCCCAGCGCCACGGCAAGGAGCTCATCGACCTGGCGTTCGCCTGGCTCACCGCCAAGCCGCAGGTGGCTAGCGTCATAGCCGGGGCCACAAGCCCAGGTCAGGTGCTCAGGAACGCTCAGGCCGGCAGCTGGGAGTTGACGGCGGCGGACGTGAGCGAGGTGGACAGGGTCCTAGACGCCCACGCGGCCCCCTAGAAGCCAGAAGCCGTGAAGGTGTCGCAGGCGTTCGGGTCGCCGCTCTCGAAGCCGGTGCGGAACCATGTCATCCGCTGGGCAGAGGACCCGTGCGTGAACGTCTCGTGGTTCACGCTTCGTCCCGACATGCCGCTCAGCCTGTCGTCGCCGACCGCGGCGGCGGCGCCCAAGCCCTCCTGCACGTCACCCGGCTCGAGGATGCCGCGCGAACCGGCCGAGGCCGCCCACACGCCGGCGTAGCAGTCGGCCTGCAGCTCGAGCGCGACCGACAGCTGGTTGGCCTGCCCCGGTGACGACTGCTGGCCCTGGCGCACCTGGCCTAGCGTGCCGGTCAGGTTCTGGATGTGGTGCCCGATCTCGTGCGCCAGCACGTAGGCCTGCGCGAAGTCTCCCGGCGCGCCGTAGCGGTCACGCAACGTGTCGTAGAACGACAGGTCGACGTACACGCTGGTGTCGAGCGGGCAGTAGAACGGACCGGCCGCCGCGGGCGCGACGCCGCAACCGGACTGGACGGCGTCGCGGTAGAGCACCAGCTTCGCCTCCGGGTACTGGCCCTGAACCATCTCGGCCCAAACGCCTTGCAGGTCGTCGAGCACGAACGAGACGAAGCGGACCTGGCCCTCCTCACCGGCCAGCTCCTCCTGTGTCACCGGCGCCGAGCCGACCTGGCCGCCGCCGCCACCGGCCAAGATCGAGGTGAGGTCGACGCCCGTCACGAGGCTGAGCACGTAGACCAGCACGACGCCGCCGATGCCCAGAGGTATCCCCATGCGGGCCGGCCCAGCAGCTCGCCTGTCTTCAAGGTTGCGGCTCCGACCGCGGTCCTCCCACTTCATACGTATCCTCCGTGTCGTCAGAAGTTAGCACCTGGTCGATGTGACATGGGTGTACACCGACCAACCGATCGTTCAGCTCGACGCCCACCGGCGGCGGTCGCGGGGTCACCGGAGGACGGCGCGAGGCTACGCTGTTCTGCTGGACCCGGGATACCATCGCGTGATGTCTGCTCTAGCTTCCGGCCAACACGACGCGCGATTCCTAGCGCTAGAAGGCACACTCAACACCCGAGACCTCGGCGGACTACCTGCCAGGGGAGGACGTACCACACTCCCAGGCAGGGTCCTGCGCTCCGATGGCCCAGCCAGCCTCACCGACGCCGACCTGGCGCTACTCGCGACGCTCCCGCTCACCACCGTCGTCGACCTCAGGGGACAGCGCGAGTGCGAGCGGGAGCCCAGCCGGTTCCTCAGCGACCCGAACGTGGAAGTACACAACGTCGAGGTGTGGTCCCACATCGACGCCGCCGGCCACAAGCCGACCGACAGGTTCGACATCACGGCCTTCTACCTCGCCGCCCTCGACCACGCCGGTCCCGCGTTCGCCAAGGCGACCGAGCTGATCGCGACGTCACCAGGCACCTCGCTTTTCCACTGCTCCGCGGGCAAGGACCGCACCGGACTGCTGGCGGCCCTGCTCCTGGAGTCTGTCGGGGTCGACCGTGAGACGGTGCTAGAGGACTTCGCGCTTACTGAGGACCGGATCGGGCCCCTTCGTCTGCGCCTGCTTGACCAAGCCGAGAAGGATGGCGTCCCCCGGTCGGACTTCGTGAGGCTGCTTGGCGCCACTCCCGACCTGATGGAGCCCGCGCTGGCTCACCTCGACTCCAAGCACGGTGGCGCCGTGCCGTACCTGCAGCGCGCGGGCGTCAGCGATGAGACCCTGGCGACCCTCGAGGCGAAGCTGGTCGGCTGACGAGGCGCTCTTGGCCTCAGTCCAGGGGCTTGAGGCCGCCCACGATGCGCTCCCTGTGCGCCTCTAGGAACGGTGGGAGGACGACCTTCTCGCCTAGGGTGGCCAGGTCCTCGTCGACGCCGAAGCCGGGGTCGTCGGTCGCGATCTCGAACAGGATCCCGCCCGGCTCCCTGAAGTAGATGCTCCTGAACCAGAAGCGGTCTACCCAACCCGAGTTGGGCAGGTGGAGCTCGGTAAGGTGGTCGAGCCAGGCACGGTGTGTCTCGTCGTCGGGCGCCCGGAACGCCACGTGGTGGACCCCGCCCGCGCCGGGCCTCGCCGGCGCCAGGTCCGGCCTCACCGCCACGTGCAGCTCGGCGTGCGGGCCTTCCTCTCCCATCGCGTACACGTGGACCTCGGCGCCTTCCGCTTCCGGGTCCGGGTAGCTGCGCGACGAGCGCATGTTCGTCACCTCGCGGAGCACGGCGTCAGTAGGGGGCAGCGCCCTAACGGTCATCGTCACGGGACCGAGGCCACGGAGCTGGTGCACGGCGGGAACGGGGCTCGCTTCCCACAGCACCGGGTCGGGCCCTAATCCGCCGTCGACGACCAGCGCCAACCTCTGTCCCTCCGGGTCCTCGAAGCGCAGCTGCGACCTGCCGTCTACCGTCTCGACCTCGCCGCTCGAGACACCCATGTCCCGCAGCCGCCCTGCCCAGTACTCGAGCGTGGCTTCGGACCCCACCCTGAACCCCGTGCGCGTGACAGTGTGCGAGCCGCGACGCTCGGGCGGCACGGCCCAGTCGAAGAACGTGATGTCGGTCCCCGGCGAGCCGACGGCGTCCGCGTAGAAGAGGTGGTACGCGGACACGTCGTCCTGGTTCACGGAGCGCTTGACCAGCCGCAGACCCATGACCTCCGTGTAGAACCGCTTGTTCTCGGCGATCTGGGCCGATACGGCCGTCAAGTGATGGAACCCGGTGAAGCGCAGTTCGTACGCCATGGGACGATCATGCCCCGCTAGGCGTGGCGCGAGGGTTCACGGGTCGCCTGCGGTGACTCGGGAACCGACCCCGCCCGCCGCCTACCAGCCCAGGACGAGCGCGAACACCAGCGGCGCGACGATCGTCGCGTCCGACTCGATGATGTACTTGGGCGTGTCCACAGCCAGCTTGCCCCAGGTGATCTTCTCGTTGGGCACGGCTCCGGAGTACGACCCGTAGCTCGTCGTCGAGTCGGAGATCTGGCAGAAGTAGCCCCACATCGGCACGTTCTCGCGGCGCAGGTCCTGGTGGAGCATGGGCACGACGCAGATCGGGAAGTCGCCGGCGATGCCCCCGCCGACCTGGAAGAAGCCGACCGAGCTCTTGGGCGCGACACGCGTGTACCAGTCGGCCAGGAACGTCATGTACTCGATGCCGGTCCTGACCGTGTGCACGTTGGAAACGGTGCCCTCGATGACCGCGGCGGCGAACATGTTGCCAGACGTCGAGTCCTCCCAGCCCGGCACCACGATCGGCAGGTCCCTCTCGGCGGCCGCTAGCAGCCACGAATCCTTCGGGTCGATCTGGTAGTGCTCCTCCAGCCGCCCAGAGCGCAGGATGCGGTATAGGAACTCGTGCGGGAACAAGCGCTCGCCCGCCCTGTCGGCACGGACCCACTCGTCCCGCAGCGCGTCCTCGAGGCGCCGCATCGCCTCTCCCTCTGGGATCGCCGTGTCGGTTACGCGGTTGAGGTGCCTCTCGAGCAGAGCCTGCTCCTGCTCGGCTGTCAGCTCGCGGTAGTTCGGGAGCCTCTCGTAGAAGTCGTGAGCGATGAGGTTGAAGACGTCCTCTTCGAGGTTCGCGCCCGTGCAGCTGATGATCTGCACCTTGTCCTGCCTGATCATCTCTGCCAGGGACAGCCCGAGCTCGGCCGTGCTCATCGCGCCGGCCAGCGTGACCATCATGGCGCCGCCCGCCTCGAGGTGAGCCGTGTAAGCGTCGGCGGCGTCCACCAGTGCTGCCGAGTTGAAGTGGCGGTAGTGGTGCCTGACGAACTGGGACACCGGACCGGGCCCCGACCGTCTCGTCCCGTCAGCGTTGGAAGCTGGACCTTGGCTCATGCAGCCATCCTAGTGGAGGGCGCGGGCGACGAAGTCGGTTCGGAGGCGTGCGGCCGATCGCGACCCTAAGTGGGAGCTCCTCCGCGTTGCCTCTCATATGCCTGTAGGCCGAGCAACAGTTCGAGCGCCTCCCGCGGAGGGAGGACTAGCACGCCGCGAGTTCTCTTCCGGTACAGGTCGCCGAAGTGACGCCTGTCGCCGGTGACAAGCACGGTCGCCTTCCCGGCGTTAGCTGCCGCCAGGATCGGGGCGTCCTTGGCGGGCAGCCTCTCTGCCGCCCAGGCAACGAGAGCGCCAGGAGCCTCCGGGACCAAAGCGGCAGATCCAAGTAGCTTCTCTAGGTCCGCTTGCTTGTCAGGGAACTTGGCCCGCAGGTTGCGCCGCGCCTCGTCGACTGGGAAGGCGGACGAGACGACCCTGTAGTCGTGCCCACGCGCGTGATCGAAGATGGCCCGGCTCGCGCCGTCAGGCGAGATGGCTGCGGTGAAGAGCGCGTTGGCGTCGAGGAAGATCCGGTCTGCCACGGTTAGAAGCGACCGATCGGACGCCTAGCCGGTCCCCCCGCCCGAACGCTCGCGGGCCCGCTGCGCGAGCCCGGCGGGCAGCGCGTCTTCCTACATGAACTCCGCGATGCGCTCATCGCTACGTCTGTTGCCCTCGATGAGGGCCTCGTACGCCTCGACGACAGCCCGCACGTCAGGAAACGCAGAGACGCGGGTGACGGCCACCTTGACCTCGTTCACCGCGTTGGCCGGCGCGAAGCTCACGCCGCACGCGCGTAGCCATGAGACGTCGCCGACGCTGTCCCCGACACCCGCCATCTCGTCGGGAGACGCTCCCAACTCCCTCAGCAGCCACGCGAACCCGGTCTCCTTGGTGACGCCGGGCACGAGCACGTTGACGCAGTCGGTAGAGGGGTCGAGGTCGAGTTCCAGGCCCAACCGCTCGAGCATGTCGTCGAGCTCGGCTGTCAGCTCGCCCAGGTCGCGCCCGGCCGGGCGCGGGAAGACGCTGAGGCTGGCCACCTTGCCGGGTTGCAACGTCAGGTGGTCGGTGGCCTCGACGGCCTCAGCGAAGCGTCGCAGAGGCGCCCTACCCTCCTCGGCACGGGGGTCCAGCCAGTAGCGGTAGGGACGCCTCGTCGCCAGGCCGACGCCGTTCTCGAACGACATCGGGAGGCGGATGGCCAACGCCTGAGAGAGCGCGTCGACGTACGCGTGAGGCCTACCGGTCACCAGCGTCAGGGCCGGTACGGTGTCGTCGTCCTCAGAGGCCCGGTTGAGGTCGGCGAGGCGCCCCAGTGCGACCATGTCGAAGTCGGCGTGGCCGGCCGCCGCCAGGCAACCGTCGATGTCGCAGGCGAAGAACCTGACGGGGTGCACTTATGACCCTGCCGGAGCCCCGCCGCCGCGTCGTGGACGTGTCAAACAGCGCTCCTTCACGAACCGGGACCCTTCATAGGCCACCGTACGCGTCGGCGATCGCCAGCGCCTCGCGAAGCGAAGGCATGAAGTTCGCGCAGCCGTGCCGGGTCACCACGATGGCGCCGCAGGCGTTGCCGAGTCGGGCGCTCCTGCGCCAGTCCCAACCCTGAGCGCGCCCGTAGATCAGGCCCGCCGCGAAGGCGTCGCCGGCACCGAGAACGTTGACGACGTCGACCGGGAAGCCCGGGGCGTCCAGAACCTCACCGTCCACGTAGACGCTGGCGCCTCTCTCTCCCCTCTTGACCACCACGGCGCCCGGTCCGGCGCGGGCCATCAGACGTGTCAGGCTCGCCTCCAGGTCGCCACGTACGACGGGTGCGGACACCTGCTGGTGAGCGATCTCCACGTCAGCGGCTGCCTCGAGCGCGGCGGCGCGGTACTCCTCCTCGGTCCCGATAGCGACGTCCACGAGGGGCCACAGGGCCCGCACCGTCACGCCGTAGGCCCGCAGGTCGTGCCACTGGTCAGCCCTGAAGTCAAGGTCGAGGTACACGGTCCTGCCCGCTTGTTTGGCGATCTCGACGGCGCGGAAGGTGGCGCTGCGCGACGGCTCGACCGCTAGGCCTGTACCCGACACCTCGAGCGCGGCCGAGCCTGCTACCGGCGCCGCCAGCACGTCGTCGATCGTCAGGGCGAAGTCGGCGGCGTTGTCCCGGTAGAAGACGAGAGGGAACCTGTCCTCCTCGATGCTGAGGAGCACCGCGCTCGTCCTCCTACCAGGCTTCGTCGGCACGTAGCTGGTGTCGACCCCCTCGCGCCTCAGGAACGCCAGGACGAACTCGCCGACCTTGTCGTCACCGACCGCGGTCAGGATCGACGTGCTCAGCCCGAGGCGTTGCGCGCCGACCACGATGTTGAGGGGGCTTCCCCCCACGTAGGCGGCGAAGCTCGTGATGTCCTCGAAGGCGGTCCCGATGTCGTTCGAGTAAAGGTCGATGGAGCTGCGCCCCATCGTCAGCAGGTCGAACGAGCGCGACACCTCAGTCACGAGACGTCTCGAAAGGTCAATGTCCCTCGGCCTGTGACGCCGTCGCGTTCGCCGTGCTGCGCGGCCAGGAAACGCACGACCGCCTGTCCGACCATGTACCTCACCGTTGACACGGCACATTGCTACCACAACGCGGCGTAAGGTTTGAGCGTGCCGATCAGGGACGAGTTGATCGAGAGGATCGTCAGGCAGTTGGCGGCCGCCTTCGCGCGACTCTTCACGGGTAGGGCAGGGGCCGAGGTGAGCGAGGCCGACGCCGCTGCCGTCAAGGCCGAGCTTGCCGACCTCTACCGCCGGTTCATCGGCACCAGCCAGGACCTGGTCATGCGTCTCTCTACAGAAGACCTGCTTGGCGTGCTCGGCTCGGCCGGCTACGTCGACGGTGAGCGGGCCTACCTTCTGTCCGCACTGCTCGATACCGAGGCAGAGCTGGAGGTCTCACAGGGCGCGGCGTTGGACGACCCAGGCGTGCTGTCATTGCGCGGCAGGGCTCTCGACCTGGCGCTCGAGGCGGGCATCGAGGAGCTCGGCGAGCCCGACCTGCCGGCACGTGTGGAACGGCTGTTGGCAGACGTACCGGGTGGGCTGAGGGACAGCGCGACCTGGGAGCGTCTCGTCTGGTTCTGGCGGGCGCTGGGCCGGTGGTCGAAGGCGGAGGACGCTCTGTTCGCGTGGCTGGACGCGGTCGAGGAGGGTACGGCGGACGGGGTGAGGCTCGAGGAAGCCGGAGAGAAGCTCTATGGCCACCTGGCGGGCCTGGAAGACGCCGAGCTCCAAACAGGTGGATTGCCTCGCGACGAGCTCGAAGAAGGTAGGTCCGAGCTCGTCGCGAGGCTGGCAGGGGCCGTTTAGCCGCTAGTTACCGACCTGGAAGGCCTGGATCATCCCGTGCACGAAGTGTGGTGCGCCCGCGCCGCCTTCGGCGTGGTCGGGGATGAAGCAGATGGCCACGTATGTGCCGGCAGCGAGTTCGACGGTCTGATAGACGGTCTGACCAGGACCGAAGACGCCGACGTAGCCGGCCTGCTGTCCTGGAGGCGGACCCTGTTCGCTGCGCAGCCAGGCCATGAACTCATCGGCTGTGGCGCCCTCGTTGAGCCGGAACAGCACCATGTGATGTATCTGCTGACCCGAGTTGACGACCTGCCAGGTCTGTGTGCCAGCGGCGAGGTCGGAGGGGAAGGCGAAGGCGAAGTCGACAAGGTCGACGACCGCGTCCGGGCTGGGGGCGGGGTCGCCCGACCCTGTCGCCTGGAAGTAGGTGTAGACGGGCGGCCCGGCAGGGCCCTGCTCCCCCATGGGTAAGTACTCCACGGCGTATCGACCAGGCTCGAGCTCGGCGCCTACGGTCGTCGGTCCGCTCGGCGCGGCCTCTAGCTCGAGGACCAAGTCCGCGATTCCCAAGACCGTCCTGGCTGCGCTGCCGAAGTCGCCCTGCCCAGCTATGCCTGCGTTGACGGCCGCCATCGCTGCCTCGAAAGCGCTGGCGTCGGCACCTTCGTGCAGCATGGCAAGCGTCACCCGAGCGGCCTCGCCTGTCTCTACCGTCAGCTCCGTGTAACCCGCGCCGACCTGAGCGGGAACGCTACTGCCGTCTGAGGACTCGTACCTGACCTCCGCTGCGTACGCGGTGGTCAGCACAAGCACTGCCAAGATGACTACGAACCCCTTGATCTCTTGTCGCCTGTTCATGTCAGCCTCCTCGTCTCTCGCCTTCGGCATCGGGCGCTCTCGAAGGTCGCTGAAGAGGCTATTGAGAGCGCCGCGAACGGAGCGTTAACGACGCGCTACGCTGCCCCTATACTCTCTCCGTGCACCTGAAGACGCTCGGTGGCCTCGAGCTCACGGGCACCGAGGCTCCGCGGTCGTTGTCAAGGCCGAAGCCGCTGCTGCTCCTCGCCTACTTGGCGGTCGAGGGCGCCAAGGAGCGACACCATCTGGCAGAGCTCTTCTGGCCAGAGGCGGCGATGCCGCTGAACAGCCTGCGCGTGGCGGTGTCGCAGCTCAGGTCGGTGGGAACGGGGGTCATCCGCTCCGGCCAGGGCCCGAGGGGGGCCACCACCCTGTCGACGGGTGTCGCCTGCGACACCGCTGCGCTGCTCTCCGCCCTCGATTCCCGGGACGGGGGCTTGGCAGCGGAGTTGTACAAGGGGCCGTTCCTGGACGGCTTCTACCTGCGAGATATCGGCTCCGAACTGGAAGACTGGGTCTACGCCACGCGGGAGTACATCGCCTCCCGCGTGCAGCTCGCGCTGCTACAGCAGGCCGAACGCACCGCTCACATGGGCGCGTACGCAGACGCATCGCGCATAGCTGCGGCTGCCTTCGCGGCCACTTCTGAGCACGACGTCGACGTCCTGAGGCGTGCTCACCGGCTCTTGGCCGCCGGAGGCCACGCGCTCGCCCTGACCGCAGCGAGAGAAGCGGGGGCCTACGAACTGCGGCTCGATGCCGGCAGTGAGGAGGCCAGACGGTCGCTCGCCTCGGCGGCGCCTGAGGGAGTCCCCAACAACCTGCCGACGCCACTCACCTCGTTCATCGGACGGGACCTCGAACTCATCGCTCTCGGCAACCTCTTGTCGTCAGGCACGAGGCTGGTAACGGTCATAGGCGTCGGCGGGGTAGGCAAGTCGCGGCTCGCCCTCGCCGTTGCTGCCGCTGCGGTAAGGGACGGGCTCTACGCTGACGGCGTCTTCTTGGTCGAGCTGACCGCGGTGCCCGGCCCCGAGCTCGTGCTGGACGCGATAGCGTCGGCGCTGGGTGCGCCTCCGGGCGATCACGCTGACGACCGCGTGAGCCGGGCACTGAGCGGGAAGCGCGTCCTACTGCTGCTCGACGACTTCGAGCACGTGATCGAAGCGGCCACCTCGATCAAAGCCCTGCTGGCGTCGAACGCTGGCCTGGCGGTGCTCGTTACCTCGCGCGAACCGCTCGAGCTCACCGGCGAGCAGCTGTACCGCCTGGACGCCCTAGCTCCGGTGGCCGAAGAGATAGACGTGGCGCTGGGCAGCGATGCCGTGGCGCTGTTCCGTTCCGTCGCCCGCCGGACCGACCTCTCTTTCGAGGTCGATGCGTCTAACTGGGAGGCCGTGCTGCGTATCTGCGAGGCGGTGCATCGGCTGCCTCTCGGGATCGAGCTGGCGGCTGCGTCCAACGCCGGCTCCGACCTCGAAGACTTAGCTGACGTGCTGTCGGTCGACTCGTCTGCGCTTACGAGCGAGAAGCGCGACACGGCGCCACGGCACCGCAGCCTTACGGCGACCATCGAGCACTCCTGGCGCCTGCTATCCCAGCGAGAACGAGAGGCGCTCGCACGGGTCTCGGTCTTCAGCGGGGGATTCACGCGGGACGCCGCCGCCCACGTGGCAGGAGCCAACCTCTCGGCCCTCAGAGCGCTTTCGGCGAAGGCCCTTCTGCAGGAGTCCGGCGCCGGTCGGTTCGACGCTCACCCGCTCGTCAGGGACTATGCGGCCATGCGCCTGGCGGAAGACCAAGCGGCGTCCGCTGCGATCCACGCGGCTCATGCCACCTACTTCGCCGATCTCGCATGTAGGGCCGAGGAGCCGCTCAAGGGCGGCGACCAGGGCCGCTGGCTAGGGCTCTTGGAGGACGACCTAGCCAACCTCCGCCGTGCCCTGAGCACGCTCGTCGATCGAAGGGGCGACCGGGCGACGGAAGGGAACCACCTGGCGCTGGCAGCGCTAGGAGCAACCTGGCAGTTCTGGCTGAGGCGCGGCAGGCTCGCCGAGGGGCGGGCCTGGTACGAAGCGGCTCTAGAGGCTTCGCCACTGGGAGAGCACCTCTCGCTGCGGGCCAAGGCGTTGACCGGCGCCGCCGTGTTGGCCTTCGAGCAACGTGACCTGGCGGATTCCGAGCGCCTCAACTTGGAGGCCCTGCGGATCCGCAGGGACATCGGCGACAGGTTGGGCGAGGCTCGCTCGCTGTACAACCTGGCGGGAGAGGCCGGTGTGCGTGGGGACCTCGCACTGGCCGAGGAGCGTCTGACAGCCGCGATCGCGGTCTTCGACGAGCTGGGAGACGGGTGGAGCCAGGCGTTCGCGCTCAACAACCTGGCGATGCTGCAGCGTGACCAGGGTCGTGATGAGGACGCGGCCGCGTCCTTGCGAGTTCGGTTGCGGATGCAGAAGGAGCTCGGCGACGAGGTCGGCATCGCGCACACCCTTTGCGGGTTGGCGGACATCAGCCTGGCCACAGGGAACGTCCCAGCCGCCAGGCAGGTCTTCCACGAAGCGCTTGCGCTCGCCGACAAGTGCGCGGACGTGACGGGGACCGTCTCAGCGCTCGAGGGGTTGGCTGTCGCCATGTGGCAGTCGGGGGAACCGGCAACAAGCGCCCAGCTGTTGGGCAGGGCCCAGGCTCTCCGAGAGGCCCACAACATGCAGGCTGACTTGCCGGACGCTGTGCCGGCGGCTCTTCTCGAGGCACTTGAGGTAGAGCTCGGCATCGGCCTTCCGGCCGAGCTGGCCGCCGGCTCTTCGCTCGATGAAGCCGCCGCGCTCGCCGTGACGGCCGTAGCTCCGCCTTCACCTAGACGAACTTCGGATGGCTAGGCGCCGCCCGGCGACCGGGGTCGGTTCAGGCGCTGGGATCCACGGCGCTTGGCGCCGGATGGCCCCCCTGACGCACGACCAGGTAGAGGAGCGG
>CAZFAQ010000022.1:2338-32467 GCA_964517055.1 uncultured bacterium | reverse complement strand
CGACGTCGCGGCCGGGTGAGGCGACGTGCGCTTCGTGCCTGCCGGCGTGGAGCGTCACCTCGAGAGGCTCTTCCGCCAGCGCCCACCTGGCAGCGATCAGGAGCGCCGCGACGCTCTGGTCGAGACGGTCGCCGAACGCCCCGAGCACTCGTGCGGACCTCGCTCCGTACCGCACCGCCGCGATCAGCGCGAGCTCGAGGTCGAGCTCGTCCTTGTCGACCGGTCGGCGGTCGACTGGTAGGCCGGGGTAAGCCGCGAGCACGCCTTCTGCCACGCTGTCGAGGTCGCCGACCAGTAGGTCGGGCGCCAGGCCCAGGCTTGCCGCGTGCCGCAAGCCGCCGTCCGCGGCTATGACGGGCCCGACTGTCGTCAACAGTTCGGGCAGAAGGTGTGGCGCAGGCAGCTCGCCCCCAGCCAGGACGATGGCGACGCCGGGGTCTCCCGGTACGGCGGGCGCCCAGCTCACGCCTGCACCCGCTCCGGCAGCGCCAACCAGGCGCTGCGCGGCGCGCTCACGGCGTAGCGGTCACCGGGGCGCGGCTCGCCGTCCAGCTCGCGGCTGTGTCCACGCCACACGACGGTCTCGCCGGACCACCGCTCGACGGACAGCTCGAGCAGCCACGCCGTGCCCTCGCGCACGGCGCTTCGCACCACGGCATCGGGGGCTCCCGGGGTCGATCCCGCGTGAACGAGCCTGACCTCCGCGGCGCGCAGCAGCAACGCGTCGCCCTCCTTCGTCTCGACCCCGGCGGCGCGCCCGACCCGCCTGGCCGCGTCGCCCTCCCACACGTTGTCGTGGCCTAGGAAGCGCGCCGCCCAGGCGTCTGCTGGGAAGGCGAGGACCTCGCCTGGGGTGCCTGTCTGGACGATCCGACCAGCCCGCATGACCGCGACGGCTTGCGCGATGGCGAACGCCTCGACCTGGTCGTGCGTCACGTAGACGGCCTCGGCGTCCAGCGCGCGCAGGAGCTCCCCGATCTCGTCGCGCAGCTCGGCTCTCAGCGCCTCGTCGAGGTTCGAGAGGGGCTCGTCGAGGAGCAGGAGGCCGGGCTCGGGCGCCAACGCCCGCGCCAGCGCGACGCGCTGCTGCTGGCCACCCGAGAGCTCGTGGACGCGCCTGCTGCCCAAGCCCGCCAGGCCGACGAGGTCCAGTAGCTCCGCCACGCGTGCCCGCCTGGCCGCGACCGGTACGCGCCGCTCCACCAGTCCGAAGGCGACGTTGCTCGCCACGTCGAGGTGTGGGAAGAGCGCGAAGTCCTGGAACACCATGCCGAGGTCGCGCCGGGGCGTCGGCACGCTCGTCACGTCCTCGCCTCCTGATATGACCCGGCCGGCGTCGGGCCGCTCGAGCCCCGCGATGAGGCGCAGAAGCGTGCTCTTGCCGCAGCCGCTCGGGCCTATGAGGGCTAGGGTGGACCCGCTTGTCACCTTCAGCGAGACGTCGTCGACGGCGCGCACCGCGCCGTAAGCCTTGCTAAGCCCCTCGACCTCAAGCCCCATGGTTCACGCGGCATCATAGCCGCGCGTTCCCCCCACCCAGACGCGGCCGTAGCGCATCAGAACTCGCCGCGGCCCCGCCGTTGGAGCATGAGCATCGCCAGAGCCGTGACCACCATCAGCACCAACGACAGCGCGAGCGCGGAGCCGTAGTTGAGCGCCCCCGGCCGCCCCAACCGGTCGAAGATCGCCACCGGCAGGGTCGCGAACTCTGGTCGAACGAGGAGGAGCGACGCGCCGAACTCCCCGAGGGACACGGCGAAGGCGAATGCCGCTGCGACGGCCAACGAGGGCGCGAGCTGGGGCAGCTCGACGCGCAGGAGCGTGCGCGCGGGCCCGGCTCCCAGGGTGGCGGCCGCCAGGGCCTGACCGGGAGGCAGCGCCCTCAGCGCCGGCAGCAACGTGCGGGTAACGAACGGGAACGCGATCAGGGCGTGCGCCAGGGGCACCCCCCAGAACGTCGCCACCAGCCACGGGTAGGCGATCAGGTACCCGAGGCCTAGCGTCACCGGGCTCGTGGCCAGCGGAAGCAACGAGAGCCCGTCCAGCCACTTGAGCCGCCCGCGGACGACGGCGTACGCGAACGCCAACCCGATCAGCAGCGCGAGCGCTGTCGAGAGCCCCGCGAACGTCAGGGAGTTGCGCAGGGACAGGCCAAGGGTCGCGAAGCCAACAGAGCGCGTGCCGCCGAACATCGCACGCATGTTCGCGACGGATGGGAACGACCCGTCGGGCGCCGTGAAGCTCTGGACCCCGAGCGCCACGAGCGGCGCGAGCACGACCGCGCCTATCAGCACCAGGTCGCCTGCCAGGAGCAGCGCACCCGGGCCACGTGGCCGGCGCGCCAAGGAGCGGCCGGCCGCGATCGGCACCGCTAGACGCGCCTGCAGCCGGGAGTAGACCAGGCCGAGACCCCCGACGACCACGAGCTGCACGAGGGCGAGGGCCGCCGCTGCGTCGAGCCGGAGCAGGCGGAGCGTGAGCCTGTACAGCTCGACCTCGAGGGTCGCGAAGCGGGCCTCCGGAGCGAGGATCACGATGACGCCGAAGCTGGTGAAGCAGAAGATGAACACCAGCGTCGCCGCGGCGATCGTGGCAGGCATAGCCAGGGGCAGCGTGACGCGCCATAGGGTGCGCCAGGAGCCAGCGCCCAGCGTGGCAGCCGCCTGCTCGAGCCGTGGGCCCATCTCCTCCAGGAAGCCAGAGACCAGCCTCGCCACGACGGCGAAGTTGTAGAAGACGTGCGCGGCCAGGACGATGGCGAGCGTGTTGCGCATGTCCACGCCCAGCACGCCGCGGGGCCCTGCCAACGCCAGGAAGCCCATGCCGGCCACGACGGTCGGCATCACGAAGGGCACGCTGAACGCGGCCGTCAGCAGGCGCCTCCCCGCGAAGCGGTAGCGCGCCAGCAGGAGGGCAGACGGGAGGCCGACGAGGACTGTGAGTGCTGTCGAGACGAGCGCCTGCCAGGTCGTGAACCACAGCCGGCCGAGGTAGTAGGGGTCGAGGAGCGTCGCCAGCAGCCCAGCCCCGAACGGCCCGTCCTCCGGCGCCAACCCGCGCCAGAGGATCGCCGCCAGCGGAACGAACAGGGCGAACGCGAGGAACCCTCCGGCCAGGCAGCCGGCCAGCACCGAGAGTCGGCTGCGCCTCACGCGGCGAGTCTAAGCGCGCGCTGCATCGGCCCGCCTAAGCGCCCGCTGCGTCATGCGTCGCTCCCACACCGAGATCCACACGCCGGAGGCGACGATCACGGCGATTCCCGCCCATGTCAGGGCGTCGGGCAGGTGGCCGTACGCCAGGAAGCCGTACAGCACGGCGGTGACCATCTCGGCGTACCCGAGCGGCGCGAGCCAGTTGGCTGGAGCGTGGTCGAACGCCTTGATGAGCAGGAAGTGCCCGGCGGCAGCCAGCACCCCGAGCGACACCATCACCGCGAGGTCCTGGGCCGTCGGGGGCACCCAGACCAGCGGCATGAGCAGCGACATGAGGGCGGCCCCGAGCACGGCCGTGTAACCGAGGGTTACGAGCGGCGGGGCGCTGCCGGCGAGGCGACGCGTGAACATCATGTAGAAGCCGTGGATGATGCCGGAGCCCAGCGCAGCGGCCGCGCCCCAGCCGACAACGCCTGCTCCCGGCCGGAGGATGAGCACGACGCCGAGGAACCCGACGATGACGGCCACGACACGCCAGCGTCCGACCCGCTCCCCCAGCAGCGACGGCGCCAGGACCGTCACGACTGCCGGCGAGACGAAGAACAACGCCAGCACGGTCGCCTGGGGCATGACCGAGAGGCCGAAGAAGAAGAGCCAGGTGGCGGCCAGCAACAGGCCACCGCGGAGCACCTGGAGCCCGACCCGTCGTGGCAAAAGAGCCCTCGGTCGGTAGCGGGCGAGCAGGATGGGCACCATGAACGCGAAGTGGAAGAAGTACCTGGCCCACACCACCTGAGTGACCGGGTAGGTCTCGCTCAACCCCTTGGCTAGGCCGTCCATTATTGGCAGCAGTGTCATGGCGGCCAACATCAACGCCGAGCCAAGCAACAGGTTCGTTGGTGGCGTCTCGGTCGGTACCGGGTCTTGCTTGGTCGTGCGGTCGGGGCCCGGCTTCACGACCCCAAGTCTAGGTGTGCTCGGTGACCACTTCAGGTCGCGCCTCGTCCCATGACGGCCCATCATCGTCGGCTGGCGCTCGGCTGCCGGTAGAGAAGAGGGCCGCCAACAGGTAAGCGGCGGCCGCTGCCAAGACAACGGCCGGGTGACCCACCGCGTGTGACGTCCAAGTGGCTAGCGCGCCGGCTGCGACCGACGCCGCCCCGGACAACGCCAGCGCCGCCGCCACTCCCGCGGGCCGTCCGATGGACGTGAGCAGACGTGGGAAGGGCACACCCATCGGCACGGCCGCCAGGCCAAGGCAAGCCGCGAGGACGGCGCCCGCCAGCCAACCAGGGGCGAAGGCGAGCAGGCCGGTCAGTGGCGGCGCCAGTAGCGACCAGCCGACGACCGTGACGGCGGCCAGCAGCGCAGCGGGCGCCACCGCCCCGCCCCCGCCGCGCGCCGAAAGGTGAGCGCCGACCGCGCTGCCCACCAGCACCGCGCCCAAGGTAAGGGAGAGGCTCCAAGCAGGGTGACCGGTCGCTGCTTGGACGAGAGGCAGGGCACCCAGCTCGACCAGCAGGAAGGCGGCACCCAGCATGACGGCGGCCAGGAGTCGCCGCGACCGGAGAGCTTGGTCGAGCCCGCCCAACCGTGCCCCCGCGATGGACGCCAAGCCGAACAGCAGGACGAACATGGCCGCTGCGACCACGCCGGCGGTGCGCACACCGTCCGGCACACCCGGCTCGAACGCGAAGAAGAACGGCCTGGCGTCGTGTGTCGGGCTGATGTCGATGTCCGGCGAGGCCGCCACCAGGGCCGCCAGGTCGCCATCGCCCTGCGCCAACGGACGGAGGGAGTCCGGCGTCAGCAGTTCGGGCACGAGCAGCAGCGACCACCCGTTGGCCTCGGCGACCCTGGCGGCCTGCACGGCCTCCGGCAGGTCGAAGGGCGAGCGCCGGACGACGAGGAGCGGCACCGAGCCGCTCGTCGAGGCGTCGAGGACCGCCATGACGTGGCCGAGCGCCGAGGTGTGGTCTGGGGCGTAGCCGCCCCTCACGAGCGCGCTCAGGGCGGTCGTCAACGCCCTTGTGAGGGTCAGCTCGTCGTAGAGCTTCAGGGCCAGGCGGCCATCTGCCGTCAGGTGCCTCAGGTAAGTCTCGAAGGCCTCGACCGTGTAGACGCGGTTCTCGGTCAGCGCCGCGCCCCTAAGCTCGGCGGCGCCCGTCACGACGTTGGCCAGCGTGATCACGTCGAAGCTCTCGCCCCTGCCGGCCAGGACGCGGCGACCGTCGCCGATGACCACCTCGGTCGGCGCCTCGTAAACGGGCGCGGCTCGGGTGCCCAGGTCCCTCACCATGGCGATGCTGGCCGGGTTGACCTCGACGGCGACGACGTCGTCGACCCCGTGGAGCCGCGCCTGCGCGACGTCGAGCCCACCACCCGTCCCGATGAGGAACGCGCTGTCGGCGGGAGCCATCGCGAAGGCGAAGGCGCCGACGTCCCCCGCCCAACGCTCCGGCTCCGGGCCCGGCACGAGCGAGCCGGCCCCGCCGTCCATGTACAGGTAGCGCGCGCCGTCCGGCGTACGCACCAGGTCGGTCCTGGCCGTGGCGTCCCAGGCCGTCGACTCGACGGTGCCCCCGCGCGCCAGGGCCAACGAGACAGGCTTGGCGGCCATGTGTACCGCAGGGTCGACCCGCAACGCCCCGACGGCCAACGCCAGCCCCGCCAACAACGGTGCGGCCACGGCGAGCAGCGTGGCGCCCAGCGCCAGCTCGTTCACGGTGCCTGATGATCGGCCCGCAGAGTCGCGGGGGGCGGACAGCGCCACGGCGGCCAGCGCGACCAGTAGCGCGGAGAACAGCATGGCCGCGGGCGCTCCGGCGCCGAGCAGGCCGATGAGCCAGGGCGTCGCCAGCGCCGCCAGCGCAGCGGCCGCGTAGTCGGCCCTGAACAGCGTGGCCGCGCGCGGTGGGTGCAGCGCGAAGACGGCGGAGCTGCCGATGCCGATGCCGACGTAGGTCACGAGCGAGGCCACCAACCCCAGCGCGGGGACGCCCACCGCGACCGCCCACAGCCAGGCCGGTAGCGAGAGCACGCCGATGAGCGCCCCTACGCAGGCGGCCAGCCTCGCGGCCCGGTCGGATCGTGCCCCGGGCACGAGCGCGACGACGGCCGCCCCCAGGCCGATGCCGAGCAGCGCCACGGCCAGGACAGGCCCGACCCAGCTGGTCACGAGCAGGGCAGACAGGAGGCGGGTGAGGGCGATCTCGTGAGACAGGCCGCCGGCGGCGAGCAGGGCGACGGCCAGCACATGCCCTACGTGTGGCCCCGACCGGGCGCTGGGCGGCCCCGCCGGTGTGGTCGGCGGGCCTGCTGCGTCGTCGCGCGGCAGCCGTGACCCGGCTTCGTCCGCGGTGCTCAGCCCCGGCCCCGGTAGCGTGGGTCCAGGACGTCCCTGAGCCCATCGCCCAACAGGTTGAAGCCCAGCACAGAGACCATGATCGCCAGGCCGGGGAAGATGCCTATCCACGGAGCCTGCCTGAGGTACGCGCGGCCCTCGGAGAGCATGCGGCCCCAGCTCGGGTCGGGTGGCTGCGTACCCAGTCCGAAGAACGACAGGGCGGCCTCGGCCAGGATCGCGAACGCCAGGCTGAGGGACGTCTGCACGATCACCGGGCCCATGGCGTTGGGCAGAACGTGCATGAACATGATGCGCAACCGCCCCTGGCCGAGGGCCCTGGCCGCGTTCACGAACTCGTTGTCTCGCACGGCGATCACGGCGCCGCGCGTCACGCGCGCGAAGATGGGCGCGTAGACGATGGCGATGGCGATCATCGCGTTCTCGACGCCGCGTCCGAGGATGGCCATGACGACGATGGCGAGGAGCACGGCGGGCAGCGCGAAGAAGACGTCCATGAAGCGCATGACGACCTCGTCGAGCCAGCCGCCCGTGTAGCCGGCTAGGAGCCCCAGCGTCACGCCGGCGACCGCCGAGATGCCGACTGCGATGAAGGCCACCTTGACGCTCACGCCCGCCCCGTACAGCACCCGGGAGAACAGGTCACGGCCGAACTCGTCGGTGCCGAACGGGTGCGCGACCGAGGGCGGGGCGAAGAGCGCGCCGAAGTTCATCTGGTTCGGGTCGTGTGGGGCCAGCACGCTGCCGAACAGCGCCGCCACGCCCAGTAGCAGGACGACCGAGCCTCCGGCCACCACCAGGCCGTGGCGCATGGCGCGGCGCCAGAAACCGGGCCTCTGCGGCCTGATCTCCTCGGTAACGACGGCGGTGGCGGCGACGTCGGCCATCAGGCGTACGACACCCGCGGGTCGAGGAACGTGTAGGACAGGTCCGTGATCAGGTTCACGGCCGTGAAGATGACGGCGGAGAGCAGCACGGCGGCTTGCAGCGCCGGGTAGTCGCGTTGAAGGGTCGCGGTGAGGGCGAGCTGCCCCAGGCCCGGCCACGCGAAGATGATCTCTACGACCACCACCGCCGAGAGCAGCGTCGCCATCTGCAGGCCGATGATCGTGACTATCGAGATGGCGGCGTTGCGCGTCACGTGCTTGCCGAGCACGGTGCGCCGAGGGACGCCCTTGGCGTGCGCCGTGCGCACGTAGTCCTGCCCGAGCACCTCGAGCAGCGCCGACCTCACGAACCGCGCCATGATCGAGCCGCTGATGATCCCGACGGTCGCCGCCGGCAGCAGTATGTGGGAGAACCAGGGCCAGAAGCCCTGCGACAGCGGCACGTAACCAGACGACGGCAGCCAGCCCAGCGTCTCTGAGAACAAGAGGATCAGCAGGATGCCCATCCAGAAGTCGGGGATCGACACGCCTACCTGGCTCATGACGGAGACCCCTAGGTCGCGCGCGCTGCCTGGCTTGAGCGCAGAGAGGAACCCTGCAGGCAACGCGATCAGTAGGCCGAAGAGCAGGGCGACGAGCGCCAGGCTGAAGGTGGCGGGCAGGCGGCGCATGACCTCGCGGCCTATGGGCGAGCCGCTTATGAGGCTCTCCCCGAAGTCGCCGCGAGTGATTATGCCGCCGATCCAGTCGATGTACCTGACAGGTAGCGGACGGTCGAGCCCCATGCGCTTCTCTAGAGCTGCGACGGACTCGGGCGTCGCCTGCACACCGAGGGTCACGCGCGCGGGACTGCCAGGGAGCAACGGCACGATGGCGAACGTGACCAGGCTCACGCCGAACAGCACCAGCAGCATGGTGCCCATGCGCTTGAGCAGGTAGCGGAGGCTCACGCCTCTGGCCGGTCGCTCGTGGTCATGCTCTCAAGCATCCGTTGTCCGAGGAGGGGAGGGCGTTCGAAGCCCGCCCCTCCACGTCCGAACGAGAACGCGGTCTAGTGGTCTTCCATCCAGGTCTCGTGGAAGCGCACCGACTGGTCGGAGCGCGTCTGGAAGCCGTGCACGTACGGCTTGTACGCGTGGATCTGGAGAGGGTTGTACATGTAGATGTACGCGGCGTCGTCCACGATCATCTGGTTGACCTGTTCGTAGAGCTCGTAACGGGCGTCGAAATCGCCGATGAGGCGAGCCTCGTCCAGGAGCTCGTCGACGCTCGGGTTCGAGTAGCCGGTGAAGTTGAAGACCTCGCCTGTGTGGTGCTGGGCGTAGAAGAAGTCGTTGGGGTCGACGAGACCGTTCCACGAGCACACGAACGTGTCGTAGTTGCCGTCGCCCTGCTCCTGCAGCCACTCCGCCCACTCGAGCGTGTTGATCTCGGCCGTGATGCCTATCTGGGCGAGGTCGGCCTGGATCACCTGCGCGGCGCGGATGGTTGCGGGCACCTGCGTTGTTGGCATGATCGCCATCTCGAAGCCGTCCGCGTACCCGGCGTCTGCCAGCAGCTGGCGGGCGCGCTCCAGGTCCTGCTCGTACGGCGCGTAGCCGAAGTTCCACGCCGAGCTAGACGGGATCGGGTCCTGTGTCGCTTCGGCGTTGCCGAACTCGGCCGCCTGCACGATGTTGTCGCGGTTGATCGCGAAGGAGATGGCCCGCCGAACGTCGCGCTCGGCAAGCGGACCAGAGGTCGTGTTGACGCCGATGTAGTAGTAGGCGCCGGCGGGCACCGAGTCGATGACCACGTCGTCGCGCTCCCGCAGTTCCGCTACGGACTGCGCGGGGATCGCGAACGCCCAGTCGATCTCGCCCGTCACCAGAGCGGTTCGCCTGACCGTCTCGTCGGCGATGATGCGCACGTCGACGGCGTCGAGGTACGGCAGGCCTTCGCGCCAGTAGTTCGGGTTCTTCTCCAGCAGCACGCGGGTGCCAGGCTGCACGTCACTGATCATGAAGGGGCCGGTGCCGATGGGCCGCGTGTTGACCGTGCCGTCCTCGATACCTGCCGGGTCGAACACGCCGAGCGCTTTGGAGACCGCCAGGTGCCCCAGGAGCCCTGGCGTGGGCGCTGACAGGTGCAGGACGAGGGTGCGCGCGTCCGGTGCCTCGACGCTGTCGACGCCGGCCATGCGGTAGGCGTTGCCCGAGCCGGTGTCCGGGTCCATGATGCGGTCGAACACGGTCTTGAAGTGGGCCGCCTCGAGGGCCTTGCCGTTCGAGAACTGGACGCCCTCGCGCAGCGTGAAGGTCAGCGTCAGGCCGTCTTCGCTCACCTGCCACGACTCGGCCAGCTCGGGCACGATGTTCTGCTCGGCGTCGAGCGTGACGAGGTTGTCTATGACGTTGGTGAGGATCTGGTGGCTGGAGACCGCGCTGACGATGTGCGGGTCGAAGCCGACCGGCTCCTGGTTCCAGGCAGCCACCAGCGTGCCGCCCGCCTGCTGGGCGGTGGCGGCCCCGCATACGACGAAGGCTGCGGTGAGGGCGAGAACGGACAGTCGTGCCATATGGCCTCCGAACTGTCCCGGGTGTCCGCGACCGGGCGAACGAGCCGGGATAGAGACGTCGTGGCTGCAACGCGTGGCTGCGTCGTGTGGACGTCTGAGGGTAGGTGGAACCTAACCGCGTTGTCAAACGAAGGGCGCGGCCCACGTGGCGGCCCGGTGTGGCCGTGGCCGCGGGCTCGCTTCACCGCCGGTGTGGCCCGCGCAGTGGCGGGCCGGGGACCGAATCGTATGCTCCGAGGTGATCGATGCACGGCTTCCGGCCACAGGCGGACGCCCGCTACCTCGAGAGGCAGCGCCTCCTGGAGCGGCTCCCCGACCAGAGCGGCTACGTCGTCCTGCTAGAAGCGCCATACGGCTACGGGAAGAGCGTCCTGGCCAGTCAGTGGGCGCGTTCACTGGAGGACGGTGGCTGGCGGGCCGTATGGCTCTCCGGGCGCTACAGCGGCCTCGTGCCCACTCTTGCGACAGCGCTTGGCCTCCCGTCCCGCGCACCTTGGCCGGTGGTGCTCGACGCCCTGTGGGCGGAGAGGACCTTGCTGGTGCTCGAGGACCTCGAGGGCCTGGATGACCAGGAGGAGCTGACGGTCGTCCTGCGTGACGTCCGTGGGTTGGCGCTGCTCGCTACACGGTCGAGACTGGCGACGTCCGAGCTGCCGCGACTGCATACGCAGGCGCGGCTCGTCCGCCTCGGCGCCGAGGACCTGGCGTTCTCGGTCGACGAGACGGCTGAGCTGTTCCCTGACGACTCCGTTGCCGCTCAGATGCTGGCCGTCACGAAGGGCTGGCCGCTGCCGGTCCATTTCGCGTCGATAACTGGTGAGCTGCCTGACCGTGCGCCGCTCGTGGAGGGCATGCGAGGCAGCCTCTCGGAGAGTGAGTGGGAGGAGGCGCTGCTCCTGGCGACGGTGCACCACATGCCGAGCGAGTCTGCGAGTGGGCGTACGCGCACGCTGGCGGACACCGGCTTCGTGCAACTCGGCGACGCGGGCTACCGGCTGCACCCGCTCGTAGCCGAGCACATGCTCAGCGAGCACGGCGCTCACGCCCGCGCCGTGCTGGAACGAGAGCAGGGCAGGCTGCCGAAGCTCCTGCTGGGCGAGGCTCTCGAGCGCTGTGGCGACCTTCTTGCGTTGGCGGCGTTGTTCGAGGCGCCGCGCGCGCAGGTCTACAGGCATGCGCCCGAGACGTTCGTCAGGTGGGACGCCCTGATCGGCGGTGAGCCGACGCCGAGACGCCACATCACGGTGGGTGGCGCGCTCAAGGTGCTTGGGCGCTTCGACGAGGCCGTGAGCAGGCTGCGTGCTGCGCTAGCGACCGATGACCTATCGGCTGAGGACGAGGTCCTGGCGCTCAAGGACATGTGCTGGGCCCAGGCCACCTTCGACCTGGAGAGCGCCGAGGCGACGGTCCTGCGCGGCGAGGCCCGCCTGGCGGAGGTCGACGACGAGCTGGCTGGGCGTTTCCTGTCCGACGCATCGTTCGTCGACGTCATGGCTGGACGGCTCGACCTGGCCGCCGCCAAGCTCAAGCGAGCACTCGAGCGTCTGCCGCGCGACAACCCGTACCGCACCGGCATCTCGATCAACCTGGCCCTCAACCTATGGGACCGGCTCGGCGACTTCGACGGACGCCTGGCCGCGCAGGCGGAGACCCTGCCCGAGGTCTGGCGCCTCTACCCCAGCGACGCTCCCGGCCAGTGCCGCGACCTCGCGACCCTCCACTGGTGGACGGGCGACGTGGCCAGGGCCAGGGAGTACCTGGAGCGAGCCAGGGCCGGCGCCCGCTCGAGCCCGCTCGTTCGCCTCGAGGCAACGGCAGCCCTGGCAGCGATGGACGGAGAGACGGCCGCGTTCCCCGGCCTCGTAGCGACGGCGGCGCGCTGGGAGGACGACTACACGCTCGACGTCGTCGCTCGCCACGCGATCGTCTCGCTGCCAGACGAGGCGCCGCTCTCCCGCGCCACCGAGTTCTTCGAGGCCGTCAGGGCCCCTGTGCTCTCGGCAGCGGCGTACGCGCTCAGGTTGGCGGCGGCTGGAGAGGAACGGGCTGCGCTGGCGGTGTTGGCGGACGCCGAGGGGCGCGCCGGCGCCAGGGCCTACCGGCTCTACCTGTCAGCGGCCAGGTACCGCGTCTCTCGCCAGGCGACCGACCTCGAGGGGTTCTTGTCCGTGACGACGGCGGGGACTCGGCTCCTGCCCGGCTTCGTGCCCCTCTCCGAGCTGCCGCGCGACCGGCCGGAGCTGGCCGCCGCCTACCCGCTGCGAGAGGTCCTCGCCAGCGGCTGGAAGGAGGCCGTCGAGAGCCGGGCGCACGAGATCCCCTCGTTGGAGGTCACGCTCTTGGGCGGCTTCGAGCTCAGGCTGATGGGTGATGCCATTGAGCTCACGGACCGACAGAAGCAGATGGTGACGCTCTTCGTCATGGGCCGCGACAGGAACCAGGTCGCGGAGGCGCTCTGGCCCGAGGTCGACGAGGACCGCCAGCGCAACAACATGGGCGTGCAGGCGAGCCTGCTGCGCTCGGCGCTCGAGCCGTGGGGGGTCGCGACCTTCGTGCACAAGGACGGCCTGCGCAGGGTCGCTTCCGATCTCGACGCGCTGCGCGATGCCCTGGAAGCGGGCGACTCCGGCACCGTGAGCCGCGTGTACCGGGAGCCGTTCGCAGGGGGTCTCGAGGTCGGCGCGATAGCCGAGCACGGCGACTGGCTGAGGCAGAAGGTCATCGACTGTCTCACGAGCGGGGCCAGGGCGGCCGACAACGTCACGGCCGCGGACTACCTGTCCAGGGCCCTCGAACTGGACCCGCTCAACGAGGACACTCTGAGAGACCTGCTGATCAGGTTACGTGCGAGCGGCAGGACGCATCTGGCCCGCCGGCGGATGGCGGAGTTCGAGGCCAGGCTGATGCAGGAGACCGGCCTCGAGCCGTTGCCTGAGACCCTTTCGGTGCTCCAGGAGAACTGAAGCCGTTGACAACTCGCCATGGCCTCATCTACAGTCTCTCAGTCATGGCAGATCACCTGTTCCCGCACACGGTTCGCGTCGCCCCCAGGGGCGGCATTCGTGTGGGAGGGGTCTGCCTAGTAACCGGATAGTCACCTAACAAGGATCTTCACGACACCCGGCCACAGGGCGACCAGAGAAGGAGCCCCGGCCGGTTTCTCGTGCGCGGCCCGGGCGAGCGCGCAGGTCACGAGACAGCCGAGAAGCGCACACGGGGAGACCCGAGCGAGATCAGTCCGCAGGGCGAGCAAGCCTTGACGAGGTGACATGACGACGACCGCAGTCACGACCGAAGACCTGGAGCCAGCGCGCACGAGCATGTTCTCGCTGCTGCGGCGCTACCTGGCACCGCAGCGAGCGATGGCCGTGCTCATGGCCGCGCTCCTCCTCACCGCCACCGGGCTCCAGCTCCTGGTGCCGCAGCTACTGAGGCGGTTCATTGACGGCGCCCTGGCAGCCGCCAGTGAGGACCACCTGGTGACGCTGGCCGTGCTCTTCCTCGTCGTCGCTGTCGTCACGCAGCTGCTCAACGCCGTCGCGACGTACGTGGCGGCCTCGGTCGGTTGGCGCGCGACCAACCACCTGCGCGAGGACGTCACACGCCACACGCTGGGCCTCGACATGGGCTTCCACAACTCGCGCACGGCCGGCGAGATGATCGAGCGCATCGATGGCGACGTGACCAGCCTGTCGAACTTCCTGTCGCAGTTCTCGGTGCGCGTCTTCGGGGGCATGCTGCTCCTCGTCGGCATCCTCGTCGCACTGTGGCTCGAGCAGCCGCTGATGGGCGGCGCGCTGACGGCGTTCGTCGTGCTCGTGATGGTCAGCATGTCCTTCACCCGCCGGGTGGGCGTGCCCGCCAGCAACCTCGAGCGTGAGGCGCACGCGCGGCAGTTCGGCTTCATCGAGGAGCGGCTGCAGGGCCTAGACGACCTCAGGGCCAACGGGGCGGGCGCCTACTCGATGCACCGATTCCGCAGCGTCATGCGCAGCGTGTACCTGGACACCCGCAGGGCATGGATGTTGCGCAGCGTGGTCTGGCTGTCGAGCTACGGCCTCTTCGTCATCGGGTTGGCGGTCACGATCGGGTCCTCGATCTACCTGGTCAGGCGCGGCGACATGACGGTCGGCGGGGCGTACATGGTCTTCCAGTACCTGTTCATGCTCCAGAACCCGATCGAGCAGATAACCCAGCAGCTCCAGGAGCTGCAGAAGGCGGCGGCCGGAGCCCAACGTGTCGGCGAGCTGTTCCGTACAAAGTCGGCGCTGCCCGACTCCGGGTCTGCCGTCCTCCCCGCCGGGCCGCTGTCCGTTGCCTTCGATGACGTCGACTTCCACTACCTCGACGCCGCTCCCGACCAGCTCACGCTTCGCGGCGTCACCATCGAGCTGGCGCCAGGCAAGCGGCTCGGCCTGCTCGGGCGCACGGGGTCGGGCAAGACGACGCTGACCAGGCTCGTCTTCCGCCTCTATGACCCGAGCGCCGGCGCTGTCCTTGTGGGCGGCGTCGACACCAGGGACGTCGAGCTCCAGCACCTCCGCTCGCGCATCGGGCTGGTGACCCAGGACGTGCAGCTGTTCCGGGGCACGTTGCGCGACAACCTGACCTTCTTCGACCACGACGTCGATGACGCCGTCATCGTCGAGGTCTTGGAGGAGCTCGGGCTGGGCGCCTGGTTCAGGGGACAGGAGATGGGTCTGGACACCGAGCTCGACTCGGGTGGCCGCAACCTCTCGGCGGGCGAGGCCCAGCTCATCGCCTTCGCCCGCGTCTTCCTCAAGGACCCGGGTGTCGTGATCCTCGACGAGCCGTCGTCACGCCTCGACCCCGTCACGGAGAGGCGCCTGGAACGCGCCCTCGAGAGGCTGCTGCTCGGCAGGACGGCGATCGTCATCGCCCACCGCCTGGAGACCGTCGAGCGCGTCGACGAGATCGTCGTCATGGAGCGCGGCCGGGTCGTGGAGTCCGGCCAACGGGCCTCGCTGGCGTCCGACCCGGGCAGCCGTTACGCCCGGCTGCGCCGCGCCGCGCTGTCGCTAGACCTCAACGCGGGCGTCCTGGCTGGCGCCCGCCAGCTCACCGCTGAGGACGCCGAGCTACTGGAGGACCTGGCATGAACTTCGACACGAGCCCGCTCGACCTGACGCGGCGGCTGGTCAGGCACAGGAGGGGACTGTTCGTCGGCTCGTCGCTGCTGTGGGCGGTCATCCACCTGCTGCCCGTGCTGACCGGACTGCTCACCAAGGGGATCTTCGACGCGCTCTCCGGCTCCGCGCCGGCCGGCACGAGCCCCTGGGTCTTCCTCGCCATCGCGCTGGCGCTCGACGCCGGTCGCATCGGCATGTTCGTGACGGCCATCCGGTCGTGGGCGACCTACTGGGTCGAGATCACGTTGCACGTGCGCCACAACGTCCTCAACCACCTGCTGACGACCGCCGGCGCCAGGCGCCTGCCGGAGTCGCCGAGCGAGTCGGTGACGCGCTTCCGGGACGACGTCAACGACATAGGCGAGTACGTCGAGAACTGGGTCGACTTCTGGGGCTTCGCCGGCTACGCGGTCGTGGCGCTCACCATCATGGCGTTCATAGACCCTCTCCTCACGCTGCTCGCATGCATCCCGCTGGCGGCCGCGTTGGGCCTGACGAACGTCCTGCGCCCACACATAAGGACCGCGAGGCGGGCCTCGCGCGAGGCGACGAGCCGCGTCACCGACTTCCTTGGCGAGACGTTCGGCAGCGTTCAGGCCGTCAAGGCTTCGGGGCGCGAGGAGAGCGTGTTGGGGCGCTTCGAGGGCCTCAACGAGACCCGCCGCCAGCGCGCCCTGCGCGACACCGTGCTCACCGAGCTGTTCAGGAGCGTCACAGACAACATGGTGAACATCGCCACCGGAGTGATCCTGCTCGTCGGCGCCAGCGCCCTGAGGGACGGCAGCTTCACGGTCGGTGACTTCGCTCTCTTCGTGACCTACCTGCCGCGCCTGACCGGCGTGATGTCGTTCATCGGGCTCATGTTCGTGCAGCACAAGCGCACGGGCGTCGCGTACGAGCGGCTCGGCAAGATGATGGTCGATGCCCCGGTCGAGTCTCTGATCGAGCCGGGAGCCTACGACCTGGAGCACGAGCAGCCGCCGTTCCGGCCCAGGGACCTCAGCTTCGAGCCGCTGCGCGAGCTGAGCGTCGAAGGGCTCTCCTACTCGCACCCTGGCGCAGAGGAGGGTGTCCACGACGTGTCGTTCACCGTGAGGCGCGGGGAGTTCGTGGTGATAACCGGCATGGTCGGCTCCGGCAAGAGCACCCTGTTGAGGGTCCTGCTCGGCCTGCTACCCAAGTCGGCAGGCGTCGTGCGATGGAACGGTCACGCGGTCCCCGACCTCGCTTCGTTCCTCGTCCCGCCCCGCACCGCGTACACGAGCCAGGTACCGCGCCTCTTCTCTGACAGCCTGAGGGAGAACATCCTCCTCGGCGGCTCCGCCACGGACCAAGAGGTGGCGACGGCGCTTGACCTAGCCGTGCTGGCGCCAGACGTCGAGCAGCTCCACCACGGGCTCGCCACCGAGGTCGGCACGCGAGGCGTGAGGCTCTCGGGCGGCCAGGTGCAGCGGGCGGCGGCGGCCAGGATGTTCCTCACGGGCGCCGAGCTGCTCGTCTTCGACGACCTCTCGAGCGCCCTCGACGTCGAGACGGAGCGGCGCCTGTGGGACGGCCTGTTCGCCGACCGCGACGTCACGTGCCTGGTCGTGTCGCACAGGCGGGCCGCCCTCGAGAGGGCAGACAAGGTGATCGTCCTCGCGGCCGGCAGGGTCGTCGCCAGCGGGTCGCTGTCCGACGTCATGACGGCCTCGCCCGACCTCGCGGCGCTGTTCGCTACGAACGCGCTCGGTCCTACGGAGAGGGAGGTGGCCCCGGTCGCCTAGCCCGTCAGCGCACGGCGTCAGGTGACCTGCCCTGGAGCACGACGGCCGTCCACTGCTCGAGCCAACGCTCCTGGTGGGCCGCCACAGCCTCCTGGTCGACAGGCTCGGCCACCGCGGCTCCCGGCAACTTCGCGAAGCCCGTGAACTCGGGCGGCACCGGCGTGCCCTCGACCACCGGGGCTACGAACATCTCCAGCGGCACCGCCGCCTGCGCCGCCGGTGAGAGGAGGAAGTCGACGAACGCCTCAGCCGCCTCTCGCGCCCGCGTGCCTGCCACGATGCCGACCCCTTCGACCTGGCGGTAGGCGCAGCCGTCGCAACCGAGGTTCGCCGTCGGCGAGCTCGTCAGCTCCTGCTCGGCGAAGATCACCTCCGCGGCCGGCGAGGTGGCGTAGCTCAGGACGATCGGCCGGTCGCCTCCGTACCTGGCGAACGCCGTGTAGTAGGCGTCCGACCAGCCTTCGGTCACGAGCACGCCGTTGTCTGCCATGGCGGCCCAGAACTCGAGCCAGTCGCCGTAGCCGGTGTCGGTAACCGCCGGCGCGATGCCTGCCGCCGGGTCGCCGAAGTAGCGCACCGTGGCCAGCAGGAACGCCAGCCCGGGGCTCGACGTCGCCGGGTTGGTCACCACGGTCAGCGGCGCCAGCTCCGGTCCTGCCAGGTCCTGAAACGCCACGACCGTGGTGTCGATCCCTGCGCTCTTCAGGGCGGCTACGTCGTAGTTGGGCACGACGTAGCCGACGTCGACTGGGGTCACCAGGTGGTCGGGCGAGAACCGCAGGTGCTCGGGCACATCCCCCAGCCGTTGGCTGATGTAAGGCTCGAAGACGCCGGTCAGCCTGGCGCGCTCAAGGAGCGCCTCGTCGACGCCGAACAGGACGTCTGCGATGGGCCTGCCCCGGGTCAGGATGGCCCTGTTCAGCGCCTCGCCAGCGTCCCCACC
The DNA here is from genome assembly GCA_964517055.1 of uncultured bacterium. GTDB lineage: Bacteria > Deinococcota > Deinococci > Deinococcales > Trueperaceae > DASRWD01. The sequence continues at coordinate 14,648 of CAZFAQ010000022.1, read as the reverse complement.
TGACAGGAACACGACGTCTATGCCGGTCTCGGCCTCGAACGCCTCGACGAGGTCGGTCGGCAACGAGAACGAGTCGTGGGTCATGACCCTGAGCTGCTGCGCGCCGGCAAGCGGCACGGCACATAACACCGCTACGAGGGTCCACTTGAACGGTAGTCTCATCGGCGTCCTTCCCCGAAGTCACCGGTCGGACGCATGGGCGGCGGCGTTCGGCCCCGCCTGCGCGTCACGCTCCCTCCGCCCGCATTACCGGGGTCAGGTTCTAGGGTCTGATCTCAGCCGCGCCCTGTACTCGGCGCGAGCACCCCTGGTGACGCCTCGAACATAGCTACCGCAGGCGAGGGCGTCAACGCGCCGCGCTACAGCCCGCCGCCACGACCAGCACCGGGGGCCGTGGCGGTAGGGCGATAGGCGACGCTGACAGGCCTAGGGCGCACTTCGTGCAGCGCTCGCGGCTCTCACCTCGTCATCTACGCTGCGCGGCAGACGCCATGTCGCCAGGCCGGCAGTGACGGCGAAGAGCACGGCGGTGACGATGAAGATGCCGCGGTAGTTCGGCTCCTCGACGGTGCTCGTCAGGGCGATGATGGCGCCAGCGAGCACGGGCGCGACGGCCCGTGAGGCTGCCCCGACCGAGTTGTCGAGGCCGTAGACGGAGCCCGACATGGCGGGGTCCGTGAAGCGCGCGAGCATGGCCGAGACGGCTGGCAAGACGCCGCCGACGGCGAACCCGACGAGCACGTTGAGCGCGATGAGCTGCCAGACGTTCTGCACCAGCGCCATGGGCGCGTAGCAGACGGCCGTGGCGACGGCCGAAGCGATGAGGACCTTGCGGTGGCCGACCCTGTCCCCGAGGCGGCCAAGCACCACCCCGCTAACGGTGCCGGCCAGCGAGGCGGCGCCGATGGCGAAGCCGGTGTAGATGCTGGCGAGGTCGGGCCTGAGCATCAGGGTGGCTATGAATAGGGGCAGGTAGGGCATGATCATGGTCCGGCCCAGCCAGGCCGTGAACCTGAGCAGGTACGTGAGGGGCACGCCTGGCGATCGCATGACGAGGGCCCACTGGCCGAACATCGCGCCGACCAGCCGTCGCTCCCGGACAGGTGGCTCGAAGTGCTCCTTGACGAAGAAGATGACGAGGATCCCGCCGATCGACAGCAGCACGCCGGTGACGATGAACGACATCCGGATGCCGACCAGGTACTCGAGGAAGCCACCGACGATCGGGCCGACCGAGATGCCGGCCCACTGCCCGGTCTGCATGAGCCCCATGGCGTAGCCGAGGCGCTCGCGCGGCACCGCCGCGGCGACCATGGAAGCGGACGCCGAGACGACGCCGGTCACGAGGCCCTGCAACATCCGGATGAACACGAGCTCCTCGGAGCTGCGGACGAAGCCCATCAGCACGACGAGGATCGCCCCGCCGATGAGCGAGCGTATGACCATCGGCTTGCGGCCGTAGCGGTCCGCGACAGCACCCCAGATGGGCGAGGCGATCATCATCGCGATCGCCTGCACGCTGTAAACGGCTGCCACCCAGAAGACCGTCGAGCCGCCCGACGTGCTGCCGAGGTCCTCGACGTACGCAGGTAGGAACGGGAAGATCGTGGAGAAGCCGAGAGAAGCCAGGAGCTGAGCCAGGAACATCACCGTCACGGTGCGTTGCCAGCTCGACGCCATCTCCGGCTACACGTCCCCTCGCCGTCCACCGGCCCCGGCGCCTCGGGTGCGGCCGTGCAGCCCTCTAACGTGAACGGCGGTCATGTTACCGCCACCTGAGCGTGCCCGCCTCCCGCTCGGGGGCGTTACCTTGTGCATCGTGGACCTCTCCGCCTTCGACGTCCTAGCGCGCTGCCCGCTCTTGGCCGGGCTCGGCGACGAGGACGTCCAGGCGTTGGCGGTGAGGGCGACGCGCCGGAGCTACGCGGCGGGCGAGACCCTGTTCCTCACCGGCGACCCGTCGTTCGGCCTGCTGGTGATCGCTTCCGGTGAGGTGAAGGTCTTCCTCATCTCGCCGGCCAGCGGCCGAGAGCTCCTCCTGCACCACGAGCGCGAGTACGGGGCCGTCGCGCAGCTGGTCGCGCTGGACGGAGGGCCCTACCCGGCCAACGCGGTCGCCATGCGCGACACCGAGCTGGTCGTGATCGAGCACGAGCGCTTCGTCGAGACACTGCACGAGCGACCGGCCATAGCCCTTCACCTGATGAGGTCGTTGGGGCGCAACCTGAGGCGGCTCGTCGACCTCGTCGAGCAGATCTCGTTCCAGGAGGTCCAGCACCGCCTGGCGGCCCACCTGCTGAGACGGTCCGCGAAGGCGCTGCCCTTCGACCTCGAGACCAACGCGGCCATCGGGGCCAGGCTCGGCACCGTGCCCGAGCTGGTCAGCCGCAACCTGTCGCGGCTGCATGCCGCCGGTGCGGTGACCCTCGAGGGGCGGCGTGTGGTGGCGGTGGACAGCTCGGTCCTCGCGCACATCGCGGAGTCCGCCGGGCGCTGACCGGCACGCCTCAGGTCAGAAGAACCCTAGTTGCCTCTTCGCCTCGTCCGTCATCGCCATGGGCGTCCACGGTGGGTCCCAGACGAGGTCCACGCTGCCGGTCGAGATGCCAGGCACGGCCTCTAGCGTGGCGATCACCTGCGCCTCGATGCTGGCGTGCAGCGGGCAACCGGGCGTCGTCAGCGTGAGCTCGACGTGTGCCGCGCTCCCCGTCACCGACACCTCGTAGACGAGCCCGAGGTTGACGACGTCTATGCCCAGCTCGGGGTCGATGACGTTCTTGAGCGCCTCCAGCACGACCGGAGCCGGAGCCGCCGCGTCGACCTCGTTGAGGACGGTCTCTGTGGTCACTTGGTGGTCACCAGCTTGGTGGGGACGGCCGCGGGGCGGCGCCCAAGGGTCCGCATCACCACGGTCGTGACCTGAGCGAGCTGCGCGACGGCGCCGACGAGCATGGCCGACGCGGCGAAGCGCGCAACGAGCACGGAGCCGGTGACGACTGCCAGCGTGGCGGCGACCGCACCTAGGCACAGCCCTGCCGTCACGACCGGCTCGAGCCAGGGGCGCGTGAGTTCGCGTAGCAGCGGCGGCGGCGCGGCCGCGTTCCGGGACGCGCCGAACGCCCTGGTCCAGGTGAGGAACGAGATGATCTTGACCAGCATGCCGCTCACGGCCAGGCCGACGAAGCCGAGCAGCAGGGCGACGACGGCGGCCGTCTGCCAGCCCAGCGCGAGCATGAGACCGGCGAACGGCAGGAACGCGTGGGCGAGGACGTAGCGCTCGACGGGGGCCTCCAGGCGCTTGCGTAGCCGGCGCCTCAGCAGCTCACCGACCTCGACGACCTGAAGCGCGCCGATCACCACGACCAGTAGTACCGCGGCGGCGCCGGTCACCCTGAAGACGGCCGGCGGAAGGCCGACGAGCGGCGCTGCCGCCGCGACGACCGAGAGAGCCATGACGGCGTGGGTGAGGTAGATGCCCGCGCGCAGGCGCCAGACTGGGCCGCCCTTCGACAGCGCGAACATCGACAGCAGCTTGTGGCCGGAGGCCATGATGCCGAGCATGAAGGCGCCTATCAGGCCCGTCGTCTGGTGGAGCGTCGCGGGGTAGCCGACCGCCGTGGCGACAGCCGGTGACGACCGGGCCGACGCCAACAGGAGCCCGAACGCGACCGTGAGGAAAAGGTAGCAGACGGCCGTGACCAGACCGCGGCTGGCTGGGTCGCGTGGAGGGCTGCGCCGTGCCGTCGCCAGAACCTGGGCGGCGGCGATGCCAAGGGCGACGACCACGGCGCTGCCCCCGGTCGCCAGTGCCGCGGGCCGGAAGCCGGAGGCGAAGCCCCAGACGAGTAGTACGGCGCCGACCACGAACAGCGGCAGGCTGACCCAACCCGTGCGGCGCCACGCGAGGTCCGTCACGAGCAGCACGGCAGGGAGCTGCTGGAGCGTGCCCAGGTAGATGAGGGAGACGAAGAGCAGGGTGAAGAGGTGCGTGAGGGCAACCGAGGCCGGCGAGCCGACGAAGCCAGCGAGGGCCTGCGGTTCCGAGAGGAGCCAGGCGGCGCCCACGACCAGCGCCAGCGCGCCGCCGACGAGGGCGGCTACCGGCAGGAGGGGGTGTGCACCGCCCGACGCTCCCCGCGGGAGCATCAAGGGCTTCCCTTGACGATGCGGACCTTGGCGCTGCCGTCTGGCAGCTCCTCGACCTCGTACGATGCGCCTTCGTCGAGTAGTTGCGGTAGCAGATAGACGGGGACGCGATCGTTGTGGATGGTGAGCACGTCCCCCGGGATCAGCTCCTCGAGCTGAGCCAGCGTCCTCACCATCGGTTCCGGAGGTTGAAGCCCGCGGTTGTCTAGGAAGACCTCGCGCACGCCTGGCAGCCTAAGACCGGCCGGCGCCTGGCCTCCTTGACCTGCGTCATGGGACCGGAGGCCAAGCGCGTGGGAGCATCCGGCCATGCTGGACCGTACGTGGACACGCGAGACGCTGTTGGGGACGCGCGTGTCCGACCTACTGGCGGCCGACGAGAGGTGCCTGCCGGTGCTGCTGAGGCACGGCTTCTCGCCACTCAAGCAACCGGCGCTGCGCAAGGTGCTGGCGCACACTGTCGACCTGGGTCAGGCGGTCCGCATCCGGGGTCTTTCGGAGGAGGCGGAGGAGGGGCTCGTCAGCGAGCTCCTGGGGCTCTTCGAGGAGCGACAGGGGGAGGCGACCTAGACGCATGCCGCTCATCCAGCCGTTGGAACAGCTACGTTTCTCGGAGCATGGGCCGGTCCCGCGCCCCGTGAGCATGGGCACCGGCCTGGCCGTCATGCTCCTGTGCCTGCAGGCCGGTCAGAGCCTCGTCGCTCCGCAGGGAGACGATGCCGAGACGGTGTTCACGGTCCTGGAGGGCGAGGGTTCGGTGCGCGAGGGAGGCGTGACGCATGCCGTGACGGCCGGCGACGTCGTGCACGTACTGCCCGGCGACGACAAGTCTCTCATAGCGGGCGAGGGCCGTTTCGCCGTGTTGGGCGTGCGGCGGCTCGCCGAGCGCAGACCGCGCACGCTCAAGCGGGACGAGGCCAAGGCGTGACCAGGACGAGCAGGCCGCACAGTGTCTACGTGGACCCCGGGCGCTGCATCAGGTGCGACGCCTGCGAGGAGGTCTATCCGGGCCTGCTCGCCGAGGAGCGCCCGGTGCCCGTCGACGAACAGGTCCTCGACGCCATGGCCGCATGTCCGACTGGAGCCATCCGTTGGCTCGAAGGAGAGGATGACTGAGTTGAAGCAGTTAGACGTACGCACGATCCCGCCGCGTGAGCGGCACCCGATGATCTTCCGCACGTTCGACGAGCTGGCTCCGGGCGAGGCGTTCGAGCTGGTCAACGACCACGACCCGAAACCGCTCTACTACCAGCTCCAGGCGGAGAGGTCGGGCCAGCTCGACTGGTCGTACCTCGAGCAGGGGCCCGAGCGTTGGCGCGTGAAGGTAGGCAAGGCAGCCTGAGCCGCTGGCAGGTCGCGTTCCTACGCTGTGCCCTGGCGTGGCTGGTCCTGGCCGGTCTCGTCGGGGCCAGCATGGCGATATGGCCGGAGCTGGCCGGCGCCCTGGCTCCAACGCACGGCCACCTGGGTACCGTCGGGTTCTTCCTGTCGATGGTGATGGGCGTGGCCTACTGGATGCTGCCGCGGCCAGGCGGGATCAGGCAGACGGGTCACGAGGCCGTCACCTTCCTGTTCCTACAGGCGAGCATGGTCGTGAGGGTCGTCGGCGAGCCGTGGTGGCGGCTCACCGGCGACGCGCTGCCGCACGCGCTCTTCTCGGCGAGCGGCGGCCTCACGTTCGTCGCGATCATCACCTTCGCGCTGGCCATGAGCAAGCGGGTCGTCACCGTCGAGGCGATACGGGCGGCGGCGCGGCCGCGCAAGGGGACGAACCTCAGGGAGTAGGCGCCTCCACGACGATGGTGCCGGCGAACTTGTCGCCCAGTCGGCGGCCCTCGGCGTCGATCACCGTGAGCACGACCTCGATCAGCTGCAGGATCGCGCCGCCCAGGACGAGCAACAACACCAGGCCCAACGTGATGATCAGCCCGAAAACCCCGAACGACGCCGCCAGCGAGGCCAAGGCGATCGTCCAGTTGCGTGATACCGACGTGGCCATGTCCATCTTGCCTCCGTCGAGCCGCACCGGCCGCAACCCGATCAGTCGCTTGCCGAGCGAGCGGCCGTCCATGTACTCGAAGTCGAAGCCGTCCCTGAGCAGCAGGTACAGAGCCCCGAGCAGCGGTCCCACGAAGGTAGGGATCACGGCGCTCAGCACCCACGCGACGGCCACGTCGATGATGAACGCCAGGGCGCGCTTGCCGGTGTCGGCCTTGACGTGCCCGCCCGTGGTCCCCATCGGCGCCGGCGGCTCCTGCCCGGTGGCGGGCTCCGGTACGTAAGGGTCTGGCTGGACGGGCTCTGGTCTGTCGGTCATGGTCCCTCCTTCGCCAAGGACTGAGCTTAGCGGAGCGCGCGGGTGACTGTAAGCTCGCCTACGTGAGAGCTCCCTCCGCCCTGATGGTAGTGCCCACCGAGGGCAGGGTCGGCCTGACCTCTGTCAGCCTCGGGCTCCTGCGAGCGCTGGAGGCGCGCGGTCTGGGCGCCGGTTTCGTCAAGCCGATCAGGCAGCCAGGCGACGACCTCGGCCCGGAGCGATCGACCGCCTTCGCGGCCGGCGGGACCGCTCGAAGGCCGCCGGAGCCTCTACCGTTCGCGCGCGCCGAGGCGTTCCTGGCGGCCGGCAGGCGGCACGAGCTGCTGCAGGAGACGGTCAGCCTCTACGAGCAGGCCGCCGAGGGCAACGACGTCGTCGTCGTAGAGGGGCTCACCGCGACCGCCAGTCACCCGGAGCTCGACGCCCTCAACGCCCAGCTGGCGCAGGCGATAGACGCGCAGGTCGTGCTCGTGGCGACCCTCGGGGACTCTCCCCAAGCTCTATCCGACAGGCTGCGGGTGGCTGCCGGGCCGTTCGGGGGAACGGCCGCGGCACGCGTCATCGGCGTCGTCGTGAACAAGCTGGGCGCCGAGGTAGGCAAGGTCGTCGGCGCGGCGCGACGGGAGGCCTCCGCGGCGGACGATGCGCCCGGCGCCGCCGAGCTCGTTGCCGCGACGCCAGTGCTCGCGGCCGGCGAGCTGGCGCTGCTTGGTGCCGTGCCGTTCGACGCGCGCCTGTCGTCGCCACGCACGCGGGACATGGCTACACACCTCGGCGCCGAGGTGGTGATCGAGGGCGAGCTCGACACGAGGCGCGTCGTCGACGTCTCCCTGGTGGCCCGGACCGTCGGCAACATGACGCACCGGCTGCGACCCGACGCGTTGCTCATCACCCCGGGCGACCGCGACGACATCATCCTGGCGGCCGCCATGGCGGCGCTCAACGGCGTGCCGCTCGCCGGCCTGGTCATCACGGGCGGGATCGACCCCAGCCCGCAGGTGATGAGGCTGTGCGCGAAGGCGTTCGCGACGGGCCTGCCGCTGCTCTCTGTCCACACCGACTCGTACGTGACGGCCGCCAAGGCGGCCGCGATCGAACCCGAGGTGCCCCTGGACGACGCTCAGCGGCTGGGCTGGGTGATGGACCACGTCGCCGAGCACCTGACGCTCGACTGGCTGGTGGCGCGCCTGGCCGAGGGGCGGGAGCCGCGCCTCTCGCCTCCCGCCTTCCTCCACCGTCTGGTAGAGGGAGCCAAGTCGGCAGACAGGTTGATCGTGCTGCCCGAGGGGCTCGAGCCGCGCACCATCCGGGCGGCCGCGTACTGCGCCGAGCGCGGCATCGCGCGCTGTCGCCTGCTTGGTGAGCCGGAGCAGGTCGCGCTCGCGGCCGATGCCGTCGGCGTCGCGATCGGCCCGGGCATAGAGGTGGTCGCACCGACCGACGAGCTACGCGAGCGCTACGTCGAGGACATGGTGAAGCTGCGCAGCCACAAGGGGCTGACGCCCGACGGGGCGCGCAACCAGCTCAAGGACGACATCGTCCTCGGGACGATGATGCTCGCGCTGGGCGAGGTCGACGGCCTCGTGGCCGGCGCTATCAACACGACGGCGCACACCGTGAGGCCTGCGCTTCAGCTCGTGAAGACCCGTGAGGACGCGTTGCTGGTGTCCTCGGTGTTCTTCATGTGCCTGCCTGACGAGGTCGTGGTGTTCGGGGACTGCGCCGTGAACCCGGACCCCAACCCCGAGGAGCTGGCAGACATCGCCGTGCAGTCGGCCGAGTCGGCGCTCGCCTTCGGGGTGCCGGCGAGGGTCGCGCTCATCAGCTACTCGACCGGAGCCTCCGGCGAAGGCGTCGACGTCGAGAAGGTGAGGCGCGCCACGGCGATCGCCAAGGAGAGGCGCCCCGACCTGCTCATCGAGGGTCCGCTGCAGTACGACGCCGCCACCGTGCCCGAGGTGGCACGCCAGAAGGCGCCCGGCTCTGTCGTCGCAGGCAGGGCGACGGTGCTCGTGTTCCCGGACCTCAACTCCGGCAACGCCACGTACAAGGCCGTCCAGCGCGCCGCCGACGTCATCTCCATCGGCCCCATGCTCCAAGGCCTCAGAAGACCGGTCAACGACCTCTCGCGCGGCGCTTCCGTCGAGGACATCGTCTACACGATCGCGCTCACCGCGATCCAGGCGGCACGCTGACGACCGCCTATACTGTGCGGCCGTGCACACGAGCCCTGCCACCCTAGAGCGCCTCTCCTGGGGCCGCGTCCAAGGCGCCCTGGCCGAGCGCGCCGGCACCTTCATGGGGGCCGAGCTGGCACGCCAGCTGGGACCCGGTGCGGGTCTGGAGGCGGCCGACGCGCTGCAGCGCCGCACCGCCGAGGTGATCGATGGCGGGGAGCTCTCGCTCGGCGGCATCGAGGACGTGAGGCCGCTGCTCGGTCGGGTGCGCGAGGGCGGCATGCTCGACGGCCGCGAGGTGCTCAGCGTCGCGTACACGCTCGACGCCGCAGCCACACTCAGGCGAGGCGTCGCCTCGTCCGGGCGCCCGGCTCTCACGGAGCTCGCCGAGCTGATCGGCAGCTTCGACGGCGTCCTCAGGATGGTGCGAGAGCAGCTAGACGTCGACGGCAACGTACGTGACGACGCGACACCCAAGCTGAGAGACATCAGGCGGAGGCTGGCTCCGCTCCGCGGCCAGATCCGCGACCGCCTGACGCGCCTCCTGGACGTCCACGCCGCCGAGGTCCAGGAGCCGCTCATCACCCTGCGGCGCGACCGGTACGTGATCCCCGTGAAGGCCTCGTCTCAGTCGAAGGTCCCTGGCCTGGCGCTCGACCGGTCGGACTCCGGCGCCACGGTCTTCATCGAGCCGTCCTCCGTCGTGCCTCTCAACAACGAGCTCGCGCTGCTCGAGATGGAGGAGCGAGACGAGGTCAGGCGCATCCTCCTCGCGCTCTCTAGGCGCCTCGCCGACGAGCCGCTCGTCGACCAGAGCCTGGAGGCCGTCGCCCGTCTAGACGTCGTCAACGCGGCCGCGAGGCTCGCCAAGGACTGGCGCCTGACGACCCCGACCTTCGACGAGCGGGGGCGCGTGCGCCTGCTGCAGGCTCGTCACCCCCTGGTCGAGGGCTGCGTGCCCAACGACGTCGAGCTGGACCAGGACCGGCGGCTGCTCGTCGTCACGGGGCCGAACGCCGGCGGCAAAACGGTCCTGCTCAAGACCGTCGGCCTGGCTGCCGCGATGGCGCACAGCGGCCTGTTCGTGGCGGCCGCCGGTGACAAGCCGGCGCTGGTGCCTCGACTCGATGCCCTGCTCGCCGACATCGGCGACCAGCAGAGCATCGAGGCCTCGCTGTCCACGTACGCAGGTCACCTCGTCAACCTCAAGGACATCGTCGAGCAGGCGAGCTCGCGCACGCTCGTGCTCATCGACGAGCTCGGCTCGGGCACCGACCCTGACGAGGGCGCAGCGCTCTCACAGGCCATCCTCGAGCGGGTGCTGAACGGGCTCTCGCGCGGCGTCGTCACGACGCACCTGGCGCCCCTGAAGGTGTTCGCGAGCGAGGCAGATGGCGTCGTCAACGCCGCCATGAGCTTCGACCTCGAGGAGCTGAGGCCCACATACCGACTGGTCGTCGGGCAGCCAGGACGCAGCTACGCCCTGGCCATCGCCGAGCGCATCGGCCTGGGCGCCGACCTGTTGGCGCGTGCCTCCGACCTGCTCGGCGCCGAGGCGGGCCGGCTAGAGGCGCTGCTGGCGACGCTCGAGGAGCAGCGAGCGCTCCTGACGTCCGAGCGTGACGAGGCGCGCCGAACGAGCGCCATCGCCCTGAAGGAGGCCGAGGTCCTGCGCGAGCAGATCGCGACGCTGCGGGCCCGCGAGGAAGAGCTGCTGGCGGCAGCGGCAGCACGGGCCGAGGAGCTCATCGGCGAGACGCTGCAGCGGGCCACTCGCCTCAAGCGAACGGCGACCTCACAGCCTGAGCAGCGCTCGCAGGCTCTGGAGGAGCTACAAGAGCTGAGACGCGCGGCCCGCGCCACGGCCCGGGCCAAGGAGACCGCGGAGCGCTCTTCCGCTCAGGAACCCGAGGACCCATGGCGTGTCGGGGCCGCCGTGCACGTGCCCGAGTACAACGCGCGCGGCACGGTGATCGAGGAGCGCGGCGACGACCTGCTCGTGCAGCTCGGGCTCGTCAAGGTCGAGGTCGCCAAGCGCGAAGTCAGGCCCGTGGCGACGGAGCGCAAGGTCATGAGGCAGGTGACCGAGCGACTGGCGAGCGGCGCACGGCCGCCACGCGAGCTGGACGTGCGCGGGGCCAGGGTCGAGGAGGCCTTGGAGGCGGTGCGCGACTTCCTGGCCGAGACGCGGGCGCTGAGCGCGGGCAACGTTCGCATCCTGCATGGCAAGGGGACGGGCGCGCTGCGCGATGCCATCAGACAGGAGCTCAAGACCACGCGCACCGTCAAGAGCTTCGCCGACGCCGTCCCGTACGAGGGCGGCCACGGCGTGACGGTGGTGGAGCTGCGCGACTAGGGACGCGGCCCTGGCTGCACGTCCGGTTCGGTTGCTGCCGGCCGGCTGCTAACCTCTGCGGATGCACGAGATGGAGAAGCAGTACGTCATCGACGCGCTGGCCGAGGACTCGTGGCGGATGTTCCGCATCCTCGGCGAGTTCGCGCAGGGGTTCGAGGAGCTCGCGGCCGTCAACAAGGCCGTCACGATCTTCGGTTCGGCACGGGTGAAGGAGGACTCGCCCGTATACGTTTCAGCCAGGAAGCTCGCCAAGGAGCTCGCCGGGGCCGGCTACGCGGTGCTCACCGGCGGGGGCCCAGGCGTGATGGAAGCCGCCAACCGCGGCGCGCTGGACGCCGACGGACAGAGCTTCGGCCTCAACATCGACCTACCGCACGAGCAGGCCCCGAACCCGTACCTGACGAACTCGATCGACTTCAAGTACTTCTTCGTTCGCAAGGTCATGCTCGTCAAGTACTCGACGGCCTTCATCGCGTTCCCCGGCGGGTTCGGCACCCTCGACGAGGTGTCTGAGGCGCTGACGCTGATACAGACCAAGAAGATCAAGCCGTTCCCCGTCTACTTCATAGGTGTCGACTACTGGAAGGGCCTCATCCAGTGGTTCCAGGGCACGCTGCTACGCAACGCCACGATCTCCGAGAACGACCTGCACCTCTTCAAGGTGTGCGACGACATCAGTCGGATCCCGGAGGAGATCGAGGAGTACTACCGCAACGAGAACCACGCGGGGTTCAACTTGCCCTGGTAGAAGCTCCCGGCCCATAGTCCCCCGTTACCGAGTCTGATGGTCCCTACGAGCTCCGCTCGCCCGGCCTCGCCATCCGGCGAGGCCGGTGGGAGCCTTCAGTCATGGAACGGCGGCAGCGCCGCCTCGCCGAACACCTGCGCCGCCAGCGACCAGATCGCCTCCGGCTCCATCGCGGCGCCGAGGAACGTCTCCTCGCCGCGCCAGATCTCGACGTGCGGGTGAGGACCGTCCTGCGTGCCCTGGGCGGCCTCGAGGGTGCCGGAGTTCCCGGTCGTCGCGATGATGTCGCCCTGTTGCACCCGCGCGCCCTCGACGACGCCCTCCGCGATGGTCGCCAGGTGCGCGTACCTGGTGACGAACCCACCGGGGTGCCTGACCCACACCTGACGGCCCCTGAGCGCGTCGAGGATGTCCGGCGGCGTGTCGAGCGCTGCGGTGGCGTCGGCGATGATCCCCTCGTACTCGTCGAGCGTGTGCTCGACGTAGTCGTGGTCGGCCCTGATCACCACGCCGTCCGCTGCGACCCTGATGGGGGTGCCGTAGTCGATGGCCACGCTGACGGTCCC
>CAZFAQ010000022.1:0-2238 GCA_964517055.1 uncultured bacterium | reverse complement strand
GCCTGCTGGTCTATCTCTGCGCCGGCGGCCAGCAGCTCTTCGAGCACTGTGTTCGCTGCGTTGGTCGTGATCGCGACCATAAGCGGCGTCAGGCCCGCCTCGTTGCGCGCGTGGACGTCGGCGCCCTCGGCGACAGCGGCCCGGATGGCTGCCGGGTCCCCGGCTTCGACGAGCGGGAAGATGGCGGGCACCGGCGGCTGCGCCGGCTCCCGTGGACCGAAGGGCGGCAGGCCGAAGGCGAAAAGACCGCCCAGCACGAGCAGTACGACGAGGACGGCCGCTAGCAGTACACGCATGTCGGGATGCTACCGCGCACGCCTGCGTGGGTATCGTGGCCCGGTGCCGCAGACGATCTCCTCGGAGCTAAGGGGGCTACTGACGGTCGCCGCGCCCCTCGTCCTCGCTCAGCTCGCCCAGAACGGCATGAGCTTCATCGACACGGTGATGGTGGGGCGCCTGGGCGCCGTGCCGCTGGCCGGGCTGGCGTTGGGCGCCGTGGCGTTCAGCTTCGTCTACCTGCTCACCATGGCGCTGGTCATGGCGGTGAGCCCGGTGGTGGCGCAGGCGGTCGGGGCCGGCGAGCACAAGCATGCCGCCAAGGTGGCGCGACATGGGCTGCTCATGGCCGGCGGACTGTCCGTGCCCGTCGCGTTCCTCGTCATGAACCTGGTGCCCGTCCTGGGGCTGACCGGACAGGAGCCGGCGGTGCTCGCCGGGGCTGGCGAGTACCTACGCGCCGTCGCCTTCGGCCTGCCTGGCGCGCTGCTGTTCGTAGCGCTCCGTGGCTTCCTGGAGGGCAACGGTCAGACACGACCGATCATGTTCATCGCCGGGACCGGGGTGCTGTTCAACGCGGGCCTCAACGAGGTGCTCATCTTCGGGCGCTTGGGCCTGCCGGCGCTCGGCCTCACCGGGGCAGGGGTCGCGACGTCCATCACGTACACGCTCATGGCTGCCGCGGCGGCGCTCGTCATCAGCAGCGGCTACGGACACCTGAAGGTCTTCCGAGGCTGGCGGGTCGACACCCGTCTGCTGCGCGAGCTGCTGGCTCTCGGCTGGCCCATCAGCCTCACACTCGGGTTCGAGGTGGGCCTGTTCGCCGCGACCGCGCTCATCATCGGCACGTTCGGTGGCGAGCCACTGGCTGGCCACCAGATCGCCATGCAGATGACCTCGATGTCGTTCATGGTGCCCTTGGGCGTGAGCATCGCGACGGGCGTGCGTGTGGGCCAGGCGGCCGGTCGGCGCGACCCGGTCGGCGTGAGGAGGGCAGGCTGGATGGGGGTCGTGGTCGCCGCTGCCTTCATGCTGCTTACGGCCTGCCTATACATCCTCGCGCCGAGGCTCGTGACCGCGATCTTCATCGACGTCACCGACCCAGCCAACCTGGCCGTGGTCGGCTACGCAGCTACGTTCCTGACGATGGCCGGCGCCTTCCAGCTCTTCGACGGCGTCCAGGTCGCCGCCGTGGGCGCGTTGCGGGGCCTCAAGGACACCAGGGTGCCCATGCTGATGACCCTGCTCTCGTACTGGGTCGTAGGCCTCAGCACCGGGGTGCTCTGCGCCTTCGGGCTCGGTCTGGGACCGCGCGGCATGTGGTTCGGGCTGATCGCCGGCCTTGCCTGTGCCGCTGTGCTGCTCACCCTGCGCTTCCGGGCGTTGACCTCGGGTGCGCCTGAGGTCTCCGCGCCGGCACGCGTCTGAGCTATGCTTCCAGGCTAGGAGGCGAAGTGAACACCTTCCTCGTCATCATGCGCAACGCCGTGATCATCACGGCCTCGCTGGCGTTGTTCGCCGCTGCGGGCGTGGCCATATCCACCTGGTTCGCGCGTCAGACGCACGAGCCGCAAGACCCGCACTGAGCAGGGGAGGCCCCTTAGGGGGCTTAGCGGCTCGTTACCTAGACGACCCGGACCTGTCTGCGGGTCGCGCCGCCGTATTCCTGAGGTTGGCTTTCGCTGGTGCGTTCCTCGGGCAAGCGCTCGTGGCCGTACTAGTAGGCGTTGCGGTGTCGGCTCTGGCCGGCGGTCAGGGTAGGCCCAGCCCGCCCTTGGCCTGGACGCTGGTGGCCATGGGGGTACTGCAGCTCCCGCTGGGCATGCTGTCCGCGGCACGTCTGATGAGGGTCGCGAGCCGGCAGGCGGTCGTGGCGAGGGTCCTGTTCGCCGGTGTCACGCTGGCGACGACATCGTGGTTCGCCTCGCTGGCGCTCGCAACCGGGCAGCGTGGCACGCCGGT
>CAZFAQ010000021.1:0-39845 GCA_964517055.1 uncultured bacterium | reverse complement strand
CCCCTTAACCCACGAGAAAGCCCGCTCCCACCCGTGATACAGTCGCCCGCAACTTCTCTCGGAAGCGGAAGGCTGGTGGTGGATCAGTGACCCGCTTGACCCGCATAGCTACAGCCCTATTGGCGCTGGCCGTGCTCTCGCTCGGCTTCGCGCAGGGGATCCTCAACCTCTCGAACAACGAGGACTGGGAGACGCTTGACCCGGCCTTCGCCTCCGGCGTCGACACCGGCGCGATGGTCGCCAAGCTCTACGACGGACTGATGCGCTACGACTACGAGAGCACGGACGTCGTGCCCAACCTCGCCGAGAGCGTCGACGTCAACGACGACGCCACCGTGTTCACCTTCACGCTGCACGACGGCGTCACCTTCCACGACGGCGAGCCGCTCACCGCCAGCGACGTCAAGTACAGCTTCGAGCGCGTCCTCGACCCGGCCACCGCCAGCCCGCTAACGTGGGTGCTGGAGGACGCCGGCATCGTGGGTATCGAGGAGTTCGTCAGCGGCTCGGCCGACGGCGTGTCCGGCATCGAGGTCGTCGACGACCTCACCGTCCGCATCACGCTCTCGGCTCCCTACGCGATGTTCCTCCACCACCTCGCCATGCCGGCCACCAGCATCGTGCCTGAGCACGTCGCCAGCCAGCTCGGCGAGGGCGAGGACCTCTCGAGCAACCCGGTCGGCACCGGCCCGTTCAGCCTGGGCGAGCGCCTCCGCGACTCCCACCTCGACCTGGTCGCGAACGAGGACTACTTCGCGGGCCGCCCGAGCATCGACGGTGTGCACTACCGCATCATCACGGACCCGCTCATCGCCTGGGAGGAGTTCAACGCCGGCAACCTTGACGTCTCGGGCATCCCGTCGGCGCTGTTCCTCGACGTGGTCGATGACCCGCAGTACGCGGACGTCATCCAGACGACCGACGAGCTGGCCGTCTACTACTTCGCGTTCAACCAGCGCATCGAGGAGCTCAAGGACGTGCGCGTACGCCGCGCCATCGCCATGGCGATCGACCGCCAGGCGATCATCGACGGCCCTTACAACGGCACGGACGCACTGGCCAACGCTCCCATCCCACCCGGCCTGGCGGGCTACGACCCCTCCATCGAGGCCATCCCGTACGATCCGGAAGGCGCCAGGGAGCTCCTGGCCGAGGCCGGCTACCCAGACGGCTTCGAGATGGAGATCTGGTCAACCCGCGCCGAGACCACCATCGCCGTCAACGAGCTCATCCAGTTCTTCCTCAGCGAGGTCGGCATCACGGCCACCATCAACCAGGTGGACTTCGGCGTACTCATCGAGAACGCCATCGCCGGCCGCGCGCCAGCGTTCTACCTGTCGTGGTTCGCGGACTACGCCGACGCCTACAACTTCCTCCACCCGCTCTACGTTGCCAGCGGCGCCGAGCGCTACGGCTACTCAAACCCGCGCGTGGCCGAGCTGCTCGAGCAGGCCAAGACCATGGCCAGCCTCGAGGACCGCGTGCCGCTCTACGAGGAAGCACAGCGCCTCATCGTCGAGGACGTCCCGGTCGTGTACATCCGCTACCCGGTGTCCTACTACGTGCAGCGCGAAGGCGTGACCGGCGTCCTCAACCACCCCATCTTCAACGCCGACAAGTTCACCCTGGTCCAGCTTCCCTAAGGGGGAACCCTAGCCACCCGCGAAGGGCGCTCCCTCACGGGGCGCCCTTCGACTAGGGCTAACTAGAAGCGTGTTCGTCTACGTGTTCAAGCGGCTGTTGCAGGCGCTGCCCGTGATCTTCGGGGTGAGCGTCCTGACGTTCGTGTTGATGATCATGGTGCCTGGGGACCCGGCGCAGAAGCTGCTCGGTCAGCGCGCCAGCCCGGCGGCCGTAGACGAGCTGCGCACCCGGCTCGGCCTCAACGACCCGCCCGTGCAGCAGTACCTACGGATCATGCGTGACGTGATCACGTTCGACCTCGGCCGCTCCATCGTCACCCGCACCAGCGTCGCCGAGGAGATCCGCAACCGCTTCCCCGTCACGCTCAAGCTGGCGGTGCTGGCCATGGCGTTCTCGACGCTAGTAGGTGTGGGCGTCGGCATCATCGCGGCGCTCAACCAGAACCGGTTCTTGGACCGCTTCCTTATGTTCATCACCCTGACGGGCATAAGCGTGCCCGTCTTCTGGTACGCGCTCATCGCTATCTTGATAGTCATCTTCCAGCTCAGGTGGGTGCCGCAGACGGGCATCGGCGACGGCAGCCTGCAGTACTACCTGCTGCCGGCGTTCGTCCTGGGCACGCGCGCCGCGGCGTTCATCGCCCGCATCACGCGCTCCAACATGCTCGAGGTCATACGCCAGGACTACATCCGTACGGCCAACGCCAAGGGCCTATCCAAGCGCACGGTCACGGTCAAGCACGCCATGCGCAACATCCTCATCCCCGTCGTGACCGTCATCGGCCTCGACCTGGCCTCGTTCATAGACGGCGCGTTCCTCACGGAGTTCGTGTTCAACATCCCAGGCATGGGCCGCTACGGCCTGGACTCGCTCCTCGACCGCGACCTGCCGGTGATGATCCCGCTCGTCATCTACACGGCCACGCTGTACATCGTCGCCAACCTTGTGGTCGACGTCCTGTACGGCGTCATCGACCCGCGGATCAGGTACGACTGATGGCCCTGACGACCGCGAACACGCCTGCGCCCAGCGGGGGCGAGCCCGTCGCCGGCATCTCGGCCTGGGGCATCGCCTGGAAGCGCATCCGCCGCGACCCCGGGGCCATCATCGCGGCGTCGGTGATCGTGCTGCTCGTGCTGGTCGCGATATTCGCGCCGCAGATCGCGCCCTGGGACCCCGCCAGGCCGGACCGGGCCGTGAGCTTCCGCGCGTCCCCGCCCAGCGCCGAGCACCTGCTCGGCACCGATCGCGCGGGCCGCGACGTCCTGTCCAGGCTCATCTACGGCGCGAGGGTCTCCATGGCCGTGGGCTTCGGCTCGCAGCTCCTGTCGCTGATCTTCGGCATCGTCTTCGGGCTCATGGCCGGCTATTTCGGCGGCTGGATCGACATCCTGATCTCGCGGCTCATCGAGATCCTGCAGGCGTTCCCCAGCCTCCTGTTGCTGATAGTCCTGTCCGTGACCATAGGGCCGGGGCTGGTGACGGCCTACATCGCCCTGGGGATCGTCGGCTGGGCAGGCGTGGCGCGGCTGGTGCGCGGCGAGGCCCTCAAGCTCAAGCACGCGGACTACGTGGAGGGCGCCAGGGCGCTCGGCTCGCGCAGCCCCCGCCTGCTCCTCAAGCACATCTTCCCCGGCGTGATGCCGAGCCTCATCGTCCTGTACTCGATAGGCGTCGGCGGCGCGATCATCGGCGAGTCAACGCTGTCGTTCCTCGGCCTCGGCGTACAGCCACCCACCCCGTCGTGGGGCCAGATGATCGCGGACGGGCAGTCCTACCTGACGACCGCATGGTGGATGAGCGTCTTCCCCGGCATCGCCATCGCGATGGTCGTGCTGGCGTTCAACTTCATGGGCGACATCCTGCGCGACGCGCTCGACCCGCGGATGCGGGGGCAGTAGGGCTCAGCGCCTGCCTCGGCCCTTGCGAGGCCTGCGGCGCCTGACGTAGATGTCGAGCCGGTGGCTCACGATCTCGAAGCCGTGGGCTCTCGCCAGTTCCTGTTGCATCCGTTCTATCTCGTCCGACCGGAACTCGAAGACCTCGCCTGTCTCGACGTCGATGAAGTGATCGTGATGCTGCTGTGGCGCTGCCTCGTAGCGTGCCCGACCTGCGTCGAAGCTGTGGCGCTCGATCAGGTCGTGCTCGACGAGGACCTTGACGGTCCTGTACACGGTCGCGATGTTCACGCGGGGGTCGACGGCGCTGACGCGCCTGTGCAGCTCCTCTACGTCTGGGTGGTCGTCCGATTCTTCGAGCACCCTGAGGATCACCCGCCTTGGTCCAGTGACGCGAAGGCCGGCCTGCCTGAACCGCTCGGTGAGCGTCGGCGCGTCGTCAACCATGCTGGGCTCCCTTCCGCGCCCGTGTCACACCAGACATGTTGTCTACTGCTACGACCAGCTTACCCATCACGATGTCCGTCCAGCAGGCCATCTTGACCCCGGTCGCGTCCTTGTTGCGAACGCGACGCACTTGCATTCTAGCCGCCCATCCCGTAACATCCCGCTATTGCGAATCGTTCGCAAGTAGCCGGGGCAGAGCGCCGTCGGCCCTACCAGGAAGGAGTGGCGAGATGTCGAAGACTCTTTCGCTCGCGCTCGCCGTAGTCGTCGCCCTCGCGACCGGTTCGGCCGCCGCGCAGGGTGAGAAGCTGAAGGTGGTGACGACCTTCACGGTCATCGCAGACATGGCCCGCAACGTCGCGGGTGACGCAGCAGAGGTCGTCTCGATCACCAAGCCGGGCGCCGAGATCCACGGCTACCAGCCCACCCCGCGGGACCTTGTCGGCGCGCAGGACGCCGACCTCATCATCTGGAACGGCCTGAACCTAGAGCTGTGGTTCGAGCAGTTCCTAGCCAACCTGGGCGACGTCCCGTCGGTGACCATCTCCGATGGCATCAACCCCATCCCGATCGCGTCCGGGGCGTACCAGGGGCTGCCGAACCCGCACGCCTGGATGGGGCCTGACAACGCCCTCGTATACATCGACAACATCGCCGCAGCCCTCAGCGAGCACGACCCAGCCAACGCCGAGACCTACCGCCGCAACGCCGAGACGTACAAGGAGCAGCTCCGCATGACCATCGAGCCGCTGAGGGCCCAGATCGCCGCGATACCAGAGGACCAACGCTGGCTGGTCACATGCGAGGGCGCGTTCAGCTACCTGGCGCGCGACCTCGGCCTGCGCGAGCTCTACCTCTGGCCCATGAACGCCGACCAGGTGGGCACGCCTCAGCAGGTGCGCGCGGTCATCGACGGCGTCAGGCAGCAACAGATCCCGGTCGTCTTCTGCGAGAGCACCGTGAACACGGCCCCGGCCCAGCAGGTCGCGCGTGAGACCGGCGCCCACTACGGCGGCGTGCTCTACGTCGACAGTCTCTCGGAGCCGGGTGGCCCGGTGCCCACCTACCTTGACCTGCTGAGGGTCACCACGCAGACCATCGCCGAAGGGCTGACAGAGGCCCTCAGATGAGCCGGCCGCCGGATGCGGCTGTCGGTCAGGCCGAAGCTCCGCCACCGCACACCGGCACCCCGACCTATCCCGGCGTCGGCATAGAGGCTCGTGGGGTCACCGTCACCTACCGCAACGGCTACACGGCGCTGCACGACACCACTTTCGAGCTGCCCCGCGCCACCGTCACGGGCCTGGTCGGCGTCAACGGGGCGGGTAAGTCGACCCTCTTCAAGGCGATCATGGGCCTCGTCCCGGTCGCTAGAGGCGAGATCAGGCTCCTCGGCCTGGGCGTGAAGGAGGCGCTGCGCCGCAACCTCGTCGCCTACGTCCCGCAGAGCGACGAGGTCGACTGGTCGTTCCCAGTGCTCGTCGAGGACGTCGTGATGATGGGGCGCTACGGCCACATGGGCTTCCTCCGCCGCCCATCGGCGACCGACAAGGCCGAGGTGGACGCGGCCCTCGAGCGCGTCGGCATGAGCGCGTACCGTCACAGGCAGATCGGCGAGCTCTCCGGAGGTCAACGGCGGCGCGTGTTCCTCGCGAGGGCCATGGCGCAGGACGGGCAGGTGATCCTCCTCGACGAGCCGTTCAGCGGCGTCGACATCAAGACCGAGGAGCGGATCATCGGGCTGTTGGCCGAGCTCAAGGACGAGGGCAGGGTCATGCTCGTCTCGACGCACGACCTGGGTACCGTGCCCGAGTTCTGCGACATGACCATCCTCGTGAAGGGCACCGTCCTGGCGTACGGGCCGACGGAGACGACGTTCACGCGCGCCAACCTCGAGCGCGCCTTCGGCGGCAAGCTGAGGCACTTCACCCTAGGCGGCCCCGACCTCCACGAGGACGACGACGCCAGGCACGTCTCCATCCTGACCGACGACGAGCGGCCGTTCGTGCAGTACGGCAACGGCGGGGTAAGCCTAGAGGAAGAGCCGTGAGGCCACGTAGCCGGCGCGGCGATCTCGCCGTGACCCTGGGTCTCGACCGGTGAGCGGCCTGCTCGAGCCGTTCGGCTACGGCTACATGACGAACGCCATGTGGGTCTCGGCGCTGGTCGGCGCCGTCTGCGCCTTCCTCTCCGCCTACCTGATGCTCAAAGGCTGGTCCCTGATCGGCGACGCGCTCTCGCACGCGGTCGTCCCCGGCGTCGCTGCCGCGTACCTGATGGGCGCGCCGTTCGCCCTCGGCGCGTTCCTCTCCGGGGGGCTGGCAGCCAGCGCGATGCTCTTCCTATCCGACCGCTCCGGCCTCAAGGTCGACGTCATCATCGGCCTGGTCTTCACCTCGTTCTTCGGGCTCGGCATCTTCATGGCGTCGGTGAACCCCATAGCCGTCTCGATCCAGACCATCACGATGGGCAACATCCTGGCCGTGTCCCGCGGCGACACCGTGCAGCTCGCGGTCATCGGCTTCGTCTCGCTGGCCGTGCTGCTGGCGAAGTGGCGCGACCTCCTCGTGGTGTTCTTCGACGAGAGCCACGCGCGCTCGGTCGGCCTGCGGCCCGGCCTGCTCAAGGCCGTCTTCTTCACCCTCCTCTCTGCCTGCGTCGTGGCCGCCATGCAGACCGTCGGCGCCTTCCTCGTCATCGCCCTCGTGATCACGCCCGGCGCCACCGCCTACCTGCTGTGCGACAGGTTCCCGCGGCTCGTCCTGACAGCGGTCACGATCGGCGCGGTCACCTGCTTCCTCGGCGCGTACTTGAGCTACTTCCTGGACGGGGCGACGGGCGGCATCATCGTCGTGCTCCAGACGTTGCTGTTCGTCATGACGTTCTTCCTGGCTCCCAAGCATGGGCGACTGGCCGCCCGCCGCAGGGCGGCCAAGGACCTGGCTGCGCGGGAGCACCGCGATGGCCTGGCGCCGCCCGCGACCGGAGCCGCCTGACGTGGAGGCCCTAGTGCAACCGTTCCAGTTCGCCTTCATGCAGAAGGCCTTCCTGATAGCCCTCATCGTGGCTGTCCCGACCGCTCTGCTCTCGTGCTTCCTCGTGCTCAAGGGCTGGGCGCTCATGGGAGACGCCGTCAGCCACGCCGTCCTGCCTGGCGTCGTCCTGGCGTACGTGCTCGGCCTCCCGCTCATCATCGGGGCGTTCGCTGCCGGCATGTTCACGGCGGTCGCCACCGGCTACCTGGCCGAGAACAGCAGGGTGAAGCGCGACACCGTGATGGGCGTCGTGTTCTCCGGGATGTTCGGCCTCGGTATCGTCATGTACGTCGGGCTGAGGACCAACGTGCACCTCGACCACATCCTGTTCGGGAACGTCCTCGGGATCGGCCGCGCGGACCTGTGGAGCGCCGGTCTCATCGCCGCGTTCGTAACGCTGGTGCTACTGCTCAAGTGGAAGGACCTGCTCCTGCACGCCTTCGACCCGTCGCACGCCCGAGCCGTCGGCCTACCGGTCGGGCTGCTCCACTACGGGCTGTTGGCGCTACTGTCGCTGACGATCGTCGCGACCCTCAGCGCCACGGGCCTGATCCTCGCTGTCGCACTGCTCATCGGCCCGGGCGCCGTGGCGTTCCTTACCGTGCGCACGTTCCCGCGGATGCTCATGACGGCAGTGGCCGTCTGCGCGTTCTCGACCTTGGCTGGCGTGTACCTGAGCTTCTTCCTCGACAGCTCGCCGGCCGCGACGATCGTCCTGGTGATGACGGCGCTCTTCATCATCGCCTACCTGTGGAAGACCGCCCGGGTCCGGCGCATGACGACAGCGAGCGTGGCTAGCTGAGCTCGGCTGGCTAGGTCAGGGCGAGCCGGGCTAGAAAGCGCACTCGAGCGACCCGGGAGCCGCCGCCCGCGCCGACAGCTCGACGCCCGATGGCAGCCGCGCCGGCAGGGTGTCGCCCGCGACCTCCTCTAGCGTCGCCGCGTCGAAGGTCGTGTACCTGATGGACGCCGGTTCGGTCCAGACGTCGATCACCGTCACGGTCGAACGGGCAGGCCCGTCGTGGCCGAGAAGCCGCCGCGCGCCTACCCCGCCGGCAGCGAGAAGCTCCAGGCCGCGCCACGTCCCTGGGTAGTAGGCGGCGTGGTGACCGCTCACGTAGGCGCTAGCGCAAGCCTCCCGCAGCATGTCGCCGAGAGCCTCCGCCTCGTGGACGTACTCACCTGGTCGGTCACGCCCCACCGACACGGGTGCCAGCGGCAGGTGTCCGAGCACCAGCCGTGCGGCAGCCGTGCGGGCCGCGTCACTCGTCAACTGCGCCGCGAGCCAGTCACGCCGCTCCTGCGGCACGGCCGCGCTCGACGCGTCCACCACCACGACGAACACGCCGCCCACCCTGAACGAGTAGTCGAACGGTAGTCCGGCAGCGTCGAGGAGCTCGAGACCGTCGAGGTGTACGGGGTCGGTCCAGTAGGCGAGCGCCGTCGCGCGGTCGTCTGCGAACGCGTAGGCTCCCCCGCTCCTGAGGCTCGAGGCGTCGTGGTTGCCGACCGTCAACGCGTACGGCACGCCCGCGGCGCGCAGCGGCGCAGCTACGGCATCGTCGAACGCCCGCCACATGTCGCTCAGGTCGCTCGCTGTGAGCGAGCGGCTCTGACCCGCGATCACGTCGCCAGTGAACAGGACGGCGTCCGGGCGCCACGTGGAGACGATGGCCTCGATCACCCTGGCTACCGGGGCCGGGTAGGTGACGGCTCCGTAGGGGCCGTTGAAGTCTCCGAACACCACGAGCCGCGTGTCGCCACGTGACGGGTCGGTCGGCCGGGCTGACGGCTGGGCGGTTGCGCTGGCGAGCGCGAGCAGCGCCGCCAGGCAAAAGGTGGCACGGGTCAACTGTCGGCGGGTAGATCTGCGACGCCTGACTCGAGCGCCCGGCCGGACTCGCGCCACCCCACCGTGCCAGGAAGCAGGTTAGCGACCCTCAGGTAGCCGTTCTGCACGAGGTAGTTCGCGACGTTGCCCGACCGGGCCCCAGTCGCGCAGACGAGCACCACGTTGTCTGGCACCTCGTCGAGCCGATCCATGAGCTGGCTCATCGGCACGTTGACGGCGCCCGGCAGCCGGCCTACGGCGTACTCCCACGGCTCGCGCACGTCGACGACGCAAGCGCCTCCCGCGAGCCAGGCCGCTAGGTCATCCAGGTCGATGTCGTCGTACGTCACGTGGCGGTCTCGGCCACCGCCTCGAAGGCGCCATCAGAGCCGGTCAGCTCGATCACCTCCGCGAAGCCGCGGTTCCGCAGGACGCTCGCGGCCACCGCGGCGCGGCCACCGCCCTGGCAGTACACGACGACCGGTCTCCCCTTGGGCACCTCTGCGATCCGGGCGAGCACCTGGCCAACGTGGATCCGCTGCGCGCCTGGCGCAGCGCCGTGGCCGTACTCGTCGGCCGTGCGGACGTCCAGGAACGCAACGTCGCGCCGCGTCCGCGCATCCGCGGCCGGCTGTAGCGGCACGGGCCTCAGGTCCAGACCGCCCAGGTCGCTTACGTAGCCGATGACATCGTCTAGTCCGACGTACGAGAGCCGCTCCCTGAGCCTCTCGGCATGCGCCTGGTCGTGGGCAAGCAGCACGATGGGCCTGGTGTCGACCTCGGGGTCTATGGCGTAGGCCGCGTAGGTCGCGAACGACCCGCCACCGGGCACCGACAGGGCTCCGGGCACCGTGCCGAGCCGCTGCTCCGCCAAGGGTCGGGTGTCCAGGAGGATGAGGTCGCGGTTCACGCGGCCCGACACGTCGGCGGCGGTGAGCTTCTCGAGAGGCGCCCGGCCGCCGAGGAGCGGCGGCCCGTCGCGGTTCAGGCGCTTCATACGCCCGAAGTACGTAGGCGCGTCCGGCTGCCCGGAGAGGAGCTCGGCTGCGAAGCGCTGCTCATCGTCCAGTAGGCCCGCCCACCACGACGTCAACCGTTCGTAACCGACCGTCGAGCTCGGCACGGCGGCCAGCGACTTGCCGCAAGCGCTGCCTGCGCCGTGGCCTGGGTAGAGCGTGACGTGGTCCTTGACAGACCGCAGCAGCTCTACGAGGCTTCGCTGCGTCTGCCGAGCCCCCTCGAACCTTGTGTCTCGGTAGCCGGCTGCCTCGTCCAGCAGGTCGGGCCGACCGAGGTCGCCGACGAACACGAAGTCCCCTGATAGCAGGTAGCCGGGCTCGTCGCCCCTGGCGCCGTCCGTGACGAGGAACGAGATGTGCTCAGGCGTGTGGCCGGGTGTGTGCATGACCTCTATGCGCACCTCGCCGACCTCGATGACGTCGCCGTGATGAAGCGGCCGGTGATCGAACCGGTAGCGCCAGTCGGGACCGCCCTCGGCCGAGAGGTAGAGGTCCGCCCCCGCCTGCGCAGCGAGCTCGCGCGAGCCTGAGAGGTAGTCGGCGTGCACGTGCGTCTCGGTGACAGCCACGATCTTCAGCTTCTTGGCGGTGGCTGCCTGGATGTAGACGTGAACGTCGCGGCGTGGGTCGACGACGATGGCCTCGCCCGCCGACTCCGAGCCGATGATGTAGCTGGCCTGCGCCAGGTCGTCGTCGTAGAAGCGCTCTAGGTACACGTTCCTGACCTCGGCGACACTCTAACCGCGGCCGGGTGCACCGGTGGCAGCCGAGTGGTCATAACCGCAGTCAACCGTTATGCGCTTGGTGCATGATGGTGGACGGTGTTCGACCTCCCCGACTCAGAACCCCTGCTCACGTTGCTCGCCCTGCACGAGGCCGGTAGCGAGAGCTCCGCCGCCGAGATCCTAGGCATAGGCCAGTCGTCCGTAAGCCGGCGCATCGCGACCCTGCAGCGCCTGACCGGCCAGCCTCTCACCGTGCGAACGGCGACCGGCACCAAGCTGACCGAGTTCGGAGAGCGGCTCCTCCCTTACGCGCGCGAGGCCAGGGCGGCGCTCGCGGGCGCCGGGCGCTGGCTCGCGACAGACGGAGCCGCGGCCTGGGCCATCTCGGTCGGCCTCGACGCCGACCTGGCTCCTCGTTACGCCGGGCCGCTCGCGAGCCTGCAAGGCGATGGCAGGTCCGTGACGCTGGCCGAGGGCTGGTCGCGTGACCTCGTCGAGCGGGTGCGCGGCCGTGAACTGGACGCGGCAGTCGTACTCTGGGCGCCCGCCGGCGCCGAGCCTGGCATCACCTCGCAGCGGTTAGGCGAGGACGACCTGGTGATGGTCGCTGCCGCGGGTACGCGGCTTGTGACTGACGGCGCACTCGACCCGGTAGCCCTGAGCAGCAGACCGCTGCTCGTGCCGCCGACAGGCAGCGAGGTGGCGGGCCGCGCGAGAGCCGAGCTGCGATCGGCTGGGCTCGCGCCATCTTGCTTCGTCGAGGTCGGTAGCCCGGCGGCGGTGAGGGAGGCGGTGCTGTCTGGCGCCGGCGTCGGCGTCGGCGCAGCCGGCTCGTTCGGGCCCGAGTTGGCAGCCGGCTGGATGACGTCGGCGCGGCTGGGTCGGGCCAAAGCGCTGAGCAGCCACCTCGTGGTCTCGGACGGTCTGCCACCGGCCGCGGCGGACGCGTTGCGCCACGCGCTCGGGCTGCCCACGACGAAGGTCGAGCCCGCTGCGGGCGAGAGCGCGTGAGCGGCCTCGCGCTCGGCATCGATGCCGGTGGCTCGAGCACGCGCTGGCTGCTGGTCGACGAGCCTGGGGATACCGTCGCCGAGGGCAGGGTCGGTCCGGTGTCAGCCATCGAGCTGCGGCCCGGCTCCGACTCGGGCCCGGCGCTCGAGAACCTGGCACGGCTCTTCGAACAGGTCGGGGCGGCAGGCAGGCCGGGGTACGTCGTCGCCGGCGTCACGGGCCTCGACACCGGCTCACCCGAGGCCGAGCGTCTGGAGGAGTTCATAGCGGCACGCCTTGGCCTCGCCACGGACGCCGTCGCGGTCCTTGGTGACGTCATCACGGCTTACCTGTCGGTGTTCGGTCCCGGCGAGGGTGTGTTGGTCTACGCGGGCACCGGCAGCGTCGCCGTGCACGTCGCCAAGAACGGGGACGTGGTCCGCGCAGGTGGGCACGGCTACCTCATCGACGACGCCGGGGGCGGCTACTGGATCGGCAGGGAGGCGCTCAAGCGCGTGCTGCGCGCCGCCGACCAGACAGGCGCCCCGCCATCTGGCAGGCTCGCCAGCGCCGTCTTCTCGGCACTGGGAGGCTCCGACTGGCAGACGGTCCGGACGGCTGTGTACGGCGGCGGCCGCTCGAAGGTGGCGTCGCTGGCTGGCGTCGTGGCGATGGCGGCTTCTCGGGGCGACGCGATCGCCGCGGAGGTGCTCGCTGAGGCTGGCCGCGAGCTCTCGCGCCTGGTGAACGTAGTGTTCGGCAGGCTCGGGCAGTCGCTGCCCGTCGCCCTGGCCGGTGGGGTCGCAGCCAGCGGCCCGGCGCTCACGGGTCCGTTGGCCGCCGGGCTGCCGGGCGCCACCTCGCTACGGGTGTCTACGGCGCAGCCCGTCGTGGCCGCAGCGGAGCTAGCGCGTCAGGTGCTCACAGGCGAGAAGCTGCTGCCGCCTCCGCCGGCGGGGCCGCGAGCGTGACCACCTTCAGGTCCGCGCCCCTCTCGGCGGCGACGTCGCGCCAGAGATCGGCGTCCTCCTGGCGGGCGCTCAGGTAGACGAACTGCCTGCCGGTCTCCTCGGCGACGTCCAGGACCGCGTTGGCCACCTGGAAGAACCGCTCCTGGTCGGAGGTGGTCAGCGCCTCGTCGAGGAAGAAGGGCAGCGGCTCGACGGGGGACCCATCCGTGTCGCCGCGGGCTTCCGCCTCGAGCGCGAACGCCAGGCGAGCCGACAGCAACAGTTGCGCCCTGGTGCCAGTCGAGAGCTCGGAGAGGCGAAGGCGCAGCCCTCCGGCGCCGGCCCGCCGGTCGACGGCACCGAACCGCCACGCCCCTCTGTCGTCCCGCTCGAAGGTCAGCTCGAAGTCGCCGTGGGTGAAGCGCTCGAACCAGGAGCGCGCCCGTTCGAGCGCGGCCGGCTTGACAGCCGACTCGTGCTCGGCCTCCACGACGTCGAGCAGCGAGTGCGCCGCTCGGATCTCGAGCGCCTCTGACAGGTGAAGCTCCAGGTCGTCTCGCGCCTGCCTTGCCATGGCGGCGGAGGCCTCCACGCGCCTGTCGGCCTCGGCGGCGCGGGTCGCCTGCTCGACCTCGATGATCTCCTTGTTGAGGCGCTCCGCCTCTCGCTCGGACTCCCCCACTCGCTCCGCCACGGCGTCGATGGTGTCCACATGCCCAGCCTCCGCCGCCGCCAGCAGCTCCGGGTCGTTCGCGAGGCGGCCCCTCAGGTAGTCGACGCTGGCGTTCAGGTCCCTTAGTTCGGAGTGCGCTTCCCGCCAGTCAGGCAGTCGGTCGACGAGCCGTCGAGCGCTGAGCGCCAGGTCGTCGAGGTTCGTCTCCTCGTCGCCGGTGAGCCTGAGCGCGAGCCGGCCGAGCGCCCGCTCGGCATCGGCGCGGGCCGCATTGGCCCTGCCGAGCTCGCGACGGCAGTCGGCGGCCTCGCGCATGGCATCGTCGCGCGCCGCGACCGCGGTCAGGACCTCCTCGCAGGCCGTGAGGAGTTCCGGGCCTGTCGAACGCTGCCGGCGATCAGACGCCGCCTCCGCCAGGAACGACAAGACCTCGTCGCGCACGCCTGCCACACGCCGTGCCTGGTCTGTGGCTCGCGTCATGGCGTCGGCCGCGGCGACCGAGGCACGCGCGTGCTCGAGCGCGGCTCCCAGCCAGTACGCGAAGCCGCCGTCCGGAGCGGAAGGTCCGTCGGCGGCGGCGACCCCGAGACCGCGTGCCGAGCGCGTCGCTGTCAGCTCCGACCGCACCAGCGCCAGCTCCGCTTCAGCCTCGGCCACGGCCGCGTTCAGACGGTCTGCCTCCCGCTCCCGCTCCTCCGCCACCGCCAGTCGCCTCTCCGAGAGGGCTATCTCGGTAGCGTTCTCGTCGACCAGCGCTGCCACCGCCGCGTGCGTCAGGGGCTCGGGGAGCTCGCGGCCCGCCACAGCGGCGGAGCGCCTCAAGGCGTCGGTCGCGGTCCGGGCCTCTGGACTGACCCGGCCCCTGAGGACCATGTAGCTAACGGCCAACCACAGCAGCACGGCGGCCGATCCTGCGATGACCGGCCACGGTCGCGGGACCAGGGCGGTGAGCACCAAGGAGGCCAGGGCCAGGCCTAGAGCCACGAGCCACGCCCAGCCAGGTACCCGCGGCACCGAAGGTGAAGGTGCGACCTCCAGCCACCGTGCGAGGTCCGGGCCCAGCCTCCGAAGCGCGCCGAGCCTGCGCTCTTCCTCGGGGTCGGCCTCGAGGGGCGCGAGAGCAGCCAGCCGCCTGTGGGCCACGGCGGACCGCGCCCGAGCGGCTACCTGCCTCTGCACGAGCCTCTCGACACGGTCGACGTCGGCCGGCTCGAGCTCCGACTCGCCTTCGTCTGGTACGCCACCCATGCGGCGCCAGGCTGCGGCTGCGGCGGCGCGCGCCGCCACGGCGTCCTGCTCCCGCTGCTCGAAGGCCTGCTCGAGCCGGATGAGTTCCTCTGCCCTGCCCCGCGCTCGCCTGGCCTCGGCCATCGTCAGCGTCTTCGGCACGCCGGCCGCAGCAAGCACCTCATCCGCTGCCGCCAGGCGCTCGGCGTGACGGTCCTCGTCGCGCCGGCAGGCGTCCAGCTCCTGCCTGAGCCGTGCGACCGCGTCCGCCTCTTCACCTGTCATCTCGGCCAGAACGGCAGGCAGCGCCGCGATCGCGTCGCGCCGGCGCTGCGCCTGCCTTAGCGCCTCATGCAGGTCGCGGGCCTCTTGGACGCGGGGTCGCCGCGCCGCCTCGGCGCGAGCGAGGTCCCGCGCTTCTCTCGTCGCCGCCAGGCCCTCGAGCCTGTGACGAAGCTCGTCCTGGTCGCGGCGTAGCTTGACGAGCTCGTTCTCGGCACGCTTGAGCGCGGTCGCCTCCTTGCGGCCAGCCGTCTTCTGCTTGGGGACGCCACCGCGCAGCGCGGTCAGGTCGACGCCGCCGGTCAGCTCGAGCTGTAGGCGCGAGCCGATGTAGTCGTCGACGTCGAGCGTGTCGGCTCCGGCGCCGCCGACCCCAACGGCCACCAGGTCCTCGAGCCGCACCAGGTAGGCGCCCAGCAGCTCGGCCGGCGGCAGGTTCGGTCGTTCTACTAGCTCACCGGCAAGCGACCACTCGACCGCTGGCCCCAGCCGCCTGGCCGTGAGCCTGGCACCGGACGTGGTCACGAGGTCGAGGCTCACAGACACAGGAGCGTCGGTCAGCCTTGAGTAGAGGACCGCGCTGAGGGCACGGACCAGGCTCGACTTGCCCGAAGCGTTGGGGCCCACGACCACGTTGATGCCAGCCGTCAGATCGGTGAGCAGCAGGGGGCCCGCGAGGCCCGGCAGCTTCTCGACCTCGATCGCGAACAACCTCACCTCATGGCCTCGTCCAGGAAGCGCATGGCCGCGCGCCGCAGCGTGCCGAGGACGTACTCGTCGGTCAGCTCGGGCGGCTCGAGCGCCGCGTAGTGCGAAGCGGATGCCACCTGCCGCATCTCGTCGCGCACCTGCTCGAGCAAGGCGTCGCGCTCCGGCGATGGTGGGCCGTCGACGAGCAGCAGGTTGCGGGCCAGCAAGCCGACCGGGTCGTCGCGCCGCGCCAGGGCGTCCACGTCGAGGTCCGGGTGTACCTCGACCGTCACCTCGTGGACGAAGCCGGCGACCCCTCCACGCTCGACAAGGAGGTCACGCGGGTCCTCGCGGGCCAGCCGCTCCCTGACCTCGGCGGACGACCGGGTGCGACCGACGACGTCTACCCTCACGCCCACGGCTATGGGTCCGCCGGACCCGGGGTCCGGCAGGTCATCCAGGTGCGCCACCACCGCGTCGGCGATCACGCCGCTGACCACGTCCGCGGCCTCCAGGCCAGAGACGTCGACCGTGACGGCGCCGAACCGTAGGGGCGACAGGGGCACGCGCTCCACGCCCAGTCCCGAACGTGAGGCGTCGAGCAGCCATGCGCCGCGCCACCCCTCCTCGCCGGGGTCGGCCGAGGAGAGGGAGCCGAGGTACCCGGACCACGCGCCGCCGCCCGTCCGAGCGAAGCTGGGCTTGTGCACGTGTCCGAGGAGCCAGGCGTCCACCCTGCCGTCCGCAAGCTCCGAGCTGGCAACCGGGGCGTAGCGACTGCTCGCCTTGTCTAGGTCGCAGTGGAGGACCGCCAGGGTGATTCCCGGGCCGAGCGTGCCGAGCGCCGCGTCCAGGCCCACCAACGGGGAAGTCTCGACCCAACGCCCAGGCCACGACCAGCCGACCAGGTTCAAGGAGACCCCGTCCTGCAGGAGGGTATGGGCCTCCCACGTGCCGCCAGCGCCCAACAGCTTGACGCCGTCTACGGCGGCGGAGAGCCTTGGCAACACATCCACGTCGTGGTTGCCCGCCACCGTGACGAGCTCCACGCCGGCCGCGGCGAGCCTCTCGGCGCCCTTGCGGAGGTCGCCGTAGGCCTCGAAGAAGTCGCTCTCGTCGTCCAGGACGTCGCCGGCAAGGACCACGGCGCGCACGCGCTCGGCCAGGGCGAGGTCGACCAGGCGACGCCATGCCTCGGCCGGACCGAGCTCCGGCCTGAGGTGCGCCAGGTCGGGAGGCACGCGACTGGGGTGCCTGCCAAGGTGAAGGTCGGCGGCGCAGAGGAGCTTCATGTCGCCTACAACGGTACCGCCGACCGAGGTCGGGAGGCGGAGGGGTTCGGCACGCGCCTAGCTACGCGCGGCCTGTCAAGGACCGTCCTTGGCCTCAGCCCAGGCGCGCCGGCCTCGACACCTTGCCGGCCACGACGGGGTGCTTAGCCCCGGTCGCCGATGGCAGCACGTTGGGCTCGCCATTGACGGCCATGTAGGCCATGACCGCCATGGCCAGCGTCTCGCGGTCCTTGTCGTCGTAGCCGAGCTCCGAGAAGGTGGAGACCGGCACGTCAAGTCGTGACCGCAAGCGCCGCATCAGCTCTGGGTTGCGAGCACCGCCGCCGGCGACGATGACCTCTAACGGTCCAGCCTGCCGCGAAACCTCGCCTGCGACCCCGCTGGCGTCGCTCGCCAGCGCCACGACTGCGTCGGCGACGGTGCGAGCAGTGAGTTCGGACAGGGTGACCATGAGGTCCTCGGGGCGACCCTCGAACGACCCGCGCCAGCCCAGGTCCAGAGCGTGGGGCAGGTGGAAGTGCTCGCGGCCTGTCGTCTTGGGCGGCCGCAGCGAGAAGTAAGGGTCCGAGAGGAGCCGTCCCAGGGCCGTCTGGTCGACGCTCCCCGCCGAGGCCGCGGCACCGCCTTCGTCCCTCTCGGCACCCAGGTAGCGCTGCGCCGCCTCGTCCATAAGGCAGTTGCCTGGGCCGGTGTCGAACGCCAGCACGTGCTCCGGCAGGCCGCTGGCCGGCAGGTACGTGACGTTGGCGATGCCGCCGATGTTGACGACGACGCGCGCCGTGCCAGGGCGCGAGTAGAGCAGGTGGTCTGAGAACGGCACCAACGGCGCGCCCTGCCCACCGGCCGCGATGTCCGACTGCCTGAAGTCCGACACGGTGACGACCCGGCAGCGCTCGGTGACGACCGTCGCCTCGCCCAGCTGAAGTGTGCTCCTCACGCGCCAACCGCGCCCCTCTTCGACACGGGGCACGTGGTAGACGGTCTGGCCAGAGAGGCCGACGAGGTCGACGGCGTTCTGCGCCTGGGCCGCGGCCACGGCCGCGGCGTACGCCTGTCCGATGCGCTGGTGGAGCTGCGTGATCAACAGCACGTCAGAGCGCGCCGGGTCCATGGCGAGAGCGATGTCGGCGGCGACCTCTGGCGGGTAGCCGCGCGAGCCGCGTCCGAGCACCTCCCAGGCCAGCCTGCCACCCACTCGTTCCAGTCGCGCGGTCACGGTGTCGATGCCGTCGGCCGACGTTCCGGACATCACGCCGACGACGACAGCCGGCGGCAGGTCGCGGGGCGCGCTCACGACGGCGACGCCGCCGGCACGCGGTCAGACACCTCAGAACGTGAGTGGCTAACCGGCGGCACCGAACGTCTCGGAGACCAGGCGGTGCACGGAACGCCGCAAGCCGACAATGCCTGCGGTATCTCCCCGGCGCGGGTGGACCCGGTTGGTGAGCAGCACGCATGCCCAACCGGCCTCTGGGTCGACGACCAGGCTCGTGCCCGTGAACCCGGTGTGTCCGAACGTGCTGGGCGACGCCTTCTCGCCGATCGGCCAGTTGTCAGAGTTGAGGCGCCACAGCAGGCCCCGAGGTGGACCGGCGCCGCGCGAGCGGTCGCGCACGGCCTCGGCCAGCCAGTCGGCCCCCGCGAACGGCGTGTCCGTGCGCAGCCAGGAAGACGCGTACTTGACCACGTCACCAGCGGTGCCGAACAGGCCAGCGTGCGCGGACACCCCGCCCATGGCCCAGGCGTTCTCGTCGTGGACCTCGCCCATGAGAACGCGGCCGCGCCAGCCGTCGTCCTCGGTCGCCGCCACGTCGGACCCCGGCTCGAGCGGCCCGAAGCCGGCCGTGTCCATGCCGAGAGGTCCGAGAACCAGCCGCTGGGTGAGAGCGTCGAGCCTCTCGCCGGTCACGCGCTCGCAGATCGCGCCCAGGACCATGACACCGAGGTCGCTGTAGTCGTACTGACCACGCGTGCCGCTCAGAGGCGTCTGGAGAGCGTTGGCGGTGGCGGTCAGGCGGTCGTTCACCCACGCGAACATGGGCGTCCAGGCCGGCAGGCCGGAGCTGTGAAGGGCCAGCTCCTCGACGCTCACGTCACCTAGTGACGGGTCCTGGAACCAGCCGGCGTTGGAGAAGAAGCGGCTCACCTTGTCGTTTAGCGAGACCTCGCCGGCCTCGAGCAGGTGCAGGAGCACGGGCAGGCAGGCGATCACCTTCGTGAGCGACGCCAGGTCGTAGCGCGTCGAGACGCCAACGCTCGCGCCGCCGTAGCTGCGAGCGCCGGCCACGACGGGCGGCAGCGTGACCTCCCGCGTCGCGACCTTCAGCACCGCTCCGGGCGTTACACGCGCGGCGATAGCGCCTTCGAGCAGCTCACGCGCCGAGGACGCGAACCCATCAGGCAACACGGTCGCTGGATCCTCTACTCCGGCACCACGGCGGCCCACATGCTGGCCGTGGTCACCGTTCTGGCTGTCTGGCATCGGCGGCACGGTACCACGCACCCAGCGCACTGGCCTAGTACTGGTACAGGTGGAGACCGGCCCTTGCTGCGCGATGCTGCGTACGGGCGAAGCGAGGCGGCGACTCAGCCGTAGTAGATGCCGAGGGGCTTGCCGCCGAAGCGCTCGACCTGAACCTCGAGGTCGTAGATCGCCTCAAGGGACCCGGGGGTCATCACCTCGTCGACGGCGCCAACCTGCAGCACCTTGCCCTCCTTCATGGCGACGATGCGGTCGGCGTACCTGGCGGCGAAGTTGATGTCGTGCATGACGATCACGACGGACTTCTCCAGCTCATCGGTGACCCGTCTCAGGCGCCGCATCATCGCGACGGCATGCCGCATGTCGAGGCTCGCCAGAGGTTCGTCCAAGAGGATGTAGTCGGTGTCCTGGCACAGCACCATGGCGACGAACGCCCGCTGGCGCTGGCCGCCAGACAGCTCGTCGAGGAAGCGGTGGCGCAGGTCGCCTAGCTCCAGGTACTCGAGGGCGCTCTCGACGTGTGCCCTGTCCTCGAGGTTCGGGCGCCCGCGCGTGTACGGGTAGCGGCCGAACGTGACGAGGTCCTGGACGGAGAGCCTCACCCCCAGGTGGTTGTCCTGCCTGAGGACAGCGATGCGCCTGGCGCTCTCGTCTGGGCGGAGCCTGTGAAGCGGGTCGCCATCGACGGTGACCGTGCCCGAGTCCGGCTTCAGCAAGCGGCTTACGACCGAGAGCAGCGTGGACTTGCCGGCCCCGTTGGGCCCGATCAGCGCCGTGATCCCGCCGCGCGGCAGGTCGCAGGACACGTCGTCGAGGACGACCGTGTCGCCGTAGCGCTTGGTTATGTTGCGTGCAGATATCAAACCGGAGCCTCCACTGCGCTCACTACCTAACCATGCCTCTCAGCAGAAGGTAGATGAACAAGGTACCGCCGACGAACTCGATGATGACCGATAGGCTGGTTCCGAGGTGAAAGACGCGCTCCAACAGTAGCTGTCCGGCCACGAGGGTGATGACGGCCAGCAGGCCGGCCGCAGGCAGCACGAAGCGGTGCTGGTAGGAGCGCACCAGCGCGTAAGCGGCGTTGGCGACCAGCAGCCCGAAGAAGGTCACGGGCCCGACCAGGGCAGTCGATACGGACACCAGCGCCGTCACGACGATCAGCACCTGCATGACCACCGAGCGGTAGTCGAGGCCGAGGTTGACGGCCATGTCCCTGCCGAGCGCGAGCACGTCCAGGCGATGCCTGAGCCGCCACACGTAGGCGAGGGAGGCCACGACGACGATGCCCGTCGGTAGCAGGAGCGCCCCCTCGAAGGTGTTGAAGCTCGCGAACGACGCGTCCTGCAGTACGGCGAACTCCAAAGGGTCCATGACGCGCTGCAGCAGGTTGGTGAAGCTGCGCAGCATCACGCCGAGCACAAGCCCGCTGAGCACGAGTAGGTGCAGGCTGCGCCGCCCTATGAAGAAGAGGGCGTAGAAGAGCACGAGTGCGAACGCCGACATGACCAGCGTCTCGACGCCGAAGAGCATGCGGGCATCGAGGCCAGAGAACGTTGTCGAGCCGAGGTAGTAGACGAGCACCGTGGTGATCAGTAGATATAGGGAGTCGAACCCCATTATCGACGGCGTCAGGATGCGGTTGGTCGTGACGGTCTGGAAGAGGACCGTCGAGGCGGCGACGGCGACCCCGACGACGGTCATGCCGATGACCTTCTTGCCCCTGAACTCGAGGATGAAGCTCCAGGCGCCACGGGCCTCGATCGTCATGAACACGGCGATGGCTATGGTCGCGGCCAGGCCAAGCACCGCGAGCACGACCCAGGGTGGGAACGCGCCCCACCGACGCCTGTCGAGTGGCACGCCGCCCGAGACCCCGCGTCCGGTACGACCCGTCGCCACGTCAGCCGACACGCGACGACCTCCTCAGCAGCATCACGAGGAACAGGCCGGCGCCGAGCACGCCGACGATGGTGCCTACCGGCACCTCGTACGGGTACCTGATCACCCGACCCAGCAGGTCGCAGGCCAGCACGAACGCGGCGCCCACGACGGCCACCCATGGGATCGCCCGCCGCAGGTTGTCACCGACCACGATGTTGATGACGTTGGGGACGACGAGGCCGATGAAAGGAACAGAGCCCACGGTCACGACGTTGACGGCCGTGATGAGCGAGACGATGGTGAGGCCGAGGAACACGACGCGCCCGTACCGGATGCCCAGGTTCTTCGTGAACGACTCGCCCATGCCGGCGACCGTGAACCGGTCGGCGGCGACGTACGCCACCGCGGTCAGGGCCGCGCCGATCCACAGCATCTCGTAGCGTCCGCGCAGTACCCGCGAGAAGTCGCCCGTCGTCCAAGAAGCCAGCGTCTGGAGCATGTCGAACCGGTAGGCGATGAAGGTCGTCACCGAGCCGATCACGCCGCCAAGCATGATGCCTAGCAGCGGCACGACGAGGATCGAGCGCAGAGGCACTCGCGACAGGATGGCCAGGAGCAGGGCCGTGCCGGCGAGAGCGAACACGGCGGCGACGAGCATCTTCACGGGCACCGGCGCGTTCGGCAGGACCATGAACGCGACCAACAAGCCCAGGCTCGCGGACTCGATCGTGCCCGCGGTCGATGGCGCCACGAAGCGGTTGCGCGCGAGCATCTGCATGAGCAGGCCAGCCACCGCCATCGACGCCCCTACCAGCGCGGCGGCGAGCGTCCTGGGCACACGGCTGGCGAGGAGGACGAGAGCGTCCCTGCGCTCCCGCCCTCCCTCGATGAGCTCGCGCCACGACAGGTCGAAGGCGCCGACGGCGACGCTGAGGGCCGCCAGTACGAGCAGACAGATGCAGCCGAGGGCCAACCAGGCGGCTCGGCGGCGCGAGCCGCTCACGTCGTCAAGCCGTTCGTCTGCTCACTGCAGGCCGTACGCCTCGTAAAGCTCGTCGAGCATCGCGTTGGTGGTTCCGACACCGGAGGCACCAACGATGTACCAGTTGAACGGGTCGAGGTACACGATGCGGTCCTCTTGCCACGCGCTCGTCTCGTGCATCAGCTCGTTGTCGAGCACGGCGGCCGCCGGCTGGGCGTCCTCGGCGCCGATCGCGGCATCGCGGTCGATCACGAAGAGCCAGGTGGGATCGTTCTCGAGGAGGAACTCGAAGCTGACGGGCTCGCCGTGGGTGGCCGCCTCGATGTCGTCGACCGTAGGTTCAAGGCCGAGCTCACCGTAGAGCAGGGTGCCACGCGAGGTGCCAGGAGCGACGACGGTCACGGACCCGCCGGTGACCATCACGAGCAGCCCGTCGCCCGACGAGGCGACGGCCTCGCTAAGGCCCGCGAGCCTGGTCTCCAGGTCGGCCAGCAGGCGCTCGCCCTCGGCCTCCTTGTCGAAGATGGCCGCCAGCATCGAGACGTTGCGGCGCAGGTCTCCCATCAGGTCGCCGGCACCCGATACGTCGATGGTCGGCGCCAGCCTGGCGACCTGGTCGTACGCGGCCGAAGACCGGCCACCGACGATCACGAGGTCGGGCTGCTCGGCGTTGATGACCTCGTAGTCCGGCTCGAACAGCGAGCCGATGTTGATCGCGTCCTGTGGGGCCCACGAAGGCGGCGTGCTGGTTGGAGGCGGCGCGCCGTCCACGGTGACGCCCAGCTGGTAGAGCGTGTCGATCGAGCCGTAGTCGAAGCTGAAGACCTTGTCCGGGTTGAGCGGCACGCTCGTCTCACCCTTGGCGTGAGTGACGCTCACCTCTTGGGCGAGCGCGGCGGCGCCAACCGACAACAGTGCCACGATGGTCGCGGCGAACCCTAGAACCTTACGCATCAACAGACCTCCTCGCCCCGGCCTCTCTGGGACCCGGGTGGAAAACTTGAACTCGCCGCGTCGCGACACGGCTTATACCTGAGTGTCATACTCAGGATTAGACAAAGGTGCCACTCTTCAAGGGGCCGCGTCAAGAGGCCCGTCGAAGACGCGCGCTCGGACCGCCTCATGGCACCTGTCCGAACCTTGGAGGTACACAGCCGTGGCAGTAAGGACCCCCCGCACGTGGACCGGCCCCAACCGCACGGGCCAGACGCAAGTCAACTTCATCGAGCAGATAGGCCGCCGCATGCTGGAAGTCAGCCGCGTCGAGGACCTGACGCCGCGCTACCGGCGTGTCTACCTGACAGGCGAGGACCTGGCGGTAGGCTTCCCGTACGTGCGCCTGGCACCGACCGACCACGTCAAGGTCGTGTTCCCCCACCCAGACACCGGCGAGCTGACCCTCCCTGCACCCGGCCGTGGCCTGCAGGGCGAGGAGGGGCGGCCGCGCCCGGTCTTCCGCGACTACACGGTGCGCGGCTGGCTGCCCGAGTCGCAGGAGCTCGTCCTCGAGTTCGTCGTGCACGGCCATGGGGTCGCGTCCTCATGGGCGGCGAAGGCGAAGCCCGGAGACCGGCTTGGCGTGCTGGGGCCGCGCGGCAACATCGTCTTCCCCGAGAACTACGCTTGGTACCTGCTGGCCGGTGACGAAGCGGCCCTGCCTGCCCTGAGCCGCCTCGTCGAGGAACTGCCAGAAGGCGCCGCCGCGAGCGTGTTCGTCGAGGTCGAGGACGACTCCGACGTCAGGACGCTGACGGACCGCGAGGACGTCGACGTCACCTGGGTGACGAGGTCAGGGCAGCAGAGCGGCGCTCTCGTGCGCGCCGTGCGCTCGGCGAGCCTGCCTGAGAGCGACGACTGGTTCGCTTTCGTCGCCGGCGAGATCGGCCAGGTCAAGCCTATCCGCGACTACCTCCGGCTCGAGCTCGGCCTGCCGCGCGAGCGCGTCGTTGCCGACGGCTACTGGAAGCGCGGGCTGGCGAACCTCGATCACCACTCGGTGGACCTGAACACCGACTGAGCCGGCGGGAAGGGGTGCTGCCGGCCCAGCCGGCGACATCGTGCCAGCCGATAAGATGACGGCCTACGCCCGCCTGCGCGGGCGTCCTTGACCCATGTCCATCGACGCCGTCCTACTCATCGCGCTGACCGTGTTGCCGTTCGTCGGCAGCGCGCTGTCCTCGGCGCTTCACACCACGGCCAGGACCTCGGCGGCGATCCTGGCCGGCACGTTCACGGGCCTGTCGCTGGCGGCGACGATCGCGCTCTACCCGCAGGTCGCTGGCGGCGAGGTCTTCAAGTACACGGTCACCTGGCTACCCAGCATCGGCCTCGACATCTCGCTGCGACTGGACGGCGTGAGCTGGTTGTTCGCGCTGCTCATCACGGGGATCGGCGCGCTCATCGTCCTGTACGCGCGCTATTACATGTCACCCCAGGACCCCGTGCCGCGGTTCTTCGGGCTGCTCCAGGCGTTCATGGGCTCGATGCTGCTGCTGGTCGTCTCCGGCAACCTGATCCAGGCCGTCTTCGGATGGGAGCTCACCAGCCTCTTCTCGTTCCTGCTGATCGGCTACTGGTACCACAACGCCAACGCCCGCGAGGGCGCCAGGATGGCGCTCCTCGTCACCTCGCTCGGCGGGTTCTGCCTGCTGCTCGGCGTGATCATCCTCGGCGGCATCGCGGGCAGCTACGACGTCGACGCGGTGCTGGCCGCCGCCCCGCAGATCCTCGCGAGCGACCGCTTCGTGCCCGCCCTTGTGCTCATACTCATCGGGGCGTTCTCGAAGAGCGCCCAGTTCCCTTTCCACTTCTGGCTCCCGCACGCCATGGCGGCGCCGACGCCGGTGTCGGCCTACCTGCACTCGGCGACGATGGTCAAGGCGGGCATCTACATGCTCATCCGCCTGTGGCCCGTCCTCTCGCATAGCGACGTCTGGTACTACGGCGTCAGCACGGCCGGCCTCGTGACGTTCCTGCTTGGCGCGTTCGTCGCCATCTTCCAGAACGACCTCAAGGGCATCCTGGCCTACTCGACGATCAGTCACCTCGGGCTCATAACGTTGCTCTTGGGGCTGGCCACGCCGGCCGCCCTCGTCGCGGGCGTGTTCCACGTCCTCAACCACGCGACGTTCAAGGCGTCTCTGTTCATGGCGGCCGGCATCATCGACCACGAGACGGGCACGCGCGACGTGCGCAAGCTCTCGGGCCTGTACAGGGCCATGCCGTACACCGGCACGCTGGCCATCATCGCGACCGCCGCCATGGCGGGCGTCCCGCTCGTCAACGGCTTCCTCTCCAAGGAGATGTTCCTCACCGAGACGCTGGCCATGCACTCGGGCAGCTTCACCGACCTGCTGCTGCCCGCCCTGGCCACGCTGGGCAGCGCCTTCGCTGTCATCTACTCGGTGCGTTTCATCCACCAGGTCTTCTTCGGCCCCGCCGCCACCGACCTCCCCAAGGAGCCCCACGAGCCCGTGGCCTGGATGCGCCTGCCAGCCGAGCTGCTCGTCATCGTCGTTCTCGTGGTCGGCGTGCTGCCTGCCTGGTCGGTCGGCTGGCTGCTCGACTCGGCGGTGCGCAGCGTGCTCGGCCCGCTCACGCCCGACTACAGCCTGACCGTCTGGCACGGCTTCACGCCGGCCCTGCAACTCAGCCTGCTGGCGCTGGCAGGCGGCACGGTCGCCTACGTCGTGTTCAGGCGCTACCTGTCTGACAGCCCGGACCAGGGGCCACCCTGGTTGGGCCGGATCAAGGCACGGCGGGTGTTCGAGCTCACGCTCGATGGGCTGCTCGGCTCGGCGCGCGCCGTCCTCCGTGTCTTCGGCACCACGAAGCTCCAGCCGCAGATGCTGGTGCTGACACTGGTCGCGCTGGGCGCCGGCCTCTGGCCGTTCGCGCTCCAGGCCGTGAGGGGCCTCGGCTGGAGCTTGCCCGTAGGCCCGGTCCAGAGCGACCTCGAGGGTCCCGCCTACGTCGTGATCTGGGCCATGGGCGCGGCGTGCGCCCTCTTCTCCGGCTACCTCGCGAAGTTCCACCGGTTCGCCGCGCTGCTCACGTTGGCGGGCACCGGCCTCGCGATGTGCCTGGCCTTCGTGTGGCTATCCGCCCCAGACCTGGCCCTCACCCAGCTCGTCGTCGAGGTCGTCACGACGGTCCTCCTGTTGCTCGGTCTGCGGTGGCTGCCGCGACCCGAGCCGGCGGAGGACAGGAGCCGCCGCGAGGTCCTCAGGGCCAGGGCCAGGAGGGTCCGTGACCTGGTCGTCGCCGCCACGGCGGGGGCCGGGATCGCGATGCTCGCCTACGCCGGCATGACAATCGATCCTGCCAACAGGCTGCGGCTCGACTCGCTGCGGTCGTTCTTCATCGGCAACGCCTACGAGGGTACTGGC
Organism: uncultured bacterium; assembly: GCA_964517055.1. Lineage (GTDB taxonomy): Bacteria > Deinococcota > Deinococci > Deinococcales > Trueperaceae > DASRWD01. The sequence goes on along the minus strand of CAZFAQ010000021.1, from coordinate 13,406 downwards.
GGCCGCAACGTCGTGAACGTGCTCCTCGTCGACTTCCGCGCCTTCGACACGATGGGAGAGATCACCGTGCTAGGCGTCGTGGCGGTGACGGTGTTCGCCCTGCTGAGGCGCTTCAGGCCGCCGCGCGAACTGCTCGGCGGGACCAAGCAGCAACGCACGCAGGCCCGCTTCGACGAGGTCGCAAGCGACCGCGAGGTCGGCGACACGGCCACCGACTACCTCTACGTCGCGCGCACCGCCATGCACGTGATGTTCCCGGTGCTGGCGGTGTTCGCCTCCTACCTCTTCATGCGCGGCCACGACGAGCCGGGCGGGGGCTTCGCCGCCGGGGTGACGGTCGCCATCGCGTTCATCCTGCAGTACATGGCCGGTGGCGCACGCTGGGTCGAGGAGCGCCTGCGCGTACTGCCTGTGCGCTGGATAGGCGGTGGGCTGCTCATCGCCGTGCTCACCGGTGCGGGTGCCTGGATCTTCGGACGTCCGTTCCTGAAGTCCTACTACGAGTACGTCGACCTGCCGGTCCTCGGCCAAGTGCCGGTCTCGTCCGCCACCCTCTTCGACCTAGGCGTGCTGCTGCTCGTGGTTGGCGCGACAGTGCTCATGCTCATCGCGCTGGCGCACCAGTCGATAAGGGCGCCGCGTCAGGTAGCCGAGCGCCCAGCCACAGAGACGGAGGCCGAGGAGCAGTGATGGAGCTCGTCACGGCTATCGGCATCGGCGTCATCGCCGGCGCCGGCGTGTGGTTGGTGCTGCGACCACGCACCTTCCAGGTGATCCTCGGCCTGTCGTTCCTCACCTATGCCGTCAACGCCTTCCTGCTCTCGATGGGCGGCCTGACACTGGGCTCGCCTCCTGTCCTCGAGTCGGTCGTCGGGGTCGACCCGGCGCGGCATGCCGACCCGGTGCCGCAGTCGCTGGTGCTCACCTCGATCGTGATCAGCTTCTCGATGACGGCCCTTTACCTCGTCGTCCTGCTCGCCGCCCGGGGCCTCACAGGCACCGATCACGTCGACGGTCAGGAGCCCTGAGGGTGGACCTCGACCTGACCTCCCAGCAGCTCGGCGGCCCCATCGCCAGCCAGCTCGTCGACCTGACGCCGCACCTGCCTGTCCTCCCTGTCGTGCTCCCGCTCGTCGTGGCCGCGATCATGCTGTTCCTCGACGAGCGGCGCAGCATCCTCAAGGCCGGCCTTGGCGCCGCCACCACAGCCGCCCTCGTGCTCGTGTCTTTCGTGTTGCTCAACGCCGTCAGCGGCGACGCTGACAGCGTGCTCGTCTACCGCCTCGCGGACTGGGCGGCGCCCTTCGGGATCGTCCTGGTGGTGGACCGCCTGGCCGCGCTCATGCTCATGGTCACGAGCCTCCTGGCGCTGGCGTCGTTCGTGTTCGCGGTCTCTGGCTGGGCCATCGTCAGCCCCCGGTTCCACAGCCTCTTCCTCCTGCTGCTGATGGGCCTCAACGGCGCCTTCCTGACGGGCGACATGTTCAACCTCTACGTCTTCTTCGAGGTACTGCTCGCTGCCTCGTACGGCCTGCTACTGCACGGCTCTGGCCGCCAGAGGGTGAAGGCCGGCCTGCAGTACATAGCGGTGAACCTGGGATCGTCGATGCTGTTCCTGTTCGGGGTGGGGCTCATCTACGCCTCCACGGGCACGCTGAACATGGTCGACATGATGCGGGTGGCGGCCGAGCTACAGGGCGGTGGCGCCACCATCTTCAGGGCCGGCCTGGCCATCCTCAGCGTCGCCTTCCTGACCAAGGCAGGGGTCTGGCCGCTGTCGTTCTGGCTGCCGGTCGCCTACCCGGTGGCGACCCCACCTGTCGCAGCCATGTTCGTGATCATGACCAAGGTCGGAGCGTACATACTGCTGCGCGTCACGGCGTTGGCGGGCGGGGTGCCGGAGGCGGGCCTCGTCGAGTTCCTCAGCCCCTGGCTCCTCTACGGCGGCATCGCGACAGTCGTCTTCGGGTCCATGGGCGTGCTGGCGTCGAACCAGCTGCAGCGCATCGCCGCCTACGCCACGCTCGTCACGGCAGGCACGCTGGTCGCCGCCGTGGGCACGGGCGACCAGCGCGTGATAAGCGGCGCCCTCTACTACCTCATCGGCTCGACGCTGGCGACCGGCGCCGCGTTCCTGCTCTCGGAGCTCATCAACCGGCTTAGGACCGTAGAGCCGCCGGGTCAGCCCGAGCCGGTCGTCGGGCCGGTGTTCGGCGACGACTACGAGACGAGCATCGAGGACTTCGAGGGCTACGAGGTAGGGGTCGCCATCCCGGCCGGCACAGCCATGCTGGGCGGCGCGTTCGTCACCTCGGCCCTGGTCCTGGCCGGGCTGCCGCCGCTGTCTGGCTACTTCGCCAAGTTCGCCATCGTGCATGGCGTCCTGGCCGAGAGCGTCGGCGGCGTAGGCGCCTGGGTGCTGGCCGCGGTGGTCATCTTCTCTGGGCTCGCGACGCTGATAGCCCTCATGCGCAAGGGGGTCGAGGCGTTCTGGCGTCCAGGCGAGGAGACGATCGCCGAGGTGCGCTCGCTCGAAGCGCTGCCTATCGGCCTGCTCCTCGCGCTCTGCGTGGCGCTGGCGGTCTTCGCCGCCCCGACCATCACCTACCTGGACGCCACCACCGCCTACCTGGCCGACCCGGTCGAGTACGCGCGCAACGTGCTGGAGATCGGTAGATGAGCCTACTGCGCCGTCTGTTCCCGTACCCGGCGCTGGCCGGGGGCCTCACCGTCCTGTGGCTGATGCTCAACCAGTCTCTCGAGCCGTTCGACGTCACAGTCGGGCTCGTCCTAGGCGTCACCCTGTCGCGCATCATGCTCAGGCTCGACCCGAACCCGCCAAGGACGCGCCGGCCAGGCGTCGTGCTGGTGCTCGCACTGGTCGTCTCGCGCGACATCTTCGTCTCGAACCTGCGTGTCATCGCACTCATACTCACGCCGCGCCCACGTCCGCGTTCGGCCTTCGTCAACATCCCCCTTCAGCTCCGGGACCGCTACGGGCTCGCCGTGCTGGCGACGATCATCACGTCGACCCCGGGCACGTTCTGGGCGGCTTACGACAGGCGCAGCGGCGTGCTCACGGTACGTGTGCTCGACGAGCGCGACCCCGCCGAGTTCTCGCGGATGGTCAAGCAGCGCTACGAGAGGCGCCTGCTGGAGATCTTCGGATGACCCAGGAGGCGCTGTCGGTCGCGCTGCTCGTGGCGCAGACCATGCTGGCGCTGGCGCTGTGCCTGTGCGTCTACCGCCTCATCCGCGGACCGCGCGCGCAGGACCGGGTCACGGCGCTCGACGCGTTGTACATGAACGCGCTGCTTTCGATCGTCCTGGTGGGGGTGAGGACCGGCACCGAGCTGTACTTCGAGGCGGCGCTGATCATCGCCTTGGCCGGGTTCACCAGCACGTCTGCCGTAGCCAAGTTCCTGATGCGTGGCGAGGTGATCGAGTGACGCTCGCCCCCGACCTGCCGCCCGTAGCTGCCGTGGTCGTCGCCTTCCTGGCGCTGGCGGGCGGGGCGGTCGCCCTGACCGGGGCGATAGGCCTGTTGCGGCTCAAGACGTTCTACGACCGCGTCCACCCGCCGACCCTGTCGACGAGCCTCGGCCTCCTCCTGATAGTCCTCTCCTCCATCGTCACGTTCTCGGTGCTTGGCACGCGGCTCGTCGTACACGAGCTGCTGCTGTTCATCTTCGTGACGCTGACCCTACCCGTGTCGATGATGCTGCTGGCGCGGGCCGCCCTGTTCCGTGACCGGGCCGAGGCCTACGACAAGGAGCTGGCAGCCGAGGTGCTGGCGGCCGCGCAGCAGGACGCCGCGGACCTGGCAGCTGCCCAGGCCGAGGCCGCCGCCCTGGCCGAGGCCGACGAGGGCGTGGTCGACGCGAACGACGCCGACTACGGGCAGGAGTGACGAGGCTAGCCGTTTAAGTCGCGTTTAGAGGGCCGTCCGCACACTGGAGCATGACCTCCTCGTCCCGTCTGCGTAAGCCTCGGTTCCTCGCTCTGGCAGTCGCGCTGCTCGTAGCACTTGGCGTAGCGCTGACGGCCTGCGGAGGGTCGCCCACCCCGCCCGGACCCACCGGCGTGATCACGGTGACCGGCGGCCTCCAGCTACCGGCGGGCCACGGGATCGACCTGGCGACCCTGACCATCAGCACGCCCCTGGGCGTCTTCCCGGTGACGGCGACCGGCGAGTTCGAGGCCGACGTCTTCGACGGAGCGCATACCGAGGTGGGCGTCGAGACCGCAGGCGGGGACCTGCTCCTCCTGGGCGTCACCGATGACGACAGCCTCGACCTGTCGCTCGCCAGCACAGCCGAGGCGCTCCTGTACTACCTGGTCGGCGGCATGTGGCTGCCCGGCGAGCAGCAGGACACCGTCCGCGAGCTACTGCGCGACCTACCCGAGGCCGAGACCCTCGAGACCGAGCTAACGCGCCAGCTCCAGGCGGGCGGCAACGGACTCGCCGCGCCGGACCAGGCTCTCGTTGACGCTCTCGATGATGTTCACGCCGCTCTCTTCGGTGACGCCCGGATCACCCGCCTGTGGGCCGCGGCGCTCGCCACGCCCGCCGCCGAGGCTCCAGGTAGCCTGCCCGCCGGCACGTTGCATCCGGCGGCCGGCGACAACGTCATCATCGAGCCACCGTCTACGGTCATCGCGGGCGTCGAGGTCATCCACAACCCGGAAGGGTCCGGCGTGGTGGCGCAGAACCACTTCCGGCGCCCCGCCGCTATCCTCGCCTACGAGACCGGTTGGGAGGACGCCGAGGGCGTTCTCACCGAGAACGACACGCCAGTACCAGTCGCCACCGTCGACGTCCCCGCGACCGGCCAGCTCGAGTTCTTCGAAGCGCTCCTCGACGTGGTGACGGCAGACTCCCCCTGGTCACCCGTCGTGAGCCCGAAGGTGAGCCTCCCCGACCACCCCGGCGCCAGCCGTACCCACTTCACGCTCGTCGCCGTCGGACCCAGCGGCACCGATGCCACCTGGCCCATCATGGACGACGAACGCTTCGACATCTTCCACGGCCACTGGGAGAACATAGAGAACGAGAAGACCCTTGAGCTGTTCCTCGACCAGCTGCTCCTGCCGCTCGTCGAGGTGTACGGGATCGGCAGCCTCGCCAAGATGGACGCCGCCAAGCTCGCCGACCTGCGTAGCCGCATGCGCCTCATCCACGACGAGCACCTGCTCGGCCTCGGCGTCCTCCTCAAGAACCGCCAGAAGGGCCTCGTCGACGCCCTCAAGTACGCCATCAAGGAGATGGTCGAGAACGACAACCTGCGCCTAGACATGATGGAGATGGTCAGGGACGCTCTGAGCGAGAGCGACAAGAACAAGCTCGAGTTCGAGGCCGCCGAGAAGCGGCTCGCCTCACGCGCCAACGCGTCAGCCATCGGCGCCGCGGTCGAGACGCTGCTGGTGAGCGGCGACGTCGCCAAGATCCTGCACGACCTGGCCAGCGCTCCCGCCGCGGTCCACTGGACCGTCAAGACCTCACCAGCTCTCTTCGTGCTCATGCCTGAGAACGCGTACGTGACGAAGCTCAACCCGTCCGTCAGGCTCAGGGTGCTTCCGAAGGGCGAGGCTGCAGGCACCTACCTCTACCGCTGGACCACGAGCGGAACCCACGGCTCGCTTAGCGACCTGCTGAACGACGGCGACAGCCTGACGACGGTGGACCCGGAGGTCTGGTACTTCCACGACGACCCCACCCGCATCACCGAGTCAGACGTCGACACGATCACCCTCGAGGTGTTCTCTGTCGACGAGGGCGTGACGAGCGTGCCGGCGGGCGCCCAGCCCATCGCCCAGCTGAACGGGACGGTCAAGGGCGACGGTCGGGAGCTGCCGGCAGGGGTCACGGTCTTGTACGGTCTGTCCACGCCCTCCGGGTTCTTGCACGAGCGACAGGAGTGGCCGTGTGTTGGGATGTACTTCATCTTCCCGCACACCGGCGCGGCCAAGTACGAGATCGAGATAGAGGGGATGAACGTGCCTCACAACCATCCCGTCAGCACGAACCACGACCTGGCCGTCATGGGGACGCACTACGAGTACGGCTTCACCGCTGGCAGCGATCTCGTTGAACCGTGGTACGACGTCTGCAAGAAGATGGGCTCCGACGGCAACGAGGGCCCCAACTGGCCGAACTCGGTCGAGGTCTTCTTCGATGGTTCCAAGTACTTCCTGCACCTCTTCACGGTCGTCGCTGACGACTACTGGGAGAGCTTCGAAGACAAATGGCCGCAGTGGGGTGAGATCGAGGGCTACTGGATCGACTGGATGGCGGGTTCGAAGATCACCGTCATCGCGAAGTGACGCTTCGTGCTGGGAGCCTACGAGCTGAGCCTTCAGCCTCCCACGATCTCGCCGCCGTTGACGTGGATCGTCTGGCCCGTGACGTACGACGAGTCGCGGCACGCCAGGTACACGTACGCGGGAGCGCACTCCTCTGGCTCGCCGGCGCGTCCAAGCGGCTGGTCGGCGCCGAACTTGGCGACCTCCTCGGCCGGGAAGCTGGCAGGTATGAGCGGCGTCCAGATGGGGCCGGGCGCGACCGCGTTCACCCGGATGCCCTGACTCGCCAGGTTGGTGGCTAGCGACCTAGTGAACGAGAGGATGGCGCCCTTGGTGGCTGCGTAGTCCATCAGGTGCTCGCTGCCGCGGAACGCGGTGATCGACGTCGTGTTGATGATCGAGGCGCCCTCCTTCATGTGCTCAAGGGCGGCCCTCGTCAGGTAGAACATCGAGAACACGTTGGTCCTGAACGTCCTCTCGATCTGCTCGTCCGGGATCTCCGCCAGGCTGTGGGCGTCGTGCTGTTCGGCAGCGTTGTTGACGAGCACGTCGAGCCCGCCCAGCTCGTCGACCGTCTGCCCGATGGTGTCACGGCAGAACTCCGGGTCGGCTACGTCGCCCCTCAGTAGCAGCGCGCGGCGGCCGTGCTCCTCGACCTCGGCCTTCACCGTCTGGGCGTCCCTGTCCTCCTCGAGGTAGACGATCGCCACGTCGGCGCCCTCCTTGGCGAAGTGCACGGCGACGGCCCGGCCGATGCCGCTGTCACCGCCGGTTATCACGGCCACCTTGCCCTCCAGCTTGCCGGCCGCCCTGTAGTCCTTGCCCTCGTAGCGCGGCTCTGGTCTCATCTCATGCTCGCGCCCCGGCTGGCGGTCCTGCTCCTGTGCCGGCTTGCCCTTGCCCTTCTTCCCATCGCTCATGGTCGTCTCCGGTCCGGCCGCTGCGGCGCGGTAGTCGCCGGTCGTCTGCGTGTGACAGCAACGTTAGGGAGGCGCGTCATGGGAACGATGACGCTGGCGTGGGCTTCCCTGGCACCGTCGTAACATCGGGATGCGTGGCGCCAACGACCCCTGCGCCCAACGGGCGCTACCGCCTACCCACGCCGCGTCTGATCGGGCTCGGGGCGGGGTCGCTGGGCCTCGCGGCAACGTGGGCCCTCTACAACACGTTCATGCCGTTGCTGCTAGCGCAGTTCATCTCGAGCAGCGGCGTCCGCGGCACGATCATGGCGCTCGACAACGTGCTCGCGGTCTTCATGCTCCCGGTCATCGGCGCCTGGTCAGACCGCGTCGAGGGTCGCCTGGGCAAGCGGATCCCGTTCCTGCTGATCGGCATGCCTCTCACCGGCCTGCTGTTCGCGTTGCTGCCGTTCGCGGCCGAGCGGCTATGGATCCTCCTGGCCGTGGACATCGCCTTCCTGTTCGCGATCACGCTGTTCAGGGCGCCGCTGATCGCCCTCATGCCAGACCACGTCGCGCCGCGCGACCGCGCCTCGGCCAACGGCATCATCACGCTGATGGGCGCGGCCGGCGGGGCCATAGCGCTGCTGGCGCTCGCCCCGCTCATCGCGGACGCGGCATGGCTGCCTTTCGTCGGGTCGGGCGCCATCGTGATCGTCTCGCTGGTGTTCGTGCTCATGGCGATCGACAGGCACCCCCGCTACGTGACCAGGGGCAGCGTGCAGGACGAGGCGCCGCCGCTCAGAGGCCTCTTCCAGGACGTGCGCCGGCTCGTCGTCGAGGAGCGCAGCGGACCTGGCATCCTCCTGCTGGCCGTGTTCGCGGTCTTCTTCGGGTACTCGGCGCTCGAGGCCCAGTTCAGCACCTTCGCTACGCAGACCCTCGGGATCTCGGCCGCCATGACGGGACCGACGATCGCGGCCACGATGGTCGCCTACGTCGTCATGGCGGTGCCGGCCGGCTACCTCGCTCGGCGCATCGGCTCGGCCAACACCATGCGCCTCGGCGCCCTTGTCATGGCCGTCGCAGCGGTGCTGGCGGCGAACGTCGCCGACATCGCATCGGCGCGCGTCGTCCTGGCCCTGGGCGGTGCAGCCTGGGCGCTCGTCCAGGTGCCCGCCTACCCGCTGGTGATCAACCAGGGTGGGGCATCACAGACAGGGTTCTACACGGGGATGTACTACCTGTTCGGCTCGGCGGCGGCCATCGCCGGCCCGCCGATCGTTGGCGCACTGATGGACATCATGGGCAACCGCGCCCTTTTCTACGCGCTGGCCGTCTCGATGGTGATCGGCGCCATCCTCGTGACGACGGCGAAGCGCCGCAAGTTGGACGCGCCACCGGATGGGTGAGTCGGGCGGGGCCTAGGCCCCCCTCCCGGTCAACCTGTCGACGGCCGCCCGCGCCTGCAGGTCCCTGAAACCGAACGACACCAGGCTCGGCCCCGGCACACGGTCGGCTGTGTAGGGGTTCCATAGAGCCACGTGCGCGTACGGCACGCGCGCAGCCTCCGCGGCCTCCGCCAACGCCGCGGCAGTGGCGACCTCCTCGTCGGGCGGCGGGACGCGGGTCGTCGAGGCGTAGACGACCGCGTCGTACCCCTGCAGCCCCTCGAGCTCACCCGGCGCGAGCGTGGTCACGTCGACGTGCCGCACGTCGACGCCGGCATCGCTTAGTGCTCTCCTGAGGGCCGCGGCCGGCCTGACCACGACCTGGGCAGCGGCCGACGCTCTCACCTCGTCACGTGCCACCAGCAACACGCGGGAGCCCACCGCCAGTTCTGGCAGCTTCCCGCGCTGCGCCAGGCCGCGGGACGCAGCCGCCGCCAGCAGCTCTTCGTCGCCCTCGCGCCAGGCGAACGCCGGGTTGGGCGACGTGGCAGGGAACCGACTGGCGAGCGACTCGAGGCGACGGCGTGACGCCCCCAAGTCGACCCGACCCTCCGATGCCGCGCGCCCGATGGCGTCGAGGGTCTCCCTGTGCCCCGCCACCTCGCCGATCACCAGGGGGAGGTCGACCCCGGCCGCCAACGCCATCACCGCCGAGACGGGCGCCGGCCAACGCTCCGAGATGGCCCTCATGTCGAGTGCGTCGGTCACTATGACGCCGTCGAAGCCGAGCTCCTCCCTCAGGAGGCCCGTCATGGCGGACCGTGAGAGCGTTGCCGGAAGCTCGGATCCCAGCGCGGGCATCACGATATGGGCGCTCATCACGGCGGCCACGCCGGCCCTGATCCCGGCCTCGAAGGGCGCCAGCTCCACCTCGCGTAGCGCCTGGAGCGACCTGTCGACGGTCGGCAGCGCCAGGTGCGAGTCGACGTCCGTGTCGCCGTGGCCCGGGAAGTGCTTGAGCGTCGCCCCGACACCCTCGGACTGCAGCCCGATGGCGAAGGCCACCACGTGCCGCGCCACCAGCTCCGGGCTCGAGCCGAAAGACCTGTCTGCGATGACCGGGTTGAGCGGGTTCGAGTTGACGTCGGCGACCGGGGCGAAGTCCAGGTTGATCCCCACGGACCGTAGGCCGCGTCCGGCCGCCGCCGCGACCTCGCGCGTGAGGTCCGGGTCGTCGGCGTGACCAAGCGCCATGGCGGCCGGTGGAACTGGCACGTCGAAGAGCCGCACGACACCGCCACCCTCCTGGTCGACCGCCACGACGAGGTCGTCGCCGGCAAGCGAACGCAGCTCGGAGACGTACTCGCCGACCTGCTGGCGGTCGACGACGTTGCGGCCGAACAGGCAGACGCCGGCGACCCGGCCCTCGGCCAGCAGGTCGCGCTCCTCTGGCGTGAGCTCGGTGCTCGAGAGGTCGATCATCAGGGGCGTGCGCGTGCCGGGTTCGTCACCTGCGGGGTCTTGTGCCACGGGACCATGATTGCCCACGACACGGTGGATAATCGCGGTCATGGACTCATCGGAAACGGCAGCCGACCGCGCGAGGCTCGGCCCCGACACCCAGCTCGGCGCCCTGCGTCTCCACGTCGAAGACTTAGAAGGCGTGTCGGCGTTCTACGAGAACGGCGTGGGCCTGACTCGGCTATCGGACGACGGTGACCACCGCGTCCTCGGCAACCCAAGCGCGCCCGTGCTCGAGCTGGTCCACCGGCCCGACCTGAGCGCGCCCGCGCCCCGCTCCGCCGGGCTGTACCACACGGCGTTACTCTTCGAGGAGCGCGCCCACCTGGCGGCCGCGCTCTACGCCACGGCTGTCGGCTTCGAGGGAACGTTCACGGGCAGCGCCGATCACCTGGTGAGCCAGGCGTTCTACTTCAACGACCCAGAAGGCAACGGTGTCGAGCTGTACTGGGACCGGCCGCGCGAGGAGTGGCGTTGGGCCGACGACGAGGTCGCCATGGACTCGTTACCCCTTGACCCGAACGGCTTCATCCGCGAGCACGTCGCCGGCAACGGTGCCGAGCCGCAAGCTCCGGTGGGGGCGCCCGCCAGGCTGGGCCACGTTCACCTGAAGGTGGGCGACGTGCAGGCAGCCAGGGAGTTCTACGTGGACGCGCTCGGCTTCGACGTCACGGCGTCGATGTGGCACAGCGCGCTGTTCGCGTCCGCGGGCGGCTACCACCATCACATCGGCATGAACGTGTGGGAGAGCCGGGGCGCCGGCGTGAGGGGCGACGCGCTGGGACTGGCGCACTTCGAGGTCCTCGTGTCACCTGCTGACCTCGCGGCCGCCCGAGAGCGGCTCGAGCGGGCAGGGGTCGCGGTCAGCGAGGAGAGCGGCGGGACGCTGGGCTTCCGCGACCCGTGGGGCACGGCGGTGAAGCTGAGGAGTTGAGTCGGCAGGTGGCGGCGGTCTCGCTCGCTCATGCCACCTAAGACCACGAACCGCCGGCAAGGAAGCAGAGGGTAGGGTACGGGCATGGCGGGAGCAGGCCGGTGAGAACGTTCTCGCGCACTGTGTTGGTGTTCGCCCTCGGCCTGGTCTCCATGCATGCGACCGCGCAAGTAGATGAACGGGCACGAGAACTGCTCGAGGGCATGGCCGCGGGAATCGCGACCGAAGAGGTTCGGACGCTGGACCAGACGACGGTGACGACTCTCCGCATCTCGGGGGAGGAGGTCGTCAGCACTACTCGCACCGTGCTGGACATGGAGCGTGAGCGGGTGGTCGTCCTCACGGAGAGCATGGGCATCACCAGCAGGCTCGTGCATCAGGACGGCAACACGACGATGACGGTGGACGGCGAGGTCGTGCCCACGTCCGGCCTCACCGAGCTGACGCTGCGCAACGCCTTCGACCTGGAAGCGATGGTCCCCCTGCTGGAAGGCGAAGACGCCTCGGCTACGTTCGACGGCGAGGTGAACTACGGCGGCGTGCTGGTCGGCGTTCAGGTGACGTACACGGGAGAGTTCGGCGTTCGGGGCCTGAGCCAGAGGATCGGCGCCGCGCGTTTCGTATTCGACCACGATGGGAACCTCCTCGGGATGGTGTCCGAGATCGAAGGCATGACGCTCGTCTCGGTGTTTACCGGTGAGCGCCATCCCACCGGCCAGTACGACACCGACATCTACCTGCTGGTCGGAGACATCGCGTCGCCGTACGCCAGCACTCGGTACGAGAGCATGACTATCAACGACGAACCGGACGAGTCGCTGTTCGACTGACCGGGAGCGGACCTCTTGCCTAAGGGTGAAGCCGGGCGACCTAGTTACCACTATTTCGAAGCCCTCGGATGCGCTAGCTTGGATGCATGATGAACCTAGTACGCACGTCTCTCACGGCGATGCTCCTGTTGGCGGGCACGGCCTTCGCGCAGATCGACGACCAGGCGAGAGCGCTCCTCGAGGGGTATGCAGCCCAGGGTGAAGCTGCCACCGACTTCCAGACGATGGACATGTCGTCGACGATGACGCTCTACGGCGCCGACGAACCGCTGGTGACGCAGAGCCGCACGGTCATCGACTACGCCGGCGAGCGCGCGGCCATCGTCTCCGAGGTCATGGGCATGACCACCACGATGCGCTTCGTCGACGGCACCATGACGATGGTGATGGGCGGCATGTCACTGCCGATGCCTCCGGGCATGGACTCCGCGTTCGCCGACATCTTCGAGACCGGCACCGCGAGCGACATGCTCGACGACCCGAACGCCGTCGCCACCTACGACGGCGAGGTCAGCTACGCCGACGTCCTAGCTGGCCAGCAGGTCACTTACACAGGCGACTTCGGCGTGCCTGGCATGCAGATGGACGCCACGACCATGCGCTTCGTGTTCGACGCATCTGGCCGGCTGCTCGGCATGGTGGTCCCGCAGGACGGCATGGAGATGGTGATGGTCTACGTCGGCGAGCCAAAGCTCGACGGCGCGCTGTTCTACGACATGGACATGTACGACGTCAGCGACGGGATCGCGACCCTCTACGCCGAGATGCGCTACAGCGACATCAAGGTGAACGAGCCTATCGACGAGACCGTGTTCGAGTAGGCGACTAGCTGTAATGCGGCCAGGGCCGTCCGGCTCATGCCGGGCGCGTCTCATGGCTCGTTCTGGTGGGTTAGTTATCGGCCCTGGATGGGTTCTGGGGTATCACCTCGAACTCCAGCTTCTGATTGAGTCATTCATCTACTGGATCTAGGGGGGCGTCGAGGTCGATCTCGACGCCATCCGCCAGCTCGCGGGCGCGGGCGAGCAAGTCCTGCGGTACGGCGCCAACTCGGTCGGGTCTCGCCCGTAGGTCTTGAGCGATGAGATGCAGAAACGCACCCAACACGGCTGTACCGGTATCCCCACAGCTGGCAAGATGAGAATGGCTGTCCATATCGAGGGCTAGACGTTTGGCGATAGCACTTCCGCATCCGGGAAGGTAGTTGCTCGCTCCTCTAGGCGTTCGGTGGCGACTAGTGCGAGCTCCGCTACGTCGTCCGTATCCCCTTCGCTCTTGCCATCCGGTCCCTTGGCTACCTTGGGGGGTTTGGCAACGTATGGCCGGAGGTGCTGGCCCACCTGCTCATAGAAGTACGGAAGGGCAGCCTCGACCTCTTCAAGAAACGTCTTCCGACCACTGAACTTCCCTGCCAGGTCTCGTATGAGTAGGACATCGAATGATGTCGGTAGAGCTCCAGAAGCGTCGTGGAGCAATACGTCAACTGAAGCTCGTGACGCTTCCAACGTGCCCTGAGTGGCAGCTATCC